>JBBDXE010000037.1:0-1529 GCA_040902505.1 Dehalococcoidia bacterium | reverse complement strand
CTTGTGGCTGCGCACGAACCTGGGGGCGCCCAACTACCGGATCGTGCGCGCCGACCCATCGGAGCCCGCGCGCTGGACGACCGTCGTACCCGAGTCCGAGCACGCCATCGAGGAGTTCCGTCTCACCCGAGATCGCCTAGCGGTGCATCGCCTGGAGCACGCCACCTCGCGCCTCGCCCTCTGGACCAAGGACGGCGCGATCGACCGCGAGGTGCCTCTTCCACGGCTCGGCTCGATCAGCGGCACCGGAGCGGACGCCGGGCTGTCCTCGGACGAGTCGGGCGATCTCGTCACCTACACCTTCATGTCGTTCGACGTGCCGCCGGTGTCGTATGCGGTGGACACACGCAGCGGGCAGCAGACCGAGCTGGTGCGGCTGCCCCGCCCGGCGGGGATCCCCGAGCTCGTCGTCGAGCAGACGCGCTACCGGTCGAAGGACGGCACGGAGATCCCGATGTTCCTCCTCCACCGCGCCGACGTTCGCGCGAACGGCGCGGTCCCGACGCTGCTCACCGGGTACGGCGGCTTCAACGTCTCCCGCACTCCTCTATATGCCGCGGGGGCGATCCTCTGGGCGGAGCAGGGTGGCCTCTACGCGCTCCCGAACCTCAGGGGCGGCGGCGAGTACGGCGAGCGCTGGCACCGCGCGGGGATGCTGGAGCGGAAGCAGAACGTCTTCGACGACTTCCACGCGGCGGCCGAGCACCTGGTCGCGTCCGGCTGGACGAAGTGCGAGCGGCTTGGGATCCAGGGCGGATCGAACGGCGGCCTCCTGGTCGGCGCCGCGCTGACGCAGCGGCCGGAGCTCTACGGAGCGGTCGTGTGCGCGGTCCCGCTACTCGACATGCTCAGGTACCAGCATCTGCTCATCGCGCGTTTCTGGATCGCCGAGTACGGCTCCGCGGAGGACGCCGAGGACCTCGAATGGCTGCGGGCGTACTCGCCGTACCACAACGTTCGCCCCGGCACGCGCTACCCGCCGGTCCTGTTCACGACCGCCGACGGGGACAGCCGCGTCGATCCGATGCACGCGCGCAAGATGACCGCACTCATGCAAGCGGAGTCCGACGGTCTGGTCTTGCTCCGGGTCGACCGTGACGCCGGCCACGGCATCGGCAAGCCCCTGGACAAGCAAGTGGACGATGTGGCCGACATGACCTCGTTCCTGGCATGGCAGGTCGGTCTGCCGGCAGGCTAGAGTTGAAGGAGCAGGTGAACATCCTCAAGATCCTCCGCGAGCGCGCCAAGGACTACAACTGCAGCGTGTGCGGGACCAACCACGAGCACTCCGACATACGGGTGGTGGGCAAGATGATCGACCGCTCGTACGTGGTCCGCGTCACCTGCTCCGAGTGCAAGACGGCCTTCAAGCTCCTGGTCGTGCTCGAGGGCGCGGCCGACGAGCCCGCCGTCAGCCGCGTCAAAGAGGAGCGTTCCCGGACCCGCCGCCACGCCCCGCCGATGACCATCGACGACGTGCTCGATGCCCACGAGACCCTTCGGGCGCACACCGGTGATGTCAGCGCGCT
>JBBDXE010000036.1:0-1580 GCA_040902505.1 Dehalococcoidia bacterium | reverse complement strand
GGCTCGGTCAGTCCACCTGCATCGGCATCGGCGGCGACCCGGTGATCGGTCTGCCCACCCCGGATGCGGTCCGGCTCCTCAACGAGGATCCTGGGACCGGCGTGATCGTCATCGTGGGCGAGATCGGCGGCAGCGCGGAAGAGCGCGCCGCCGAGTACATGCGCGCCCATGGGAAGAAGCCCGCCGTCGCGTTCATCGCCGGGCGAAGCGCACCGGCCGGGAAGCGCATGGGCCACGCCGGCGCGATCGTCTCTGGGAACCAGGGCACCGCGGAGTCGAAGGTCCGCGCGTTCGAGGAAGCGGGGATCCAGGTGGCGAACGCACCGAGCGAGATCCCCCGGTTGGTGCGGGAGTTGCTCGGAAGCGCCGCGTGATCTGGCGCTGGACCACCGCACTCCTCTTGATGGCGGTCGTCGCGAGCGCCTGCGGCGGCCCGGGAACGCCGCCGGCGGCCGCTACAGGAACGTCGTCCGCGCGCCCGACCGTGGCCGTCAACCCGGCCACCCCGACACCCGCGCCGACCCCGTCCCCCACTCCGGCACCGGTCTACTGGCCGCTCACGGGACAGCTGGCGGAGGACCCGGCCAAGGTGAAGCGCCGGCCGCTCAACGTCCGCATGCCGAACGACCTCGCGGCACGGCCGCAGGTCGGCCTCGCGAAGGCCGACATCGTCTTCGAGATGATCGTCGAGGGCGGCATCACGCGGCACTCGGTGATCTTCCACTCGCAGGACTCGACCGAGGTCGGTCCCGTGCGCAGCTACCGCTTCAGCGACCTGCACATCACCCAGATGCTCAAGGGCGCGCTCGTCGCGTCTGGCGCGACCGTCGAGGAGATCGACGCGGTCACCCGGCACATCGCCGGCGGGAACATGATCAGCATCGACCGCAACCGCTACGGCGCGCCCTACTACCGCGTCGCCGGGCGGCCCGGACCGAACGATCTCTTCGCCGACCTGAACAAGGCGCGCGAGGCCGTGGACCGGGCCGGGGGCGGCGATCCGGTGGACGTCCCGCCGCTTGCCTTCCTACCGCCCGGGAGCGCGGACCCGATGGCCGGCGGTTTCGCGACGAGCCAGACCGCCTCCCGCTTCGTCATCCCCTTCCGCCAGCCGTCGACCTTCACCTGGGACGAGGGCTCCAAGGGCTATCGCCGCTCCCAGGGCGGGGTGCAGACCGTGGACCCCGACGGGCACGTCGCGATAAGCGCCAAGAACGTGGTCGTCATCTGGACCGACATCTGGGAGACCGGCGTCATCCAGGACATCTTCGGGTCCAAGGGTCTCGACTACCGGATGACCGGCGGCGGCAAGGCCTCGATCTTCCGGGACGGCCGGCGGGTCGACGGCACCTGGAAGCGGGACACCCAGACCGACATGTTCACCTTCCACGACCCGGGGGGTGTCCAGATCCTGCTGGCGCCCGGCCAGAGCTGGATGCATTTCGTCTATCAGGACTGGGTCGTGACGTCCGAGCCCTAGTCTCGTTCGTGCATCAGTGGGCAAGGGAAGGTCCTCGCGTGGCTACGCGCTTGTAACGGCGCTGGCGCTCGTCATCTCGGCCATCGCCTCATCGGGGTCC
>JBBDXE010000035.1:0-63486 GCA_040902505.1 Dehalococcoidia bacterium | reverse complement strand
CTCGTGGGACACGGACAACGACGGCCAGCTGGACGGGTGGGAGTGCGCGAACGGCACCAACCCGCGGGATCCCGCGTCGAAGTCGCCAAATGCGACCTGCTCGCCCTCGACGGGCGCCCCGATCGGCCCGCCCTCCGGAGGCCACTGGCTGAGCGGAGACACGGACGATGACGGGCTGCTGGACGCCTGGGAGCTGTGCCACTGGGGCACCGACCCGACGCTGGCCGACACCGACGGTGACGGGCGGAACGACTGCAGGGAAGCGGCGGACATGGACGGCAGCGGCATAGCGAACATCGCCGACGTCACCGCTGTGGCGAAGGCGGCCCTCTTGTCGGCGACGGAGTTTGGAAAAGACTGGGTGTTCGACTTCGACGGCAACGGTTCGATCAACATCGGCGACGCCGTGATCGTGGCCCAGCTGGCGCTGACCTTTCAGATCTGCAAGGAGACGACGTAGCCAGCGGGGGCGTGCGCGCGGTGCACCGGGCCGAGCACGTGCGGAGGGAGCAGGCGGACAATGAACCGACGGAAACCAGGGACCAGGACGGGCGGGCCGCGCATCCCGGGCGCCGCCGTGCGCCGCGGGCTGCTGGCGTCGTGCCTCCTCGTCGCCCTGCTGGCCTCCTCGGCGCCTTACTCCCTCTCCGTGCCCGCCGCCCGTGCGCAGGAGCCGGCGGAGACGGTCAGCGCGACTCCGTCCGACACGGCGACGGCGGAGCCGCTGCCCACCGCCACGCCGTCGCCGGCGCGGGCGACCACCGAGACCGCTACCAGCGAGGCGACGGACACGGCCAGCCCGGAGCCGACGGAGACGCCGACGGCCACGCCCACCCCCACCCCCACCCCGAACCCGGACCTCATCGTGGGCGAGGTGGACGCGGCGGGCGGAACCGTGGCCGCCGCCGACGGGCGGGTGGAGGTGGTGTTCCCGCCCGGCGCAGCCACCGAACGGCTCCGCGTCCAGATTTCGGCGCGCGACCCGGACACGCTGCCGCTGAACGACGAGCATAGGCCCATCGCCACCTGGAGCTTCACGGCGGCCGCCGTGGACCGGGGCTGGGCGTCGGTGGAGCAGTTCGCGGGGCCGGTGGAGGTGAAGTTCCGGCCGACGCCGGAGCAGCTTGACGGGCTCATGTACTCCAGCGTGCGCGCCTACTTCTTCGACGAGGGCGCCGGGCGCTGGGTGGACGTGCCCTCGCAGATGACGGGCGTGCGCGAGTGGACAGCGACGACCGACCATTTCACCGAATACGGCATCGCCGGCGACCTCGCCGTCCTCCTGCCCCCGCTGACCGACCAGGCGGCCGTCGACCTGAGCGGAGGCGCCGCCGCGCTGTCACTGCCCATCGAGCTGCCGCCGGGGCGGGGTGGGGTCGCGCCTTCCCTGGCGCTCACGTATAGCTCCGCCGCGGTGAACGAGATGAAGTCGCGGTTCTCCGTGGGCTCCTGGGTGGGCGTGGGCTTCAACCTGGACCTGCCGTACATCAGCCAGACCGGCGACGGGGCCAATGCGCGGTACTTCCTGAACCTGAACGGCGTGGGCGGCGAGATCGTGGAGACGGTCGACGGGGACTTCCGGCTGAAACACGAGAACCACCTGAAGGTCAAGGACAGCTGCACTGGGGCGCCCGCCGGCCAGCCCTGCTGGACGGTCGTGGACAAGAGCGGGGACGTCTACCTCTTCGGCGGGACGGAGGACTCCTACCGGTACTGGCAGAACTACATGGAGTGCTTTGGGGGGACCTGCGTGCCACCCGACCACCCGTATCGTTTCGACCTGTCGAGCGCCACCGACATCCACGGGAACTCGTACGCCGTCGAGTACGAGCGGGAGTTCGCGATCACCCACCATTGGTTCTCGTGGAACCCTGGGAGCCCGTACTTGGGGGCACCAGAGCCGGCGGACTCCTCGGTGATGGCCTCCTACCCATCCGCCATCATCTACAACGGCGGCGAGGCACGGGTAGAGTTCAGTACGTCTTGGGATGTCGCGCACACGGACGTGGAAGAGGGCGAGCCGTACTCCGGGTCGCAGACCCTCTACCTTCGGAACGACGTCCCCTATCCGGTGACGCATCAGAACGACACCTGCGGCAGCTACTCCATCCCGACCGTGATCGACACGAAGCGCCTCGACCAGATAGAGGTTTTGGCTCACCAGCCCGGGAGCCCGCTGGAGCGCGTCCGGCGGTACACGTTCGAATACAACGACCCGGTGCCGAAGGGATGCGACCCCTCGGGCAACCCCGACGGAGCCGCCGACCTCCTCCTGGAGAAGGTGAAGCTCTGGGACCGGGGCGCGACCGAGGTGCTCTACGCGCAGGAGTTCGGCTACACGCCGTACCGCTTCTATCTGGAGCGGACCTCCCCGGTGGAGAACGAGTACGACTACACCCGTCCCTTCCTCACCAGCTACACGAACGGTTTTGGCGGTGAAACGATATTCGACTATGAGGAGATGGACGGCGGGAGCGGCCCCGGCTACTGGTCACGGGCGGTGGTCACGAAGAGGCGCGTGAAGCAGCTCTGGGGTGGGTTGTTTGACACGGACGTCCGCACAACCTACGGCTACTCGACGTATCCGGATTACCTGCCCCACAGCTCGACCGGACCGCTCGGTCTGGCGTGGGAGTTCAAGGGGTACGGCGAGGTCACGGCGACCGACCTCTACGGCGACTACAGCGTGCACAAGTTCTACACCGTGGTCCAGGGATCGCCGGACACGTACGACCAGCGGGAGGGACGCGAGTACGAGGTGGCCCGGTACGCGGCGGGCGGGGGCCCCTTCCTGCGCAAGACGGAGAACACCTGGAGCACGGCCTTCACGCGGAGTGCCGCCAGCACCAGCGTCGACCCGGTGACGTTCGTCTACCTGAGCCAGTCGAAGACGACGCTCGATGACGGGAAGGTGCTGCAGACCGATAACCAAGTCACAAACGGGACCGGTTGGATGGGCGGTGCGTGCAGTTACACCGAACTCACCTGCGAGATCACGCTGACGTACGAGCGCGGAGACACGGCGAACCCGAACGACAACCGTCGCACTGAGCTGCGCTTTCTGGCCGGCCAAGCCGGTCAGAACGTGTATCTGGTGAAGCCGAGATGGACGAAGACCTATGAAGGAGACACCGGCCCGCTGGTCGCCGAGACGGCGTTCTACTACGACGGCGCCAGCTCCGACGCCAACTTTTCAACACCAAACGCAAAGGGGAACCTCACGGCGACGCGCAGCACGGCAGAAACCGATCCGTCTTATGTCTGCACGTACCTGCAGTACGACAGCTACGGTAACGTGGTGAAGACCTCCGTGCCGACCACGGACCCCTCGCCCACGACGTGCCCCTCGGGCCAGACGAACCCCACGGGCGGCATCCCGGCGGGCGTGGCCTTCGGCGAGACGGTGTACGACGCCACCTTCCACAAGTACCCGCTGGTCCAGAATCAACCCTTCGTCAACGTCCCGCTGGAGACGACGGTGCTGCCCCAGGACTTCGACTTCGTCCTCGGGCAGGCCAAGAAGGTCACGCTGGCCAACGGCAACGTCGTGGAGTACGAGTACGACGGCTTCGGCCGGCCGCTCAAGGCCTGGGACACCCTGACCTCACAGGCCGCGCCCCACGTGGAGTACGAGTACGACTGGGGGCAGGAGCCGAACACCATCAAGGTCATCACGCGGACCGGGCCGGACCCCGGCGACACGGTGTGGACACTGCACTGCTATGACGGGTACGGCCGGGAGCTCTCGACCCTCTCGCCTTACTCGGCGACGCAGCGGGTCGTCCCCTCACGGACCGTGGTGGACGCCCTGGGCCGGCCCAAGCTACAGAGCCTCCCCGAGGCGACGGACTCGTCGACGTGTATCGAGCCGGTGTTCGGAACGATGCCGTTGGGCACCGTCCACTACTACGACACCCTCGGGCGCACTACGACGGTCGACGAGATTGGCAGCGGGCAGACGACGTTCACCTACACGGGCCTGACGACGGCGGTGGTCGACGCGAACGGACACAAGCGCGAGAGCGTGGCGGACGGGCGCGGGCGCACGACGGCCGTCAAGGAGTACACCGGCACGTCGCCCTATACGCTCTACGCGACGACGACGTACGCGTACGACGCCCTGGACAACCTGGGGAAGGTGACGGACGCGCTCTTGAACGAGACGACGATGGACTACGACATGCTGGGCCGAAAGACCCAGATGGCCGACCCGGACATGGGGACCTGGTACTACACCTACGACGCCGCGGGCAACCTCAAGACCCAGCTCGACTCCCGCGGCGTCGAGACCACCCTCGACTACGACGCCCTGAGCCGCCTCCTGAGCAAGAGCTACGACGGCGGCACGCCTGAGGTGACGGACGGCGACGTGACGTACGTCTACGACGAGTACCCTCTCGGCTCGCCCTGCCAGCAGTCCGCCAACACAGCGTACGGCCAGCTCACCTTCATGGACGACGACCCGGGCGAGGAGGACTACTGCTACGACCTCCGCGGGCGGCAGGAGCAATGGCGCCGCACCATCGGCCCGGACGACTATGACGTGGCCACGACCTACGACCTGGCCGGCCGCGTCGTGGATCTCACCTATCCGGACGGCGAGGTGCTCCATCACACGTACGACGCCTACCACGGGGCGCTGACGGGCATGTGCGAGTGGGTGAGCTCCGCCTGCACCTCCGGCGGGACGTACGTCTCGAATGTCACCTATACGGCGGCGGGGATGCCCGACCAGCTGCCGCTGGGGAACGGCCTCACGACGGACTACAACTACGAGACGGCCCATCCGTCGCGGCTGAGCAGCATCACCACCGGATCGGTGCAGGACCTCTCCTACACCTACGACCCCGTGGGGAACATCGAGACGATGACGGACGCCGCCGGCGGGACGGAGACGCTGACCTTCGCGTACGACGCCCTCGACCGGCTGACCGACGCCACCGGCTACGCCGGGGCCCTGACCGCCCACTACGAGTACGACAAGATCGGCAACCTGACCCGCAAGAAGGAGGGCCAGCTCGACCTGACGCTCGTGTACCCGGCCTCCAGCGCCACGTCGGTGCGGCCCCACGCCGTGACCAAGGTGGTGCACCGGACGACGGACCCCACGCAGGGTCCGGTCACGACCTACAAGTCCTTCGCGTACGACGCCGCCGGGAACCTGGACTACGTGAACAGCGCCGCGGAGAGCGACTACGCCTTCGACGCCGAGAACCGCATCCAGCAGCGGACCTACGGCGCGGCGCGGGTCTCCTACGTCTACGACGGCGCCGGGGCGATGGTGAAGCGGACGACCGAGCACTACACCGAGCCGGCGGCGAACGAGACGACGGTGTACGTCGGCGGGCTGTACGAGGAGAACCTGACGACGGACGTGGTCACGAAGTACTACTCCGCCCTTGGCCGGACCATCGCCATGCGGAAGGGCGGCGAGGTCTCCTACCTACTGGCGGACCATCTGGGCGCCACGACAGCGGTGCTGGATGACGCCGGGAACGTGACGGCGAGTCACAAGTACTGGCCGTTCGGGGCGGAGCGTGAGCTCTCCGGCGATGGCCGCGCGACGGACCGCTGGTACACGGGGCAGAAGGAGGAGGACTTCGACGGGCTGGGGCTCTACAACTACCGCGCGCGCATGTACAGCACGCTAATCGGACGGTTCGTCAGCGTCGACCCGATCGTCGGGCGTCCATTCGACCCGCAGTCCTGGAACCCGTACACGTACGTCCGAAACAACCCGCTGTCGTACGTCGACCCGTTCGGGCTGACGCCCGAGTGCTTCATGTTCTGCACCGGATCGCCGAGCCAGCTCATGCTGGACGAAGATGAGCAGGGCGAGACCGTCATCTACCCGCAAGACCAGGGTCCCGCCGCCGCGCAGCCGGTCACCTGCGACATCCATTGTCAGTGGCTTGCGGCGAAGAAGGAGTATGAGAAGGCGGCCCATCAGCAACTCGTCGGAGCGCTGCTGTGGCTTGCTGAAGTGTGTCAACCTTCATGCATCCCGATCGTCGGTCCGGATGGTCGCTCGACTCACTACGTAAGAGCCTTCATCCCTGAGAGCACACTAGCGGACAAACTCAAGAACTGGGCTGAGGAACGCGTTGAGTACATCAAAGACAACCCTGAGGAGTTGATCGTTCTCTTGCTCTCGCGAGGGCGAGGAGCCGGAAAGAGGACTCCGGCCACCGGCGAACCGAACTCAACCCGGACCTTTCCCAAGCCGGGACGGAATCCCGCTCAGGACAAACGCCTCACGCCGGGAGAGATTCGGAAACTGATCAAGGCAGAAATTGATCCACACAGCTTGAAGCAGCGGGGCCAAGATCTGTACAAGGACAAGGACGGTAACATCTACGCTAAGCCAATCGGTGGTGCCGGGCCTGGTGAATCAACTGGTATCAACATTAGGGGCTTGCCGTGAGGTTCAGGGATGACGACTAGCGCGGCGCGTTGGAGGATCGTGGTTGAGCTGCAAGTATTTGGCTTCACAGGGTCCCCAGACTTGATTACCAAAATTCTGACGGTTCCGCCCACGAAGACTTGGCGAGTGGGTGACCCTGTTCCACCGTCCATACTCAGGCGGAAGGAGAACTGTTGGATCCGCGAGGCCGGTGCAGCGCCCGCCGCCCCTCTCGAAGAGCATCTTGCGGCCCTTGCGGATCTCATTACATCGATTGCGCAGAACTTCACGCGGCTACCAAAGGACGCAGGCGTGGAAGTCTTCTGCGATGTGTACGACTATGTTGGCGAAGTGACCATGCTCCTTCCGCGAAGGTTCATCGAGGCGATAGCGAGCATTCACGCCAGCCTGCGAGTTGACTACTGCGACTTGAGGGAGCACGGCTGACCTCAACGCCAAGCGGAGTGGCGTGCAGCTCGCGGATGCGCTGCTAGGGCGACGGATGGGTCGAGAGGGTCGTCTCAGCCGACTGGCGCGACCGACGCGCCGCCGACACGGGGCCGCACCCAATTCGACACTAAGTGGGGATGGTGCGGGTAGAGCGATCCCGGTAGCGCGCCCGCGGCATTCGGAGTCAACGACTAGCTAGCGAAAGACGTTGGAGGCGTGCCATTCCAGCGCTTCACGACTGGGCCTAGTCGTGGCCTGGTGGGGTAACACGACCAGAGGGCGTCCACCGAGAGCGTAGTAGTCGCGACCGTTCTCGAAGTCGTCCTTGAGCCGGCGACTCACCTCGAAGCGAAGCTCGGGCGTCACGGTGACATAGCCGGCGTCGAATAACCGGTGAATGTCGGCCCGCAGTACCAGGCCGTTCTGCAAGTGGTTCGACACCGGCCCTCGATACGGCTGGATGTGGGCGGCGTCGAGTACCGGGAGAGAACGCTCGCCCGTCACTGCGCATCGCCGTTGATACGCGTCGAGCAGGCGCACGCGAAATGCCCCTTGGCCCTCGCGGGCGACGGCGAGGCTCTCTGCCCATACTCGCTTGTCGTTAGTGACCGGTTGAAACGAGTCGCCCAGCTCGGGAGGACCGCTGTTCCGCAAGAGCTCTGCGAGCGTGGCGCCGGGTTGCACGTTCAGGTCGTACCGCTTGTAGGCGACGACGTTGCGTGCCCAGTCCTGCTCCGCGCCCCACGCAACGAACCTTTCATCGGTCCAGAAGCTTGCTTGGCGAAGCACGATGCACGTCAACTCGCGTTGACCGAGCGCGGTCTCAGCGGGTGTCTCGCGTCGGTAGTCCGCGATCCTGGACACGAATCGCTCGAACGTCGGATCGCCGTTTCGAGGCCCGAAGGCTTCCCAGGCGAGCTGAATCGAGACGCGAGTCGCGTGGACGAAGTACCCATACCCGCTGATCGCATTCACGGGATGCTTTAGCCGGAAGAAAAAGGGTTCGCCGACGGACAGAGCCTTGAACTCGTTCTGGGCGAGCGGGCGCCAGAAGTTGACCTCGTCGAGTCGGCCCGCTTGGCCAAAGTCGCGGAGATACTCGAACCACCGGCTGTCGGTGGCAGCCACTAGTGCATGAGCCGGAGGCATGGCGCGATTCTACGCGATCGCGCCAGCGCGGCTCGCCCTCCCGCCTTCGATCCCGGGCGGAGGAGTGCTCCCTGGTTAGGTCAACCCTACCGGCGCGCCTGCGCACACCACGGTGCGCGAGGTCTACGCCACGTAGAAGGGGGATGGTGCGCCTAGCGGACGGACGTTCACTTGGTCAGCGGTCGCCAAGTCCGCAGCCAGAAGTCTACGCGCCAAGGCGTGAATTGAGAAGGCGCGTTGTCCTATACTCAGCCCCGTGGAAGCCAACGAGTTCGTTCGCAAGTGGGCGGCCTCCATACGCACCGAGGAAGCCGCGAAGCAAGAGCACTTCATCGACCTGTGCCGGCTCGTGGGCGAAAAGACGCCAAACGAGGCTGACCCGAGGGGCGACTTTTTCGCCTTCGAGAAGGGTGCCCGGGGACGCGAAGGTGATGGCTTCGCCGACGTGTGGTCGAAGGGCCACTTCGCCTGGGAGTACAAGGGGAAGCGCAAGGATCTGATCAAGGCGTACGAGCAGGTCCAGCGTTACCGCGAAGCCCTGGACAACCCGCCGCTTCTTGTGGTGTGTGACTTCGACCGCTACGAAGTCCACACCAACTTCACCGGCACGGAGACCTGGGTCTATTACTTCACCAACGAAGGCATCTCCACCGATGCCCGAGTCGACGTGCGTACGATTGGTGGCACCCGGGCGAAGGACGCGCCTGACCTTACTGCCATGGTGGTGCTCAAGGCGCTGTTCGAGGAGCCTGACCGGCTGAAGCCGCAGCGAACGCGCGAGCAAATTACCGAGGACGCCGCGAAGTTGTTCGGAGAGATCGCCGACGGGTTGCGGGCCTGGGAGATCGAGGACATGCGCATTGCGCGCTTTATCACCAAGGTCATGTTCTGCATGTTCGCCACCGACGTTGGCCTTCTACCGAAAGGGAGCTTCTCTGAAGTGATCAGGGCGCACAAGGAAAGCGGCGACGCGGCGGCGTTCCGGCGCCATCTGAGCGTGCTCTTCCGGAAGATGAACAAGGGAGGCGACTTCGGCGCCCATCGGATCCCCGAGTTCGACGGGCTGATGTTCCGGGATACCGACGTGCCCGAGAAGATCAGCGGCGAGCACATCCATATCCTTGCGCGGCTCGACGAACTGGACTGGGCGAGCGTGGAGCCTGCGGTTTTCGGGACCCTGTTCGAGGGGATCCTGCAGGAAGACAAGAAGCTCAGGAAGGCACTGGGCGCGCACTACACGTCGCGGGCGGACATCGAGCTGATCGTAGAGCCGGTGCTAATGCGACCGCTGCGGGCCGAGTGGCAACGCATCGTTGGGGAGGTGGAGGCGTACGCAGAGAAGCGGGTGAGCGCGGACGCGAAGAAAGAGCGGGCAAGGAAGCTCATCCTGCCCTTCCACCGGCGGCTGACGACGATCCGGGTGCTGGATCCGGCGTGCGGGTCGGGGAACTTCCTGTACGTCTCGATGGCGCTGCTGAAGGCGCTGGAGAAGGAAGTGGTCGCGTACGCGTCGTCGTTCGAGATCACGATTACGCCGCGCGTGCACCCGAGCCAGCTCCTGGGGATCGAGATCAACGACTACGCTCACGAGCTGGCGTCGATCGTGGTGTGGATCGGGTACCTGCAGTGGAAGAAGGAGAACCAGCCCGCCGCACCGCCGGACGTCCCCATCCTGGAGCCGCTGGAGCGAATCGAGCAGAAAGACGCGATCGTCGCCTCCAAGGGCGGGCGGCCCATCGAGGCGGCGTGGCCGGAGGCGGACGTGATCGTGGGGAATCCGCCGTTCCTGGGCGGCAAGATGCTGCGGAAGCAGCTGGGCGATGCGTACGTGGACAGGATGTTCGCGGTGTACGACGGGCGGGTGGCGCGGGAGTCCGACCTGTGCTGCTACTGGTTCGAGAAGGCGCGGGCGGCGATCGAGACGGGGAAGGCGAGGCGGGCGGAGCTGCTGGCGACGCAGGCGATCCGGGGCGGGGCGAACCGGAAGGTGCTGGAGCGGGTCAAGGAGACGGGGGACATCTTCTACGCGCAGTCCGACCGGCCGTGGGTGCTGGACGGGGCGGCGGTGCGGGTCTCGATGGTGGGGTTCGACGACGGGATGCAGGCGGAGCGGCTGCTGAACTGGGAGAAGGAGGGCACCGCAGAGAACGCGCTCAAGCGCGCGCGACTTGTACAGCGTATCAACGCCAACCTGACGGCGTCGGAAGCGGACGTGACGCAGGCGCGGCGGTTGAAGGAGAGCGTGCGCGTCTCGTTCATGGGGGACACGAAGGTGGGGCCGTTCGACATCCCCGAGAAGCTGGCGCGGCAGATGCTGGCCGCGCCGAACCCGCACGGGAAGCCGAACGCGGACGTGGTGCGGCCTTGGGTGAACGGGCTGGACATCACGCGGCGGCCGCGGAACATGTGGATCATCGACTTTCCGCCGGGGATGAGCGAGAAGGACGCGGCTAAGTACGAGGCGCCGTTTGAGTACATCAAGAGGAATGTGATGCCGATGCGCCAAGGGGCGACGTCGGTTGACCGCGACTCGTTTCCGTGGTGGGGTCACGGGCGGCACCGGCAGGACATGAGAAACGCGCTTGGAGGACTAGCCAGATACGTCGGGACGCCCCGGGTTACGAAGTACCGATTCTTTGTCTGGCTTGAGACTGAGATCCTCGCCGACGCGCAGCTCATCGTCTTCGCGCGGAGCGATGACTACTTCTTCGGCGTGCTGCACTCGCGCGCGCATGAGGTTTGGGCGCGGGCCACCGGCACGCAGCTCCGTGAGGCGGAGAGTGGGTTTCGCTACACGCCCACGTCCTGCTTCGAGACGTTCCCCTTCCCGCGGGCGACGCAGCAGCAGCAGTGGACGATCTCGCTGGCGGCGAAGGACCTGAACGCGCTGCGCGAAGGGTGGCTGAACCCGGAGGGGATGATGGGGGCGAAGGAGCTGGCGAAGCGGACGCTGACGAACCTGTACAACCAGCGCCCGCAGTGGCTCCAGGACGCGCACCGGACTCTCGATGAGGCGGTGTTCGCGGCGTACGGGTGGCGGGAGAAGCCGCCGGAGCTGCCGGACGAGGCGCTCGTGGCGCGGCTGCTGAAAGTGAACCTGGAGCGGGAGCCGGCGTAAGGCCAAGTGCCGTGGATGGGCGGTCTGTGGTTAGCGACGAAGGTGCCTGCGCGCCATCGATGCCGAGGGATGCCCCACCCATCGCACCGACGCCCCCGCCGCGTGCTGACATCAGAAACGTTGCTACGGCGCTTGACTTCGTCCGACACGACGCCAATATGGTGCGGCCCTCCAGGCTGCTGCTATAGGCGGGCGACAATGCTTACTTCAGCCCACCTCATCATCACCGTCGACGCGAAATGTCGCGATGACGGCCTCGAGGCTCGGCGCTCCAACTTCATCAAGCAGCGGGTGTGCTGACACGCCGACGCCGGGCACGTCGAAGAGCATGAGGTCGAGCTGAAGTGTCTCTTCACTTCCCATTTTTCTCGTGAGGAGGCTGGCCGGGGACTGACCGCTCGCTATCGAGAGGGCACACAGCCGTTCAAGACCGCCAACGTCGGAGACTTGGAAGTCTGTAGGTAACGGCCCACCATACAGCTTCTCGGCCTCCTCACGGATGAAGCGATGAAGCCACTCCCGGTTATTGCCGAAATGGAGTTTGTCGAGCGTGACAAGCAGGCAGATCTTAGGACGTTGGTCACCTTGGCTTCGTAATCGATCGTGGGTTCGCATCAGTTGTACGACTCCACCCGCGATGCTACTCCCGGTATCGCCACCCTTCCGCAGACGCGCCACGTCATTTCGCAGATATTCTTCCTCTCCTGTGATTCGGGCTCGAGCGGATAGGCCCGCCGTCTTGCACTCGATCAACAGGAGAGTCTGATTGTCGTCGACGATCCAATCGCAACCGCCACGAGGCTCGTTCTCGTCTCCGGGCACAACAGTTCCACAATTCGGGGTCCTTCTGAGCAGTTCGCCCGCGTAGGCACCGAAGGCATTCCCCCAGAAGTTCCCGAAGGCTCCTGCCCTCTCGTCGGATAGTCCCTGCAGGAAGTCGAGGTAAATGCCGATGGATGCACGATCGAGAAGATATCGAGGGATCGGTACGACGAAGCGGCCGCTGGGTCGACGGAGGGCAGGCCAGCGCAGCAGCGGGTTCAGATTGTACAGGTCGAATCCGTCCATGACAGTTGCGGGATGATGACAAGCGTCGCGATATTCATCGAACGTGCGGCTGATCAGACCAAAGAACGCCTCGGCGTCGCCGCGAGCTATGTTGAAGTGCGGTGACTGCACGAATTGACTTTCATCAAAGGTGCGTCCGGGTTGCGCCGTGCCCATCGCGTAGAGACCAAAACTAAGGAAGAGAAACGTATCGAGATCGAGGCCGAAGAGAGCCCGGAACTCGCCGTTCAGATCAAATCGATCGGCGGGCGACAGATGCGCGTGCATCTCACGCTGGAGCAATACGCCGCGCGAGAATGCGGAGTAGTTCTCCTGATCCCAGAATTGTTGGTACGCGAACCGCTGCACGAACGCCCAACCGCTGTCCTGCTCATCGGCCGGGCAGCGGGAGTTGATGACCATGAGGCTCAAATTCACAAGATCCGTCGGACTGCAGATCAGACCGGAGTTGGATCCGCGCCCTTCGTCGCCGAGCAGCTCGCGCACGATGAAGGCCAATTGATAATCGCGTGTCAGTGCTTCGGCGTCCGCGCCCAACGCGTTCAATTCGTGGTTGAGGTCGTCGTATCTGGAAACCCGGCTAGACGAGATGGCCGACACTAGGTCGACCGTGCGTTCCGCATCATATGCGCGCACCCAAGCTCTCAAAATCGGCAGAGCGTTCGACGTAGTAACCTGCAGACCGTTGGGCAGCTGGTACGTTCGTTCGCCAGTGTCGTCACGGCCAACCAGCATGACGTTCATGCCGAGGAGTTTGCCGACGTTCGTTGACTTCAGGTTTTCGTTCATATTGCAGACCCACAGCTCGCACCACTAATGCGATCGCCGACGCTCGTGACTCTTGGATCATTGCCACTTCGTCCCGACTTGATAGTGTCACACCAAGAGCCAATATGGTGCGACCCGAATCGAAAGGAGCCGCACCATGGTCGCCCGAGCCCTGCCCACCGAGTTCGATGATTCAGCCTCCGGCTGGGAGCGCGCGCTCTACGCGTTCCTGGCCGAGAAGGAGCGCCGCTCCGGCTCCCGCCGCACGGTAGAAGGGTACAGCCGGATCCTCCGGCATTTCTTTGGCACCGTGAACCTCACCCCGGACCTGGTGACCGCGCAGGACGTCTTCGGCTGGGCCTACGCCCCCGGCATCTCGGCGAAGCAGCCGTCGCAGGTGACGATCGGCTCTCGTCTGGCCTGCCTGAGCAGCTTCTACCGGTTCCTGATCCGGATGGGCGCCGTCGCCACCAACCCCTGCGACGCGCTGGAGCGCCCGAAGGTCGTCCAGTCGCCGCCCCGCGGCCTCAGCGCCGACGACGTCCGCCAACTGCTCGCCGTCATCCCCGACACGCCTGCAGGCCTTCGGGACCGGGCGATCGTCCTCACGCTCGTCCTGACCGGCCGCCGCCGCGAGGAGGTGCTGCGCCTGACGGCGGGAGACGTCTCGATGGACGACGGGCGGGCCTGGTATCGGTACCGGGGCAAGGGCGGGAAGACGGGCAAGCGCGAGCTGCCGCGGCCTGCCTACGATGCGATCACGGCGGCGCTGGCGGCCTGGGGCAAGGACCTCGCCACGATGGTTCAGGACGAGCCGCTCTGGCCCTCGACCGGCCCGGACGGGCGGCTGCGGAGTTCCACGTTCTACGGCCGGCTCCAGCGGTATCTCGACGACGCGGGCATGCCGCCCGCAGGCGTCCACATCTTCCGGCACACCGCGGCCAAACTCCGGCGGGACGCCGGCGAGAGCATCGAGGCGGTAAGCAGCTTCCTCGACCACAGCAGCCTCGCGGTGACGACGACGTACCTGCGGCGGCTGGAGGGGGAGGAGGATCTGGGGTGGGCGAAGGTCGCGGATGCGATCGGTGCCCGCTAGCGCTTTGGGTGGCCCGCCGAGACAATTGCCACTGCTTCCTCTGTAGACAGGTTTACCTAGGCAAAGTTCACCATGGGCCATATTCGACTCGGGCGCCTTCCAAGGACCCTTCGCTGGTTGCAGGTCGTCGAGATACTCGACGAGGCGCCTCTGGACGTACCAGCTGTCGCAGCAGCTGCCGCCCACGCCGCAGGCCAACGTCTCGCCAAACTCCCCGATGACCCATCCCTCACGTATTCGTTCTGGCTTCTGACGCGCATCGCTTCAGCGTCGCGCGGCGAGGCTTTCGCAGCTGATCTAGAGCGCCTGGGCCTACGTGTTGACGAGTCGACATCGAGTCTAGCGTTCATCTCGTTGGTCACGGACGCGGTGAGGGCACGGCTCTCTTCGGAAACGACCTCGGGCCACCTGGCTGAGTTGGCGTCGCTCGCGCTGCGACGCGCTCTCTCGGAGACGGTTGGACAGCAAGGGCACAGCCTGTTCGACAGCTCCATCGCCGACCTTCAGCGCGCGGTTCGCGTCTATTCAACGCAGGCACGTTTCGGCGCCTTGTCTCGGCGCTTTTTCGGCGACCTGTTCGCGCGGTTCCTCCGGGCCGCCGTCGACCGGGATATTCAACGTCACGTCGGCAAGGGAGCAACCCTTCAGAGCGTCGATGAAGCAGGTGACTTTCAACGGGCGCTGGACACCTACGCTCGGCAATCCGCGCTGATCGTCGAGGACTTCGCCGGCTCTTGGTTCTCTAAGCACGACTGGGAAACGCGCGAGGACATCTCGCTCGATGAAGCGCGGGGCTTCGTCGCCGTTGCCGTTCGCAAGCTCCGGATGGAGCTCAAGTTCGGGACGGTGCCGTGACCACCGTCCTTGTCGAATGCGACGGCGTGCGGGCATCCAGCGCTGCCTACAAGGGCAGGGAATGGGACCACGCGCTTTCCGTCCGCACGCAGGGCGCGCAGGCCAACCGCAAGCTGCGCGTCCAGCCTCCCTCTGACGCCCTGAAGGGGAACGTCGCCGCCCATGCCGCCGATCTCCTCCGCATCGCCGCGTACGTTTACTGGGCAGATCAACGCGTCAGTCGCGGGGGTGAGGCGGATGTCATGGGAGATGACTGGAAGCGCCTCTTCCTTATCTGTGCGCCAGTGAGTGATCCCGACTTCTGGAACGCAGACGGGACGCGCGGTCTTCTCGGTGACGCACTGCAGTTCCTCACCGAAGATATCTGGCTGTTCGAATTCGGAACGGCTCACTTCGACGAACAGCTCTCGCTTGACACGAACCCGAGGGAGTCCAGGCGCAACCCGGACGTCGTCTCCGTTTTCTCAGGGGGAGCCGATAGTTTGTGTGCGGCCGCGGAGTCGGCCATCAGAGGCCACCGACCGGTGCTGGTAAGCCATCACCCAACAACGTTCTTCGACTCAAAGCAGAGGAAACTCGCTCGATTGCTGGCCCAACAATTCGCCAACACGTGGCACTTTCCTCACACGGCGTTTCTCGTGCAGGGAGCGGGTGAAGAGGCGCGCGACAACAGCCAGAGGAGCAGGGCGTTCCTCTACGGGTCCATGGGCGCCGCCGTGGCCCACTCGCTGGGCATCAGGGAGGTCGTCTTCGCCGACAACGGGATCATCAGCCTGAACCTCCCGATCAATGACCAACTCCTCGGCGCGCTGGCGAGCCGGGCGACGCACCCCAAATTCATCAGCCGGTTCAATCGCCTCATAGCTCACGTGATCTCTCCGGACATCGTGGCGACGAACCCACTTCAGTATCGCACCCGTGCCGAGTCATTGGCCGTGTTAAGAGGTCATGGGCTATCTGACCTATTGCAGGAAACGATCTCGTGCTCACGTTGGCGCGGACTCCCAAAGGCAACGCCCCACTGCGGGGAATGCTCGCAGTGCATCGACCGCCGGTTTGCGTCATTGGCGGCCGAAGTCGAAGAGCACGACCTCGGCGAACGCTATCGGACGGACGTGTTCCTTCACTCGCTCGAAGGACAGGGTCTCACAACAGCCATCTCGTACGTCCGTTTCGCTCGGACGACGAGCAAGCTCGGGGAGGAGGAACTCTTCCTCGAATACCCCCAGCTCGAAGACTGTGTACTCCCGGATGAGCCGGAGCCTCAGTTGGTCGCGCGCCGCCTCGCAGAGATGACCAAGAGGCATGCCCGCGAAGTGTTGAGCGTACTCGAGGGGCGCATCGAGCACGCATCTCAGCATCTCGTCCTCGGAGAACTCCCAACCACGTGCCTGGTGCGTTTGGCCATCACAGCAGAGGGAGAAACGCCCGAGGGTCCGCCGGTGGCGGCGATCGAGTTGGCACCAGAGGAAAATGCTGAGTTCGACACAGCCGGATTCCAGAGCCGGATGAAGCTGGAGCTCACCGGGCGCATTTCGGGCCGCAGGGGCAACCTCGTGCGCATTCAAGGCAAGGAGGTCGAATTCCCCGACAGTGAGTTCCGCTTGTTCTTGCGGATCTGCGTGGGTGTCTGCGAGGAAGACGAAGCGTGGATACCGGTCGGCCAGTTGGAACGTGAGGGTCTCGTGGCGGCCGATGGCCTCGATCGAGAACTTTACCGGCTGAGAACGCGGGTCGGAGGTGCCCTCCTTCCCGGACTGAGCCGCCTCCACTTCCTCCAGCGCGCACGCGGCCGAGTGAGGCTCAGCACCCATCGGAGGTTCCTCGCTTGGGACGACGATGGCTTCAAGAGGCATCCCGATGAATCGATTAGACGGCTTGCCGGCCGCCTAGAGGCCTGTCGATCGAGAACCTCAAGACCTGGGTGACTCGTGCCCGAGAGACCCCGACCCGTCGTGCCAGGGCAGCACGACTCTCAACCTCCCCCGAGTCCAAGAGTTGCCGCCACTGCGCGGCCAGGGTCTCGACCCTCACGTGTATGCGTGAGGCAGCAATACGGCCCAGACCTCGCAATCGAGCGGCAAACTTGTCGCGCAGCACGCCTTGCGGCAACATTCCGGGGAGCCAGTTTGGTACCACACATTGTCCGGCCGCCACACCCCGGTAGATTCCAGCGTATTCTCATGCTGAGGTGTGACGGGTCGCTTCTGGGAGAGGCATAATCCCTCTCTCGCCACGACGGTCGTCGTGCTCGATGCCCACACCATTGGGCCACCGTGTCGCCGTTGGAAGCTTGGTCGGGCTGGCGATCTAGGGCGACGCGATGGGCGTACCGGCGAGTTGCTGTAGCCGGTCGAGGATCTCCTTGAGCCGCGTGATCTCCTGACCGTAGCCAGCGAAGTCACCATTGCGTAGCAGCGCCTGTGCGCGGTCGTATGACTCCTGCGCTTGAGCAACGAGCGTGGCAACGTCGGCGCCGCCCGGCGGGGGGGGCGCCGCGGCCGGCGTCTCTGGGCCCACCGCCGGTACCGGCGGGGTAGCGGCGGTCCCGGTCACACCAGCCAAGGGGGTGGCAGACGGCGTCGCCGCTGCGGCACCGGAGCTGTCGAGTCCGGACGGCTGCGCGCGCCCGAAGATCACGTCGAGCGCTCGAGACAGGGTCGGTTCCATGGCGATGCTGTCACCGTTCACCACGACCACGCGCTTGAGTTGGGGGATCGTGTTCGCGCCGCTGCTCGCCGCCAGGTGCAGCGGTTCGAAGAACATGTTCGCGTTGCCGATCGGGATCATCAGCAGGTTGCCGCGGATCACCGTCGAGCCGGACTGGTTCCATAGCGTCAGTTGCTGCGAGACGCGTCCATCCGCGTCGATCCGCCGCTCGACCTGGGTGGGACCCGGCACGCTCGCGTTCGAGGGGAAACGGAACGAAACCAGCTTCCCGTATTCGGCGCCGTCAGACCTCGCCGCCAGCCACGCGATCGCGTTCGTCCGGCTGCGAGGGACGAACGGCAGGATCAGCATGAACTCCTCGCTGCTGGAACCCGGGAGGCGCGCAATCACATAGTAAGGCCGCACCTGCTGCTCCTGGCTGCCAGAGATCTCCGTCGGCACATCCCACTGGTCCTCGCGCTGGTAGAACTGCAGCGCTTCGCGGATGTGGTATCGCAGATACTGCTCCGCCTGCAGCCCGAACAGATCCTCCGGGTAGCGGATGTGCGCCCGGACGCCCTCGGGCATCTCATCGATCGGCTTGAACAGGTGTGGGAACACGGCAGCATACGCCTTGAGCAGCGGCTCGTCGGGCTCGACCACGTAGAAGTCGGTCTTGCCTGAGTAGGCGTTGACCACCACCTTTACGCTGTTGCGGATGTAGTTGATGCCACCGGTTCGGTGCGAGTAAGGGATGCGGTCCGTCGCCGTGTAGGCGTCCTGCATCCAGTACAGGCCGCTCTGGTCCACGACGAGGTACGGGTCGGCATCGAGCTTCAGGAATGGCGCGATCTCGTGGATGCGCTGCTGGACGTTCCGGCGATAGAAGATCCGGCTCTCACCGCTGATCGCACCGGAGATAAGGATGTTGCGGTCGCCCATCTCCCACGCGTAGACGAGTCTCCGGAACAGATTGTTGAGCCGTACCCCGCCGCTGCCTTCGAAGCGCGTCTCGGCGTTCTCGCCGCCGCTCAGCGGCGTGAACTCGGGGTTCTTGCCGCCCACGATGATGTAATGGTCGGGCTGCTCGCCGAAGTAGATCTCCGGCCGGTCCGTCAGCGGCGAGCCTTGCATGGGGATGTCGCTGACGAGCAGGTGTGGGGTGCCGTCGGGTTCGAACTGCGTCACCGAAGCGACGGTGTAGCCGTATCCATGCGTGAACTGCAGGCGGCCGTTGACCCACGTCTGCGCATCCGCGGGCAAGCGGGCGGAGTTCAACTCCCGGGCGCTCAACATCACCTGGCGGTACTCGCCGTCGATCACGTAGCGATCGACGTCGACGTCCACGAACTCAAACAGCGGCCGGATCGTCTGGAGTTGCTGTAACGCCGCCCGCAGCGGACCAGGGTCCCACAGCCGGACGTTGCTGATCGTGTCGTCGTTCGCCGCCACCTCTTCCTCCGTTGCCGATAGCGCCGCTGGAAACTCGCGCTCGTCGATCCGGTCGAGCCCGTAGGCCCAGCGCGTCATGTCGATGTTGCGCTGGAGGTACTGTCGCTCCCTCGTCGCTTCGTTTGGCTGGACGAGGAAGTTCTGCACGATGAGCGGATAGATCTGGCCTCCAACAATCGCCACGAGGATCCAGACCGCGAGACCTCCAAGCGGTAGGGCGAGCCCCTGACGGAACGCGCTGCCGATCACCAACACCGCAACGACCGTGGCCGCGGCCATCAGCACGTACAGTACGGGTAGGCTTGCGTGGATGTCGGTGTAGAATGCGCCCAATTCTGCGCCTCGCGTGGAGTACACGAGGCCGAACGTTTCCAGATAGTAGCGCGCGACGAACGTCAGCAGGATCGCCGCGACGAGCGCCGAGACGTGCAGTTTGATCGGCCTCGGCACGTCGATGCGAAGCAGCTCTCGCGCGATCGGGCGCGGGCCATCGATGCGGAAGCCGTACAACACGGTGCGGAAGGCGTACACAGCGGCGACGCCGACGGTCGTGACGATGAGTGCCGCGGTCAGCCAATTCACAGCGAATCCGTAGACGGGAAGCTTGAACACGTAGAAGCCCAGGTCGTGGTGGAACTGCGGGTCCTTCATGCCGAACGATTGGCTGTGCCTGAACAGCAGGATCTCGTCCCAGTGCCCGGCGGCGCTGGTGGCGAAGGCGAGTGCCATGAGCGTCGCCACGGCGATCAGGCCGATCGTGGTCAGCCGTTGCACCGTCGCAGAACGGAGTTCCTCCGCGAGCTCGCGAAGCTCATAGCTCACTTGGAAGTTGGGGTCGTCGGTGGCGGGCGCGAGCCGGCGCGCGAGCAGCACGTTGGAAAGGAAGATCGCAAGAAAGACCACTCCGCCGGCGAAGAAGAGCCATACGCTCGTCACGATGCGCTTCGTGTAGACCGATCGGTACCCCACGCTGTCGAACCAGAGCACGTCGGCATAGATCGACTTGCCGACGCTGAGGATGGCGTACAGCACAATGAGCGCGGCGATCACGGCGAGCCAAGGCAAGAAGCGGCGCAAGCGCCGCGCGCCCCCAGTGCGGAAGCGGAAGGGCCCCGGTGGCGGGCCCAGGTCTTGGTGATCGGCCATAGGGCGGGTCACACTTCAGATCCCTCGCTTGGGACCGGCTCGCGGCGCGCCCTCTACCGTACCGCATTCACCGTGCGGGCGTGCGACAGGCGCTGCGGCACTTCTGATTGGACCCGCGAAACGACTCTGGTCTCACTTCTGCGCCCAATCTAGACTGATGCGGAGGTGGTTCAAACATGGTGACAACAACCGAAACCAGAGTCGTCCTTGCACTCAAGCACGCACAGGCGAACGCCTTGGCGATGTATGCGAACGCCAAACGCTATCACTGGAACACCTACGGCCCGCTTTTCCGCGACCTGCACCTTTTCTTCGACGAAATGGCGGCGGCCGCTTTGGGCGAAGTGGATCCACTCGCAGAGCGGCTGCGCATGGTTGGTGGCCAGCCACTCTCTTCGCCGCGAGAGATCGAGGCGTGGGCTACGGTCGAGATCGCAGAGGGGCAGCAGTCCCCTGTGGAGATGCTTCGAGACGCGCTGGGCAACGAGCGCACGATCATTGGTGAGATGCGAGACGCTGCGCGCGTGGCCGATGAAGAGGGCGACCCCGGCACCAACGACGTGTTCGCGACCCTGGTCCAGACACACGAGAAACACGCTTGGTTCATCGACGAGTTCCTGCGCACAGACGACGGGCTCGTCGTCTGACCGCTGCGCGCGAACGTCCGAGGTGCGCCCCGCCGGCGTGATCGCGGCGACAGATCAGTCCGATCGGCACAAGCAACACCAGAGGTCGCAGGGGTATACTGATATTGGAAAGGAGGCGCAACGAGTAATGAGAACGCGATGTGGAGTCGCAGTCCGACCCGGCGCCCCGACCCGTAACTCGCCGACACGATAACGCTCGAAGGCGCGGAACGCGGCGGAGGCCCGGCCCGAAGGAAAGGGCGCGGCGACGCCCACTGGGCTCGGAGTGAGTCCCGAAGCGAGCCATGGCAAAGGGCGCCGGAACGAGAACCCCCGAGAGATATCGGGGTTTCTCTTTGCCTGCGTCGTGACGGACGCCGTCCCAGGGTCTAATGGACCTGTGCGAAACGGGCTCGCCGCGATACGGTCAGATGCGTGGCCGGGTTGTCGACGTAGAAGGACACCGATGAGCGTTGTTTTCGACCATGTGACGAAGCGGTACGGCGAGGTGGACGCCCTCGTCGACTTCTCCCTTGTCGCGGACGACGGGGAGTTCATGGTGCTCGTCGGGCCCTCGGGTTGCGGAAAAACGACCGCGCTGCGCATCGTCGCGGGCCTCGACGACCCGGACGGAGGCGGCGTTTACATCGACGGGCGCGACGTGACCGACCTGAAGCCGCGCGAGCGCGACATCGCGATGGTGTTCCAGAGCTACGCGCTCTATCCGCAGATGAGCGTATATGACAACATCGCGTTCGGACTACGGACGAGGAGAGCGTCGAAAGGCGGCATCAACCAGGCCGTGCGCAATGCGGCTGACCTGCTCGGTCTCTCAGACCTCCTCAAGCGCAAACCCGGGCAGCTGTCGGGCGGTCAGCGCCAGCGCGTGGCGCTCGGTCGGGCGATCGTGCGCCGGCCAAACGCCTTCCTGATGGACGAGCCGCTCTCGAACCTCGACGCAAAGTTGCGCGCGCAGACCCGGATCGAACTCATCCGCCTCCACCGCCAGATCCAGAAGACTGTGCTGTACGTGACGCACGACCAGGTAGAAGCGATGACCATGGGCGAACGCATTGCGGTGATGGATCGCGGGCAGTTGCAGCAGGTTGGCACCGCCAACGAGGTGTACGCGCAACCCGCAAACCTCTTCGTGGCGCAGTTCATCGGGACGCCAGCGATGACGATCTTCGAGGGCGCGCTGCTCGAACATGCTGGTGTGATGGCGGTCGAAGCTGACGAACTGCGTGTTACGCTGAGCGCTGAGCAGGCGAACGTAGTGCGTGCCGGCGGCGCGGACGCCGTTTCGGTCGGCGTCCGGCCGGAGCACATCGACATCGCGTCGCAGTTCGGCGAGCGGCCGGCGGCGGCGGCGTTCGACGCGCGGGTTGACGTCATCGAATCGCTTGGGAACGAGATTCACGCGACGCTGTTGATGAACGCTCGCTCAATCATCGCGCGTCTGGATCCGGATGCTTCCCTCCGGGTGGGCCAGGACGAGCGTTTCGCGATCGCGCCGGACCACTTGCTGCTCTTCGATCCCAAGAGCGGGCGGCGTCTGGGATGAGCAGAGCGGATGCCTCCCTCCGCGTCCGCCGGGGGCGGCTCATCACGCGCGGCGCGGGTGAACTGCTGGCCGCGGCGCCGTTCCTGCTGCCCTCGCTGCTGCTCTTCGGCGTATTCGTCTTCTATCCGCTCGTGCGCTCCGTCTATCTGGGCTTCCACGCGACGGACCCGTTCGGCCGGCGCGAGGTCTGGATCGGCATTGAGCAATACCGCGACGTCCTCACCTCCTCGGACTTCGTGAACAGCCTCTTCGTCACGGGACAGTTCACCCTGTACACCGTCATCCCCGCAACAGCGATCGGCCTGTACCTCGCGTTGTTGGCGCACCAGCGCCTTCCGGGCATCGTGGTGTTCCGGACGATCTTCTCGTCGACGGTGGCCTCGTCGGTCGCGGTCTCCTCGGTGATGTTCCTGCTCCTGCTGAACCCAGGTATCGGTGTGTTGAATTACCTCATCGACCGCACCGGCGGGCCGACCGTGAGCTGGCTGACCGATCCGGCGTGGGCGCTGCCGGCCGTTGCGATGACCACGGTGTGGATGAATCTCGGGTTCGCGACGATCGTCATCCTGGCGGGACTGCAAAACATCCCCGATGACCTGTACGAAGCCGCTCGCGCGGATGGTGCGTCGCCACGCGATGAGTTCCTGCACGTGACGCTGCCCGGCCTGTCGCCGACGTTGCTGTTCGTGTCGGTCGTCGGAGTCATCTTCGCATTTCAATCCTTCGGCCAGATCCACATCCTGACGCGAGGCGGACCGCTCGATTCGACGACGGTGATCGTTTACTCGATCTATCAGGAGGCGTTCCTGCACTACAACATCGGTCTGGCCTCGGCGCAGGCGGTCGTGCTGTTTGTGATCGTGCTGCTGCTCACGCTCGCCCAGTTCGCGATTGCGCAGCGGTGGGTGTTCTATCGATGAGGCAGGGACGGACTGGCGCGAACACAACAAAGCGGGTTGCGTCGGCTCTGCCGAGGTACGCGCTGTTGCTCCTTTCAGCGGCCGTCATCCTGTTCCCGCTCTACATGACGGTCGTCGATAGCCTGCAGACGCTGGACAAACTTCTCACGTACCCACCCGACTTCTGGCCGAATTCGCCCCAATGGTCCAACTACCGGTCGGCGATGACGGACATCCCGATGCCCAGATACATGATGAACAGCCTCATCGTCGCCGCCGTGATCACGCTCGGGCAAGTGAGCACGGCGGCGTTGGCGGCATACGCGTTCGCCTTCATGCGTTTCCCGCTGCGGACGCCGCTGTTCTTCATCTTCCTCTCGACGATGATGGTGCCGTGGGAGGCATCGATCATCCCGAACTTCCAGACGATCCAACGGCTCGACTGGATCGATACCTACCAGGGCCTCACCGTGCCCTTCCTCGCCACGGCGTTTGGGACGTTCCTCTTGAGACAACACTTCCTGACGCTCCCGCGCGAACTGAAGGACGCGGCGGACATCGACGGCTACGGCAACCTGAAATTCCTTCTCTTCGTCGTCATCCCGCTCTCGCGCGCCGCGCTGGCGACGCTGGCGGTCTTCAGCTTCTTGCAAGCGTGGAACCAGTACCTGTGGCCCCTGCTGGTGACGAACGAACCGGACATGCGGACGGTGCAGATTGGCATCGCGGCGCTGCAAGCGGAGGAGGTGCAGCGGACGAACGTGGTGCTCGCGGGGACGGTGATCGCATTGCTGCCGATGCTCGTGCTCGTGATCGTCTTCCAGCGGTTCCTCGTCCGTGGCCTGACGGCGGGGGCGGTGAAGGGCTAGCGTATGCATCGGCTGGTGTTCGCGCTCGTGTGTGTGGCAGCGTCGCTTGCGCTGGCCTCGTGCGGCGAAAGCGGCCCGCGCACGACGAATGGCCGCACGGAGATCGTCTTCTGGCACTCCATGGGCGGCGTCAACGGTGACGCGTTGCAGCGCATGGCGAACGGCTTCAACGCATCGCAGGACGCGTACCACGTGCGGCCCGTGTTCCAGGGCGGGTTCCCCGACTCCCTGAAGAAACTGGTGTCGTCGTTCGGCACGGACAGCATGCCGGCGCTCATCCAGCTCGACGATATCCAATTGCGCTTCATGGTCGACAGCCAGGCGACGGTGCCCCTCCAGGATTTCATCGACCTTGAGGATGCGACGAGCGCCGCGATGCAAGGCTATCCGCCCGCGGTTGACCTGGCGGACTTCGAGCCGAGGGCGCTCGCTTACTACTCGCTCGAAGGCCGCCTGCGTGCGATGCCGTTTAACCTTTCCGGACCCGTGCTGTACTACGACAAGGATGCCTTCCGTGAAGCCGGACTCGATCCGGAACGCCCGCCCACGACGTTTGACGAAGTCCGCGACTACTCCGAGCGTTTGCTCCGCCGGGATCAAGGCGGTGGGGTCACACGCAATGGCGTCGCGCTCAACATCAGCGCCTGGTATTTCGAGCAGATGCTCGCGAAACAGGGTGCGCTCTACGCGAACAACGGGAACGGCCGCGAGGGTCTAGCAACGGAGGTGCGCTTCGACGGGGCGGAGGGCGAGGAGATCCTGACGTGGTGGCAGGAGATGGTCGATTCGGGCCTGGCGACGAACGTTGGGCAACAGGGACTGCAGGCCCTCCTGTCAGTGCTATCCGGCAAGAGCGCGATGGCGATCGAATCGACGGCCGCGATGCGCTCGGTCCTGCTGGCCCTGGGCCCCGGAGCAGCGAGATTCGGCGCCGGGCCGCTGCCCGCGCCCTACTCACCTGATGGCGGGATCGTGATCGGCGGCGCGGCGGCGTGGATCATCTCGGACCGGCCGGACATCGAACAACGAGGCGGGTGGGAGTTTCTGAAGTACGCCACGCGGCCGGACATTCAGGCGCAGTGGCACGTCGATACCGGTTACTTTCCCGTACGGGTGTCCGCCTGGGACATGGAACCGGCCGCATCGTTGCATCGCGACGTTCCACAGTTCACCGCAGCCCGCGCGCAACTGCTCGGCTCGCCGCTGAACCTCGTGACCGCGGGCGCGGTGATCGGGCCGTTCACGCAAGTGCGAGAGTCGGTCATTGAGGCGCTGGAGCAGGTGCTTGTCGGCGACAAGGAGCCACGTGAAGCGCTGGATGATGCCGCCGCCGACGCGAACCGCGCTATTGAGCGCTACAACCGCAGCGTGACGGAATAGGCTCTGTACGACGTGGAAACACGCCTGTAAGCTCCATGGCTGGTTGCAACCGGGAGCCTCGCGCTGCCGATGCACGGGGGAGCCAATGGTCACGGGGGGCGTCCGCGACCACAAACGCCGGCTCCGAGTGAGCCGACAGCCAGCTCCCGGGCTCGCTCCGGCGCTGGCAGACCGAGGGCCAGGCCGCCGCGCCACGATGTGCGTTGCCCCGATCAGTGAGAAGACGGCCCGATCGGCGCGGATGTTGCATCCGTCTGGCCGCTGTCCGCCCGCGGTTGGCGGGAGTACGCTCTGAATGGAACGGACGGCGGCGAGAGGTGGCCCATGAAGATCCTGGCGGCGTTCGACGGATCCAAGTGCTCCGAGGCGATCGTGCCTCAGCTTGAGTGGATGGCGCGCCTCTCGGACGCCCAATTCACCTTCCTGTCGATCGTGCGCCGGCCGTGCGGCACCGCACTGGAGGAGCCGTCGCAGACGGCGATCGCCAGCGCCGCGGCCACCGCCACCCTCGCCGGGGACCGAGGCGAAGCCGTCGAACCGGCTCAGGCGGAACGGAGCGTCTACCTGCAGGACATGGTGTCGCGGATGCCGCGAGGTCCGAAGTACAGCGTGGAGGTGACGGTCGGGGACGACGTGGCGGCAGCGATCATCCGATATTCGATGAGACACAAGCCAGACATCATCGTGATGGGCACGCACGGCGAGACGGGCATGGTCCACCGGCTGTTCGGCGACGTCGCGGAGCAGGTGGTGCGATCCGGCGTGGCCCCGGTGCTGCTGGTGCATCCGAACACGGCTCGCGCGTCGCGAAGCAGTAGCGAGCCCTCATGAACGGGATGCCCACCAGTAGCCTTGCGCCAAATGATCCCACCTGAAGGTCTTCATTCGCTCCTCAAACCAGAAGCGCACGACCCTCCAGTCGACGATGTGCGCCTGATCCAGACGCACATCTCGTACGTGCTGCTCGCCGGCGACTTCGCTTACAAGATCAAGAAGCCCGTGCGCTTTGCGTTCGTCGATTACAGCACGTTGTCCCTCCGACGAGAGATGTGCGAACGCGAGGTGCAGCTGAACCGACGGACGTGTCCGGACGCGTACCTGGGCGTACAGCCGATCGTGGAGCGCGACGGCCGTAGCTATCTGCACGGACGTGGGCATACGGTCGATTACGCGGTGAAGATGCGGCGGCTGTCGGCAGAGAGTTGCCTGGCGAATCTGATCGACCAAGGCGAGGCATCGCCCGAATTGCTTCGGCGCGTCGCTGATTCAGTCCACATATTTCACGACGCGGCCGCTCGTGGAGGTGCCATCGCGCGATTCGGCTCGGCCAATGAGGTCGCGGCGATCTGGCGCGAGAACATCGGGGAGATCGCCCCTTTCGCTGGCGATTCACTCGCGCCGGACGAACTTCGCGACATCATGTCTTTCGGCCAGCAGTTTCTGCGAGCGAACCGCTCCCTGATCGATCAGCGTGCTTCATCGGGGCGCGCCCGCGACGGGCACGGCGATCTCCGGTCCGACTCGATCTACATTGAATCCGGCGGCCATGTGTGCATGACCGACTGCATCGAGTTCAGCGACCGGCTGCGGTGCGGCGACGTCGCCGGAGACATCGCATTCCTGACGATGGATCTGGACTTCCGCGGACGAGCGGACCTATCGGACGAGTTCGCCGGCAGGTACGTCGAGCTGTCCCCGGACGATGACACGCTGCCCCACTTGCTGCCGTTCTTCCGCTGCCATCGTGCCCTAGTGCGTGGCAAGGTGGAGAGCATCACGGCGCGCGAACGCGAGATCGACGAGGATCAGGCACTGGAGGCGCGCGAGCGGGCAAGGCGCTACTTCGCGTTAGCCCGGCGATACGCGACCGAAGAAGCGCCGCAAACGTTGGTCATCGTCGGCGGCCTGTCGGGCGCCGGCAAGAGCCATCTCGCCGCAGCACTCGCCGCGCGCATCGGCGCGGCTCTGGTACGGTCAGACGCCGTGCGGAGGGAAATGTCAGGCGTGCCCGGTGCTCCGGCGGCCGCAGCGAACTACAGCCCGGAGGAACGGGCTCATGTGTATGAGGTCGCCCGGCAGCGGGTGCGTACGCACCTCGAAACCGGACGCACGGTCGTCTTCGATGCGACCCATCTTGAGCGACGGGAGCGAGACGCCGCGCGAGCGCTGGCCACTCGAGCTGGGGTGCCGGCTCTGCTGACGTGGGTTGATGCGCCGGAAGACGTCATCCTGAAGCGGCTCGACGCGCGAGACACCTATCCCGATCCAATCTCCGATGCTCGGCCGGAGACGTTTCTCGCGCAGCGGGAACGGATGGATGCGTTGACCGAACTCGAGAGGCACGATTGCGTCGAGGTCGATGGCGCAGAGCAGGCGACCAGCAACATCGCGCTCATCCGCGCCGGCCGGCACGGAGGTCACGCGTGTCTGTGACGGTCAGCGCCAACAAACCAGATGGCTCACGTTCGATGAAGCCACCATCCATGGGGGCCAGGGCGCCGGTGTTGAACGGCCTGTGGCAGGAGTGTTAGCCGACGTCATGCGGCCGCGCGAGGGCACTTGAACATAGGAGCGTCACATGGTGTGGGAAACCCGGCGACCGAAGCACATTCGACTTCTCGACACATCGCGCCTACATACGGCTGCACGACCGACTTCAAGATCACGCGAGTTCCCAGATACGAGGCCTCGCTGAGAGATACACGCGGAGCCCGAGTCGGGCATCGACCTGAATCGTGTGCCGAACGCGAGTGCTCGTCGAAAGACCGAAATGTCGCCAGTACGCTAAGCTTCAGAAGTGTTCGGGTGTTCCCCGGCTCGGGGAGTCAGACGACCCATCCACGCCTCGAGCCTCTTGCGAAGGAGCGGACATGCCCGTCAAATGGACCAAGATCGCCCCTTACATCCAGCGGGGCTTCGCCGACCAGGGCCGCGTCGAACGCGCGGGCATCGTGGATGCCGCGTACGACGACGCGGCCGACGATGACGTCGTCGACGCCCTCGACGGCCTCGGCTCGCGCGTCTTCAACAGCGTCGAAGAGGCGAAGCAGTTCCTCACCTCGCAGGGCTTCGCCGAAGCGTAGGCGCTGTCCTCGTTCCCCTCCCGTCGGAGGAGGCCTCACACGTCGGCGACGATCGGCTCCGGCACCGTCTCGAAGCGGGCGTCCGGCGGCGCCGGCGAGCGCCGCACCACCATCCCGATCGCACCTAACGTGAGCAGCCCTCCCGCGATCTGCACCGGCCCCAGCTCCTCCCCCAGCATCGCCCACGCCGCCGCCGCGGCGAACACAGGCACACCCAGCATCATCAGCGACGAGAGAGACACGTCTGCGTAGCGATGCGCCCAACCGATCGCCACCTGCGGCCACGAAGGCGACTTCGCGCCGGCCGACCGCCTCCCCGAACCACGGCCCAGCGACTACCAAGACGATCGCCGGCTGCAAAGCGCCGATCAACGTTGCGTTCGCCACCGTCGTCATCTTTACGGACACGACGAAGAGCATCACGTTCGCACCGAACACGATGCCCGCAGGGATACCCCACCGGAGCGTCTCGCGCGTGAGGGAGAGGCGCCCCCGCGCATTGCGAACGCCAGCGCGGCCACACCGATCCACAGCCGGTAGAACGAGAGTGCAGGGCCGCTGAGGGAAGCCGACTTCACCAGCGGGCTGACCAGCCCCCACAGGACGATTGTCGCCGCCACCGCGGTTACGGGCAGCCCCGGGAGATCATGTGCAGTGCGGTCGAGGCGTTGCATCCGGTCCGTCCAGGTTGCCGCACCGAATGGCGTGAGTGCTGCGAAGTTACGACGCATGGCGGCACGGCGCAGCCATGATCCAACCTCGTGCGAGCCTTACAGGACATCGGAGCGTTGTGCGTGTTCAGTCCCAGCGCAGCAGAAGCTGGTACAGCCGGAACAGCAGCCTCGTGCTGTCCATCGCGATCACTTCAGGCCGCTGGTTGAGCTTCGGCTGCACGTGTTCGAACAGACGGATCTCGTCGTATGAGAAGCCCTCCCGGCCGGCGACCGCATCCCTGAGCCGCCGCGACTCTGTGTAGGGGATGAACGGGTCGCCGCGGTCATGAATGATAATCAGATCCGCCTGCACCCGGGCGATGCTCGTCCGTGGCGACAGATCGTCAAGTTCTGCCACCGCTTCCGCCGGCAGGCGCGCGCTTAACCTCTCGACGGCGGAGGGATCGCTGTTTTCCAGGAAGTCGTAGCAGGCGCGCCCCACCCTCCCGAGAGTCGCGAGCTCCGCAGGACTCTTCGGCTTGCGCTCGATGAACGCCTGCGTGAGCACCTCCCGGTCGTGCGCGTCGTCGACGGCGCGGATGAGCTGCCGGGCCATGATCTTCTCGGCGTGCCTTCGTGGCGTCCACTCCTCATCGACCCCGTCGTACTCGATGTGGTGCGTGGCGATGGCGCCGAAGGTGTCGAGCGCGTCGAAGAACCCGCCGAACGAGATCACGTACTCGACTTCGCCAGCGATGCGGGGATCGGCGGCCGCCACCAGCGCCAGCGAACCGCCGACGCTCGCCCCGAAGTACCCCACCCTGTCGTCCTCGATGCCGGGGAGCGCCTGCATGTACGTGAACTCCGACACGAGTGCATCGATCTCTTCCGGCTCGATCAACTCGTCGTCCAGCCGCTCGGAGAACGGGACAAGCATCGTCACGCCCGCGCGTGCAGAATCCTCGGCGATGCGGACAAGGCGCTTGTCGTCGAGGTCGAGAGGTGGCGCACCCATCGAGAACACCACACCGCGGCCGTTGCTGCCGCCAGCCGGCGTATACAGGTCGGCCTCGATTTCCCGGGGGCCGTTCCGGCTCATGTACCGGATCGTCACCCGCTCGACCTCTGGCGCGTCGCTTAGCAGCTCGATCGGCCGGACGGGGAGCGGCACTTGAAGCACCATGTCTGGCAGGTAGATCGAGGCGCGGACCGCGATGCGCCCGTGGCGATTGAAGTTCAAGAGGCAAGGTGTAGCGGCGAGGATCACCAGCGAGGCCAGGAGCGGCCATCCGCGCACCAGCACGTGCCGCCCGCGCCGCATCAGAACGTCCATGCGCGGTCAGTCTAGTGCAGACATTGGCATGTGTCCGGAGACCCTTCGTCCTCCCGGTTAAGAACTCTGCATCGAGTCTGCAAGGGGAGCCGGGACGCCGCGGCGGATGCCATCACCTGTGGCGGGTGATTCGCCAGCGGCCGTCGTTATACTTCCGCCGCATGCGATTGCTCGTCCGAGCCCTGCCCAACGTCATCGTCATCGCCCTCATCGTCTCGTTCGGCGCGATCAACCTCGTCGTCTATAGCGGCCTGGTCGAAGGAGAGGATGCGGTCGATGTCCGCGCCCAGGCCGGCGCCACGTCCCGCGACGAAGCCCTCGAGCGGGCTCGCATGGCGGAGCAAGACGACAGCGCGGGGCTCCCCGGACGTTTCGTGGCCAGCCAGGGCATCCAGCACATTCAGGCCGGCCAGCGGGTAGAGTTCTGCCCGCCAGGACTGGTGACGCAGACCTGTTACGCCTCGAACCCGCCGACCTCCGGGCTGCACCTCCCGGTACAGCGCGACATCGAGCTGCCCGATGGCCACCGCGTGAACATCCCGCCGGATCCGGGGAACTATGACTTCCCCATTCCTCGCGAGGCGATCCCCCACATCCAGGAGCACGCCGGCGTTTACGTTGGATTCAACTGCGCCAGCACCGCTTGCGAAGACGCCGTGGACGAAGTCGAGCGGCTGGTCGGGCAGGCGCTCGAAGAGGGGCAGCGCGTCGTCATGTCCCCCGACCCGGATCTCGACGCTGACACCATCGCCCTCGCGAGCTGGACGCGGGTCGACTCTTTCCCGGCGTCCGATTACGAGCAGACCCGGGTGGGACGCTTCATCGAGGCGCACAGCTGCCGCTTCGACCCTGAGCGATTTTGCGGGAGTTAAGCCCGGCGGGCGGGCGACGGACTGACCGATGGAGACCATATTGTGAAATCCGCCTCAAACGGGGACAATAGAAGGCGATGACACCACAGCTTCACGACACGATCCCCTTCGTCGGGCAAGAAGCTGGCCCGGTCGACTCCGATGTCGAGCAGAACATCCTGCTCACCGGCGTCGACACGGTCATGAACTGGGCCCGCAGTTCCTCGCTGTGGCCGACGATGTTCGGTCTGGCCTGCTGCGCGATGGAGATGATCGCCACGGCCACTCCCAGGTACGACATCGCCCGCTTCGGGGCGGAGATCTTCCGCGCCTCCCCGCGCCAGGCGGACCTGATGATCGTCTCGGGGACGTGTACGTGGAAGATGGCGCCGGCGATCCGGCGGATCTGGCTCCAGATGCCCGAGCCGAAGTGGGCGATCTCGATGGGGGGCTGCGCCATCATGGGCGGGCCGTTCGCATACGGCTACAGTGTGCTTCCCGGCGTCAACCTCATCGTGCCGGTAGACGTCTACGTCCCGGGATGTCCGCCGCGCCCCGAGTCGTTGCTTACGGGCCTCATCATGCTGCAGAACAAGATCATGGACACGCGCGTGACCGGGCAGCGCGAGCGTCCTGAGCCCGATGGCGACTTCAGCCGTTACCTCCCGCCCGACGATCCCATCCGGCGCGAGCTGGAGTCCCTCTTCCCGCCCTACCCGCCGTTCGAGCGAGAAGAGTCGGTCATCTAGTCAGCTATCCACGGGCATCGCGCGACCGCGCCGACGCCTGCAGCCCGCGCTTTCGGAGCCGCAGGTTCTTTGGCGTCACCTCCAGCATCTCGTCCTCGGCGATCCACTCAAGGGCCTGCTCCAGCGAAAGCCGGCGTACGGGCAATAGATGCAGGCTCTCCTCGGAGTTCGATGCCCGCATGTTGGTCAGCTTCTTTTCCTTCGTGATGTTCACATTGATGTCGGCGTCGCGGGCGTTCTCGCCGACGACCATGCCCTCGTAGACCGTGTCGCCGGGCTCGACGAACATCTCGCCGCGGGCCTGCGCATGCTCGATCGCGTAGCCGGTGACGCGTCCGGCACGGTCGGCGACGAGCGCGCCGGAGATGCGGTGCGCGATCTCGCCCTGCCACGGTTCGTATCCGTCGAGGAGGTGGTTGAGGAGGCCGGTGCCGCGGGTGTCCGTCAGGAACTGGCTGCGGAAGCCGATGAGGCCCCGGGAGGGGATGCGGAACTCGAGGCGCACACGGCCCGTCCCGTGGTTCGCCATGGTGGTCATGCGGCCCTTGCGCGCGGCGAGGGCCTCTGTCACCACGCCCACGTAGACTTCCGGGCAGTCGACCACGAGGTGCTCCATCGGCTCGTGGCGCGCTCCGTCGAGCGTCCGGGTGATCACCTCCGGCTTGCTCGCCGAGAGCTCGAAGCCCTCCCGCCGCATCGTCTCGATCAGGATCGCCATCTGGAGCTCGCCGCGGCCGGAGACCTTGAAGGTATCTGCTGCGTCTCCGTCTTCCACCTGCAGGGCGACGTTTGTCAGCACCTCTCGTTCCAGCCGTTCCTTGATGTTTCGGGAGGTGACGAGCTTCCCTTCGCGGCCGGCGAGCGGCGAGGTGTTCACGGAGAACATCATGCTCACGGTCGGCTCGTCGACGGTGACGCGGGGCAGGGGCCGGGGGTCGTCGGGGTCAGTGATCGTGTCGCCGATGTTCACGTCGTCGAAGCCGGCCACGACGATGATGTCGCCGGGGCCCGCCTCGGCGATCTCGGCGCGCTCGAGCCCTTCGAAGGCATAGAGATAGGTCACACGGGCACGCTCGAACTCGCCGTCTTCGCGCGCCAGCACCACATCCTGCTTCGACCGGATGTGGCCGTTGACGATGCGGCCGATGGCGAGGCGGCCGACGAACTCGGAGTAATCGAGGTTGAGGACGAGGAGCTGCAAGGGCGTATCAGGCTCGTAGCGCGGCGCCGGGATGGTGCGGAGGATCTCTTCGAACAGGGGTTCGAGGCGGTGGTCCTCGCCGTCCGGGGTGAGGCGGGCGACGCCGTCGCGGGCGATGGTGTAGATGATGGGAAAGTCGAGCTGTCCTTCGTGGGCGTCGAGGTCGATGAACAGGTCGTAGATCTCGTTCAGCACTTCCTGCGGGCGGGCGTCTGAGCGGTCGATCTTGTTGATCACGACGATGGGCGGGAGGTCCAGCTCGAGCGCCTTCTTCAGGACGAAGCGGGTCTGGGGAAGGGGGCCTTCGCTGGCGTCGACGAGGAGGAGGACGCCGTCGACCATCTTCAGGGTGCGCTCGACCTCGCCGCCGAAGTCGGCGTGGCCGGGGGTATCGACGATGTTGATCTTGCAGCCGTGGAAGCGCACGGCGGTGTTCTTCGCGAGGATGGTGATGCCCTTCTCGCGCTCCAGGTCGCTCGAGTCCATGACGCGGTCGACGACGTCCTGGTTCTCGCGGAAGGTGCCGGTCTGCCAGAGCATGGCGTCGACCAGGGTGGTCTTGCCGTGGTCTACGTGGGCGATGATGGCGATGTTGCGGACGTCTTCGCGAAGGAGGCTCTCGGCGGGCTTCGCGGCGGTGGGTTGGGGGTTGGGCAAGGTGACTCCATCCGGTGGGTTGGTGAGGGGATGCTCCGAGTATACCGGGACTTGATTGTGGTTTTGCATTTCGGAAAAATCGGGCCCTTTCGGGCACCTGCAGATTCGGGCGGGTGCGCAGGCGACTTGATTGGGTTGGCGCGGATGCGAGGGGCGGGGCCTCGGGGCCAAGCCGCGGGCGCGATCATCGTTCAGCAGCAGGATCATGGGGCGATGGTAGGGGCGGGTGGTGGGGATGTCCAAGGGGGTGGTGGCATGGGGGGAGTGGTGGGTGGTAGTGAGTTGTGAGTCGTGAGTGGGGGTACGGGAACCAAGGACCTAGAACCAAGAACCGGAACCGGGTGGGGGAGCGGTGAGCGGTGAGCGGTGAGCTGCGAGCCGTGAAGGAGGTGCGAGAACCTGGAACCAAGAACCGAGGGGCGAGAGGACCGTCACGAAGTACTACCAGGGGGGCGCGCGCACGGTGGCGATGCGCAAGGGGGGCGAGGTCTCCTACCTGCTGACGGACCACCTGGGCGCCACGACGGGCGTGCTGGATGCGGACGGCAACGTCACGTCGCTCCGGAAGTACTGGCCCTTCGGCGCCGAACGCGCGATCAGCGGCGACGGCCGGGCGACGGACCGCTGGTATACCGGCCAGAAGGAGGAGGACTTCGACGGGCTGGGGCTCTACAACTACGGCGCGCGCTTCTACAGCACGCTGACCGGCCGCTTCCTGAGCGTCGACCCCGTAGTTGGCCGTCCAGGCGATCCACAGTCGTGGAACACCTACTCCTACGTCCGCAACAACCCGCTGCGCCGGATCGACCCCAGCGGGATGGCGGACATGGCAACCGGTGGTAACGCGTGGGGTTGTAACACGGCGTGTCAATGGAAGGCCGCCGCCAGTGCCTATCAGAGCGCAGGAGCCAACAGCTGGGCCACCGGGAGTTCGATCGCCGTTGCCGCATCAGGTTGTGACACGGCGTGCCAGTGGACGCTCGCGGCGAACGCGTATACGGCGGCGAGCTGGGTTGCGGCATCGCAGGCCTACCAGGCGGCAGCGTGGGTTGCGTCAGCGCCCGCGACTCCACCAATTAGTACGTACTTGGCCGAGGCGCCAAAGGACGACGGAGGTAGTGGGTTCTTCAGTCTTCCTCTTGTGGGCGAAGTGGGAACCGGCGGACTGGCTCTTGGTGGTGGCTTTACGCTCGCAGGCTTGGGTGCAGCTGTTGCGCCATTTGCGGTTCCCATCGCCATAGCGGCCCCATTCGCCTTAATACCGAACGACACTGGGCCGGCGCGGCCGGTGGTCATTGGGGAAAACATGGGGGAAAGGGTTATTCCGGCCTCTGCGGCGCTGGGTGCTCAGAACTATTTCGGACCGACGGAAGAACAGCTCGGAGGTACGATGCACGCCAGCGCCCTGAACGTGAACCGGCAGTGGATTCAGGCCATGATACGCCAAGGTCGCGTGATATACGATATTGGTATAGACGAGAACCGCCGCGGGGGGAGGAGTGAGTTCTACGCGATGGAGAAGGCTGAGCTCGCCGCGGCAGTCTACCCGGTGGAGCAAGTCTACTGGCCGCCAGGGTCGGGCCGCTGAGGAACACATGGCCATAGATGTCGATAGGGTCGAGGCTGGATACATCGCGCTGGTGTCTCCACCACACTCATCTCGTGATTGGTTCAATTCAGTGCCTCTTCCCGAGTCGGAACTGCGGGGCCTTCTCATCTCTCTTGGCGTGAATGCGCGAGACGTGTTGGATGCGATTGCCTTCGCCAATGAAGCTTTCGAGAGGGGACTTTCGGACCGGGTTCGGGCCTTCCGAGACATGAGAGATCGCGCGTTGCGCGGCGAACTTGCTGAGCACGAACTTGAGATGCTTCGAAGTGAGCTTGTGAGCCGTTCTTCTCAGATTGATAAGGTTTCTTTGATTGGAACCCTTCGATTATCTGGCCAGAGCGCTAGCTCGGTAGAAACGTTATGTAGTCTGCTTCAGACCACCCAAGAGCATGATGCTGTTATCGCGGCACTGTCGCTCCTCGCGGATTGGCACTGCCACGCGTTTGAAGATCAAGCGCCGCGATTCATGCTCGGAGCTGATTGGGACGCGAGCAGAGATGTCCAAGCTTGGGCGTTGCTGCATGCTGCTCGCTACCTGCAGTCCGGCGGGTCCGATGAGTTCTTCGACTTCCTGCTGAGGGCCGCGACGGATAAGACACAGTCGGCGGATATGCGCCAAAAGGCCAGAAGGGCCATCATAGGGATCGCGGATCCACCGATACTCACGAGGGGTTCGAGTCAGACCGAACTCGACCGTGAGTTCGATTCGATAGTGAAGGCTGCGCGACAGGTAATTGCCAATCGGCGCAACGGTCAAGCCCAGGATCCACGCTAATCCAGCCGAACAGCCGTGACCGTTTCACGGCTAGCCGAGGCTTGGATCTTGTCGCCGTTTCGCATTTCACGAAGAGACGCAGAACTCGCCGCGCCCTTTCTCGAAACGAGAATGCGGCCGTGCCGTAAACGGCAGGCAGCTCGGCTGCGTTCAAATCACTGCTGGAACCAGCACAGCGAGCGGCACGATCCCAAAGCTGCCCGCGGGCAACAGCCACACGAAGTCCCCGACACCGGTCCAGTTCTCCGGCAGGGCCAGAAGAGGCGACGCCTCGAGGCGCTACGGCTCACGGATGGGCTGTTCGGTCGACGGATACCTGTGCGCTGGCCCCCAACTGCTTCCATTCATTGTGAGAGGATCGCTGGCGTTGTCCCCTTCCAGGCCGGGGTGGGGGTGGTGTCCGGCTGACCTTCCGGAACGAACGCCGGGCCGAGACACTCGCGGGCCTCCGGCTGCCAGTGTCGGATTCACACGAAGTGGGGATGGTGACGGCGTCCCTACGACACGTCGTACACCTTCAGCACCTCATCGCCGTAGTGGTTGATCACCTTCACGCGATCCGGCCTGACTCCGGCCGGTCGAAGGGGAAGCTGCGAGTGGAGTAGAGCGCCGACCACGCGGCTTCGTCGATCTCGGCGCGGAGGGCGCGCTTGAGCTTCTCGTGAGGGGCGCGCGATCAGGGGTGGACCCAGACGGGCATGCCGATCTCGGCGAAGGCGAAGAGGGCTTCGGGGTCGCCGGTGCGGATGCAGCCGTTGGAGACGCGGCCGGTGGAGGGGTCGACGACGGCGCCTGAGGCGTCCTTGAGGAATGAGTGGAAGCCGTTGTCCTTGTCGGCGTCGAAGCCGACCCAGTGGGAGATGTAGGTGTCGTAGGGGGCGTCGTAAGCGAGGCCTTCGACCTTGCTGTTGACGGCGAAGAGGCCGGTCTGCGTAGAGAGGTATTCGCCGGTGTCGACCTGGACGCCGACGGCTACAGGCGCGATCTCGTGGAGGACGGTGGCGCCGTCCATGAGGCGGACGACGTAGGCGGTGACGTCGACTTCGATCCAGCGGCCTCCGCCGGGGGGGCCGGGGACGGGTGGCTCGGGGGCGGGCTGGATGGGAGGGGGAAGCGGGGGCGCGTCGGTGGGGGCGGGCGCGGCGGGAGGAGGTGGGGCTGGCGTGGGGGCGGGGGCGGCGGGCTTGCCGCCGAGGGGGGCGGCCGGCGTGCGGGTGGCCGGTGGCTGCGCGGTGACGGACGCCGCGGGAGCATCGCCGCCGGGCGCACCGTTGTCGCAGGCAGCGGCGATGAGGGCGATCACGACGAGAGCAGCGAGGGTCAGCGCTTTGGGGCGGGCGGCCACGCCCTCATGATGCGGGGCGGACGGGGGCGGCGCCAGCTCAGTGGCGGCCGGGGGTCTGGATCTCGGGCGACTCGAAGATGATGGTGGCCTCGGGGGCGGCGGGGGTGAGGCGGCCGCGGAGGACGCGGGTGGCGACGAAGCCGTGCTCGGGCGCGAACAGCCAGACGAAGCCGAAGATGGACGTCGCGACGAGGACGATGGTGCCGCCGGCGGCGATGTCGTGGTGGTAGGAGATGAAGAGTCCGAGCACGCCGGAGGCGGCGCCGATGAGCGAGCTGAGGGCGATCATCGACGGCATGCGGTCGGTGAGGAGGCGGGCGGAGGCGGCGGGGGTGACGAGCATGGCGACGACGAGGATGTTCCCGACGGCGCGGAGAGAGACGACGATGGTGAGGGAGATCATGACGAGCAGGAGTAGGTCGAGCCAGAAGACGGGCAGCCCCATGGCCTGAGCGGCGACGCGGTCGAACGAGGTGATGAGCAGCTCCTTGTAGAGCGCGAGGATGAGGGCGATGACGACGGCGCCGGCGATGGCGGAGAGCCCGATGTCGGTGGTGGTGACGCCGAGGACGTTGCCGAAGAGGAACGACGCGAGGTCGCGGGTGAAGTTGTCGGTGGAGCTGATGAGTACGATGCCGAGTGCGAAGGTGCCGGCGAAGACGACGCCGATGGCGGAATCCTCCTTCACGCGACGATTGGCGGCGATGACGGCGATCCCTCCGGAGGTGAGGACGCCGAAGATGAGCGCGCCGAGGAAGATGCTGTGGCCGAGCATGAAGGCGAGGACGATGCCGGGGAAGATGGCGTGGGAGAGCGCATCGCCGATGAAGGAGAGGCCGCGCAGGACGACGTAGACGCCGACGGCGCCGGTGACGGCGCCCATGAGCACGACTTCGATGAGGGCGCGGCGCATGAACTCGTACTGGAGGGGGTCGGAGAACCAGCCGACGGGGTCCGACATCAGTCGTGCTCCCGGCCGAGGTTTTCGTGCTCGTGGTGGTGGTGGGCGTGGTCGCCGGGGTGGTGGGTGTGCATCGGCTCGGGGCGGTCGGTGCGGCCGACCATGTCGGTGCGGCCGAGCATGATGACGGGGCCGCCGTAGGTCTTCGCGAGGTTTTCGGGCGTGTAGGTCTCGTCGAGGGGGCCGTAGGAGACCATGCGCTCGTTGACGCAGCAGAGGCAGTCGCAGGCGCAGGAGGCGCTGACGAGATCGTGGGTGGCGAGGAGGACGATCCTCCCGAGGCGGCGCTGCTCTTCGATGACGTCGAGGATGACGTCCTGCGTGCCGGCGTCGATGCCGGTCATGGGCTCGTCGAGGAGGAGGACGTCGGCCTCCTGGGCGAGGGCGCGGGCGACGAAGGCGCGCTGCTGCTGGCCGCCGGAGAGCTGGCCGATCTGGGTGTTGCGGTGTTCGAGCATGCCGACGCGGCCGAGCACGCGTGCGACTTCGTCACGGTCGCGGGGGCCGGGGCGGCGGAGCCAGCCGGCGGCGGGGTAGCGGCCCATCATGGCGACATCGAAGACGGTGACGGGGAAGTCCCAGTCGACGACCTCGCGCTGGGGGACGTAGGCCATGCGGGCGCGCATGGCGGAGGCGGGGCGGCCGAAGAGGGTGATGGCGCCGGAGACGACGGGGGCGATGCCGAGGATGGCCTTGAGGAGGGTGCTCTTGCCGCCGCCGTTGGGGCCGATGACGCCGATCACCTGGCCGCGCCGGATGTCGGCGGAGACGTGCTGGAGGACGACACGCCGTTGATACGCGACGGTGAGGTCGCGGATGACGAGGCAGTCCTCGTGGTCTGGAGGGGCGGCGAGCGGGGAGCCGTTGGTGGTGGTCATGGTCATTTCAAAGCATCAGCGATCTTGCGGGCGTTGGCCAGCAGCATGCCGTCGATGGTGTCGGCGCTGCTGCCGGGCTCGCCGAGGGAGTCACCGTAGAGGTCGTCGACGATCGTTACGCCGGCGTCGCGGGCGAGCTGCTCAGCGAGGCCGGGACTTGCGCTCGATTCGGCGAAGATGGCCTTCACGCGCTCGCGCTCGATGGTGTCGAGCAGTGCGGCGGTCTGGCGGGCGGAGGGTTCGGCCTGGGTGGAGATGCCGGGGATGACGGCGCCGACGATCTGGAGGCCGAAGGCGCGGGCGAAGTAGCCGAAGGCGTCGTGATTGGTGACGAGCTTGCGATTCTCGGGCGGGATCTCGCCGATGATGTCCTGGATCTGCGCCTTCGTGGCGTCGAGCGTGGCGGAGTAGCCGTCTGCGGCGGCTCGGTAGGCGTCCGCACTGGGGGCGTCGGCGTCGGCGAGGGCGTCGGCGATGTTGCGGACCATGACCTTCGCGTTGTCGGGATCGTGCCAGACGTGCGGGTCGAAGGCGCCCTTGCCGTGATCATCGTCGCTGGGTTCCGCGTCGTCTTCGAGCGCGCCTCGCTGCAGATCGATGCCGTCGGTAACGGTGACGACGCGCGCATCAGACGCGGAGAGGGTGTCGTCGAGCCAGTCGTCGATGCCGATGCCGTGGCGGAGGATGAGGGCGGCGCCTTCGATGGCGGTGAGGTCGCTGGCGACGGGCTCGAACTCGTGGGCGTCGGCGCCGGCGGGGATGAGGCCGGTGAGGTCGATGCGGTCGCCACCGACCTCGCGGGTGAGGGCGGCGATCTGCACCGTCGTGGCGACGACGCGGAGGCGTCCGCTGCCGGCGGGGTCGTTGCTGTCGTCGCCGCAGGCGGCGGTAAACATCGCGAGGGCGACCAGGGCCACGGCACCGAGACGGAGTATCACTTTCGGCGAGACGAGCATCGGGCGTGGGGCTCCTTCCCTCGCGATCAGGTGGCGGTGGTGCGGGCGGCGGGGGCGGGCAGGAGGAGGCGGCAGGTGCTGCAGCGGCCGTAAACCTCGAGCCAGTGGCCCTCGATCTGGTAGTCGGTGGCGCGCGAGAGGTCGCGTACGAGGGACGCGACGTCGCAGTTGGTGAAGTCTTCGACACGGCCGCAGTTCGTGCAGACCAGGTGGTGGTGGTGGCCGCGGGTGCTGAGGCGGTAGTGCAGCGTGCCGTCGTCGAGGAGGATGCGGCAGACGAGGTTGAGGTCGAGGAGGATCTTCATGGTGCGGAAGACGGTGGCGCGCCCGACCTTGCGGGTGCTGCGCAGGACGTCGTCGACGGTGAAGTGGGCAGGCTGGGCGAGGACGGCATCGAGGACGCGGCGACGGCTGCCGGTGATGCGGTGGCCGCGCATCTCAAGGCGTTCGATGATGAGGTCGATGTCGGACACGGTGGCCTCCGATACGTAGTCTCACTGTAGGTGAGATGAAGTCTCAGCGCAAGTCTGAGGTGGCGGCTGTCAGGGTTGCTGAAACACTCTCAAGTTGACTTTCCCACCCACCCGCCCAGTGGGATGGTTGAGAATCTGGCGTGGACACCCGCCAGGTCCCCCCGATAAGGGGCTCAGCCCCCTGTACCCCCGTTTCAGCAGCTTGCCAAAGCCGCGATCGATCCAAGCGCCGAGGCAATCGCAGCTGAGGTCTGGGGGACAACGTGGACGCTGTGGGAAGTACGTCTACTGCTGAGGGCTGCTGAGGACGAGCTGGCCGGGGCTCGCGGGGGCGGCGTTGCCCTGCTCGACGGAGAGGGCGTAGCCGAGGAGGGAGCCGCGGTCGGGGCGGCCGCCCTGGAGGCGGCTGACGACGAGGCGGCCGTTGCCGTCGTCATCGATGTCGATGAGGCCAGCGTCGAGCCACTGGTTCTCGTAGACGAACCAGAAGCGGTAGGTCTGGCCGGGGGGGAGGGCAGGGAGGCTGGTGGCGTCGAAGGCGCCGAGGCGCTCGCCGGGGCTCCAGACGTAGTGGCCGCTGGCCTCGGGGGCCATGGCGGTGCCGTCCATCCTCGTGAGCTGGGCGTCGGGCTGGGCGACGATGTAGAGGACGGAGTCCTGGAGCTTCTGCGCGCTCCTGACCTCGTCGGTGGCGGCGCTGGTGCTGACGAGCTGGCTGCGCAACGAGGCGAACTCGCGGGACTGCGCCGTGGCAGCGGCGACGATGGTGGCGTTGTCGTCATCCAGAACGGCGATGCGGGTCTGGAGATAGGCGCTCCAGCCGAACAAGCCGGCGGCGGCGACGATGGCGGCGGCGGCGGTAGCGGCCCACCAGGGGCTGCGGCGGCGGGAGACGCCGGCGAGGACGGCGGCGGAGGCCATAATGCGCGCCTTCAGGGACGGGCTGGCGGTTTTGAGCGGGACGGCGAGGGCGACGGCTGTCCCGCCGTCGCGGGCGCGTTCGGCGAGGTCCGGGCAGGCGGTGCAAGTGGCGAGATGTGCGTCGAAGGCGATGCGCTCGTCGGTGTCGAGGGCGCCGAGCGCCCAGGCGTCGATGTGCTCGCGGGCGGCCTCGCAGTCCATCCGCATCAGCGCTCCCCCTCGCGGCGGCGTTCGTCGAGGGCGCCGCGCATCTTCTGCATGCCCAGACGGATCCGGGTCTTCACGGTGCCGAGCGGCTGGCCGAGCCGGTTGGCGATCTCCTGCTGGGTGAGGCCGCCGAAGTAGGCGAGGGTGATGGCGAGCCGCTGCTCCGGTGGGAGCACACCGAGCGCCTCGCGGACGGCGCGGCGGTCGTCCTGGAGGACGGTCGCAAGGGCGGGGTCGTCGAGGTCGTGGGCGCTCGGCAGCACGTCCTCTTCTTCGCCGGTGGAGGGGAGCGCCTCGTGGCGGAGGCGCCGGCCCTGGCTGCGCCGTTCGTCGATGGCGCGGTTGCGGGCGACGCTGAGCAGCCAGGTGACGAACTTTCCGCGCTGCAGGTCGAAGAGTTCGGGCCTGCGCCAGACGCGGAGGAAGACGTCCTGGGTCACGTCCTCAGCGACGTAGGTGTCGGTGACGATGCGAAGGGCAACGGAGTACACGAGGTCTCCATAGCGGTCATAGAGCGCCTCGAAGGCGTACAGGTCCCGGCGACAGAGCCGGTCCATCAACTCATCGTCGCGGAGTGCGGTGTAGTCCACGCTCTCCACTCTCGCCCGCGGGCGGGGTGAGGCGGCCGCCTCACTCTGCCTTACGCCGGCGAGCCCGGCAGGGATTCGGGTGCGTGCGCCTATGGTAGCAGCCAAGACGGGCGAACCGGACGGCCGTCAACCTCCGGGAGCACCACCGCCGCCGATCACGCGGGAGAGGCCGATGTCATCGGCTACGAGCACGTCCCCGGCTTCGTCGAGGCGTCCGCGGGCGATGATGCGGTCGGAGGGGCGGATATCGGCGAAGGAGACGCGTGTCCCGTCGGCGGAGGAGATCACGGTGTCGGGCAGCACTTCGACGCGGCGGACGGAGGCGCCGGCGGTGCGGTTGATCTCGATGATGCGCGTGGAGGTGTCGACGACGCCGACGATCCCGGTCACCTCGACAACGTCCGTGTCGGGCGTGGCGAGGACCCGGGGCGTGCCAGCCGGGGCCGCGGGTGCAGTGGCAGTGGCGCGGGGCGCCAGGCGGGTGGGCGCCGATGCGGCGTCTTCGTCGCCACCACAGGCGGAGGCGGCGACGGCGAGGGCGCAGACGATGGCCACGACGAGCGGACGGCGCACGTCAGGGCGCGTCTGGCCGGATAAGCATCACGGGCGCGGCGCCCTGCAGCAGGCGGTCGGCGGTGCTGCCGAGCGCGGCACGCGCGAGGCCGGCGCGGGCGTGCGTGGTCATGACGACGAGGTCGACCTTTTCCTTTTCGACGAAGTCGATCAGACCCTCGGCGATGGCGCCGCGTACGACGAAGGCGTCGGCCTCGACGTCGGTGACCGCTTCGCGTTGACGCTTGAGGTAGGCGCGGGCGCCGGCCTCCAGCTCCTCGTCGATCTGGGGGACGTAGGTCTCGGGCAGGGTGTAAGGGTACGCCTGCACCGCCCAGCGGACGGCGCGGACGAGGCTCAGCCGCGCCTTGGCCGCCGCGGCGAGTTGGCGGGCGACGGGGAGCGCCTCCTCAGAGAGCTTCGAGCCGTCGAGGGGGATCATGAGGTGGCGGAACGCCGCGTCCTTCGCGGAGCGGGCGAGGGCGTGCGGCCCGACGGCGACGACGGGCACCTGCGCGTGGCGCAGCAGGTGGCCGGCGGTGCTGCCGTACATCCAGCGCCCGACACCGGAGCGGCCGTGGGTGGCGATGACGATCATGCGCGCACCGCTTTCGGTGATGGCGCGCAGTGTCTCTTCGCCGGCCTCACCGGAGCGCATCAGCGTCTCAACGTTCATGCCCTTCATGCGCCCCTTTACGCCTTCGAGGTAGGTGGCGAAGTGCTGTGTCGCCTTCTGTTCGACCTCGAGGGCGAGGGCGGGGAAGGTGGCGCCGAGTTCGCTCTCGGTGCCCTCCCAGACGGTGAGGAGGGCGAGCGGCGCCCTGAGTACCTTTGCCAGCGTCACGGCGTAGGGGAGGGCGCCTTCGGCGAGCTCCGAGCCGTCGAGTGGGACGAGGATGGGGCCTTCGTTACGCACGGGTGTCCTCCGTTCTGCGCGGCAGTCTAACAACGGCCGGGCGGATGCGCGCCGTCCGATCGGCGGCGACCGGGGGGCCGGATGGCCCGGGATCAGGGCAGGCGGCGAAGCGTCTCGACGGCGGACCAGCCAGCGGGCAGGGCGAGGGACGCAGCGACGAGCTTCGCCAGGTCGCCGGCGACGAACGGCCACAGCCCGTAGTCCAGCGTGGTGTCCCAGTCGACGGGCGTGCCGACGATGCGGAACTGTTCGTGCAGCCAGATGAGGCCGGGGACGTAGATCGCAGCGTTGGCCAGCAGCATGGGCAGGACGATCCATCGCGAACGGTCCCATCCGCGCTCGGCGAACCAGCCCACGATGAAGGCAGCGACGATGAAGCCGAACAGGTAGCCGCCGGACGCCGTGGCGATGGCGCTGATGCCGCCGAGCCCGCCGGCGAAGACGGGGAAGCCGCGGGCGCCCTCGGCGAGGTAGGCGATTATGGTGGCGGCGCCGAGGCGGGAGCCGTAGAGCGCGCCGAGCAGCAGCACAGCGAAGGTCTGCCCGGTCACGGGCACGGTGCTGAAGGAGAACTGATGGCTGAAGCGAGCGGATACCGCCATCAGCAGGCTACCGGCGGCGACGAGGGCGATGTTCGTCAACCAAGAGTCGGGGATGACGTGGGCGGAGAGCGTGTTGCGACGCAGCGTTGTCGTGAACTGCACGATGCGGACCCTTCCTGTGAGCGCCGGGTGGACCGCGGACTGAGTCGTCCGCATGCGATCAGTCTCGCGGCGGTCAGGGTGTGGCGCAAGGGGAGGGCGACGGCACCGGGTCGCGCTTACGGTGTCGGGCCGAGGCGTTCATCGCGGGCTTTGAGCTGCACCGCTGACGGGGGGCGCTCGGGCGAGACATCGGAGGCGCCGAGGATCTCGAAGCCGAGGTCACGGATCATGGTGATGTCGTCTTCGGGGCGCTGGCCCTTCGCGGTGAGGTAGTCACCGATGAAGATCGAGTTGGCGATGAGCAGACCGAGCGGTTGCAGCGAACGCAGGTGATGCTCGCGGCCGCCGGCGATGCGCAGCTCGCTGCGGGGGCTGGTGAGGCGGAAGAGCGCGAGGATGCGGAGGCAGCGCCACGGGGTGAGCGTCCAGCGTCCGGCGAGCGGCGTGCCCTCGATGGGGATGAGGAAGTTCACGGGGAGGGAGTCGACGTCGAGGTCGCGCAGGGCGTGGGCCACCTCGACGATGTCGTCGTCGGTCTCGCCCATGCCCAGCAGGGCGCCGCAGCAGGGCGAGAGGCCCTCCCGCTTCACGATGCCCACCGTGTGGACGCGGTCGGCGTAGTCATGGGTGGAGCAGATCTCGCCGTAGAAGCCCTCGCTGGTGTTCAGGTTGTGGTTGTAGGCATAGACGCCGGCCTGGCGGAGGGCCGACGCCTGTTCGGCATCGAGCAGGCCCAGGCAGGCGCAGATCTCGGTATCGGGGAGGGAGGCGCGGATGTCGCGGACGGCGGCGGCGATGTGGGCGACGTCGTCGCGGGAGGGGCCGCGGCCGGAGGCGACGAGGCAGACGCGGCGGGCGCCGAACTCATGGCCGCGGCGGGCGGCGGTTAGGATCTGGTCGCCGGAGAGGAGGGGATACTTGTCGATCTTCGCGCGGGAGAGTTTCGACTGGGAGCAGTAGTGGCAGTCCTCGGGGCAGATGCCGCTCTTGATGTTGACCAGGAAGTTGACCTTGACCGTGTTGCCGAAGTAGCGGCGCCGGACGGCATGGGCGGCGGCGACGATCGCCGGCGTGTCGGCGTCGGAGGCCCGCAAGACGGCGAGCGATTCGGCGGTGTCGAGGCGGTCGCCGTCGAGGACGCGTTCGGCTATGCGCTGCCAGTCCATGCGTCGAAACCTCCCGTGCGCAGGCCCGGGAGCATCTTTGGTGACGGGATGTGCGGGGTCAAGGAGGCCGCGAAGAGAACGAGAAAGCCGGCGCCGAATTGGTGGCGGGGACGGCGACGGCTTTCCCGCTCAGGTTGGAGGGGACCAGGTTGGCTGCGTTCCCCACATCATCCATCGGCCGGCGCGGGCGAATCCGAAGGCTTCCGGAGTGACAAGTTCGCGGCCTGATACAATGCGCCCGGTTTGACCGCACTGATGCTGGAATCCGGCGTTTCCCCCTCATGAACTCCCAACCCGGCACGGAGAGGGCCTCCATCCTCAAACATCCTGTTGTGCTGGCGGGGCTGGCCGTGGTGGTGCTGCTCGGCATCACCGCCGGGGCGCTGATCGTCATCGACAGCGCGCGCGGGGACGACGCGGCGGAGCCGGTGGTGGACGTGGAGCCCGTGGGCACGACCACGGCGCCGGCGGTCGCGCAGACGGCCTCGGCCGGGGGGGTGCGGGGTGTGACGAATATCACGACAGCCGTGCGTTCGGCACCGGGGCAGCGAACGCCGGTCCTGGGGACGTTGCCACGGGGCACCGAGGTGGTGATCGACGGCCGCAGCAGCGATACGGGGTGGCTCCGGATTATTTTCCCGAAGAACTCGGACAGCCACGGGTGGGTGGACGCGGAGTTCCTCGACGTCACCGGCGATCCAGAAGCGCTGGTGGTCGCGACGGCGGAGCCACCGCCGCTCATCGTGGTGCCGACGTCGCCGCCGCAGCTGACTCCCGACCCGTCGGAGGTGACGCCCGACGGGACGCTGACGCCGGAGGGCACGCTCACGCCCGTCCCGGGCGTGCCGGACCTGGTGGTGGGGACGACGCCGACGCTATCAGGCGGGAAACTCTTCATCACGGTGATCAATCAGGGCGCGGGCGATGCCACGGGCGACCTGGTGGTGGCGGTGTTCAACGAAGACCAGTCGGTGCTTCTGGGCGGGGCGACGCTGCCCGACTTCACGCTGGAGGCGGGGCGCAGCATCGACGTGGGGACGGGGTTCGATGTAACGGAGAGCGTGACGTTGACGCTGGTCGTCGACCCGAACGGGGAGATCGAGGAGACGGACAATACGAACAACCAGATCACGATCTCTATCGCAATAGAAAATCCCGCGCGGGGAGACTCCCCCGAAGCGCCTACAGCATAGGGCCACATCGCGATTCCGAGGGGGATGCACCCGTTCTTGCGTGGCGGGGTGGCCGGGCGGATACACTTCGGGGTGAAGCAGCGGCGACACCGGGGCCGCTGTCCCCCGCCTGCAGAGAAGGACGCGCCGAGCATGGATGTCTCGCGGCTCCGATCCGCACTGCAGGAAAGCCGAACGCAGCTGTTTGCGCTGATCCGTCCACTTAACGAGGAACAGTTTCGTCACGCCCCGGGTGACGGCGGGTGGCCGGTGGCCGCGCACCTCGCGCACTTGTTGCGGGTCGAGCGGGTGTTTGTGGAGCGCACACAGGCGGCGCTGCGTGAGGATGAACCGGCGGTGGCGAGCACGCGCGTGCACAACGACGGCGATCCGGCGCTGGCGCAGCGGCTGGCGGTCCCACAGATCATCCACGGGATGCAGGCGGCGCGCCGCGACCTGGAGGCGCTGCTGGACGGCTGCGACGATGGCGCACTGGAACGCGCGGTCCGGCACGAGACGCTGGGCCGGATGACGGTGCGCCAGATGGCCGAGAAGATGGCCTCGCACGAGGTAGAGCACGCGGAGGCGGTAGCGGCGATCATCCCGGGGCTGCCGGCGGTGCCGGAGTCCCTCCCCCTCATCCCGGCGCAGGGCGCCCGATGAGCGTCGTCGACGAGGTCAAGCAGCGCGTCGATATCGTGGAGTTGGTTTCGCAGTACGTGGCGCTGAAGCGGGCGGGGCGGGCGTACACGGGCCTCTGCCCCTTCCACACGGAGAAGACCCCTTCGTTCCACGTCGACCCCTCCCGTCAGAGCTGGCACTGCTTCGGGGCGTGCGGGACGGGCGGCGACGTGTACGGCTTCGTGATGCGAAAGGAGAGCTGCGACTTCCGGGAAGCGTTGCGCATGCTCGCCCAGCGGGCGGGGGTGGAGCTGGACGGGGGGCGGCGGGACACGCAGGAAGACGCGCGGCGGGCGAGGCTCTACGAGATCAACGAAGCGGCCGCCGCGTACTTTAACGCCGCGCTCGAGGGCGACGGCGGTGCGGGGGCGCGCACGTACCTGGAGGAGCGCCGGCTGGCCGACGCGTCGGTGCGGACGTTCCAGATCGGCTACGCGCCGAACAGCTGGGACGCGCTGGGGAAGCATCTGGAGTCGCGGGGATTCTCGTCGCAGGACGCGCTGCGCGCCGGGCTCGGCGTCGAGGGGGAGCGCGGGGTGTACGACCGCTTCCGCCACCGGTTGATGTTCCCGATCCGTGACGAGCGGGGACGGGTGGCGGGGTTCGGCGGGCGTTCGCTGCCGGGGGAGGCGCTTGGGGCGGGGGATGTGCAGCCGAAGTACGTGAACACGCCGCAGTCGCCGATCTTCGATAAGGGGGCCCTCCTGTACGGGCTGGACCTCGCGAAGGAGGCGGTCCGGCGGGAAGGGCGGGCGGTGATCGTCGAGGGGTACATGGACGCGATCGCCGCGCACGAGCACGGGTACGACAACGTCGTGGCCTCGATGGGGACGGCGCTGACGGACCGGCAGGTGCGCCTGCTCAAGCGATACACACGGGATCTGGTGCTGGCGCTGGACGCGGATGCCGCCGGCAGCGAGGCGACGCTTCGCGGCGTCCGGGTCGTCGCGGATGCGGTGGACCACGAGGCGACGCCGTATGTGAACTGGCGTGGGGTCATCCGGCACCAGGAGACGCTGGCGGCGGACATCCGTGTGCTCACCATGCCGGCCGGGCGCGACCCGGACGACGTGATCCGCAGCGAGCCGGAGGCGTGGGCGCGCCTGGTGGCGGAAGCGAAGCCGGTCATCGACTATTTGTTCGAGGCGTCGGCGGCCAAACACGACCTGACCTCGCCGCGGGAACGCTCGGCGGCGGCGGCGGAGCTGCTGCCGTTGATCGCGGCTCTGTCGGACCGGGTGATCCAGTCGCACTACCTGCAGCGGCTGGCGCGCATGGCGCAGGTGGACGAAGAGACGCTGCGGCTGGAGTTGCGGCGTCCTGTCAAGGCTGGCACATCGCCACGGGAGGGCGAAGGCGAGCGTGCGGTGCCGCTGCGGCCGGTGGTGCGCGACCGTCGCGAGGAGTTTTGTCTGGGGTTGCTGTTCCGCTATCCTGAGCTACGCGCCGAAGGGCAGGATCTCGATCCGGAGCTGTTCGGCCAGAGCGAGAACCGCGCGCTGTTCGAGACGTGGGCGGCGTGGCGGGATGTGGGGGAGCCGTTCGACCAATCGCTCGGGCCGGATCTGCGTCCGCACTACGAGCGCGTTGTCAACCTCCCGCTTCCCGCATACGACGACGATGCAATAGCAGATGCGCTGCGTTCTACGGTTTGGGGTATCGAACAGCAGCGATTACGCCTCGCGAAGCGCGCCAGCGCGGCGATGCTCGCAGAGATAGCGACGCAAGACCACGACGAGAACGCGCAGCGCGCGTACGACACGTGGCGGTCGAGCGATGAGGTTCCGGCCGAGGAAGAGGCTGATCCCGCCACAGCCTTCGTGGAAGACATGGAAGCCGGCCTGAAGGTGCATCAGCGGATACTGGATCGGCAGCGCAGCGCCGAGCGCCCCGTCCGGTGAGGTGGGAATGAGCAGCAAATTCCGCGAGCCGACCCCGGCGGTGACGCTCAACGGCGACGACCCCGAGCACCGCGACGCGATCCTCAACGGCAACGACGATTCGCTGTCGGACGTGTTGGGCCGGCTGGCGGAGACAGTCGCAGTCCTGGATGGACATAACGGTGCGGCGGTCGCCGAGGTCTGGATCGAAGGCCCCGTGCGGGTGGAGGTGGTGGAGGAAGAGGAGGTTGAGAAGGAGACGGTCCCGCTCGAAGAGCAGGAGGGCATCGACGACCCGGTCCGGATGTACCTCAGGGAGATCGGGAGGGTCTATTTGCTCTCCGCCGCCGACGAGAAGCGCCTGGCGCGGCATATGGAGGAAGCCAAGCACATCGAATCGATCGAGAAGCGCTGGCTCGAGGAACACAACCGCCTCCCCACCGGACAAGAGATCCTCCTCTCCCTCATCGACGACTATCACCAGCTCCAACGAAGCGTGAAGTTCATCTGCAAGGACCTGGGCATCAAGGCCGGGCTGCTCTCGGACGTGATCCAGGAGGATGGTTGGCGGGTGACGCTGGACGCGGAGATGGACGTCGCGCTGGCGGAGCGGCTGGCAGGGCACCTGCGCTGCGAGCAGGCGGAGGCGGAGCAGGGGATCGTCCGGCTCTCGATCATCACGCACATCCTGCAGGCGGGGCACGTCAAGCTGGTGGCGGGGTATTACGGCGGCGAACGCCAGATTCTTCCCCCGCCGTGGGACCGCGTGAACAAGCACTGCAAGGAAGAGGACATGCTGCGCCTCTACTTCTCCGACCTGAAGCGTGAAGGCTTCCGGGGGGAGAAGCAGCTCACGGAGGCGAACCTGCGGCTGGTTGTGAGCGTGGCGAAGAAGTACATCGGGCGGGGGATGTCGCTGCTGGACCTGATCCAGGAAGGGAACATCGGGCTGATCCGCGCCGTCGAGAAGTTCGACTATCGGAAGGGCTTCAAGTTCAGCACCTACGCGACGTGGTGGATCCGGCAGGCGATCACGCGGGCGATCGCGGACCAGGCGCGGACGATCCGGATCCCCGTGCACATGGTGGAGACGATCAACAAGCTGGTGCGCGTGTCGCGGCGGCTGGTTCAGGAGTACGGGCGGGAGCCCACCAGCGAGGAGATCGCGCGCGGGATGACTGACCCGCGACAGGGGCCGCCGATCACGCCGGAGAAGGTGCGGGAGATCATCAAGGTCTCGCAGGAGCCGGTTTCGCTGGAGACGCCGATCGGTGAGGAGGACGACAGCCACCTGGGCGACTTCCTGCCGGATGAGGCGGCGCTGGCGCCGGCGGAGGCGGCGTCGCACCAGCTGCTCAAAGAGCAGGTGATGGACGTGCTCAACAGCCTCACCTCGCGGGAGCGGAAGGTGCTGGAGCTGCGCTTCGGGCTGGAGGACGGCCGCAGCCGGACGCTGGAGGAGGTGGGGCGGGAGTTCCAGGTGACGCGGGAGCGCATCCGACAGATCGAGGCGAAGGCGCTGCGGAAGCTGCGGCACCCGTCGCGGAGCAAGAAGCTGCGAGACTATCTGGAGTAGTCAGTTGTCAGTTATCAGTCGTTGTGACGCGGGCTTGGCCCGCGTTTTCGTTTGACGCGCGGGTATGCTCATCGTTAGGCTGACGCGAGAGGGGAACCTATGCCGCTGTACGAATACTTCTGCGCGGACTGCAAGACGACGTTCGAGCTGCTACGTCCGATGGCGCGCGCGGAGGAGCGTGCGACGTGTCCGGGGGGGCACGGGCGGGGTACGCGAGTGCTCTCGGTGTTCGCGACGATGTCGAAGGGGCCGGGCGGCGCGCAACTGCCGGAGGCATCAGGCGGGGGATGCGGGTGCGGCGGAGCGTGCTCTTGCGGGGGGCACTGACACTCAGCCGAACGGATCAGCAGCGGGTGTAGCCGCAGCTGCGACAGACCATACAGCCTTCGGCGAAGACAAGGATCGCACCGCACTCGGGGCAGGCGATGCCGGTGCTTGTGTCCGGGGCGGCGGCGCGGGCTGCGGGACGACTGGAGGCTGGGGGCTGGGGGCTGGAGGCGCGGTTGGATGCAGGTGTACGTGGTGACGTTGGGCGTCTGGAGGCTGGAGGGTGGAGGATGGAGGCGCGTGGCGCGCGGGTGGGCGGCTTCTTCGGTGGTGCGGATCGTTTTGGCGCGGGGGCGGTCTTTGCGCGCTTCGCGCCGGGCTTTGCGGGTGATGCGCGCCGCTTCGATGCAGTTCCTGCCCGTGGCTTCTTGCGGCGAGGCGTATCGTCCGGTTGGGATGTGGTGTTGAGGAAGCGCTGTTCGAGCCAGCGGAAGATGTAGTCGACGATCGACGAGGCGGTGGGGATGCGCGGGTTGGCGGTGAGGCCCGCCGGCTCGAAGTGGACGCCGCGGAACTTCGCGACGAGGTTCCCGAGCGGGACCCCGTACTGCAGGGCGACGGATGTGAGCAGGGCGACGGAGTCCATCAGCCCACGGATCGTCGAGCCTTCCTTCGAGATGTTCACGAAGATTTCGCCGGGTGCGCCATCGTCGTAGAGGCCGACGGTGAGGTAGCCCTCCTGCTCGCCGACGCGGAACTTGTGGGTGACGGAGCGGCGCTCGTCCGGGAGGTGGCGGCGGTAGGGGGCGCCGGAGGGGCGGGGCTCGGTGGAGCCGGTGGCGGCGGGGTGCGGCTGCGCGGCGATCAGCTCCCGGACGCCGAGCGCAACCTCGGCGGCGACGGCCTCCGCCTGCTCGGGGCCGCGGGCGGTCGCGTGCGAGAGCACCTGGTGCTCGCGGGAACCGTCGCGGTAGATGGTGATGCCCTTGCAGCCTTCGCGGTAGGCGAGGAGATACGCGCGCTCGACGTCCTCCACGGTTGCGTCGCGGCGGAAGTTGATGGTCTTGCTGACGGCGTTGTCGGTGTGGCGCTGGAACGCGGCCTGCATGCGGACGTGCCACGAGGGGTCGATGTCGTGCGAGGTGACGAAGACGCGCTTCGCCCACTCGGGAACCTCGCGCCGATCGCGGAGCGAGCCGCCCCGCGTGAGATGGGCGATCAGATCGTCGCTGACGAAGCCCTCCTGCCGGGCGGCGTCGCGGAAGGCCGGGTTGACCTCGGTGAGCTGGACGGGCCGGGAGGGATCCTTGCGGTCGAGGTAGTGCTGGCGCATGAAGGCGAGCGCGAACGCGGGCTCGATGCCGCCGGAGCAGTCGGCGATGATGCTGAGGGTGCCGGTGGGCGCGACGGTGGTGCGGGTGGAGTTGCGGTAGCGAGGGCCGCCGCGGCGGTCGCCCGAAGCGGGATCGTAGATGGAGCCGTGCCAGGCGGGGAAGACGCCGCGCTCCGTGGCCAGCGCCTCGGAGGCGCGGTCGGCGTGCTCCTGCACGAGGGCCATGACGCGCGCGCCCAGCTCCACGGCCTCGTCGGAGTCGTAGGGGACGCGGAGCTGGAAGAGCAGGTCCGCCCAGCCCATCACGCCGAGGCCGATCTTGCGTGTCTGCTTCGTCATCTCGTCGATCTGCGGGATGGGGTAGCGGTTCTGCTCGATCACGTCGTCGAGGAAGCGAACACAGAGGGGGATGGCCTCGCCGAGCGCGTCCCAGTCGATCTCGACCTGTCGCGGGTCACTCCCGTTGCGGGAGGGCTTCGGACGGGAGGGGGCGGCGGTCTCGCGGACGAACTTCGCGAGGTTGAGCGATCCGAGGTTGCAGGACTCGTAGGGCAATAATGGCTGCTCGCCGCACGGATTTGTGGCTTCGATGCGGCCGAGGTGGGGCGTGGGGTTGTCGCGATTCACGCGGTCGAGGAAGACGAGGCCGGGATCACCGTTGGTCCAGGCGTTCTCGACGATGCGCCGGAAGACTTCGCGGGCGCGGAGCTTGCCGGCGGACTTCGACGTGCGGGGGTTCAGGAGCTGGTACGGCTCGTCGCGCTCGACGGCCTGCATGAAGCGTTCGGTGACGGCGACGCTGATGTTGAAGTTCTGCAACGCCGTCATGCCGGCCTTGGCGGCGATGAATGCATCGATGTCGGGGTGATCGACGCTGAGGATGGCCATGTTTGCGCCGCGCCGGGTTCCGCCCTGCTTGATGGATTCGGTGGCGGCGTCGTAGACGCGCATGAAGGAGACGGGGCCACTGGCGACGCCGCCGGTGCTGGCGACGCGATCACCGGCGGGGCGCAGGCGGCTGAAGGCGAAGCCCGTGCCGCCGCCGCTCTGGTGGATCAGGGCGGTGTGCTTCAGGGACTCGAAGATGCCGTCCATCGAATCTTCGACGGGGAGCACGAAGCATGCGGAGAGCTGTTGCAGCGGGCGGCCGGCGTTGCCCAGGGTGGGGGAGTTGGGCAGAAAGCGCAGCGAGGTCATGAGGGCGTAGAACTGCGCCTCGGCGTCGGCAACGGCGGCGGCGGCGCGGGCAGGCGGGGTGAAGGCTGCCTCGGCCAGGGCGATGTTGTGGGCGACGCGCCGGAAGAGCTGTTCGGGGGTCTCGGCGATCCGGCCGCGCTCGTCCTGGGCGAGATAGCGGCGTTCGAGGACGGTGCGAGCGTTTGCCGACAGGTCGACGCTGTGCCCGCGGGCGCGGCGCGGGGGTGGTGCAGCGGGCTTCGCGGCGCGCTTCGGAGGGCTGGGGGGCCGGGCGGCGGGCCGGCGTTTCGAAGCGGACGCGCCGAACCCGGAGCGGGCCTTTAGAGAACCGGCGGTGCTCAGCCAGGGCGGGACGATCCCTCGGGGGCGCTGTGCCATCGCTCTATTCTAGCAGCGTCAGAACGTGTGTGCGCATCACGGGCGCCCGGTAGCTTCGAATGCGTAACGGGCCGGGCTCGGGGCCGTTGTAATGCTTGTCAGGTCGAGTAGACATCGGGGGATAGGGCATGAATAAGAGATTCGGGGCACAGTCCGGCCGCTCGCTGCTGAGTTCGAGCGTCAGCATCAGCGCCATCGTGAGCGCGGTGGCGGGGATCCTCCTGCTGACGGTGAGCGCGGCGAGCGCGCACCACAACCAGGTAACGGAAGCGGCCGACTGCACCGGCTGGCTCTCGCGGGGGGACTACATCGGCGGCGGGGCCGACCGCAAGGTGGTCGTCGACGTGGTTATCAACGGCGAGGTGATCCAGCAGACGTTCTTCTTCGACAACGGCCCGGGGCACCTGGGGCACCAGGACGAGTGGGAGCTGTTCCACCGCGACGGCGAGGGACCGGTCGACACATCGGGCACGGTGAAGATGTACGCGAAGCAGAACGGGCAGTACACGCAGCTGGTGGATTCGGACACGCTGAACCTGCACTTCAACGACGACTCGTGTCACCCGACGGCGACGCCAGAGCCGACGCAGACGCACACGCCGCAGCCGACGAGTACGAACACGCCGCTGCCCACGAGCACCAATACGGCGCAGCCGACGGGCACGCACACGCCGATCTCGACGTCCACCAAGACGGCGGAGCCGACGTCGACGCACACGGCGCAGGCGACATCCACGAAGACGGCTGAGGTGACGAGGACGAGAACGGCGGTCTCGACAGCGACGAAGACGAAGACGAAGACGGCGACGACGGTCCCGGCGACGACGGTCCCGCCGACGCAGACGCCGCAGTCCGCCGTCGAGGGCGTGCAGCAGCCGCCCGCGCCGCCGGTGTCGGAGACGCTGGCGCTGCCTTCGGCGGGTGATGGCAGCGGTTCGGGGAGCGCCAGGACCACAGCAGGCTTCGCGCTGCTGGCAGCGGCCTTCGGCCTCGCGGTCATCGAGATGGGCCTACGAAGGCGGGCGCAAGACTAGGCAAGCCTCCTGATTGAGCGGAGCAACGCATCTCTTCCGCCAGTACGGCACAGGACGCCGCCTTAAACGGGGCGGCGTCCTTGCGTCCGTGACTGTAAGCGCGCGAAGCGGCAGGATGGTGGAGAGGAGAGCGCGGAGCCGAGAGAGAGGGAGCACCATGATCGCCGTCATCGCGAAGCTGACCGTACAGGAGGGGAAGGAAGAGGACTTCAAGGCCGCGGCGGCGGAGATGGTGGCGGCGGTGAAGGCCAACGAGGCCGGGCGCACGCTGCAGTACTCGCTGACGCAGAGCCTGAAGGCGCCGGCGGAGTTCTACTTCATCGAGTCGTACGCAGACCAGGACGCGCTGGACGCGCACGGGAAGACGCCGCACATGGCGGCCTTCGGGGGGAAGATCGGCGGGATGCTCGCGGGGCGGCCGGAGATCATCCGGCTGGCGCCGGTGGCGGCGATCGCCTGAACGGGGGCTCCGGCGTCAGCGGCCGGCGAAGAACGAGGCGCCGTAGCAGCTGTAGATGTGGCCGACGCCGTGCAGGATGATCATCCGGAAGAGCTGGTCGCCGAGCGGGATGTCCTTGTGTCCGCCGAGTGAGACTTTCTTCGCCAAGACGTCGTCAGGGACGCCGCGGGCCCATTCCAGGACGCCCTTGTAGGTCGTCTCTATCTCGGCGACGAGGTCGGCGACGGACTTATCGGCGCGCTGAGTGACGTTCTGGGCGTTCATGGCGTCGATGTCCATGCCGGACATGAGGTCGGCGCCTTCGGGGGCGCTTGCGAGCGCGCCCATGAATGGCACGACGATGGCGCCGACGGAGGCGATGTGGGCGATGACCTCGCGGTTGTTCCAGGCGCCGCCGTCGTCGTGGTTCTGGATCGCCCATTGCTCTTCGGTCAGGCCGGAGCCGGGAGCGCCGATGCGCTTCGCCTCCTGGATGAGGAACTCCAGCCCGCCGATCACCTCTGTCTTGGTCGCCATTGTGTCTCTGCTCCTTCGTCAACCATGCGGAGAGGCCATTCTAGATGGCGCCGGAGCGAGGGTACAGGCAAGGCGGGCGGCGCGTTGCCGGGGTTTTCGGCGCCCTGATATGATTCGGGGCACATGGAGCGGGACAGATGGGGGTAGCCGGAAGCGTACTCGTCCTCAACCAGAACTACGAGCCGCTGAACGTGTGTAACGCGATGCGGGCGTTTGTGCTGGTGGACCGCGGCAAGGCGGAGGTGCTCGAGCACGGTCACGGGCACATCCGCACGGCGGCGCGGGCATTCCCGCTGCCCTCGGTGATCCGGCTGATCTATCTGATCAAGAGGCCGCGTCCCCAGATGCGGCTCTCGCGCCGGGAAGTCTTCAACCGCGACAGCTACATGTGCCAGTACTGCGGCCGGCGGGGCCAGCGCGACCTGACGCTGGACCACGTGGTGCCGCGGCACCGGGGCGGGCGTCATACGTGGGAGAACCTGGTGACGGCGTGCAAGGGCTGCAACCATCGGAAGGCGGGGCGCACGCCGGTGGAAGCGAAGATGTCGTTGATGCGAGAGCCGCGGCAGCCGCGGGTGAACAGCTACTACGTGGTGTATCCGTACCTGAGCCGGGAGGAGGGGTGGCGGAAGTTCATTCCAGGGTGGGAGCCGGTGGCGGAGGGGTACGCATAGCGGGTCCCGGCGCGGGCTGAAAGCCCGGCCCACAGACGTGCAGGTGTGCAGCGGTCCGCGATGAGCGGGCCGTTTCTGTTTCGTGAGCATCGCGCCGAGGGGTTGTTGTGCGCGCTGGTGGGGGTTGGCGCGCGAGGATTCCTCGCTGCGCTCGGAATGACAGGTTGAGGCGCGGCTGTTAGTACCGTTGTGCCTTCCGTGCCATCGAGGCGGGAGGCGGTGCAGTCTGGTCGCATGCGTGGACCCCTCCTGGCCTTCGGCCACCCTCCCCTGAAGGGGGAGGGCAAGCGGTGGCGCGCGGTGAGCGGGTCTTTCACTTTCGTGGGCATCGTGCCGGGAGGTGTCGTGCGCGCCGGTGGTGGCGTCGGTGCGCGAGGATTCCTCGCCGCGCTCGGAATGACAGGTTGGGCGGATGGCGCTGTGGGCGGGCGTGAGGCGTCGTCCGTGGGCGGTTCCTCCGCCGGAGCGCGGCTTGCCGCGCTGCACAGCCGGGGGCGGCTGTGCCATAGGACGTGGTCCCGGGGCGCCTTCGCTGCGCTCGGAATGACAGGTTGAGGCGCGGTTGTTTGGTGCCGGTGTGCCTTCTCGTGTCATTGAGGAGTGATCCGAGGTGCTTGGAGGATGATCCGGGGCGGGCGTAGGCTCGCGTGCATCGGATCAGGCGGTGTGATGGAGGTGGAGATGGACGAAGCGGAACTGGCCGAACTGCAGGAGCAGCTGGCGGCGGCGCGGGCGGACGTCGAACGGTTGCAGAGCGCGACGGCGGACGCGGAGGCGCGGGCGCAGACGGCGCTCGACGAGGCATCGGAGTTGCGGGAGCGGCTGCGGGCGTCGGATGAGGCGACGGCAGCGGCGTCGGAGCGGGAGGCATCGCTGGAGGCGCGGCTCGACGAGTCGGCGTCGCGGGTGCAGGCGGCGGCCGTGCGATATCGCGAGGCGGTGCTGCGAGCGGAGCCGGGCTTGCCGGACGAGCTGATCGCCGGGGTCACGGTCGAGGAGGTCGACGCGTCGCTGGAGGCGGCGAGGGCGGTGGTGGGGAGGGTGCGCACGCAGCTAGAGGAGCGGGCGCAGGCGGGACGGGTGCCGGTGGGCGCGCCGGCGCGATCGGAGCCGGACGCGAGCGCGATGACGCCGGAGCAGAAGATCCGCTACGGGCTCAGCCGCCGCGAGGGGTAGGCGGCGGGGCCGCATCGACATGAACGCGACTGAAGGAGTGACATCATGGCACTGACGCTGGCGGAAGCCGCCAAGCTTTCGAATGACATCGTGCTGCAGGGCGTGATCGAGACGGTGGTGCAGGACTCGCCCGTCCTGCAGGTGCTGCCGTTCATCGAGATCACGGGGAACGGGCTGACGTACAACCGGGAGAACGCGGCGCCGACGGCGGCGTTCTTCGACGTGGGCGACACGTGGACGGAGAACACGCCGACGTTCACGCAGATCACGTCGACGCTGAAGATCATCGGCGGGGACGCGGACATCGATAACTTCCTGCTGACGACGCGGAGCAACGTGCAGGACCTGCAGGCGGCGGTGGTGGGGCTGAAGGCGAAGGCGGTGCAGCAGAAGTTCGAAGACACGTTCGTCAACGGCGACACGGCGGTGGACGCAAAGTCGTTCGACGGGATCGACAAGCTGGCGACGGGCGGTCAGTCGATCACGATGGGGGTGAACGGCGGGACGCTGACGCTGGCGAAGCTGGACGAGCTGCTGGACGCAGTGAAGACGGGGCGGCCGCAGCTGCTGCTGATGAGCAAGCGGTCGCGGCGGACGCTGAACAATCTGGCGCGGACGGCGGGCGGGTTCCTGGAGACGGACCGGAACGAGTTCGGGCAGATGGTGCAGTTCTACGACGGGGTGCCGGTCGGGGTGTCGGACTACATCTCCGACGCCAAGACGGTGGGGTCGAGCAGCGACTGTTCGACGATCTACGCGATGCAGTTCGGCGAGGGGGCGGTGTCGGGGCTGACGGCGCCGGGCGGGCTGCAGGTGGAGGTGGTGGGGAGCCTGGAGGTGAAGGACGCGACGCGGACGCGGGTGAAGTGGTACGTGAGCATGGCGCTGTTCAACACGCTGAAGCTGGGGAAGCTCGTCGGCGTGCGGCCGTGATGAGCCGTGACCTGTGAGTGTGAGCCGTGAGCCGTGAGCGGGTGGAGAGGGCGCCTTCGGGCGCCCTCTCGCTTTGCACGATGGAGCGTGCGGGGCTGAACGACCGAGCCACACGGGGGGTTCGCGAGTCGAAGTGGGCGGTTTGAAAACGCGCGGGCTGAAAGCCCGCGATGTGGCATGTCTTACCTCTGGAGGAGGTGGCGGAGGGCGTAGGGGAGGATGCCGCCGTGGCGGTAGTAGTCGACCTCGATCGGGGTGTCGATGCGGGTGACGACGGTGAACTCTTTCGGGGGGCCGCCGGGAGGGTGGGCGCGGACGGTGAGGCGCTTGCCGGGGGTGAGGCCCTCGGCGATGCCGTCGACGTCGTAGAGTTCTTCGCCGGTGAGGCCGAGTGTCTCGCGGTCCTCGCCGGGGAGGAACTGGAGGGGGAGGACGCCCATGCCGATGAGGTTGCTGCGGTGGATGCGTTCGTAGCTCCTGGCGATGACGGCGCGCACGCCGAGCAGGGCGGCGCCCTTGGCGGCCCAGTCGCGCGATGATCCGGTGCCGTATTCGGCGCCGGCGATGACGATGAGCGGGACTCGTTCCTCGCGATAGCGCTCGGCGGCTTCGTAGATGGACATCTGCTCGCCGGAGGGGAGGTGGCGGGTGAGGCCGCCCTCGGTGCCGGGGGCGAGCTGGTTGCGGAGGCGGATGTTGGCGAAGGTGCCGCGGATCATCACCTCGTGGTTGCCGCGGCGGGTGCCGTAGGAGTTGAAGTCCTCGGGGGCGACCTCATGGTCGAGCAGGTACCTGCCGGCGGGGGTGGTGCGGGGGATGGAGCCGGCGGGCGAGATGTGGTCGGTAGTGACGGAGTCGCCGAGGACAGCCAGCACGCGGGCGCCACGGACGGCGGCGAGCGGGGCGGGGTCGAGGGTGATGCCGTCGAAGTAGGGCGGACGCTTGATGTAGGTGGAGTCCGGCTCCCAGGCGAAGAGGTCGCCGCCGGGGATGTCGAGGCCGCGCCAGTTGTCATCGCCCTCGAAGACGTGGGCGTACTGCTGACGGAACATGTCGGACTTCACGGCGGTGCGGACGGCGTCGTCGACCTCGCGCTGGGTGGGCCAGATGTCGCGGAGGTAGACAGCGCTGCCGCCGGTGCCGTGGCCGATGGGTTCGTTGCGCAGATCGACGTCCATGTGTCCGGCGAGCGCATAGGCGACGACGAGCGGTGGCGACGCGAGGTAGTTCGCGCGCACCTCGGAGTTGATGCGGCCCTCGAAGTTTCGGTTGCCGGAGAGAACCGACGCGGCGACGAGGTTGCCTTCGCGGATGGCGTCGGCGATGTGGGCGGGGATGGGGCCGGAGTTGCCGATGCAGGTGGTGCAGCCGTAGCCAACGAGGTGGAAGCCGAGCTGCTCGAGGTACGGCGTCAGCCCTGCTTCGCGGAGGTACTCCGTGACGACGAGCGAGCCGGGCGCGAGGCTGGTCTTCACCCAGGGCTTCGTCGCCAGGCCGCGCTCGACGGCCTTGCGGGCGAGGAGTCCCGCAGCGAGCATCACGCGGGGGTTGGAGGTGTTCGTGCAACTGGTGATGGCGGCGATGACGACGGAGCCGTGCTTGAGGGCAAACGTCGCGCCGTCCTGCCGGACGGTGACGGCGTCGAAGGGGTCGACGGCGCCGGGCTCGGGCGTGGTGACGGCGGGGCTGGGCTTTTCGGCGTTACCCCCCTCGGAGAGCCAGCGTTCGAGGCGAGAGTTGGCGTCGGTCACGCCCTGCTCGAGCATCGAGACGAGGCTGGCGCGCCAAGCGTGCTTCGCGTCCTTGAGGGGGACGCGGTCCTGGGGGCGGCGGGGGCCGGCGAGGCTGGGCTGGACGTCGCCGAGGTCGAGGCTGAGGGTGCCGGTGAAGATCGGCTCGGGTGTGGCGTCGGTGCGGAAGAGCCCCTGCTCTTTCGTGTAGGTCTCGACGAGGCGGACGAGGGTTTCGTCGCGGCCGGTGAAGCGCAGGTAGGAGAGGGTCTCGGCGTCCACGGGGAAGAAGCCCATGGTGGCGCCGTACTCGGGGGCCATGTTGGCGATGGTGGCGCGGTCGGGGAGGGGGAGGCCGGTGAGGCCGGGGCCGTAGAACTCCACGAACTTCCCGACGACGCCCTTCGCGCGGAGCATCTCGGTGACGGTGAGGACGAGATCGGTGGCGGTGGCGCCCTCGGGGAGCTGGCCGGTGAGCTTGAAGCCGATGACCTCGGGGGTGAGCATAGGCATGGGCTGGCCAAGCATCGCGGCTTCGGCCTCGATGCCGCCGACGCCCCAGCCGAAGACTCCGAGGCCGTTGATCATGGTGGTGTGGGAGTCGGTGCCGATGACGGTGTCGGGGTAGGCGAGCGACCGGCCGTCGGCGGCGGCCTCGAAGACTACGCTGGCGAGGAATTCCAGATTCACCTGGTGCACGATGCCGGTATCGGGCGGGACGACGCGGAAGTTGTCGAAGGCGCGCTGTCCCCAGCGGAGGAGCTGGTAGCGCTCGCCGTTGCGCTCGAACTCCTTGCGGGCGTTGAAGGCGAAGGCGTCGCTGGAGCCGAAGCGGTCGACCTGCACGGAGTGGTCGATGACGAGATCGGTGGGCTGCAGCGGGTTCACGCGACCGGGGTCGCCGCCGAGGGCTACGATGGCGTCGCGCATAGCGGCGAGGTCGACGATACAGGGGACGCCGGTGAAGTCCTGCATGAGCACGCGGGCGGGCCGGAAGGCGATTTCGCGCTCGGCAGGGTGGGTGGGATCCCATGCGGCGAGGGCGGCGACATCGTCCTTTGTCACGGTGATTCCGTCTTCGTTCCGGAGGAGGTTCTCCAGCAGGACCTTCAGGGAGAAGGGGAGGCGTGACACCGTCCCGATGCCGGCGCGATCGAGCACGTCGAGGCGGAAGATATCGACGGTGCGGCCGCCGACATCGAGGGGGGAGCGGGCGCCGAAGCTGTCGAGGGGGGGCATGGGGCTCCTTCGCGGTGCAGGCGCTGCTCTTCATTCTAACGCGCGGTGCGGTAGCCGCCGTGTTGCGCGAGAGGCGCGGCTGGCTTGATGATGGAGGCGCAGAACGGCTTCAACGAAGGGGAGTCAGATGAGCATCAACGTCGAGGCGGGCGTGCAGGGGACGGTTGAACCGGGGTTCGAGCCGGTGCGCGAGGTGCTGGCGGCGCAGCTGTCGGACGGGAGGCATCTGGGCGCCGGCGTGGCGGTGTATCACCGGGGGCGGCTGGTGGCGGACCTCTGGGGCGGTGTGGCGGACTCGTCGACGGGGCGGGCGTGGGAGCGCGACACGATGGCCGTCTGCTACTCGACGACGAAGGGACTGGCGGCGACGTGCGCGCACGTGCTCGCGGGGCGGGAGCTCATCGACTATGAGGCGCCGGTGGCGTCGTACTGGCCGGAGTTCGCGCAGAACGGCAAGGCGGCGATCACCGTGCGGCAGCTGCTGTCGCACCAGGCGGGCATTCCGCAGATCCCGGGCGGGATGTCCACGCGCGACGCGCTGGACTGGGACAAGATGATCCGCGGGATCGAACAGCTGGAACCGTTGTGGGAGCCGGGGACAGGCTCGGGGTATCACGCGCTGACGTTCGGGTATCTGGCGGGCGAGCTGGTGCGCCGCGTCGACGGGCGCAGCGTCGGCACGTTTCTGCGCGAGGAGGTGTGCGGGCCGCTGGGGCTGACGGACATGCACATCGGGGCGCCGGCGAGCGTGGAGGGGCGCATCGCGCGGCTGGAGTCACGCATGCAGCTGACACCGGAGATGGAGCAGGCGCGGGCGCAGTTCATGTCGGGCTCGTCGTTCATCGCGCGGGCGATGATGTTCCCGGGGGGCGGCGACCTGAACGAGCTGTTGAACTCGCCGGAGGGGCATGCGGCGGAGATCCCGGCGGTCAGCGGGATCATGACGGCGCGCGACCTGGCGCGGATGTACGCCTGCCTGGCGAACTACGGCGAGCTGGACGGCGTGCGGCTGCTGCCGGAGGCGACGGTGCGACAGGCGTCGGAACAGCAGACGCACGCGCCGGACAAGGTGATCGTCTTCACCATCGGCTGGGCGCTGGGCTACATGACGGGCGGCGTGGCGGTGTATCACCGGGGGCGGCTGGTGGCGGACCTCTGGGGCGGTGTG
>JBBDXE010000034.1:0-1738 GCA_040902505.1 Dehalococcoidia bacterium | reverse complement strand
AGCGAGGGGTCGCGGTAGCACTCGGTCTTGGCCATCAGCGCGGGGATCCGGGCGTCCCTAACGTGGCCCGCGGCTCGATCGAGGTCGCCGATGTCGAACTCACGGAGCGTCGCGAGGCCGGTGACGAGGGCAGCTGCGGCGGCGTAGGGCGCGCTGAACTGAGCGTCGACCGTGTTCCGAGGGTCGCGCTTGCGCTGGATGTCTTCGGCGATCAGCGGCCAGCCGGCGGAGAGGACGCCCAACCGGATGCGCTCGATCTCATCAAGCGAGATAGGTGCAGGACTCTCGAGGAAGAAGTGCTCCCTGCCCAGAGCGAGCACCGCGTCGATAAGGCCATGCGAGTAGCGGCAACAGCCGTATGGCTTTAGCGAAACTCGCATGACCTGTGGCTCGCTCTCCCCAATCCCTTCCGTCAGCCGCTCCGGGTCTGGCGCGTCGGTGTATCCACGAAGAAGACCATGCGGACCTTCGAACACCGTTGACGGTCCGGTGAACCCGGCGAACGCAAGCCCCGCGGCGACCACTCCGGCGTGCGCCGCCCAGCCCGGGTTGAGGCGCTTGGTCCACGACCCGTCGTCGAGATACGAGAGGGATCCAGAGGCCATCGTCCCGGCTATCCCCATCGCTCGAGTCAACCCCTGGGCGTCGAGGTGCATCAGCTTCCCGGCGGCGACGGCCGCACCGAACACACCGGCGACGCCGGTGGGATGAAACCCGCGCTGGTAAGCCGACGCCGCGCCGAGCGCGTTGCCCGCCCGCATCGTGACCTCGTACCCCGCAACGATCGCGGCCAGCACATCGGGTGTTGTCGGGCGCCGGAGGCCCGGCCACCGGGTCTCGTGTCCGAGCCACTCCTGTCCGGTCATGAGCTCTTCCGCGACGGCGAGGGCGGCCGGGATCACGGCGGCGCCGGGGTGGAGGGACGACTCGGTCGTGACGTCGTCCATCTCGATCGCGTGCGCCGCTGTCCCGTTCGCCAGCGCCGCCCAGGCTGCCGATGCGCAGATGGGACGCGGACCGGCGGGGGGCCGGACTTGCAGGGGCTGGCCGAAGCGAGGCAACTCCGGCAGCGACGGCGACTTCGATGATCCCAGCACCGTCGCCGGCCCACCGCCCTGCGTACGTACGTACTCGCGGACCTTGACTGACGAGTCGCTGAAGCTGCCGCGCACCGCGACGCCGAGGAGGTCGAGTAGGAGCTCCTGTGTGCGGTACCGCGCGGGTGCCGGGATCTTGTCCCAGCGGAGGTCGGCGCAGAAGCGCGCGAGGACGGTCGCCGCCGGGTCGGTCACGCCTTCGTCGATGGTGTGGGCTGCGGGATCTGCGGCACGTGGCCGCGCCTGTAGACCATGACCGTCCGCAGGAACGTGATGACCACGGTGCCGTCCTGCTTGAAGCCGGTCGTGCGCATCTTCACGATCCCCACGGTGGGTCGCGACTTCGACTCGCGAGCCTCCAGCACCTCGCTCTGGGCGTAGATGGTGTCGCCGGCGAAGACCGGGGCCGGCAGGCGGACTTCGTCCCAGCCCAGGTTGGCGAAGGCGTGATCGAAGTCCGCAACGCTGAGGCCGGTGACGAGCGCGAGCGTGAAGCACGAGTTCACCAGCGGCTTCTTGAACTCGGTCTGCGATGAGTAGTGGTGGTCGAAGTGGACCGGGTTCATGTTCATCGTGAGATTCGTGAACCAGATGTTGTCGGTGTCCAGGACGGTCCGGCCCACCGGATGGCGGAACACCTT
>JBBDXE010000033.1:0-1749 GCA_040902505.1 Dehalococcoidia bacterium | reverse complement strand
GCCGCCTATGCCGTCGCGACCTGGGGCGTGATCGGCGGGATCATCGGGGCGCGCATCGTCCATGTCGCGGACCGCTGGGACTTCTACTCCCTGCACCCCGAGCAGATCCCGATGATCTGGACCGGCGGGATCGCGGTGTGGGGGGCGGCCATCGGCGGCGCGCTGGTCGGCCTCATCGTGGCCTACAGGCGCGGCGACATCCCGATCGGTGCCAGTGCGGACGCGGCCGCCGCCGGTATCGGCCTCGGCTTCGGTCTGGGGCGGATCGGCGACATCATCAACGGCGAGCACCTCGCGCTTCCATGTGGAGACGACGCCGGCATCTGCGTCGCGTACACGCATCCCGCGACGCTGGGCCAGGGCCCCGAGATCCAGGGCCGGCCGTTCAGCGGCGCCGCGTGGGAGGGTCCGGTGCACCTGCCCGTCGCCTACGAGATGGTCTGGGACCTCGCCGGTGTGGGGCTGGTGCTCCTCCTGCGCCGCGTCCTCGGCGCGCCGGAGGGCCGCATCTTCTGGATCTGGCTCATCACCTACGCGATAGGTCGCCTCTGGTTCGGGTACATGCGCGTGGGTGACCCGACACCGGTGCTGGGCCTGCGTCAGGATCAGCTCATCGCACTTGCGGTCTTGGTCACCGGCAGCCTTGCCCTCGCCCTCGTCCAGACCGGCGTGCTGCGCCTGCCGCGCCGCAAGGTCCCCGCACCGGTCGCGGAAGGATCGCCCGAAGCCTGATAGACCTTCCCTTCCCACCCGACCTCGTCGTGGGTCCGGTGCGCATCGCGTGGCACTCGATCTTCTCCTTCGTCGGATCGCTCGTGGCGGCGCTCGTGGCGGTCCGGCTCTCGCGCAGCCTGGTGCGCGACGACCGCGTCTGGATCTACGCCATCGCGGTGCTCCTCGGCGGACTCGTCACCGCGCGCATCGGTCATGTCATCGACAACTGGCCCGACTTCGCCGGAGATCTCTGGCGCATCCCGTTCGCGGGCGGCGGCATCGCGGTGACCGCGGCGCCCATCGGATCAGCGATCACGGGCGTGCTCGTCGCGCGGCGCCTCCGGCTGCCGGTGGGGTTCATGCTGGACGTCGCCGGGCTGGGGATCGTGGTCGGCCTGGCCATCGGCCGCATCGGGGACGTGATCAACGGCGAGCACCACGCCGTGGCCTGCGAGGGTCTCGCCTGGTGCGTGCGCTACACGCATCCGGAGACCCTGGGGCAGGGGACCCCTGTGCACCCGGTCGTCGTCTACGACGCGATCTGGGACCTGGTGATCTTCGCGGTCGCCTACTGGTACTGGCGGCGTGTCCGTGGTCGGCCGCCCGAGGGGCGGGCATGGCTGCTGGTACTGGGTCTTTACGGGGCCGGCAGGTTCGTCAGCTCGTTCCTCCGCCTCGACCCCGTTCTCTTCGCCGGCCTGCAGGAAGCCCAGATATTGGGCCTGGCTTACGCGCTGGTCGCCTTCCCGGTCATCGCGTACTACGAGCGACGCCGATGGCGCGGGGTCGAGCAGGTGTTCGGTATCCACCCAAGACACTGAAGACCCTTCCCCTGGGACCCCTCCGCCGCTAGACTGACGTACGAAAAGCGGCACAGCTCGAATAGTGGGGAGCGAGGCCGGGAGCCGTATCGATCCGGTGTCCCGGGCCTGTGGCACATAGAGAGGACCGACCGATGAAAGAGTGGATCGTCTGCGAGGACAACTGCCTCAAGTGCAGCTACGGCGCGACCCTCGATTGCGACGGTGACTGTCC
>JBBDXE010000032.1:463584-620697 GCA_040902505.1 Dehalococcoidia bacterium | reverse complement strand
GTGCGGTCGTCGTGGGCCACGCCGCCGGCGAGCTTCGCCAGCCCGAGGCCGATGAAGACGGGCGCCACTCCCTTCCCGATGTCCGCGACGATGACGATCATGCCGGCCTTCCAGCCGGCCGTGCGGATGACGTTGGTCGCGCCGGTGACGCCGCTGCCATAGTCGCGCACGTCGATGCCGCGTGTCGCGCGGCCGACGAGCAGCCCCACCTGCACGGAGCCGATCAGGTAGCCGATGACGGCGGCCGCGGGGATCGCCCACCACATACGCTAGCTCTCGTTCCTCCCCCGGAAGATCAGCCGGATGGCGGTGCCCTGGAAGCCGAACCGGCGCCGGATCACGTTCTCCATATAGCGGCGGTAGCTGAAATGCACCAGCGAGGCGTCGTTGAGGAAGAAGACGAAGGTCGGCGGGTCCACTTCGGGCTGGGTGACGTAGAGCACCTTCACGCGCTTGCCGCGCGAGGGTGTGGGCGGAGGCTTCTCGGCGATGGCGCGGCGCACCGCCTGGTTTAGCTCGCCGGTGTCGATCCGGTGGTGACGCTCGTCGCCGATGCGTACGGCCTCGGCGAGCAGCTCCTCGATGCCGGTGCCCTCGAGCGCCGAGACGAAGCGCAGGGAGATCCACGAAGCGAACTTGAGCTTCCAGCGCAGGCGGCGCTGCCAGTCCTCCTGCGTCCAGGTGCCATCGCGGACGAGATCCCACTTGTTGCCGGCGACGATCACCCCGCGGGTGGCCTCGATCGCGAAGCCGACGATGTGCGCATCCTGCGCGGTGAAGCCCTCGGAGAGGTCGAAGACGCAGATGGCGACCTGCGCCCGTTCGAGGGCGCGGCGGGCGCGGAGCGCGGCGTGGCTCTCGACCCCCCGCTCGATGGCGCCGCGGCGTCGCAGTCCGGCGGTGTCGATGAGGACTAGCGGGCGCTGGGCGAAGACGAACGGCGTGTCGATGGCGTCGCGGGTGGTGCCGGGGACGTCGCTGACGATCACGCGCTCCTCGCCGAGGACGGCGTTCAGCAGCGCGGACTTGCCGACGTTCGGACGGCCGACGATGGCCAGCCGTAGCCCCTCGTCCTCCGCCTCCTCCTCCGGGTGCGGCACCGTCTCAACGATCATGTCGAGCACTTCGGCCACGCCGTGACCCTGGAAGGCGCTGACGGCGATGGGTTCGCCGAGCCCCAGCTCGTAGAAGGCGACGGCGGCCTCCTCGCGTTCGCGGTTCTCGACCTTGTTCACAAGCAGCAGCACGGGCTTGGCCGCGCGGCGGAGCAGATCCGCGACCTCCTCGTCGACGCCTGTGGGCCCGTCCCGCCCATCGACGACGAACAGTACGATGTCCGCTTCGCGGAGCGCGACGTCGATCTGCGCGCGGACGAGGGGTGTGTACGTGCCCTCCGTCTCCGGCTCGAGGCCGCCGGTGTCGACGACGCGGAACGTGCGGCCACGCCACTCGACATCGCCGTAGACGCGGTCGCGGGTGGTGCCGGGAAGGTCTTCGACGATGGCGGGACGGCCGCCGACCATGCGGTTGAAGAGGGCCGACTTGCCGACGTTGGGGCGGCCGACGATGGCGACGATTGGCTTGCGGGCGGCGGCTGTTGTCATGGTGCGGGCGTCAGCGCGATGCCGAGCTGCTCCGGGGCGACGCGCAGGATGATCGTGCCTTCGGGGGGTTGCACTCGCAGCGGCAGCGAATACACGCCAGCGGCCAACGCGCCGGCGTCGACGGTGACGACGATCGATTCGGGCGTGAGGTTGCGGAGGAGCGGCACCTCGCCCGCCAATGTAACGATCACCGCTTCTGCGGGAGTGGCCACGAGGCCTGGCCCGAGATTGAGGATCTCCGGCACAATGCTGAAGCTGAACTGCCCCTGCGCCGCAGCAACGCCTACCCGCACCTCCACTGTCGTGACGCCCTCGGCGCGGGCGCCAGCGGGGAGGACGAGCCGGACGGCCCGGGAGACTTCGCCGCGCGCGTCGGCGACGGAGACCTCGTCCGTGGGGATGCCGCGGACGGCATCGATCGACTGCAGGACATCGATCGTCGCGATGACGAGCACCAGCCGGGGCTCGACGCTGACGCCGGTCACGTTGTAGCCCTCAGCCGGCTCGCCCGAGACGGTGGGGTTGACCAGGAAGCCCTGGCTGAACTCGCGCTGCTCGAGATCCACCTCCACGCGCGCCGTTTCGGGCTCGACGCTCACGCGGCTGATCTCGCCGCCGCGGGCATCGCGGGGATGCAGAGCGACGCGCTCATCCGTGAAGTCGACGCGCAGGCCGGTGATGACCACTTCGGCGACGGCGGAGTCGACGCGCTCGACGAGGCTCTGCGGGCCTGAGATGGTGGTGCGCTCCGGCGAAACCTGCTGGTCCGTAATGTCGAATCCCTGCTGCGGCGAGCCCACGAGGGAGACCCGTACCGGGACCTCCTTGCTGCGCAGCTCTTCGAGCGTGACCCGGGCGGTGGCGGGCTGGACGGTTGTGACGTTGACGCGGTCGTTAGACAACCGGACGTCGACGACAGCTTCGGCGTCGCCGGAGGCAAGGCCGCCGAGGTCGGCCGTCGCCTCGAAGTCGTCGACCGAGAGGTCGGCGAGCTCGTCTTCGGGGCCTTCGACCTGGACGCGCACGGAGGAGAGCGACGCGTTCGCGAGGGCGAGATCGTCTGGCACGTTCACGAAGGAGACGGTGATGGCGCGGTTGAAGAAGCGTTCCTCGGTGGGGTTCTCCCGCTCGGTTACGTACAGCCAGAGCACCAGCGCGAGCGCGACCGAGAGCACGGCGAGGCTGACGTTGCCGATGACGGACGTCACGGCGCCGCGCGCCACGTACCAGACCGCGCGGCGCATGCGGACCCACACGCTCATGGTTCTGCCCCATTGCGCCCGGCGCCGAGCAGGCGGTCGAGCAGGCTGCGCAGGCGCGCCTCATCGAGGCGGGTGTGCATGCGGCCGTCAGCGGCAACGGAGATGCGGCCGGTTTCCTCGGAGACGACGACGGCGACAGCGTCGGTGCGCTCAGTGATGCCGAGGCCGGCGCGGTGCCGTGTGCCCAGCTCTCCGGGGAGGGAGTTCTCGGAGAGGGGCAAGGTGCAGCCGGCGGCGACGACGCGGTCGCCGCGAAGGACGACGGCGCCGTCGTGCAGCGGCGAGTTGGGGAAGAAGATGCCTTCGAGCAGCTCCGGCGAAGGGCGGGCGTCGACGGCGATCCCCGTCTCGACGTAGTCCTGCAGCCCTGTCTCGCGCTCGATCACGATCAGGGCGCCGAACTTGCGCTGCGCCATGTCGACGGCGGCCTCGCTGACCGCTTCGATGGTCTCGTTGTAGGCGGCAGCGCCGCCGAATGCGCGGGAGGCGGTGCGGCCCACGCGTTCGAGGGCGCGGCGGATCTCCTCGCGGAAGATGATCGGCAGGCCGATGAGGAGGCCGAGGAACGAGTTGCGTAGCAGGAAGTTCAGCACGCGCAGGTCGAAGGCACGGCCGAGCGCGAAGGCGGCGATGAGGACGATAAAGGCGCCGCGGACGACGGCCATGGCGGTGGTGCCACGGAGGAGCATGAATACCCAGAAGAAGATGAGCGAGATGATGAAGACATCCAGGGCGGCGGATGCGTCGAACTGCTCGAAGTTGTCGCGCAGGAAGTCGATCAGGCCGCTCATGGCGCCCGACCCGTCACAGGGCCTGGCCGCTGGCGATCAGCGCCAGGATCGCCTTCTGCGCGTGGAGGCGGTTCTCCGCCTGGTCGAACACGACGGACTGCGGGCCCTCGATGACGTCGGCGGCGACCTCCTCGCCGCGGTGGGCGGGGAGGTCGTGCATGAAGATGGCGTCGGGTTTCGCGAGCGCCATGAGATCGGCGGTGATGGTGTAGCCGGCGAACGCCTCCTTGCGGTCGGTGTAGGAGTCCTCCTGCCCCATGCTGGTCCAGACGTCGGTGTAGACGACGTCGGCACCGCGAACGGCATCCGCGGGCGTCTGGCAGACATCGACTCGGGCGGCGTTCTCGGACGCCAGGCGCTGCACGAGGCGCAGCACGTGGTCGGGGAGGTGGTAGCCCTCCGGGGAGGCGATCGTCAGGTGGACGCCGCTGAGCGCCGAGGCCTCGGCGAGCGAGGCGGCGACGTTGAAGCCGTCGCCCACGTAGGCCAGCCGGATGCCGCGCAACGTGCCCCGCTTCTCGAGCACGGTCAGCAGGTCAGCGAGCGCCTGGCAGGGGTGCTCCTCGTCGGAGAGGGCGTTGATCACCGGCACGTCGGCGTAGCGGGCCAGCTCCAGCAGCGTCTGGTGCGAGTAGGTGCGGGCGGCGATGACGTCGACGTAGCGTGAGAGAACCCGGGCGACGTCGGAGACCGGCTCGCGCTGGCCCAGGCCGACCTCGGCCTGGTTGAGGTAGATGGCGCGCCCGCCGAGCTGCCCCATCGCCACCTCGAAGCTGACGCGCGTGCGTAACGAGGGCTTCTCGAAGATCATCGCGAGGGTCTTGCCGGCGAGCAGATCGCCTCCTCCGCCGTCGCGCTTGAGGCTCAGCGCGGTACGGAGGATGGTCTGCACCTCGTCGGGGCTAAGATCGGCGATGGAGAGCACGTCGCGGCCGCGCACGTCACATTCCTCCCGCAAGCGAAGCAGGGGGAGTATAACGCGGGTCGCGTGGGGTATTCGGCGCCGAGGGAAAGGCGAACGCCAGTTCGCAACGCGACGGGGCGGAGTGCGGCTATGCTATAGTTGTGGGCCGCGGCCAGATGCCGCCGCTTGAGAGCGATGCAGCAAACCCCGCCCGGCGAGCGCAAGCTCGCCCTCATCTTCCCCGGACAGGGCTCCCAGTACAGAGGCATGGGAAAGCACGTCGCGGAGGTGTCTCCGGCGGCGCGCGAGGTCTTCGCGCAGGCCGACGAAGCGCTGCACGCCCCGGTCTCCCGACTCGTCATGGAGGGCTCCGAGAGGGAGCTGGCGAACACCGTGACGACGCAGCCGGCGATCCTCGCCGTGAGCTGGGCGTATCTGGCCTACATGAAGGAGCGGGCGGCCGAGATGGGCCGGCAGATCCGGCCGTCGCTGGGCTCGGGTCACAGCTTCGGACAGTTCTCCGCAGCCGCGGCGGCCGACGCGCTGGACTTCGCCGACGCGCTGCGCCTTGTTCGGGAGCGCGGGCGCATCATGACCAGGTGGTCGAAGCGGCGCCCCGGCGGCATGGCGAGCGTCATCGGCGTGTCCAACGACGACGTGCGTGACGTATGCGAGAACGTCTCACCGGACGGTGACGTCGGCGTGGCCGCGATCAACGCGCCGGGACAGACGGTGATCTCGGGGACGCTGGCGGCGCTGGCGCGGGCCATCGAGTCGGTGAAGGCGCGCGGAGCGCGCGTGGTGCAGCTGCCGATCTCCGTCCCGGGGCACTTCCCCAAGATGGCGGAGGCGCGCGACGAGCTGCGGCGCTTCATCGACCGGATCGAGTTCCGCGACCCGAAGTGGCCGATCGTGTCGAGCCTCACCGGCCGGGTGCTGCCGACGGCGGACGAGGTGCGGCAGGAGCTGAGCGACCAGATGACCGGCGCCATCAACTGGATGCGAGCGTTCCTGGAGATGCGCCGTGCGGGCGCGTCGACATTCTTCGAGGTAGGACCCGGTCACGTACTCTCGAACATTTGCAGGCGGGTCGACCGCGAGGCCAACATCATCGATGTCTTCGATGAGACGCAGTGGCGGGAGCTGATCCTGGCCGGCCCGCCGATCGAGCGTGAGGAGACCCCGGTTTCGTGAGCAGCCTCCCCAACCGGCGCGTCGTCGTCACCGGTATGGGGGCCGTGTGCCCGCTGGGGAACAACTGGCGCGATGCCTGGACGGCGATGTCCGAGGGGCGCTCGGGCATCCGGCATATCACCGGCCTCGACGTCAGCCAGTTCGAGGTGCAGATCGGCGGGGAGGTCGTCGACTTTCATCCAGAAGAAGCGATCCCGACGAAGGATCTGCGCCGGATGGACAAGAACGGCCAGTACGCCGTCGTCGCGGCGCTGGAGGCGGTGGCGGACGCCGGGCTGATCGTCGACGAGTCGAACCGCGACGACATTGGCGTGATCTTCGGGTCGGCGGGCGGGGGGTACGGGCTGCTGCTGGAGCAGTACGAGATCTTCCAGAAGAGCGGCTACCGCCGCGTGAGCCCGTTTCTCATCAGCAACATGCTGCCGGATGCGGCGTCGGGGCAGGTGGCGATCACGCTGGGCGCGTGCGGGCCGAACATGGCGATCGCGTCGGCGTGCTCGACCGGCACCGGGGCGATCGGCGAGGCGTGGGAGACGATCCGCCGCGGCGACGCGGAGGCCATCATCGCCGGCGGGACGGACAACCCGTTGCTGCCCGTGCTGTACGCTGGCTTCCACGCCCTGCGGGCGCTGGCGAATGACGCGGATCATCCGGAGCGCGCATGCAAGCCCTTCGACGCGCGGCGGGACGGCTTCGTGGTGGGGCAGGGAGCGGCCTCGCTGGTCCTCGAGAGCCTCGAGCACGCGCAGCGGCGCGGGGCGGAGGTCTACGCCGAGGTCATCGGCTACGCGACGACGAACGACGCGTACGACATGGTGGCGTCGCTGGAAGACGGGCGGGGTTCAGCGCAGGCGTTGCGACGGGCGGTCGCGAAGGCGGGCATCGACCCGGCGGAGGTAGGGTACATCAACGCGCACGGGACGGGGACGCCGCTGAACGACCGGGCGGAGACGGCGGCGATCAAGGCGGCCTTCGGTGACCACGCGAAGAAGCTGGCTGTGAGTTCGACGAAGTCGATGCACGGGCACCTCATGGGCGCGGCGGGTGCGCTGGAGTCGATCGCCTGCGTGCAGGCGGTGCGGACGGGGCTGATCCCGCCGACCATCAACTACGCGGAGCCGGACCCTGACTGTGACCTGGATTACGTGCCGAACGTGGCGCGGCAGGCGGACCCGCTGGTCGCGATCTGCAACTCCGTGGGCCTGGGCGGGCACAACGCGAGCGTGGTGTTCCGCCGGTTCGAGCGGTAGGCCTCAGCCCGAGCGGGGGACGAACGTGTCCGGGTGCACGCGGAGGACGACGCGCCCTTCCTTGCGCGCCCGCTCCTCGACTGCCGGCCGGGCGGACTCGGGGATGGGGTCGCCCGTCATCTTCTCGCCGATCTTCATCATCGCGTCTACCGCGCCCTCATCCTCGATGGAGCCGCTCCCGTAGAGGAGGAGGTAGGGGAAGGGCGGCTGCTCACCGATGATGCAGAGCGACACGCTGGGGTTGCGCCGGACCGCCTTCGCCTTGAAGCGGCTGGCGGTTGTGGAGATGAGCACGTCGTCGCCGTCCATGATGTAGTAGACGGGGCTCATGTGGGGCGGGCCGCTCCGGCGAGGGAGGCCGACGATGGCCAGCCGGTTCGACGTGAGAAACTCGCGCTGTTCTTCCGGTGTCATGCTCTGCTCGTGTTGACAGGTTCGTTGAGGGCCGAATAGTATGGCCGCCTAACCCATGCCCGGAGAATCCTACCAGCCAGCGAAGATGCCGCCGTACGAGATCGTCGTGCGGGAGTTCATGCGGGCGCGCGGCCACGACCTCGACGCGCAGGCGGTCGTCTTCCAGATCGACCGCGTGTCGATGGACATCCTGGCGGCGATGGAGACGGAGGCGTTGCGGCCGCTGGGGTTGTCGCGCGCGGGATTCGTGCTGCTGATGACGCTCCTCATCGCGGGGCCGCGTGAGACGCGGGAGCTGGCGCGGATCCAGCGCGTCAGCCGCCCGGCGATCGTCAGCTGCGTCGACACCCTCGAACGGAACGGGTTGGTGCGGCGGCGGCGCATGGGGCAGGACCGCAGGCTGGTGAGCGTGGCGATCACGAAGGCCGGGCGATCGCTCGCCGAGCAGGCGATCAAGGCTTGGCACGCGTGCGAGCAGGCGGTCGCCTCGGTTCTCACGGTGGAGGAGCAGCGGATGCTGGCCGACCTGCTCCGGAAGGTCGCCTGCGGCGCCTACGGCAGCGGCAAGCTCGACGTCCCCGTGGCCAAGCGGCCGGAGCTGTGGGATCCGGACCGCGAGGAAGCTGCCGCGACGGGAGGCGCATGATGCCGCTCGTGGGGATGGGGTCGGTGACCCAGGGCGTCGAGGCGTCCGGAAGCCCCAGCGCCCCTCGATGGGAAGCTCAACTCAGCGTTGACCGTTAGGGCGGAATGAATCATCATTCCGCATGGCCAGCCCTCCGCCCCCTGCCACCGTCGCCAGCATCGACTCTTCCGAGAAGCGCGAGGCGATCCTCGACGCGGCGCTGTCGCTGTTCGCGGAGCGCACGTTCAACGGCACGCCGGTGCCGCTGATCGCCGAGCGGGCAGGGGTCGGCGCGGGCACGATCTATCGCTACTTCGAGAGTAAAGAGGCGCTGGTGAACGCCGTGTACAGGCGCTGGAAGTCGGAGCTGAAGCGCCGCCTGGTAGACCACGCGCCGAAGGGTGCGACGCCGCGGGAGGAGTTCCGCCACTGGTGGCGGGCGCTCTGGAGCTTCGCGCAGGAATATCCGGAGGCGTTCACGTTCCTCGAGACGCACCACCACGCGGCGTACCTGGACGCGGAGAGCCGGGCGGTGGGCGCGGCGATCAACGAGGGGGCGCGGGCGCTGGTGCGTCGGGGGCAGCGGGCTGGCGGGATGCGCCGGTCGGACGCGGACCTGCTGATCGCGATGGTGTTCGGCGCGTTCACGGGGCTGGTGAAGGCGGGGCTGCCGGCGTCGCCGCGGGTGGTGGCGGAGACGGAGGCGTGCGCGTGGGAGCTGGTCGCCCCGTGATCATGTTTGTGTGAGGAATGAACGTTCAGTCCGCATCCAGAAGGAGGACCAACATGGCCAGGAACGTACTGATCACCGGGTGCAGCAGCGGCTTCGGGCTGCTCAGCGCGCTCACGTTCGCGCGGCGCGGCGACACTGTCTTCGCGACGATGCGCACGCCGTCGAAAGGGGTGGAGCTGGAGGGGATCCGGGACGCCGAGAAGCTGCCGATCACGCTGCTTCCGCTCGACGTCACGGATCAGAGGTCGATCGACCGGGCGGTGGCGGAGGTGGAGGGGAAGGGCGGTATCGACGTGCTGGTGAACAACGCCGGCTACGAACTTCTCTCCCCGATCGAGCAGGCGGAGGACGAGGAGGTGCGCAGCCAGTTCGACACAAACGTGTTCGGCGTGGTCCGGATGGTTCGCGCGGTGGCGCCGGCGATGCGCAAGCGGGGCAGCGGGACGATCATCAACCTCTCGTCCGTTGCCGGATTCGTGGTGCCGCCGTACGCCGGGTACTACGCCGCGACAAAGCACGCCGTCGAAGCGATCAGCGAGGCCATGCACTACGAGCTCTCGCCGCTCGGGATCCGGGTGGCGATCGTCGAGCCGGGCGGGTTCGACACCGGCTTCCAGGACAACCGGATCCGCGGCCAGCGATTCACGGAAGACTCGCCGTACTGGGAACGCTCGGAGCGTTACCGTCAGGCGTGGGCCGGCATGCGGCAGCGCAACCCCAGCGATCCGCAGCAGGTGGCGGATGCGGTCTACGAAGCCGCGTACACGGAGCAGCCGCGATTGCGGTGGCTGGTGGGCGACGACGCCAACCTGATCGCCACGGTCCGCAAGCAGATGGACTTCGAAGGATTCGAAGCGACGATGCGCAAGACGCTGGACTGGTGGGACTGATCGGGGCCGGGTCCTCGCGCGAAGGCAAGAGTAGGTCAGATGGGGTCGACGGACAGCTCTCGTGGCACGGGTGTCGCCTCAGGAGCGACGAAGCGGTGGATGAACATGGCCGCAACGACAGCGAGCGCCGCGGTGGAGATCACCGCCAGCGTCACCAGCCGGAACGTCGTCACGTCGCCGCCGGCGTCGCCGTGGCTGCTCAGCACGCCCGCCAGTATCCCCGCACCGACGATGCTGCCCGCGTATCGCATCATCGAGCTGGTACCCGCGGCGGACCCCGCGTAGGCGCGCGGCGCGGACTCGACGGCCGCTGTGTTCGCGGCCCCTACACCGAGGCCAAGGCCGAGGCCGAGCAGCGCCAGGCATGCCGCGAGATAGCCGGCGGACACCGTGCGGCTGAGGCCGGCGAGCAGCGCCAATGCGGCGATCAGCATGAGCACGGACCCAACCTGCGCCGAAGGCCGCCGCCCCCACGCATCGGACAGGCGGCCGCCCAACGGGGCCGTGATCGCGACGAGGACCGACATCGCCCCGAGCAGCAGGCCCGAGAGTTCGGTGCTCTTGCCCTGCACCTCCCGGACGAAGAACGGGATCATCAGGAGCGTCGTGTACATCGTCAGGTTCGTCAGAAGAATGTACGCCGTCGCCGCCGCGAACGAGCGCCCTCTGAAGAGCCGCCACTCCGCAGCCGGAGAAGCCGTGACGCGCTGGCGCCAGACGAACGCCGCCGCGATCGCTGCCACGCCAGCCCATCGCAGCGCTATCTCAACGCCGCCCGCGCCTCCGCGGAGCGCGGCCAGCTGGAGGGTGAGCGCCACCAGCATGGCGACGAACAGCAGCGTCCCGGTCCAGTCGAGCGGCGTGCGCGGCAGCCGTTCCGTCTCGCGCACGTCGAGCTTTCGAAGGAGGACGAGCGCCAGCAGGATGAAGGGCACGCTGATGGGAAACAGCCATCGCCACGACCCTATCGCCAGCGTCGCGGCGCCGACAAGAGGGCCGACCGCCGCGGCGAACGAGAGCACCGCGCCGTTTAGCCCGTTGAGGCGCCCGAGCTGGTCGGGCGGGGCGTGCGTACGAAGCATTGCCATTCCGTTCGGGATCAGCACGGCGCCCGCGGCTGCCTGCGCGACCCGGAGGGTGACGAGGAGCGCGAAGTTTGGGGCGAGCGACGTCGCGATTGACAGGACGAGGAACACCAGTAGGCCGGCACGGTACACACGCGCGCGGCCGATCTGGTCGCCGAGGCGTCCGCCGATCGGCTGCGCGACGGCCATCGCGATCAAGTATCCCGAGATCAGCCAGGCGACGGCGCCGTGGCTCAGCGAGAACTCGTCGCGGATGTCCGGAAGCGCCACCGCGACCATCGTCGAGTTGAGCGGCGCCAGAATCGCGCCCAGCGACGACAGCGCGAGCAGGAGCGGGATGCTGGAGCTGGACGTTTCGGTCTGACTAGCCAAGTGTCGTGATGGGGCGGCACTGCAGCAGGTAGAGCGTGTCCCGCGCGATCGCGCATTCCACGTCGACGGCGTGGCCGATCGCGTCCTCGAGCGCCAGCGCGAGCCGCGTCATCTCCAGGATCTGCGAGTCGTCCAGGCTCGGGGCGGTCTGCAGATCGGCAGGGACATCGCCTTCACACGTGCCCGCCTCCGTCAAGATCGTCATGCGGTCCTTCCGCGCGATATCGCGCCAGGACACCTCGAGCCCCTGCTTCCGGACCACGAAGGTGTCCGGTGTGGCGCTGCCGCCAACGATACTCTCGCCCAGCCCCCAGTTCGAGTTGATCATCACCTCGTCCCGGCTGCCGGAGATGGGGTTGGCGCTGAACACTACGGCGGAGACGTCTGATCGCACGAGCTGCTGCACCAGCACCGCCATCTGCACGTCATCCACCGTCAGGCCGCGCTGTCGCCGGTAGGCGAGCGCTTCGTTCGAGGAAGCCGACATGACGCACCGCCGCACCGCATCGAGGACCGCGTCGACGCCGCGGATGTTCAGGTAGGTGTCGTGCTGTCCCGCGAACGACGCGTCCGACCCGTCCTCGTCCAGCGCGGACGAGCGCACGGCTACCGGCGGATCACTCGCGCCGCATCGCTCGGCGAGCCTGTGGTAGGCGTGCTCGATCGCCGGCAGCAGCCCATCGCCAATCGAATGTCCGGCGGCCGGCACGGCCGCGATGGCGAAACCCGGCGGTACGGTATGGCGCGACGCGAGGCGGCTCAGGCTCGCGGCCTTGCCGCCCACGATCCCTTCGTGGTGACAGTCGTCGTCGCCTAGCCAGCGAATCCTGCTCATCTTCAGCTCCCGTGGGCGCGATCTAACCGCGCCGTCTCTCTTCGAGGATCGTCACGATGCCGGTGCCGCCGTCGACGCGTACGCGCATGCCGTCCTTGATAACCGTCGTACCGTTCTGGGTGCCGGCGACGCAGGGGATGCGATACTCACGCGCGACGATCGCGCAGTGCGAGAGCGGGCCCCCGCTGTCAGCAACCACAGCCGCGACCACGCCGAAGAGCGGGGTCCAGGCGGGCATCGTCATCCGGCACACGAGGACGTCGCCGGGGTTGATCTTGTCCGCCTCGTCGAGCGTGCGGACAACCTTCGCCTCGCCGGTGACCACGCCGGTGGAGCACGGATGGCCGGTCACGATGCCTGGATTGTCGGATGGTGTGAGGCCGATGCCCAGGAACTTCGTGACTATCAGGTCGGGCGGCGCATCTTCGGGAGGCGGCGTGCCGATCATCGGCGGCGCGTTCAGCGTGGCCTGCCGGGCGTACTCCCGGCGGCGTTCGCGCACAGCTGCATCCAGGCCCTTGCCGTCTGTCCCGCTGGCGAGGCCCTGGATCTCGTCGTACGTGAGAAAAAACACATCCTCCGCGTCGCCCAGCGCGCCCGCGGCGACAAGCTTTCGGCCGAGGTGCAGCACGGCGTGCCGGACGACCGCCGTGAACTTCTGGTCGATCGTGAAGTTGTGGTCCTCGGCGATCGGGACGTACTGCTGCGCGACGGGAAGGATGCCCCGGAAGGCCGGCCGCAACTCCTCCGGCAACTTTGCCTCCATTTCGGCGGCGAGCCGGTCGCGGTCTTCCGCTTGCTGCGTGTGGCTCGCAAACGGATCCTTCGCGTCCTCCATGCTCGTGTACCGTTTGAGCTGCGTGAGCGGCGTCGACGGGTCCTCGTGCCAAGAGGGGTGCCCGATCTCGAAGAAGCGGTCTGAGCGCCAGCCGTAGGCGTCGAGGAAGGCCCTCAGGCGCTTCTGAAATTCGTCGGGTTGTGCGGTGTCGCCCAGCTCGACGACGCCAGCGCGAACGCGCGCCGCCAGCACCGCCGCCTTGAGCTTGTCGTCGGACCGAACCCACCGGCTCAAGTCCCAGAGGGCATGCCCCAGCTCGATCGACTTGTTGTCGAACCCCTGTAGCAGGAGGCGCGACTGTGCGACCGCCTCCTCGCCGAGAGCCCCGGCGACCAGTTCCTCGAGTCCGAAGACGCCACCCATGGGCGGGATGTTCACCCGCATGTGGATGTCCCAGACGTCGACCAGGTCGGTGCGAATCTCGCTCACAAGGCGGGCGATCCCGGCGGCCGACGCGCCCTCGTAGTCGAAGGCGAGAATGCGCCGGCAGCGCTCCAGGACCTGCGGCTCAAAGGTCTCGCGCCAGTCCTTCAGGACGGTCGCGCCCAGCTCCATGGTGATGTGCTGACCCTCGGCGAAACGCGCCTCCAATTCCGCTGGCTCGCCCATCACGGGACTCGGCCCGATGTACGCGTAGCCGTTCTGCACGGAGATGCGGAGACCATCGATCGGCAGCGAGAGCCGTGCGAAGGCGCGGCTGGCGCCCTCGGCGAACGCAGGCTGGAAGAGGGTTGCGTTCAGCGGGGTGATGGGCAGCGGGTTGTGCATCACATCCTGGAACCAGCTCGCCTGCTCGTACGCGGGGTCCTCCCAGTGGATCGGAAACGCCTGTGCGGCATCCGTGGCTACCTGGCCCATGCTTCTTCGTCCCCTTGAACTCATCGCGCTCGCGGCGATCGTAGGCTAGATTAACGGAAGGTTAACGGAAGGCGAATATTGGCTCCACCCCAGTGGGGTGAGTGACGGCTGAGGGATGAGATGGCCAGTCCAACCGCTTCGACCATCCGATGCAACGACAGCACGGAGATCCCGGTGGAATGGGTCTACCCGGACGCGGAGGACTACGAGTGGGTCCGGGATCGGGGGCACTGGCCGCAGCCACTGACGCCGATGGAGGTCTGGCTCCGGCAACACGCCTGGCCTGGTGCGGACCGGGCCTGGGACGAAGCCGGCATGGAGCCGCCGGCCATCTTCCACCGGTTCCAACTCGTCGGACCCTTTCAGTACGTGAGGATGACCCCATACGCGTTGGACCGGATGGCCAACATGATCCCCGGCTATCTCGCGGTCGCGGGGCGACACGGCAACGTCCTGCGGTTCTGGCAGCAGTACTGTCAACCACGCATTCAGCGGGCGTGCGACGAACTGGCGGGCACGGATGCCAGCGCATCACTGCGACCCAGCGCCGAGCTGTGGGCCTATGGCTTCCACCAGACGTTCACGTCCGCGGCACTGCTCGGTGGTGCGAACATGCGCCTCACCGCGCTGCTCACCGAACACGCCGGAGACGACGCGACGCTCATGGCCTACGAGGTGACACAGGGCGGGGAGAACGCCTCGCAGGATATCGACCGCGAGATCTGGGAACTCACGGCCATCGCACGGCGCACGCCCATCGTGAAGCGGACCCTCGAGGTGCAAGGGGAGAGCGCGGCATTAGCAGCGCTTCGCAAGCCGCCCGATGCGGCGGCGTTCGTCACGGCCTTCGATGCGCTCGTCGAGCGCCATGGCTCGCGTTCGCAGGGGTGGGACATCGCGCTGCCGACGTGGCGCGAGCAGCCGGAAGCGCCGCTGTCACTCATCCGCGCGCAGCTCGCGTCGGGGGGCGTTTCGCCGGACGAGCTGGAGGCGCGCAGCGCTGCTCGCCGGCGGGAGGCGACGGAACGTGCGCTTGCTGCCGTTCCGCCGGAGAAGCACGCCGAGTTTCATGCGGCGGTGACCGAACTCGAGGGCTACGTCCACGTCCGGGAAGGCAGGGCGTACTGGCAGATGGTCCTCACAGGCGCCCTACGCGCCCTGTTGCTCCGGAGGGGCGAACGTCTCGTGCAGAGCGGACGCATCGATAGAGCGGACGACGTCCTCGTCCTGGTCCCGGATGACTTCGAGGGGGACTCGAAGACGGACCTCCGCTCTCTCGTCGTCGAGCGCCGTCGCGAGTGGGAGCGGTGGCGCCAGGTCGTGCCGCCCGAGGTGATCGGCACATCCGCAGAAGCGCCGGCCGCCCCCGAAGCCGCACCGGACGAGCTTCGAGGCGCGCCGGCGAGCCGCGGTAACGTGACCGGCCCCGCCCGCGTCCTTCACGGCCCGGAGGATGTCGCCCGGCTGCGGCCCGGCGATGTGCTGGTGTGCGTGATGACCACGCCCGCATGGACGCCGCTCTTCTCCGTCGCCGCTGGCATCATCACCGAGACCGGGGGTGCTCTCTCGCATCCCGCCATCACCGCCCGTGAGTACGGCATCCCGGCGGTGGTCGCTGTGCCGCGGGCGACGACGAAGATACGAGACGGTCAGATCGTCACCATCGACGGCGGCGCGGGCATCGTATCCCTGCACCCCTGACGGCGAAGTTCCACAACCATTGACGCTCGCGCGGTCAGCCACTCCTTGACGGCGACGCTGGCCTAGCTCTCACCCGCCCCTCATACCGCGCGTCGAATTGACCTCCCATCGTCGTTCACTGATCATCTGTGGGCACATCGGGCTGCGGAGGGCACTTGCCGAGCGAACGCGTCCAGCGACAGATCGACCGCCTCCTCGACGAGGCCGAAGCAGCTCTGACGGAGAATGACTGGCCGCGAGTTCGCGAGCTGGCAGGCAACGCTCTGCGGCTCGATCCCGAGAACGGTGACGCGCGCGAGTTCCTGGCCGCCGCAGAGCGCGACGACACTGCTGGCCATCGCCAATCCTCATCATCACAGCCGGCGACAGCCCCTGAAGCGGCGCCGTTCACGCTGCCCCTCCCCGAGTCGTTTGCCGCTGGGCGCTACAGGGTCCTCTCCTTCCTCGGCGAGGGCGGGCGCAAACGCGTCTACCTCGCGCACGACGAGAAGCTCGACCGAGATGTCGCGTTCGCGGCGATCAAGACGGACGGGCTGGACGCGGACGGCGTGACGCGCATTCGCCGCGAGGCGCAGGCGATGGGGAAGCTGGGCGACCATCCGCACATCGTCACGGTGTTCGATACAGGAGAGGAGACCGCCGCAGGGGGTGTCGTGGAGCCGTACATCGTCAGCCAGTACATGGCGGGCGGCGAGCTGACGGGACTGATCGATGCGGCGGACCGGCGGCGCGTGGCGATCGCGGACGTCGTGCGCATCGCAACGCAGATCGCGCAGGGGCTGGAGCATGCGCACAAACACGGCATCGTCCACCGGGACCTCAAGCCCGGCAACGTCTGGCTTACGGACGCGGGCGTGGTGAAGATCGGCGACTTCGGGCTCGCGTTGTCGCTCGACCGCACGCGCATGACGATGGCGGGCACGATGGTCGGCACGGCGGCCTACATGCCGCCGGAGCAGGCGATGGGGGGCGCGACGACGGCGTCGAGCGACCTGTACGCGCTGGGCTGCATCATCTACGAGATGGTCAGCGGCCGGCCGCCGTTCGTCGGCGATGACGTCGTGGCGGTGATCTCACAGCACGTGAACACGCCGCCCGTGTCGCCGACGTGGCACACGCCGGAATGCCCGGCCGGGCTTGAGGCGCTGATCACGCGGCTGCTGGCGAAAGATCCGGCGCAGCGGCCGAAGAGCGCGACCGAGGTTGTCGAGGCGCTTGCCTCGGTCGACGTGCAGTCCGCGCCCGCGACGGCGGCCGCCGGCCCATCGGAAGATGTGGCAAGCGGGGCGATCTACCAGCGCACGTTCGTGGGTCGCGAAGCCGAGCTGAAGCAGCTACAGGCGGCGTTCGACGGCGCGCTCTCGGGGCAGGGGGCGCTCGTGATGGTCGTGGGCGAACCCGGCATCGGCAAGACGACGGTGACGGAGCAGCTGCTGACGTACGTTTCGATTCGCGGCGGACGATCGCTCGTCGGGCACTGTTACGAAGAGGGCTCGCTGGCGCTGCCGTATCTTCCCTTCGTCGAGGCGATGCGTTCGTACGCGCTGTCGCGCGAGAAGGATGCGCTACAGGAAGAGTTGGGCACGGGCGCGGGCGAAGTGGCCCGCATCGTCTCCGAGATCCGTGACCGCGTCGCCGTCGAGATGGCACCGCCCGGCAACCCGGAGGAGGAGCGTTTCCGGCTGTTCCAGGCTGTGACGTCGTTCCTGCGCAACGCTTCGGCCGCGCAGGCGCTCTGCATCGTGCTCGAAGACCTGCAGGACGGCGACAAGGGGACGATGGAGCTGCTGGTACATCTCGCGCGCAACCTGTCCGGCACGCGGCTCCTAATCGTCGGCACATATCGCGATGTCGAGGTTGACCGACGGCACCCGCTGTCCGCGGCGCTCGCGGATCTCCGCCGAGTCGAGAACTTCACACGCATCCCGCTGCGGGGCCTCAGCATCGACGAAGTGCAACGGATGCTCTCGAATGTCGCCGGGCAAGATGTGCAGATGGCGCTCGCGGAGGCGATCTATCGCCAGACCGAGGGCAATCCGCTCTTCATCCAGGAGGTCGCGCGCTATCTCGCCGAATCGGGGCTGATCAAGCGCGAGGGCGGCCAGTGGGTTGCGGGCGGATCTCCCGCTTCGCTGCTAACACAGATCCCGGAAGGTCTGCGGGACGTTATCGGCAAGCGGCTCACGCGGCTAAGCGAGGAGTGCAACCGCGTTCTCAGCATCGCCGCCGTGATCGGCCGCGACTTCTCGCTCGACGTTCTACGCGTCGTCGCGAACGTGTCGGAAGATCAGCTGTTGGGCGCGATCGAAGAAGCCATGGGCGTCTCGTTGCTCGAAGAGCACACGCAGGGACGAGACGTGCGCTATCGCTTCACGCACGCCTACTTCCGGCAGACCCTGTACGGCGAGATGATCGCGCCCCGCCGCCTGCGCATGCACAACGACGTCGCGAGGGCGCTGGAGCAGCACTATGGCGCCCGTCTTGAAGAACATGCGACGGAACTGGCCGAGCACTTTGCACACTCCTCGACGGAAGAAGACCTGCGCAAGGCCGTGCACTACGGCGAGCTTGCCGCGCAGCGCGCGGCCGGCGTCTACGCGCACGGCGAGGCGGCGCGGCTGCTGGAGCAGGCGCTGCAGGTGCAGGAGGTGCTCGACCCCGATGACGCGATCAAGCGCTATGAGCTGCAGAGGGTCCTCGCCGACGCGCTGCTGTCCGCCGGGGACGCAAACCGCGTGTCGGATGACCTGGCGCCCGAGATGTACGCGGCGGCCGAGCGGCTGGGCGACGACGACCGCGCGGCATGGGCGTGCTGGCTGGAGCTGGAGGCACTCGGGCGCCAGGACGCTGGGCCCGTCTTCGCCACCCCCGAGTGGACGACGTGGACAGAGCGCATGCACAGCCACGCCCAGCCCGGCACTCCGATGGGAGTGGCGGCGGACGTGAGCGCCGCCTGGGGTCACTACGGGCATCGCCGCCTGAAAGAGTTCTGGGAGCTCGCCACCTCGACGCTCCGCGAGGCACGGATGTTGCGTGACGATGACGTGGTTGCGAACGCGCTGATGGTGTTCCTCACGGCTGGCGCCCCTCCGGAGCTCGAGCACGAGCGCGCGCGGGTGGCGGAGGAGCTCGCGGACGCTCCGCTCGACAGCGTCCGGCCGGCGCAGCGTGCGCTCGTGCTCGGCGGACGCGCGGTTGCTGCCTTCAACGTTGGGCGTGGGGCGCTCGGTGAAGCCGCCTCGCGTGATCTCGAAGATTACGCAAAGCGAACCGCCGATCCGTTTGTGCGGGTGCAAGCGACGTTTTATATGCTAGCGCGCCTGACCCGGGAAGGGGCGTTCGAACGTGCGCTTGACGTCGCCGATGAACTCGCTCGCTCCGTGGCTGGGTCCGACCCATTTGCACAGGCCGCCATGGCGGCGTATACACCGCACGCGTTTGTACGTCTCGGCCGGTTCGAGGACGCGCTGAGCAGCCGGGACGGCTGGGGCGCGTTTCCCACGACAGATGGACTCGCGGCATACATCCCGGCGCTCGCGGGTCATGTGGATGAGGCGCGCAGCGAGATGCGGCGCCTGATGCGCGAGCTGGTGATCACGGGCGAGCAGGATTGGGCGCCAACGGCGGTCCTGGTCCAGCTCCTTGCCGCGGCAGTCATCACGAGGGAGATGGACGCCCTTGGCATGCTCCACCGGAGGTTGCTGCCGTTTGATGACGCTTACTCGTCCGAATCCGTGCTCACCATCGCGAGGCAGCTCGGGCTCGCGGAACTCCTCCTCGGCGACCCGGCGGCGGCACGGGCGCACTTCTCGATCGCGCTCGACGTAGCGACACGGGTCGGCGATCGGCCGGAGGTCGCGATGACACGGCTTGCCGTCGCTCGCACGCTGCTGGAGCACTATCCGGAGGAGCGGGCGGAGGCGCGCGAGCACCTCAACTTCGCCCTCAACGAGTTCCAGGCGGTGAAGATGCGGCCGGCGCTCGAAGAGGCGATGCGGCTCCGGCTGCGGGACCAGGGCGTCAGCACGATCACGGGCGACATCTACACATCGATCGCCGCCGTGGCCGACAGCGTCCAGCGCGAGCGGCCGGACATCGCGACGCACGCGGCGCCGGACGGCACCGTGACGATCATGTTCAGCGACATCGAGGACTCGACGCCGCTGGCCGAGCGCCTCGGCGACCAGGCGTGGCAGGATCTGCTCCACAAACACAACGCCCTCATCCGCGAACAGCTCCGAGTCCACGACGGCTACGAAGTGAAGACGATGGGCGATGGCTTCATGGTCGCCTTCCGCTCCGCGAAGAAGGGCCTCGACTGCGCGATCGCCATCCAGCGTGCGTTCTCATCCACCAGCGACCAGTTGCCAGCGACCAACGACCAGATCAAGGTGCGCATCGGTCTCCACGCCGGCGAGGCGATCAAAGACGGGGACGACTTCTACGGCAAGAACGTGATCCTCGCGTCGCGCGTCGCCGGGCAGGCTAAGGGTGGGGAGATACTCGTGTCGTCCCTCGTCCGCGCCCTCGTCGAAAGCAGCGTCGAGGCGGGTACCTTGGGTGAGCCACGGGAGGTCGAACTCAAGGGCCTCAGCGGCAGCCACGCCGTCCATGCCGTGCGATGGATGCACGGCGCTTGAACAGAGGACGCGCGCGTGGATGAGGGCGCGTCGGTGGCGAAGTCCCCGTCGCCGCCACTCTCAGCGCTGGCTTCGCACGTGGAACTCTCGAGCTGATGGGGTGCGGGCACGAAGCGCTGTGCAAAGCGTCGAGGCAAGGCCTATAATCTGAACGCGAACCTGGGACCGGGCGGGAGTAGCTCAGTTGGTAGAGCATCTGCTTCCCAACTATCCCAGCCTATGCGCTGTGCTTCCGTAGCTACGAAACACCCCAAAATGCGCACAGTTATCGACTGTAAATCTGTGTGCTGTCGTCGCTCCGTGACCCAACGAAAGTCGGGTGCAGACCGCGAGCGTCAGGACGGCCCGTAAAGGCCGCGCCATCCCTCGGCAGCGTGCACGCTACACACCAAGCTCGCGCTTGATCTCGTCAAGATAGTGCCAGTCCGTGGCGCGGGCGATCAGCTCATCCGGCGCGCTCTTGATGAGGCCCGCCTCTCTGAGCCGCAGCGCATAGAACCGGATGGTGTCCTCGGGGTCGAACTCGCGCCAGGCGGCGTACGAAACGCCGGTGATCGTATCGAGCGCCTCATCGTACGTACGCGACGTGAAGCCTCCGTCTACGACGTATTGCGCCGCGCGTTCCGGTTCCCTGGCGCACACATCGGTCGCCTTCAAGATGGCGCGCAGCGCGCGCTTCGTCGCGGCGGGGTGCTTCTCGACGAAGTCTCTGTTTGCCGTGACCATGCCGCCGAAGTACTGCGACCACGGAGGGTCTACCGCGCCGTCGATGATCACGTGGATAAAGGAGAGGTTCAACTTCCGAAACGGCGTCGAGTTAGGGCGTGTCAGGGTCCACGCGTCAATCCTGCCCGCGCTCACTTCAGCAGCGAGTTCGGCAACGGGCACATCAACGAATTCAACGTCGTTATCGAGATCGATGCCGACGTATGCCAGCAGCGCCGCCCAGAGGGAGTAGCGCACATCGGCCGCGTCCCCCTTCGCGCCAAAGATTCTCTTTCCCTTGAGATCGCGCAGCGACTGCACGCTTTCGTTGCCCCACAGCTCGAAGGCGCTGTTGTGCACGCCGGCGAGGACCACGATCTGGTCGCCGGCATCTGCGACTGCCGGCAGCGACGACGCGGACCAGGTGAGCCCGATGTCTATCTCGCCCGCGGCGACCTGCGGGACATCGAAAGGGAGCCGTACTTGGATGTACTGCACGTCGGTGAAGCCTTCCGCCGGCAGGAACTGTTCGGCGACGTAGAGCGGGGCCAGGCGTGGGTTAGGATAGTCCGAGCCGAGCCGAATCGTCGTCGTCTCCGGCGGCGCGTCGATGACGATGCCGGGCGTGCTCGCCGGGGTGCCCTTGCCGTCGTCTGAGCCACAGCCGCCGAGCAGCAGCGCGCCCGCGCCAACCGCGCCAGCGCCGGCGGCGACGCGCAGGAACTCGCGGCGGCTCAATGCATCGCGGCGGATCAAGTCCCGCAACTGTTGGCCGGGTCGAAGGTGTCTATCCATGTTGGTTACGCCCCCCTGGTGCTCCGCGCCACCGCGAGTGGCGCCTCGCGAGGCAAGTATCATACACCCGCCAGAACGATGCGATTCCAGAGCGCTGTGACAAGACGCTGACAGGTCGCGAAATTGATGTCCTTGGCGGTCGCCAGCTACTATGCTGTTGGAGCGCTGTGCGTCAAGCCTCCTCCAGTTATAGGCTGGAAGTCGTATCTAGGAGCGGGCGGGAGTAGCTCAGTGGTAGAGCATCTGCTTCCCAAGCAGAGGGTCGTGGGTTCGAGTCCCATCTCCCGCTCCAGATTCACCTCCACATGACGGACATGATTCGGGACGGTTTCCTCCCGGCTGAAAAGCGGATCTTCGCCTGGATCGAGGAGGTGTTCGGTCACGGCGTCCGCCGTCCCGGATACCCCGCGGACCGCTGGGCGGAGAGGTGGGCGCAGGAGCAGTTCCGCGGCTTCGGGCTGGAGCGCGTGCGCGCGGAACCCGTCGAGATGCCGTACTGGGAGCCGATCGCCGCGGCGCTCACGGTCAGCGCCGGGGTGCGGATCATGGAGCTTCCGTGCTTCGCGCTGCCGTTGTGCGTCCCCGGCGTCGTCGAGGCGGAACTCGCCGCGTTCGACGCGGATGCGCCGGCGCGCGTGCAGGGCGCCATCGCGCTTGCCGACGCGCCGCTGATGCGGGTGCCGCACGCGTGGTACGCGAACATGGCCACGTGGCACTATGACCCGGCCGGGACGTTCGGCGGATCGCAGCAGGTGCTGCCGTTCAGCCGGCAGTTCCAGGACGCGATGGAGCCCGCGCTCGACGCGGGGGCGCTCGGGTTCGTCGGGACGCTCAGCGGCTATCCCGGCGACTCGCACGACTACTACGTCCCCTACGACGGCAAGCACAGGCCGATCCCCGGCGTGTGGGTGAGTGGCAGCGACGGCGCGCGCTTGCGCGAGTTGCTCGCCGCGGGTCCGGTCCGCGCACGGCTGCGCGTCGACGCGCGGCGCGAGATGATCACGTCGTACAACATCGTCGGAGAGCTGGCAGGGGCGGACGACGAAGCCGTAATCATCGGGTCGCACCACGATGGTCCGTGGTCGTCGGCGGTCGAGGACAGCTCGGGGATCGCGCTGGTGCTGGCGCAGGCGGCGTACTGGTCGCAGGTTCGGCAGGGCGAGCGCCCGCATCGGCTGGTGTTCCTGCTGAACTCGGGGCACATGGCAGGCGGCGCGGGGCAGCGCACGTTCGTCGAGACGCATCGATCTGAACTCGACCGCGTCGTGCTCGAGGTGCACCTGGAGCACACGGCGAACGAGTTCGCGGAGCAGGACGGGGCGCTGCGGCCGACTGGGCACCCCGAGGCGCGCTGGTGGTTCACCTCCCGCATCGGACGGCTGGAGGCGGCGGTGCGGGCGGCGATCGAGGCGGAGGACCTCACGCGGTCGCTGATGCTGCGGCCGGACGCATTCGGCCCGAAGCCGACGACTGACGGCGCCGACTTCTTCCTGGCGGGCGTACCGCTGGTGAACTTCTTGACGGCGCCCTTCTACCTCTTCGATGCGATGGACACGCTGGACAAGATCCACCGGCCGAGCCTGGTGCCGGTCACGCGCGCGGCGGCGCGGATCATCGCGTCGACGGCGGGGGTCAGCGCCGCGGCGATGAGGGCGGATACGGTCGAGTAGTCCTGCCCGGTCTACCGTGCGTGCCGGACGCGGCCGACGGCAACACCCACCAGCGGCGGGGGAAGGGTGGGAGTCACCGGCCGGTGCGCCGGTCGGCGGCGTTACTTATCCTGCCGCTCGGGTCGAAGCTGATGGAGGTGGACCAGATCGTGGTGCTCGTCTTGCACGATGCGGAAGAACTCGCCCACCGTCATTCCGAGACCCTCAGGACGAAGATCCCGATCATGCTCGTCCAGCTGTGAGAGCCACCCGAGGACTTCGTCGTGGTCCCGTTCCAGCTCCGCGATGAGCCGTGGCAGCGGCCAAACCCTCCGCTCCGCCACGCGCCGCGCGTTCTCGGCATCGGTATCGGGCGCCAATGATTTCGGGTCGAGCGTCTCGCCGGCGGTCAGCGAACCCAGAAGCGTCTGAACGAGCAGGTCGTTACCTCCCGCGAGATGCGCGAGTATGTCCCTGTTCGTCCACGCGTCTACGCTGCTCGGTTGATCCCAGAACGCCGCGCTCGCCGACGTAGCGAACTCCAGGAGCTCGCGGCGGTCATCTGCGAGAGCAGACGCGACCGGGTCCACCCAGGTTGCGTACGTCCGCTCGCTCATGTGGTGGACTTCGACTTCAAGAGGCGTTCTGCTCGTTCCTCGAACTCGGCGAAGACAGTGCGGTACAGCCGAAAGACGTTTTCAATCCCGAGCAACCGGATCGCGAGTCCGCCGATGGTCCGGTGGTCCCGATAGACGAAGCGTAGCCGGTCCGCCTGGCTCTCTGCCATGACGGGCCCCATGTAGGTGACTTGCCTGGCGATCTCCCATGCCAGCGCCTCATCGGAGCAGCCAAAGATCGCGTCGACCTCGGCTTCCGGCCGCAACCGGCGCAGGGCTTCAGAGTAGACGTCCTTAACTTCGTCCCACGACAGGCACCGCTCGCCCACCTCCAGGACGTCGACGAGGCCAAAGAGCCCGCGTCTCGTCGTGAGGCCAAGCGTGTTCCAGAACACGGCGAGGTCGTACGCTGGTGGCCCGAAGCAGGCGAATTGCCAGTCGTACGCTACCTGCGGCTGGCCTTCACGCACCACCAGGTTCGCGCGATGGTAGTCTCCGTGCAGGAGCGTTTGGGGCGAACGAGCGAAGGCCTCGCGAAAGACTTCCGGGCGGGCACAGAGCGCCAGCAGGAAGTCGAGCGCTCGATCGCTGGCGAAGCGAGGGAGCTTCGGGTACGCGTCGAACACGCTGCGGATCTGCCGTACGCCTTCGGGGACGAACGAGAGCCAGCGCTCGAGGTCGCGGGTGAACGGCCGCGGTAAGTCGTCGGTCACATTGCCAAGGTGCATGGCGTGCAGCGATGCCAGGTTGCACAGAGCCTCTCGCGTCTCGTCCAGGGTCCAGTCGGAGACGCGCTTCCCGCGAGGCATTCGCTCCATGAGCACCCACGTGTCTCTAGTGAGAGAGAGCTCTCCCACTCCATAACAGCGTGGCGTGCGCATGGGGCTGTCCGCACTGTAGCGGCCGAAGAACAGTGCCTCGCGCGTGGGCGGTCCGCCGGTCATGCGTCCCAGTTTCAGGACCGCCGGCACATTCTCCCCATCGATCTGGAGTTCAACGCCCTCGAAATACGAGCCGGTGCCGCCTCGCGGCATGCGGAACGGCTTGCGCTTCCGAATGCGAACGTCTCCGGCGTGCCCGAGGTGAGACTTGACGCCAGCCAGGAGTGCTTCGGTCGGGATCTGAGGCGGAACGCTCATACCGCGTGAGTATAGACGCATGCCAGCGCATCATCGCCGAGATCGATGCCGAAGAACCGAACCGAGCGACGTCTCACCGTTGATCGCGAGAGGCCCGGCTACTGCGCGTCCCGGACACGGCCGACGACGACGTCCACGAATGGCTTCAGCTCGTCAGACGGTGGCGTCATGCCCGAGCGGGCGGAACCCACGGCGCCCGTCACGTTCCCGACACGGAAGCCGACCACCAGGATGGTCAGGTTCACCGGCGTGCCCTGCGCATCGATGATGCCGGTCAGCGTCGCCGCGAAGGACCCGTCGCCGACCTGCGGGAAGTCGACCACCTGCACCTGGACGGCGTTGGGGTCGACGAAGATCGACCCGAAGGCACGCGCGAACTCTCCCGGCTGCTGGAGCCGCCCGGCCGTCTCCGTGGCGCAGTCGTTGGCCCCGTCCGCCGTGGCGTAGGCGGTCAGCGTCGAGAAGAACGAGAGCGTCTCGCCCGCGAGGAAGGCGTTGATCAGGTCCTGCGGGCCGTAGACAGCTGTCCGGCCGATCAGGCGGCCGCAGCGCTCGTTCGACGCGGCCATCGTCGGGTCGGCGGCCGCCGCCGCGGCGTTGTCCTGCGTCTCGTCGGAAGAGACGGTCCATGGGCCTGTAAGGTCGCCGATCTGCAGTGAGGCCCCCGCCACAAGCGCCGCCGCCTGCTGGGCCGTGAGGGTTGGCCCGCCGCTCGAGCTTGGAGCAGGCGGTGTGTTGGCGGCGACGGGCGGCGGCCCCCCGGCGGCGGATGTCGACCCGCCAGCCGGTGACGTCGCGGCGCTCGAGGGTGTCCCGGAGTTGGCGGTCTGTCCCGGCGTCGAGCCTGCGCCCGGTGTCCGAGAGGCCGCCCGGGTGGCGGTGCCCGCCGAACGGGTGGCATCGTTGTCGTCATCGCCACCGCCGCCGCACGCGGCGAGCAGCACGCTTGCCGCGAGCGCAGCCGTCATCAGGACTGTCCAGAGCCTCATTGCGGATTCCCTCCCCGTCGCCAACCGGTGAGCCACACGATACCGGGCGCGGGGTGAGGGTCAAGGGGCGGACGCTACCGATCGGGCGTCCCTGGCCGGTACGCTTGACGGCACCCGGAGGGACAGCATGGCGTTCGACCCCAAGCACAACTCCCGCACGATCACCGACGGCCCCACGCGGGCGGCCGCGCGCTCGTACTACTACAGCATCGGCTTCACCCGCGAGGACATCGAGAAGCCGATCGTGGGCATCGCGAACACGTGGATCGGGACGATGCCCTGCAACTTCAACCTGCGGCTGCTCGCGGCGAAGGTGGCGGAGGGCGTGCGGACGGCCGGGGGCACGCCTATGGAGTTCAACACCATCGCCATCAGCGACGGCATCACCATGGGTACGGAAGGGATGAAGACGTCGCTGGTCTCACGGGAGGTGATCGCCGACTCGATCGAACTGTGCACGCGCGGGTACATGTTCGACGCGCTGGTGTGCCTTGTGGGCTGCGACAAGACCATCCCCGCGTCGGCGATGGCGCTCGCCCGCCTGAACATCCCGGGGATCGTGTTGTATGGCGGGTCGATCCTGCCGGGCCGCTACAAGGACCACGACGTGAGCGTGCAGGACGTCTTCGAGGCGGTAGGGGCGCACGCCGCCGGCCGCATGTCGGACGAGGAGCTGGAGCGGCTTGAACACCAGGCCTGCCCGGGGCCCGGCGCCTGCGGCGGCCAGTTCACGGCGAACACGATGGCCCTGGCGATGGAGTTCATCGGGCTGTCGCCGATCGGCAGCGCGAGCGTCCCCGCCGTCGACGCGCGGAAGGACGACGTCGGCGTCCGTGCCGGCGAGTTGATCATGGACATGCTGCGCCGCAACCAGCGGCCGCTGGACATCCTCACCCGCAAGGCGTTCGAGAACGCGATCGCGGGCGTGGCGGCGACGGGCGGTTCCACCAACGCTGTCCTCCACCTGCTGGCGCTGGCTCGCGAGGCGGACGTGCCACTGACGATCGACGACTTCGACACGATCAGTGAACGGACGCCGTTGATCGCGGACTTGAAGCCGGGCGGCCGCTATGTCGCGGCCGACCTGGACCGCGCCGGCGGCGTGCAGCTCGTCGCGGAGCGGCTGGTCGAGGGCGGGTTCGTCGATGGATCACAGCTCACGCCGAGCGGGCGGACGATCGGCGAGGAAGTGCGCACCGCAGTCGAGACGCCGGGGCAGGACGTGGTACGGCCGCTGAGCGCCCCGTTGAAGGCCACGGGCGGGCTGGTGATCCTGCGCGGCAACCTGGCGCCGGAGGGGTGCGTGGTGAAGGTCGCGGGGCACGAGCGGATGACGCATCGGGGGCCGGCCCGCGTCTACGACCGCGAGGAGGACGCGATGGACGCCGTCACCCGCCGCGAGATCCGCGACGGCGACGTCGTGGTGATCCGTTACGAGGGGCCGAAGGGCGGTCCGGGCATGCGCGAGATGCTGGGCGTCACATCGGCGCTGGTGGGGGAAGGGAAGGGGGAGACAGTGGCGCTGCTGACGGACGGGCGGTTCAGCGGGGCGACGCGCGGCCTGATGGCCGGCCACGTGGCGCCGGAGGCCTTCGCCGGCGGACCGATCGCCGCCCTGCGCGAGGGCGACATGATCGTGCTCGACATCGCGACGCGCCGGCTGGACGTGGAGTTGAGCGACGATGAGATCGCGGCGCGGCTGCGGGACTGGCGGCCCCCCGCTCCGCGCTACACCACCGGAGTCATGGCGAAGTACGCTGCGCTGGTGTCGTCCGCATCGGAGGGGGCGATCACTCGAGTGTAGTGCAAGCCACCCGCATGGACCGCTCCACCTCGCCCGCCGTCCTCTGCCAACAGCGTGGCGATGGCGAACGCTACGCTGCTCGAGCGAGATCGCTGGTAGCGAGATCGTCGCTGGTGAGGACGAACCCCTCACCTTCTCGCTGGATGACGTCCAGCAGCGTCTCCACCATCGCCGGGTCCCACTGCGTGCCGGACCCCTGCGCCAGCCGCCGCACGGCCTCTTCGAGGCCGAGCGCCGGCCGATACAGGCGGTCGGCCGTCATGGCGTCGAAGGCGTCGACGACACTGATGACGCGGGCAAGGAACGGGATCTCTTCGCCGGCGAGCCTGTCGACGTAGCCCTCGCCGTCCCAGCGCTCGTGGTGGTGGCGGATGATGGGTCCCAGGTCGTGGGAGAGGCGGAGAGGGGCGCAGATGCGCTCGCCGATCGCCGGGTGCCGGCGGATCTCCTCCCACTCGTCGTCGTGCAGGGGGCGGGGAGCGCGGAGGATGGCCTCGCTGATCCCGATCTTGCCAATGTCGTGCAGGATGCCGCTGTAGCGGAGGATCAGCAGGTCGCGCTCATTCAGGGAGAGCGCCATCCCCAGGCGCACGGCGTAGCGCGCCATACGTTGCAGATGGTCCTCCGTCGTCGGGTCCTTCGCCTCGGCGACGGCAGCCATGGTGAAGATCACCTGCTCCGTCCCCTCCATCTGCTCCCGGAACAGCTGCTGTTCGAGCCGGCGCTTCTGGAAGGCCTGGTCGATGGCGTGGCCGAGCACTTCGGAGGTGATGGAGTCTTTGGGGAAGTAGTCGTAGGCGCCATGGCGCAGCGCCTCCACCGCGACCTCTCGATCACCCTGGCCCGTGAGCATGATCACCGGTGGCACCGAGCTGTAGCCCTTGAGGCGCTTGAGCAGCGTCAGGCCGTTGTCCCCCGGTAGCCCGTAGTCGAGGAGGATGAAGTCGAACTCGTCGCCGTGCAGCGCCAGCCGGGAGAGGCATTCGGCCGCCGATGGCACCGCCTCTACCTTGAACGCGGCGCGCTCATAGCGGCTGAGCATCCTTCGACGATTTCGACGTCGTCGGGATTGTCCTCAACGAGCAGGACGTTGATGATCTGCTTGATCACGGGCTTCCTCCGGCGCCTCACCCTGGCGGCGCCCTATGCGGCCTCCGCTTCCGCCTCCCTGCTGATCATCGACTCCAGCGGGAGCGTTATAAGCGCCGTCTTCAGCGCTTCGACATCCAGGGTCCAACCGATCAGGACGTAGCCGCCGATGATAGCAACGAGGACGCCCGGGCCCTGTGCGGCCCTCTCGGTGGTGATCGCAGCTTGAGTCGTCCGCATGTTGATCTTCCCTGCGCGCGATGGGCTCTGCCGGCGTCCCCTCCTTTGAACATCAGCATGGATGGACGTCAGCATGGAGGGCAGGCGCGAGCGAGACAATCGGTCTTCCGCCTAAGGAGATCTCTCGGGCCGCAACGCGCCTTCGAGTGCGTCGTGCTCGGCGGCGCGATTCGTCGAGGTGAAGTCTGAGACAGTGTTGAGACGTGCGCGGTCGATGTTCGTGCGCGCGGCTGCCGTTTACTACATTGTAGTTGGTTCGCACGCGGGCTATTTGCGGCGTGCTGCCGAGGTGGAGGATTGAGCGGGCAGAGCTGCTGGTCCGGCCGCAACGGTGTGCCGTGGTGACCGAGGATGACGCCGCCGGAAGCGGGTCGAGGAGGTTAATCATCCCGTGGAGCGATTCAGCGCGATCCGTATCCTGCTCGTCGAGGACAGCGCAGATGACATCGAGATCATGCGCCGGGCGCTCGGGCGCTGCAATGTGCCCACCCAGATGGATGTAGCGCGGGATGGCCAGGAGGCGCTCGACTATCTGTTCGGCAGGGAGGAGTATGTCGCGGCGACGGTCCTGCCGCCGGACTTCATACTGGTGGACATCAACCTGCCGCGGCTGAACGGCATCGAGACGTTGGAGCGCATCCGGGCCTGTCAGGACGTGGCGATCGCCACCATCCCGGTCATCATGCTGACCGCCTCCAGCCGGCAGGCAGACGTGATCCGCGCATACCGGATGGGCTCGAACGCGTACGTGTCAAAACCCACCGACTATGAAGAGTTCGTGGACGTTATCTCGGACCTGGCGGAGTTCTGGCTGACAATCGCGAAGTTGCCGCGCGCGGCATGAGGGACGAAGGCGCATAATGGATAGCTACAAGCCCGTTCAGATTCTCCTCGTCGACGACAATCCGGACGACGTGCTCATCACCCAGCGGGGGATGGAACGAAGCCACGTCGCCAACACCATGCACGTCGCGCGGGACGGCCAGGAGGCCATCGACTTCCTCTTCCGGCAGGGGCAGTACGGCCCGGACACGCCGCGGCCGGACCTCATCCTGCTGGACGTGAACCTGCCGAAGGCGAACGGGCTGGAGGTGCTGGAGCGGATTCGCGACAACCGCGAACTCGCGGCGATCCCGGTCATCATGCTCACGGCCTCCGACCGCGACGAGGACGTGCTGCGCAGCTACCAGCTGGGGTCGAACACCTACATCCAGAAGCCGGTGGAGTTCGAGAAGTTCCTGCACGCGCTCGAGGTGTTCGGGCAGTACTGGATCGTCATCGCGAAGCTGCCCAACGCCGCCTGACCTGGCCTGTAAGGGGGTATCCGGAGATTGAGCCGGGAAGGCACGGAGGGTGCTGCCGGACGGCTCCGTTCACGCTTGTCCGGTGCCGACACTCTCCGTATGACGAAGCTGCAAGCCCTGCTCACCGGGGCGGCCGTGGCCAGCCTGGCAAGCGGCGCGCTGGCCCTCGCCTCCCCATATGCCGCAGTCGGCACGAGCCTGTTCGCGGTGGCGCTGACCCTCGCCGCGATCATCGCCGCACGGCCGCCGGGCCCGGACGGGACCCTGTCGAAGCTGGCGAGCGAGATCGAGCACGGCCGCCGGATGGCCATCTATGAGCCCGACAACATCATGCTGGCGCACTGGTACCTCACGCTCCGGGGCGAGGAGGAGTGCGCCCGAGCGCGGCGCTACGGCAAGGACCTGTCCCTGCTCGTCGTGCAGCTGAAGCCCGGCCCGAACGACTGGGCGACCGAGGCGTGGCTCGCCGACTGGCTGGCCCGCAACATTCGTGGCACCGACCTCGCGGGCCGCGCCGGCAGCGGCCGCTTCGTGGTGCTGCTGACGGAGACGAGCGCCGGCCGGGTGCCCGGCCTGATCCACCGAATGGGGGAGAAGCTGGAGGCGGTGGAGCTGGGCGTGGCCGCCTTCCCGGACGACGGCACGACCTTCGCGGAGCTGATCGCCTTCGCCGAGTCGCGGGTGCAGCGGGAGGCCGCCGAGAGCGCCTGAGGGGGCGTGGTACCCCCGGCAGGACTCGAACCTGCGCACAAGGTTTAGGAAACCTCTGCTCTATCCTCTGAGCTACGGGGGCGCGCCGTCAGGATAGCGAATGGCCGCCATGCCCGGAGAAGCCGCCCGTGACCCTTGATCTGCGAGTTGCGGGGCGAAGCCAGTCAACGGCCGCGTCAGCCCACGGTGTTCGGCTTGTCCGCGGCGATTGACCCGCTGAGTTCCGCGCCAATCTCGGCGCTCGCCCGGACGACGGCGTCGACGTCTCCGGCGCGGGTCCGGAAGTTCGTAATGCACGCGCGCAGGGCTGTCCCGCCGTCACGGAGTCGGGTGTTGGAGATCATCGCGATGCCACGCCGCTCCAGCTCCGCGATCACGCGGCCCTGAAGCTCCTCGAGCGCCTGGCCGCGAATGCCCGGCGGCTCGACCCGCCAGCACACGATGGACAGGGCGCGGGGGGCCGCGAGGATGAGCCCGGGCGTGAGCCGCACCAACTCCTCCATGTAGCCGGCGAGCCGCAGGTTGTAGTCGATCATGGCGGCGTAGCCATCCCGGCCGAACGCCTGGAGCGCCAGCCAGACCTTGAGGGCTCGCTGCGGGCGTGAGTTCTCCGGCGACCGCTCCAGCAAGTCGACGCGCGCCTCGCTCTCCGCGGTCTCGAGATACGGGGCGTGGAAGGCGAAGGACCGTTCTAGCCGGCCCGGCTCCCGCACCAGGACCACGCCGGCGTCGATCGCGGAAAAGAGCCACTTGTGCGGGTCGCAGGCGACCGAGTCGGCATCGGCGAGGTGGCGCAGTTCCGGGGGGCAACCGGGGGCGAGCGTTGCGAACGCCCCGTACGCGCCATCGATGTGCAGCCAGAGGTGCTCGCGCCGTGCGATCTCCAGCAGGCCGGGGAGCGGGTCCACGGCGCCCGTGCCGACGGTGCCTGCGGTGCCGACGATGGTGATGGGCAGGTACCCCTGCTCCCGGTCCTCCGCGATCATCGCGGCCAGGGCATCCATCCGCATCCGATACGCATCATCGACCGGCACGCTGCGGACGGCGTTGCGGCCCATGCCCAGCAGCTCCGCCGCCTGTTCGTGGCAGTAGTGCAGCTCGCTGCTCGCGTAGATGCGGACCTCCGGAGCCGAGCCATTGGGGCCCCGCATGCCGTGGCGTCGTACGTCCCAGGGCGTCTGCGCATCGCGCGCGACGGCATGGGCGACGATGTTCGCCATCTGGCCGCCGCTCACGAAGATGCCCTCCGAGGACGCCGGCATGCCGAGCAGCTCCGCGATCCAGGCCAACGTCTGGACCTCGATCGCGGTTGCGGATGGTGTGACGCGCCAGAGCCCCGTGTTCTGGTTCAGGGCGGCAGCGGCGAAGCTGCCCAGGACGGTGACGGGCGCCGGCGCGCCCATGATGTACGCGAGCCAGCGTGGATGGCCGTTGAAGGCGCTGGTGGGGAGGACGTCGTGTTCGATGCGCCCGAGCAGCTCCTCGAACGAAACGGGCGAGGCCGGCAGCGGGCCGGCGAACACCGCCAGTGCATCGTCGGGACGTTCGGGCGAGGGCCGTCTTGTGTCCCAGCCGGTCGATGCGGCCGCAAGGACCTCCAGGAGGCGGCTGCCTTCGGCACGCCAGCGCCCCGCATCCCAGTCGAAGTCCACCGGCGGCTGCTCCACGGACTTTCGCAGCTCGGCAAGCCGCTCAGGCACGCGGACCTCCTTCGCGGAGGCCCGCGAACAGATCATCTTCCGGATCGTGGACGGGCACCAGGCTGTAGACGCGATGGAAGGTAAGGCGCCCCCAGAGCGCGAGGTGATACTCCTCGGGCAGGTCCAGCAGCTTCTGGTACCCGGGCAGCTGCGAACGGTGGCACCGGATCGCCTCCCACACGCGCTCCCAGTGCGCCGAGGTGTCGATCCATGTCGAAACGGTCCAGGCCGGCCAGGGGACGGCTCGCCGTTCGCCGCCGTCCACGTGCATCACCAACTCGCCGAACGCCTGCTCGTACGCTTCCTGGACCTCCCGGGTCCACGCGAAGTAGTAGAGCTTCGAGACCGTGTGCGGCGCCCCGCCCGCCGGGCCGTCGAAGTTCGCGTCCGCGGCGGCAACGACGGCGGCCGCCGTGGCGCGGGTGGCGGCGATGTGGTCCGGATGTCCGTACACGCCGTTGTGGTCGAATGCCACGACGACATCCGGCCGGACCCGGCGAATGTGCCCGACCAGCGTCCGCATCAACACGGCCTGGTCCGCGAGGTGGAGTTCGCCATCGTGATAGTCGAGAACCGTTACGTCGCGAAGGCCAAGGACGCCGGCCGCGGCGCGCAGTTCCTGTTCGCGGATCTGCCCGAGCGCTTCCGGCCCCGGATTCTCTTCCGGGGGGCCAAACCAGCCGCGCTCGCCGCGGGTAGCCGTGACGAGGTACGTCTCGACGCCTTCCTCGGCATACTTGACCAGGATACCGCCCAGGCCCAACGACTCGTCGTCGGGATGGGCGAGGATGCAGAGGAGCTTCAGGGGCATGGGGGTGCGGTCGCTCCCGCGAACTAGCCGATTCGCTGGCGCTCCAGCGTCCCATCGAACCACTCCGGGTCAGCGACGAGATACGACCTCAGCTTCTCGTACCAGGCGTTCTGTTCCGGGTGGTTTGAGTTGTCTTCGTACGTCTTCCTGTCCGCGAACATCGCGTACGCCATGAATTCGTCGGGGTCGTCGACGTTGGAGCAGAGGACGACACGGACGAACCCCCAGGCCCCGGAGCGGCGCTCGCGCATCCAGTGGTCGAAGTGGTCGATGACCGTCCGGCGCTCGCCGGGCCTCACGCGCATTCTGAAGTAGGTGATGTGAGGTGGCACGGTCCCACTCGCTTTGTATCAGCGGCCGTGGCCGGATCCGTCCAGCCACCGAGACACCGTAGCCTGATCCCGCGCCGGGGGGCAAGATGCGGCACAGTCGGGGCGCGGCGTCAGCAGAGCCCAGCGGCGCCCCCGGGACGCCCCGGCAGTGCGGCGTGGTATGGCGGGGCAGGACTCGGACCTGAGAGCACGGGGTTTAGGAAACCTCTGCTCGATCCTCTGAGGTATGGGGGCGTGGAGCGAATATATCCGTGATGCCGGGGCGGCCCCGCATCCCTCTCCGGTTCAGGAGGACGGCCTTCGCCGTTCCGAGTGGAGGAATGTCTCCCCGGCCTGCGTGACGCGCACCATGGCGCCACGCCCCGCTTGCCGTTCGCACCGGACGAAGCCCAGGTCCGTCGCGTCTTCCCAGATGGGCAGGCGGGGGCACGATGTCCGCCAGGCCTCCATGACCTCCGCATACGTCCGCGGCTTGACGGCTACCCACCCGACGAGGTCGAGGAGCAGTGCCTTGTTCTCGATCGTGCCGGGTTGCATGGCTGAGTATAGGCGGAAGCCGGGGGACGATGCGGCCCCGGGAGGGCGCAGTTTGCGCTGTGCTATATTCGCGGCGGAAGGTGGGCGCCCGTGCAGGCGACGCGACAGGAGATCCTCGACTACGTGCGAGGCCACGGCCAGGCGACCGTAAAGGAGCTTGGCGAGCACCTCGGCCTCACCCCCACCGGCATCCGCCAGCACCTCACCGTCCTCGAACGCGACGGCCTCGTCGATGCGCGCGAAGAGCGCGGGCACGTCGGCCGGCCGGCGCTCTCGTACCGGCTGAGCTCCGACGGCGACGGCCTCTACCCCAAGAAGTATGACGCGCTAGCGAACGCGCTCATCGAGGAGGCACGCGCGCTGCTGGGCCCGGACGCACTGCAGCGGCTGATGAAGAACGTCGCGGCGCGCTTCGCGGAGCCATACCTGCCGCGCATGGAGGGGATGACGGCCGCCGAACGCGTGCGCGAAGCGACACGGATCATCCAGGAGCGGGGCTGCCTCGCCGAGTGCCGGCCGGAGGGCGCGGACTTCCTCATCAGCCAGCAGACCTGCCCGTTCCCGAACGTGGCGACCCGGAACAGCGCCGTCTGCGCGCTGGACGTGGAGTTCGTGCGCCGGCTCGTCGGGGCGGACGCGCGCCTCACCACCAGCCTGCTGCGGGGCGACGGCTCGTGCACGTACCGCGTCCGCGCCGTCTCGACGCGGTCCGCCGGACACACGACATAACACCCATCACGGGCCGAAACGGCTGTGCCGGACGACGCGCCCGCGTATACTGGTGCCGGCCTGTGCGGCTCGGCACGGGCTTTCGCACCATCTCCCCGATCGTCGCGAGACCGCGTGATGCCTTATCCCCAGGCGCGCGGCGGCGTGTTGCGGTCGGGCAGGGGCACACTCCGGGCGGCGGGGCCAGGGGACGGGAGGGACATGAGCGTCCGCACGTGGGTCGGGCGATTCACGATCGTCGACGGGCATGCGCAGGAGGAGGGGCCGTGGCTCGGCTCGCTCATCCGGCAGCGGCCTGACGACGACGCCGACGAACTATACGTCGTCGTCGAGCCGGCGTCCGAGGTCAGCGCCGGATACACGGCGCAACTCGTCGACGTCATCGCGCGGCTCTACGCGAAGGACCCGCTGTCGCTGACCGGCGCGCTCACACGCTCGCTGCGGGCGGCGCACGAACACCTGCGCGAGTGGAACCGGAAGAGCCTGAAGGAGCATCGGGTGGCGGCGGGCGCCACCTGCCTCGCCCTGCGCGGCCCCGAGGCGTATATCGCGCAGCACGGCCCCAGCCTCGCGTACGTGCTCAGCGACGGTGAGTTCCGCCGGCTGCAGGCTGACGATGCGGCGTTCGAAGCGTCGCTGGGGATGGCGGACGAGTTCGAGCCGAGGCTGACGCGCATCAGCCTCGCGCCGGGCGACCTGGTGCTGGTGGCATCGACGGAGCTGGACGCGATCGTCCCGGCGGAGCACGTGCAGCGCATTCTCGAACGTGGCGCCGACGACGCGCTGTCGGAGCTGTACATGTTGGCGCGCGGACGGGCGGACTTCTCGCTCGTACTGCTGTCGTGCTTCGAGCAGCGGGAGGAGCCGCCGGACTACCTCACCCGCGACGGTGATGAGACGGCGGCGGCCACGGCGCCGCCCCTCGGCGACGCGCAGCCGCCCGTCGCCGTCGGCGTGCTCGCCGATGCGCCGGACACCGCGCCGGCGCTCGCCGAGGCGTCCCTCGCGGCGGGCGGGATGCAGGATTTCCTGCCGCCCCAGCGGCCGATCGCGGAGCAAGTGCGCGAGATCACCGAGTCGACGGCGCCGCCGCCCGCCACGGGGGTGCGCGTCCGGGGCGATTCGGCGACCCCCCGCTACCGCCGCTCGACCGGGACGCCGCCCATCCCCAGGATTCAGGTCCCGCGCCTGCTGGTGTTCGGGGTGGTGGCGCTGGCGGTGCTGGGTCTGCTCATCTGGTGGCAGCTGCCGGGGTCGGTGAAGGAGAGCCGCGAGGAGCGCTTCGGCGTGCTGCTCGCCGATGCGCGAGGATCGAACGCCCGGGCGCAGTCCACCGACGATCCTGGCGCGCGTCGCGACCTGCTGACGCAGGCGCAGATGAACCTCGCCGACGCGGAGAAGATCCACGCGGACAACGGCGAAGTGATCGCGTTGCAGGCCGATGTGGCGACGGCGCTGGGCGTGCTGAACGCCGTCTTCGAGATCCGCGAGTTCACGACGATCGCCGACCTGCCGCAGCAGGTCACGGGCGCGCTCGCCGTAACGCGCGCCGTCGTCGGCGGCGACTACGCCTACCTGCTCGACGCCGAGGGCGGCCGCGTACTGCGCGTCGCGCTCGAAGGCGATCGGGCGGCGGAGACGGTCTTCAGCGAAGGCGAACCGGCGGGTTTCGTCGTGGCGTCGCGCCCGGTGCAGATCTCGTGGTCGGCAGAGACCGAGAGCCTCATCATCCTCGACTCGCAGCGGCAGGCGTTCGGATACTTCCCCGACCGGGGATCGCTGCCGCTGACCGTCCGTGGCTCGGACGCGTGGGGATCCCTCGACGCGATCGCCGCGTCGGCGGGCAACCTCTACCTGCTCGACGTGAAGGAGGGCCAGGTGTGGCGCTACCTACCCGGTCAGGGCGGGTTCGACAGCGAGCGCACGGCTCTGCTCGATCCGGTCGACCTGAGCGACGCCACGGAGTTGACCGTCGGGCAGGATGTGTACGTGCTCGACAACGAGCGCGGCATCCGCCGCTTCTCCGGGCGGGCGGAGGCGCCGTTCCCGCTGGCCGGCATCGACCGGCCGCTGCTCTCGCCGGCGTCGCTCACCGTGCTGCCCGGCTCGAACCGGATCGTCGTGGCGGACCGGGGCAACAAGCGCGTGGTGATCGCGACGCCGGAGGGAACGTTCCTGCGCCAGATCGTCAGCCCGGCGTTCACCGACCTGCGGGCGGTGTCCGTCGACGAGGGGAACGGCGTGCTTTACGTGCTGAACGGCGACGCGCTGCTGAAAGCGCCCTTCCCTCCTTGACTTGGGCTCCTGGTCGCTGATGACTTGTCGCCGGGGGTATTGGGTGAATACCGACCGGGTGGTGACGCCCGTTCGACGCCGGGCGTGCGAGCCGCCCGTCGCGTAGGCTGCTGCTTGACATGAAACACGCGACCGACGATGCGCTCGACGCGCTGACGGGTCTGCTGGAACGGCTGCGCCGCCTCGACGGGCTGACGGAGAGGAAGCGAGGGGTGTTCTACCGCCGATCCCAGGCGTTCGTGCACTTCCACGAGGACCCGGCCGGCCTCTTCGCCGACGTCCGGCTGTCCGGCAGCTGGCGCCGGATGCTCGTCAGCTCGAACGCCGGGCAGCGCGCGCTCCTGGCGGCCATCGGGGCGGAGCTGTCGTCAAGCGCGAGCGGCGCAAATCCGCGCAAATCTGCCCGTCCGCCGCGACGCTGACGCCCCCGCGCGATACGCTTCATGCACATCACCGCACAGGAGAAGCGCGCATGCAGTTTCGACTGCTCGGGGACAGCGGCATCACCGTCTCGGCCGTCGGGTTCGGGATGTGGACCGTCAGCACGGGCTGGTGGGGGATCGACGACGATGACTTCGCGCGCCGGCTCACCCGCCGGGCGTTCGATCTCGGGGTCACGTTCTTCGACACCGCCGATACTTACGGCAACGGCAAGGGCGAGACGCTGCTGGCCGAGGCGCTCGGCCCCGTGCGCGACCAGATCGTCATCGCCACGAAGGGCGGCTACGACTTCTACACGTACGGCAACGAGCGCCGCGGGCAGAAGGAGATCCCGCACGACTGGAGCCCAGCGTACATTCGCAAGGCGGTCGAAGGGAGCCTGAGCCGGCTCGGCACCGACCGCATCGACGTCTACCAGCTGCACAACCCGAAGATGGATGCGCTGATGAGCGACGACCTCTTCGCGGAGCTGGAGAAACTGCGAGACGAAGGGAAGCTCCGCACCTACGGCGTTGCCCTAGGCCCGGCGATCGGCTGGAAGGAGGAGGGGTTGTACGCCATGCGCCAGCGGGGGGCGGACGTACTGCACACCATCTACAACATGTTTGAGCAGGATCCGGGCCGCGACTTCTTCCCCATCGCGCGGGAGTTGGGGGTCGGCGTGCTGGTGCGGGTGCCGCACTCCTCCGGCATGCTCGAGGGGCGCTACACCGCCGCGACCACGTTCAGCGAGAACGACCATCGCCGGCACCGGACGCCCGAGTGGCTGGAGGAGGGGCTGCGCAAGCTGGAGACGTTGCGCTTTCTCACCGAAGGGCGCGGCCGCACGATCGGACAGGCGGCGCTCCAGTTCATCCTGTCGGAACCCAGCGTCGCGTCGGCCTTCCCCAACATCTACGACGAGGAGCAGCTCGTCGAGTTCGCCGCGGCGTCCGATACGCCGGGGTTCACCGCCGACGAGCTGGCGCGCGTCGAGGAGCTGTATGCCTGCGACTTCCGGGAGGAGGCCGCGGCGGCCGGGAGCGTGTCGTGAGCGGCGACCGCACGAACGGTCAGCCGTCGGGCCCGCCGGCGACGCGTCAGTACGTGCAGTTCATCTTCTACAAGGCCAACGCCTCGTGGCGCGCGCTCTCTACGGATGACCGTGAGGCGATCAAGGACGAAGCGGTCGCGGCGGTCGAGGCCTTCTCGTCAGAGATGCAGGTGCGGGCGTACTCGCTCGTGGGCGTGCGCGGGGACGCCGACTTCATGTTCTGGCACATCAGCGACGACCTGTCGCCGTTTCAGCAGGCGGCGACGGCGCTGCTGAGCACGCGTCTCGGCCCCTACCTCTCGACGCCCTACGCCTACCTGGCGCTGACGCGGAAGAGCCAGTACGCCGACAAGACGGAGGCGGGCGCGGCGGCGTCGCGGCGGCTGCGGCTGAAGCCGGGGACGGCGAAGTACCTCTTCGTATATCCCTTCGTGAAGACGCGGGCCTGGTACAACCTTCCGCAGGAAGAACGCCAGGCGATGATGGACGACCATATCCGCATCGGCCGGAAGTACCCGAGCGTAAAGCTCAACACGACGTACTCCTTCGGGATCGACGACCAGGAGTTCGTCGTGGCGTTCGAGACGGACGAGCCCGGCGACTTCCTGGACCTGGTGATGGAACTGCGCGAGACGAAGTCCAGCCTGTACACCGTGCGCGATACCCCGGCCTTCACCTGCGTGGCGACGACGGTGCGCGGCGCGCTCGACGCCATCGGGGGGGCCGGCGCGCGCATCGAGCGGCCGGATGAGGCAGCGGACGGCGCCTGGACGCGCGTCTGCGACGCCGCGGAGCTTCCGGCGGGCGCCCGCAGGGTCGTGTACTTCCGCGCCGAGCAGGTGGCGCTGCTCAACGTCGACGAGACTGTCTACGCGATTGAGGCGCGCTGCCCCCACGCGAACGGCCCGCTGGTGGACGGGGGCGTCGAGGGGACGGCGCTCACCTGCCCGTCGCACGGGAGCCGCTTCGACCTGGCGCGCGGCTGCGAGGTGGTGCAGGGCCCGGCGGTGCGGCCGGCTCGGTGCTACGCCGTCCGCGTCGAAGGCGGAGGGGTCTTCCTCGCCGAAGCGGCAGCCGTCCGGTAGAGCCACAGCGCCCGTTCCCACGTAGAATCCCCGCACAGACAAGGTGACGGGAGGAGAGGCCATGCTCGACATCGGACAGGAAGCGCCGGACTTCGCGCTGGAGGACGAGAACGGGAACGCTGTGCGGCTGGCGGACTTCCGCGGGAAGTCCTCGGTGGTGCTGATGTTCTACCCGGCCGACGAGACGCCGGGCTGCACCCGGCAGCTCTGCGCCGCCCGCGACGACTACGACACGTACCAGTCGGCGGGGGTGGCGGTGTTCGGGGTGAACCCCGGGAGCGCCCGGGCGCACAAGAAGTTCGTCGAGAAGCACAACCTGCGCACGCCGTTGCTCCTCGACGACGGGGCGAAGGTCTCGCGGGCGTACGACGCGCTCATGCCCATCCCGATCCTGAACATCGTCAGCCGCACCGTCGTCGGCATCGACCGGGAGGGGAAGGTGCGCTTCTACCAGCGCGGCATGCCCTCCACGCAGACGATCGTGTCAGCCATGTCGGGAGCGTAAGGGTGCCACGGAGACGCAGAGACGCAGAGACGCGGAGGGTATCAGATTCCTCCGCGTTGTTGTGTCTCTGCGGTTCAGTGAGTTCGGCTAGCCGGGCATCCAGCCAGCGCGCTTCACGAGGAAGTATTCCAGCGAGTCCGCCAGCGCCAGCCACGATGCTTCAATGATGTCCGTGCTGGCGCCCACGGTCGTCCAGAAGTGCTCCCCGTCCGACGATTCGATGAGGACGCGGACGGCGGCGTTCGCCCCGCCGGCGCTGTCGATGATGCGCACCTTGTAGTCGACGAGCTTCACAGCGTAGATCGCCGGGAAATACTCGACGAGCGCCTTGCGCACGGCGGAGTCGAGCGCGCTCACAGGACCGTTGCCCTCGGCGGCAGTCTGGAGCAGCTTCCCGTCGATGCGCAGCTTCACCATCGCCTCGGACTGCATCTCGCGGCCGTGGCCGGACGCGGGGGAGGCGCTCCGCTCGACGATCCAGAAGTCCTCCAGCTCGAACGGGGGCGTGTAGCCGGGGCGGGTGCGGCGGACGAGCATCTCGAACGAGGCCTCGGCGCCCTCGAACTGGTAGCCCTTCGACTCCTGCTCATTCACCAGCTCCTGGAGGGTGCGGGCGTCGTCGCGCGACAGCTCGAACTCGAAGCCGGCCTCCTTGAGCTTCTGCTGGATGCCGCGGCTGCCGCCCAGCTCCGATACCAGCAGGCGTCGGACGTTGCCGACCGATGCGGGCGGGACGTGCTGGTAGCTGACGTCGGTCTTGGTCATGGCCGCGACGTGCAGGCCGCCCTTGTGGGCGAAGGCGCTCGTGCCCACGTACGGCTGGTACGGGTCCGGCACCATGTTCACGATCTCGCTCACGTAGTGGCTCACCTCGGTGAGCATCGCGAGCTGCTCGTCGGAGATCACGTCGAGGCCGAGCTTGAGCTTGAGGTTGGCGATGACGGACATGAGGTTGGCGTTGCCGCAGCGCTCGCCGTAGCCGTTCACGCACGCCTGCACCTGCCGCACCCCCTCCGCCACCGCCGCCAGCGAGTTGGCGACGGCCAGCTCGGCGTCGTTGTGGGTGTGGATGCCCAGCGGCACGTCGAGGACCGCCTGCACAGCGCGGATCGCTTCAACCAGCCGCTCCGTGGTCATGCCGCCGTTGGTGTCGCAAAGCACCAGGCAGTCGGCGCCGGCGCTGGCGGCGGCATTCAGGCACTGGAGCGCGTAGGTGCGGTCAGAGTAGAAGCCGTCGAAGAAGTGCTCAGCGTCGAAGAAGGCGCTGCGGCCGTTCGTTTTCATCATGCGGATGGAGTCGGCGATCATCGCCAGGTTCTCCTCCGCCGACGTCTCCAGCACCTCGCGCACGTGGAGGTCGCTGGTCTTGCCGACGATGGTGACGATGGGCGTGCGGGCATCGAGGAGGGCGAGGAGGTTGGCGTCGCTGGCGGCGTCCCCGCCGGCCCGGCGGGTGGAGCCGAAGGCCGCGAGGCGGGCGTGCTGGAAGTTCAGCGACTGGGCCCGGACGAAGAATTCGGCGTCCTTGGGGTTGCTGGCGGGCCAGCCACCCTCGACATAATGGACGCCCAGCTCATCCAGCTTCCGGGCGATCTTGAGCTTGTCCTCGACGGAGGGGGACATGCCCTCCATCTGCGCGCCGTCGCGGAGCGTGGTGTCGTACAGTTCGACCTGCATAAGTTGGTGCTCCCTGAAACGTCCCGCCAGTATAGGGGGGCGGGATCCGGCCTGCCTATCGGGGAATCGACCGGCAGGCGATAGCGCCCCGCGGCGATGGACCGCGGGTTTTGCGCACCTCGGGAGCGTTGAGAAGGCTCATTTCGCGAGCAGCCTAGCATATGCGGCCGGCGCGGCAGTCAATCCCGCCGCTCGCGTGACCGATCAGACGAGCGATACTCTCTCAAGGATGAGGCAGACACTGTGACCAGCGAGGGCCGGCCGGAGGCCGGGGAAGAGCCGCCGCCGGACCCGGGGGACGGGGCGGCTGGGCCGGACGGGGCCACGCGTGGCGCGCCCCCGGGCGGCGAGCCGATCGCGTTCCGGGTGCCGCGGGATCGCCGCGCCGCCCCTGAGATCGAGACGGCGGAGATTATCCGCGGGACGAGATCGCGTTCGCGGTTCGCTCGCCTCACGCGCACGGGAGAGCGCGCTTTCCAGCGGGGCGACACTGAGGGGACGATTCGCGCGACCGGCGTTGCGGAGAGACCTCGGACCGTCTCCGCCCGCGCATGGAGGAGGGTCAAGGGCGTCCTGATCGGACCGCCGCTCGCCACGTCCCGGCTGGCCGAGGAGCGGCTGAGCAAGCTCAAGGCGTTGCCCATCTTCGCTTCGGACGCGCTCTCCTCGACGGCTTACGCCACGGAAGAGATCCTGCTCGTCCTCGTCCTTGCGACAACAGTCGCGCTCACCTGGTCGATACCGATCAGCATCGCGATCGTCGCGCTGATGGCTATCGTCACGATTTCGTATCGGGAGACCGTACGCGCGTATCCGCAGGGCGGCGGTGCGTACAAGGTGGCGCTGGAGAACCTGGGCGTCGCGCCAGGGCTCGTTGCGGGCTCGGCGCTCATCGTGGGGTACGTGCTGACCGTCGCGGTGTCCACCGCCGCCGGTGTCGCAGCCGTGACATCCGCGGTGCCGGAGCTCCACGATGCGAAGATACCGCTTTCCCTGACCTTCGTGGCCCTCCTCACGCTGGGAAATCTGAGGGGGGTGCGTGAGTCGGGCACGATCTTCGCCATACCCACGTACTTCTTCATCGCATCGTTCGGGCTGATGATTCTTGTTGGGCTCGGCCGGGCGGCATTCGGCGGCATCGAATATGCACCGCCGGGCGATGCGGCGGAATTTGGCGGACGCGAGGTGACGCTCCTCCTCGTCTTGCGGGCATTTTCCTCGGGGGCGACCGCCCTCACCGGAATCGAAGCCATTTCCAACGGCGTGCCTTCATTCGAGCCCCCGTCCTCCCGAAACGCCGCGACGACCCTCGGATGGATGGCCGCCATTCTCGGCACCATGTTCATCGGCATCACCGTCCTCTCGCACAACCTCGACATTCAACCGTCGGAGACCCGCACAGTGGTGTCGCAGGTCGCCGACGCGGTGTTCGATGGCGGACCCCTGTTCTACATCGTCCAGGGCGCCACCGCGCTGATCCTTGTCCTCGCCGCCAACACCAGCTTTGCCGGCCTGCCGTCGCTGATCTCGGCGATGGCCCGCGATGGTTATGCCCCGCACGTATTCACATTCCGCGGCGACCGGCTCGGCTACTCAAATGGCATCATGGCGCTCGCGCTGGCGTCGGCCGCCCTCCTGATCCTCTTCAACGCCGACACGCACCGCCTCATTCCGCTCTACGCACTCGGAGTGTTCGTCGGATTTACGCTCTCTCAACTCGGCATGGTCGTCCACTGGAGACGTCATCCGGAGCGAGGATGGCGCCGTTCCATGGCCATCAATCTTGCAGGCGCGGCGACCACCGGACTCGTCATGGTCATCGTCGGCGCCACCCGCCTCGTCGACGGCGCATGGATCACCATGGCGGCCATCGCCATCACCGCTTTGTTCTGCGCCCTCATGGGCCTTCATTATCGGGATGTAAAGCGACGGCTGGCGGTCGATGAAGACGAGATCTTCGTTGACCTCGGCGCGGGGCGCCACGGACAACCCGTGATCCTGCCCGTGGATGATATGAATCGCGCGACACTACGCGCCGTGTCCTACGCCCGTTCCATTTCGGACAACGTCACCGCCATCCATGTCACGGGCGACATGCAGGAGGCCGATGACCTTCGTACGGAGTGGGAGCGCCACGTCCTCGATGTCCCCCTGGTTGTCGTTGAGTCGGAGTTCCGGTCGCTGCTCGGGCCGATGCTCTCATTCGTCGACAAGCTCGACCACAGGGATCCGGGGCAGGTGATCACTGTTGTGTTGCCGGAATATGTGACACGTTGGCCGTGGCAGCAGTTCCTGCACAACCAGTCGTCCCGGCGGCTCAAGCATGCGTTGGTCGAGCGTCCCAACACCGTGATCATCGAGGTGCCGTACCATCTCTCCGTGGAGGAGTCCTTGGAGACGACCTCATGACGGCGGCGCGAGAATGAGCCGGTTGCGCGGTATGCGCTGGAACATCATCGTGCCGGTCGGGCTGTTCGCGGCGGCGCTGCTGGGCATCGCCTGGTTCGACCTGACGGCGGACAGCGACGCCGAGCCCGCGGCGTACCTCGGGGCGGTCGGCACGCCGGTCCGGGGCACCTTCGTGGCGCCGACCCGTCCGCCCCCCGGAGTCACCCCGTCGCCGCGCCCGCGGCCGACCATCGCCGGGGCCTCTGGGACGGCTGAGGAGCGTGACGGCCGACGCAAAGCGGATCTGCTGACGTTGGCCTATGGCTTCAACAGCCTCCGCGATGCTGAGGGATCATTCCCCACGACCAACGGCAACGTGCAGACGCTGTGCGCCTTCAAGGACCTTGACGTGGGTTGCAGCGTGGAAGAGTACGTGCGGGTGGAGCCGCCGGAGGACCCGCTGGGCGACCCCATCCAGAACGGGTACTGGTACTCCTCGGACGGGCAGTCCATGCGGGTGTACGCCTCGCTCGAAGAGGAGGTGCCCGAAGGGGAGCGCTGCGAGACGGAGGACGCGAACCTGCGCGACAAGCCGAACCTGATCTGCATCGAGCTGCCGTAACGTCTGCGGGCCTCTGGCACTAGACAAGCAGGTGCTCCCGGCGGGATTTACGCAGGAACGCCGCGATGCCGCCTGTTATCCTCAGATTGATCTTGCATCGGCAAAGGAAGCTCCATGGCCCTCGACCTGTTCAGCCGCCGTTCGGCGAAGGACCGCGAACAGTACGGCGACCGCCTGCCGCCGGGGCAGAAGGTCACCGACGGCTGGCCGGTCCTGCACTACGGCGGCATCCCGGAGGTCGACCTCGCGACGTGGAAGTTCTCCGTCGTCGGCGACGTCGAGGATGAAGCGCACTTCACGTGGGAGGAGTTTCTGGCGCTGCCCCAGACGGAGCTGCGGTCGGACATCCACTGCGTCACCCACTGGAGCAAGTTCGACAACAACTGGACGGGTGTGAAGTTTCTGGACCTCATGCAACGCGTCCGCCCGAAGCCGGGCGCGAAGCACGTGATGGCGCACAGCTACGGCGGCTACACGACGAACATCCCGCTCGCGGAGCTGATGAACGACGACGTCATGCTCGCGCACAAGCACAGCGGAGAGCCGCTCGTCAAGGATCACGGATGGCCGATGCGCCTCGTGGTCCCGAAGCTGTACTTCTGGAAGAGCGCGAAGTGGCTTCGCGGCCTCGCCTTCATGGACGAGGAGCGCCCGGGCTTCTGGGAGATGTACAGCTACCACATCCACGGCGACCCGTGGACCGAGGAGCGCTACTCGTAACATGGCGGAACTGGAACTGACTGACCGGCTGCTGCTGAATGCCCTCCAGGGCTCCTTTCAGCTCGTCGAGCGTCCCTTCGCGGCGGTGGCGGAGGAGCTGGCGATCAGCGAGGCGGACGTGCTGCGCCGCACGCGCGCGCTCCGCGACTCCGGCGTGATCCGGCACCTGAGTCCCATCTTCGACGTCTTTCGCCTGGGCTACAAGAGCGCGCTCATCGCCCTATCGGTCCCGCCGGAGCGGCTCGAGGAAGCGGCGGCGGTGATCTCCGCGCACCCGGGCGTGAGTCACAACTACGCCCGCGAGCACCGCTTCAACATCTGGTTCGTTCTCGCGATCCCGCGCGAGCGCGACTTCGACGGGACGGTGGCGGAACTGGCGGCGCGGGCCGGCGCCGAGCGCCACATCGTGCTGCCGGCGCTCCGGCTGTTCAAGATCGCCGTCGAATACGACGTCGTCGGGATGACGACTGACGCGAAGCCGAAGCCGGAGCGCCGTGTGGCCCCGCGTAGGGAGCTGACCGCCCGCGAACGCGAGATCATCCGTGTCTGCCAGGACGACCTGCCGATCGTCAGCCGCCCCTGGACTGACGCCGCCCGCGCCCTCGGTATGGATGAGGCCGCCCTCGTCGCGGAGTTGCGCCAGATGCACGACGACGGGCTGCTGCGTCGCTTCGCTGCCGTCCTGCGCCATGCCGAGGCCGGCTTCAGCGCCAACGGCATGGCCTGTTGGCGCGTGGCCGACGACCGCATCGAGCAGGTGGGCGAGGAGCTGGCCGCTGACAGCCGCGTGAGCCACTGTTACTGGCGGCCCACCTTTCCCGACTGGCCTTACCCGCTCTTCTCGATGGTGCACTGCGAGTCGCGCGAGCAGGTTCGGGCGATTGTCGAGGAGTTGTCCGGGCGTGTTGGGGTCCGTGACTACGAGATCCTCTGGAGCGCGCGCGAGTTCAAGAAGGAGCGCGTCCGCTACTTCATCGAGGACGAGCTTCCCGCGCCTGCCCTCTGAACGGGCACGGATGCACCTTGCCCATGCGCCATGGCCGCCGGTAGGCTCCGACCGCATGCCCACGTTCACCCTCGTCCCGCACCGCGTCTCCACCCGCATCACCGACCCCATCGTGACGCCGCTGGCGGCTCTGGGCGTCACCCCGAACGTGATCTCAGTCCTCGGGTTCGGGGGCAACGTCGCCGCAGGGGCGCTGGCGGCGGGCGGGCACTTCCTCTGGGCGGGCGTGGTCATGCTCATCGCGAGCGGGCTCGACCTGCTCGACGGCGCGCTCGCCCGCAAGACCGGCACCGCCAGCCCCTTCGGGGCGGTGCTCGACTCCGTCCTCGACCGCCTGTCCGAGGCGGCGGTGCTCGCAGGCCTGCTCTTCCACTACGCGGAGCTGGGCGGCCACACCGAGGAGATCGCCGTCATCTACGCGGCGATCGTCGGGTCGGTGATGGTCAGCTACGTGCGCGCGCGGGCCGAGGGTGAGGGGCTGGAATTGCGCGAGGGGCTGTTCACGCGCGCCGAGCGGGTGTTGCTGCTGGGCGGGGCGCTGGTCGTAGGGCACGGCGTGGTGCGGTGGGCGCTCTGGGTGCTCGCCGTCCTCGCGCACACCACCGCGGCGCAACGGGTGTACGCCGTCTGGCGGCACGCCGGCGCCGAGCGACCCAAGGGCGATCCCGGCCGATGACGACGAGCGCGATCACCGAGGGGCGTGACGCCGGCATCGGGCGCGGGACGACGCTCGCGCGGGCCCTGGACTGGGATCTGGCGCAGCCGCTGACCTTCGCCGCGCTGGCGCTCGCCTTCGTCCTGAGCCGCGCGCCGTTTCTTGATCTCGGTTACGGCACCGATCCCGACGCCTGGCGGATCGCGCTCACCGGCCACTGGCTCTGGGACAACGGGGAGTACTACCCGTCGCGGCTGCCCGGCTATCCGGTCCCGGAGCTGGGGTACGCGCTGGTGATCCAGGGCGGCTGGATCGCGACGAACTTGCTGACCGTCGCCGTATCCCTCGGGGGTCTGTGGTTCTTCGCGCGTATCGTGACGCTGCTGCGGTTGACGAATCGCGCGCTGCTCGTCGTCGGGTTCGCCTTCACGCCCCTGCTGTGGATCAACAGCGTGACGACGATGGACTACATGTGGGCGCTGACTGGACTGCTGGGGGCGTACTACTTCGTGCTGCTGCGGCAAAACCTTGCGGCGGCGCTCCTGCTGGGGTTCGCCGCCGCCTCGCGGTCCACGTCGCTGCTGATGTTGCTGCCGTTCGCGGTGTACCTCTGGCGCGACGGCCAGCGCGCTGAGATCCGGCCGTTCATCTCGTCGACGCTGGCGGTGACGATCCTGGCGTACGCGCCGATCGCCTGGCGCTACGGGCCGCAGTTCATCGACTTCTACGACACGAAAGTCTGGTACCTGCAGGTGCTGCGCCTACTGGGGAAGGACTGCCTGGGCCTGATCGGCGCGATGGGCGTGATCGCCGCCGCCGCCGTCTCACTGCCGCGGCTGACGCGGCTGCCGTCGGACGTCTGGCGCGACAAGCAGGTGATGTTCTGGGTCATCGTGATCGCACTGACCGCGATCACGTTCGCACGGCTGCCGCACGAGGCGGCGTACCTGATCCCGCTGTATCCGTTCGGCTTCTTCCTGATGGCGAGGTACTTCCGCACCTGGGCGCTGGCCGGTGCGATCGCCGCGGTGGTGCTGGCGGGGTTCGTCGACCTCACGTCGCCGGGGGACGAGATCGACAGCGAGGCGTTCACCAACGCCCAACTCGGGCGCGGGCTGCTGCTCTCGAACCGCGAGACCATGCGCGCGCAGATGGCGTACACGCGGGATCTGGCGGCGCTCGAGGCGCCGGAGCGGACGGTGCTGATCACTGGCTTCGTGTACCCGCAGCTGGCGGTGCTCGAGCACGACCGGCTGGAGCTGGGCATCCTCGAGAAGGACAAATCTTCGATCAGCCAGCTCTCCGACAAGGGCCAGGCGACCGACCCGCAGCGGCAACTTATCTACGTCTGGCTGCTCGATTACGACGACTTCGAGCGCTTCCGCGAGGAGGGCTACAGCTTCATGTACACGCAGGACGGGGGCCGGAGCACAGCGGCGCTGTACGACTACCGTCCGTCGATCTACGGCGCGCGGCTCATCGACCTTGGGCGGGCGCCCTCCGGCGGGTCCGGTGCCGCCCGCACCGACCGCTGATGCTCCTCCGGGCGGGGTGGGCGGCCATGGCGCTGTTCGGATCCGGCATCGTCCTGCTCACGGCGTACATCATCGGCTGGGCGGCGGGTGGGGAGGCGAAATACGACTGGTACGAGTACTCCCCGGCGATCCTGATCCTGCCGTCGGCGATCATCGGCATCCTGGCGTACCTGCAGGCAGTGGTGATGGTCGCGCTGCCGCTCTCGAGGCGGCTGGACGCGCGCTTTCCGCGCCGCGATGTCTTCCTGTCGGTGGCGGCGGCGCTGGCGGTTGCGGCAGTGATCGCCGGGGGCATCGGCGCGCTTGTTGCGTAGCTACGGCAAGCGGCTGCGGACGGCGACCGCTGCCCCAGCGGCCGATGCGAGCACCAGCGCTGACAGCACCGCGATGATGGCGATCGTGACGGCGCCCATGCCGTCGTCATCAGAGGAAGCGCTGCCCGAGGGCCGGCCGGGCTCGGATGTCGGGGCGGGCCGGGCCTGCTCCGTCGCGCCGGTGGTCGGCTCCGGGGCGGGAGCGCGCGGCTCCAGGCCGGTCGAGACGCGCCATTCGTTCTCGAACCCCAGCGCGTCGAAGCCGTACACCTGATCGAAGCCGTCATCGAGCGTGGCGCCCTCCTTGAAGGTGCGCAGCAGCTCCGCGAACTTCTCTTCCCCGTACGTCTCGACGAGATAGCGGATCATGTCACCCGATTGGCCGTAGTACAGCCCCACCGTATCGCCGGTGGCGCCCGTGGCGGACGAATTCAGCTGATTCATCGTGAGCGCGCGGTCGGCGCGGACCGCCGTATCCAGCGCCTGACGGTGCCCGGGGAGGGGCTGCGACTGCGAGAACACCGAGATGCCTTCGTTCATCCAGCCGGGGATCCCGAACGGCCCCTTCGTCGCCTGCCCGGTGACGATATGTGCGATTTCGTGGCGGACGATGTCGAGGGCGCCGGTGTCGACGGAGACCATCGCGGTGTCGGAGTAGACGACCTCGCCGAGGATCTGTACGCCCGGCCCCCCGCCGTTCGGGGCGATCGCAGGTTGCATCTCGCTGGCCGTCCGATACACGAACACCTTCACCGGGAACGGCACCTCGGTCTGTTCCAACGCGCCTACGCGCTGGATGGCCTCCACGGCTGCTTCGAGCACCGTGGGCGCCTGCGACTCCGTACCTGCGTGGTAGTACACCGTGACATTGCCCTCCGCCAGCGTGCGGAAGTCGAACCGTGTGTCCTCGTGAGTGTAGAGCTTCTCCTCGGTCGAGGTGCGCTCCCCCGATGCATCTTCGACCTCCCAGTGGTAGGTGATCTCGGCGCCGGGGATGATGAAGATGCCGCGGCCGCTGGTAAGGGTGTAGGAGCAGCTCACGGTCGACGTGCCCGTGCACTCGGCGATGGCGGTGGCGCCGGTGCCGTCGGGCGCCAGCTCGTACCGGACACGCACCTCCCGCGGCTCGGACGGGGAGCTGAACGTCAGCGCGAAGGTGACGCCGGCCGGGAACTCGTTGCGCACCTCGTCGGAGATCACGCTGATGGGCTCCTGAGCGTGCGCCGGTGGCGCGATAACCCCCGTCGCACACAGGATCAGGGCCGCGGCGGCCACGACAGCGCTACGCACCGGCCGCCCCCACCGTCGTCTTCAGGTACTCGCGGATCAATTCGTCGAGGTCGCCCTCCAGGACGCCGGGGGCGTCGCTGGTCTCGTAGCCGGTGCGATGGTCCTTGACCATCTTGTACGGGTGCAGGACGTAGCTGCGGATCTGGTTCGCCCATCCTGCGCTGACGTGATCGCCCTTGATCTTTGCCTGCTCCTCCGCCTTGCGCTCCAGCTCCTTCTCCAGAAGCCGCGCCTCCAGCACCCGCATCGCCGACTCGCGGTTACGGTGCTGCGAGCGCTCGTTCTGACAGCTCACCACGATGCCGCTCGGGAGGTGGGTGATGCGGATGGCTGTGGAGTTCTTCTGGACGTTCTGGCCGCCGTGCCCACTTGCCCGGAACACGTCGACGCGGAGATCGTCCGGGTTGATGGTGACGTCGGCGCCGGCGGTGGCCTCGGGGAGCACTTCCACTAGCGCAAACGACGTGTGGCGCCGGTGCTCCGAGTCGAACGGCGACAGGCGCACCAGCCGGTGGACGCCGCGCTCGCTCTTGAGGTAGCCGTAGGCGTGCGGGCCCGTGACCTCGATGGTCGCGCTCTTGATGCCCGCCTCTTCGCCGGGCATGAGGTCGATGACCTCCGCGGTGTAGCCGCGCGGCTCGCACCACCGCAGATACATGCGGAGCAGCATCTGCGCCCAGTCCTGCGACTCGGTGCCGCCGGCCCCGGCGTGGATGGCGAGGATGGCGTTGCGGTCGTCGTAGGGTCCGGAGAACGTGAGCTCGAACTCGAGGCCGGCGAGGCGCTTCTCCAGTGCGTCGGTGTCGCGGGCGATGTCGTCCGCGGTCGCTTGGTCGCCCTCAGCCTCGGCCAGGTCGACCAATTCGAGCAGATCGCGCACCTGCGCCTCGATGCCGCGCCAGGTTTCGATACGGGCGCGCACCGCGGCGAGGCGCTTCATTACTTCCTGCGCGGACTGGTTGTCGTTCCAGAACTCTGGCGCCGCCGACTGCGCCTCCAGCGAGGCGGCCTCGGCTTCGAGGGTGGGGATGTCAAAGGCGCACCATGACATGCGTGACGCGCTCGCGCAGCGAGTGGAGCCGTTCGCGGAGTTCTTGCATGTCCCGGTACGTCCTTTCGTGTGCCCAAGCGGGTGGGATGGCCCATGGTAGCGCATCGGAAGTGCGAGCCGGCCCGCGTTCGGCGAGTATGCGCGGAGAAGCCTTGACTGGAAGGACGTATAGGAGCACGATACGGCGAACAAACGCCTGGCGGTTCACGGACGTGCGCCCATGGATCCCGATGTCCTGCGTGATGTTCTGCTTCCCACGTCGATCCGATCGCTCATAGAGCCGCTGCTGGCGTTCGCCAGTGCCAATCGCGCTCTCGCGTTCGGCAAGTGGTATCGGGGCAACAGCATTGTCGCGGCGGCCGTTGCGCTCGCCGTCGCAGGCGCGAGCCTCTACGCGTTGGACGCCGCGCACCGCCTCTGGTCCGCTCCGACGGACGTCTTGCTCTGGGTGATCGGCATCATCGCTGCCGCCGTCGTGCTCGTGGCCTGGGCGAGATGGCACGGCAAGGTTCTGGTTCAACTGGAGCGGGGAGAGGACGCCAACCCGGAGACTAAGGACGAAAACAAGACGAAGCCGCTCAAGATTCTTCCTCCGGTCCGCTGGCTAAGCGTTCGCGTAGGGCTTGTACCGCTGGCCGTGGTGCTGCTCAGCGGCGCGTTCGGCCGGGAGCCCGAAGCGTTCGCCGTGATGGCGGGCCTGGGTGGGGACGCAGGCTTCGAGACGGCCGTGAACGAGGCGTTCCACAGCATCGAGCACGGCCTCCCCGACGTCGTCTTCACGTCCGTGGACGAGAAAGTCACGAACCTCGACGCCGCCGGAGACGAAGCCAAGCGCCATGGGGCGCGTGTGGTGGTGTTCGGCGGGTTGGGCAACCCCGGGCAGAGCATGACGCTGTACGTCACAAACGATCGTGGCACCCTGAGCCCGCGGATCCTCGAGTGGACGCGAGGCGAGAGCGACGAGGAGCTGGCCTACAACGTCGCGTTCACGGTCGAGTTGGTGATCGCGATGTCTGATATGGAAGAGGGGAGGATCGAGGACGCGCTCGAGCGCATGAACAGGATGGCGACCGAGATCGACCGCTATGTGTACTACCGCCCCGCGGTGATGGACGACGTGTACGAGATGGCGCGGCGCGCTTATGGATCGCTAGAGGGTCACCTCCGTGACGAGCGGCTCCCGGAAGGCCAAGAGGACGAACCCGTGAAGGACCAGACACGGGAGGAACGAGAGCACTGGCTCCAGATCGAACGCCAGTTGGAGGAAGACGCCCTCGCGCGCCTTCTTCAGGTCTACGTCGAGAGCGCGCCGCTCCGCGTCGTGCGGGCCAGCCTGATGATCCGGCTTGGTCGGCGGGAGGAGGCGGAGGATGAATTGGCGCGCGCCCTCTCGCGGAACGAGGAGTTTGCAGAGATCCACCACCAGCTCGCGCGGCTGTATGCGGCCACCAGCCGCTGGTGCGAGTCGGACGCCGAGTACACGAAGTACGACACCTGGCTCCTCAAGGAGCCCGGACGGCGACTCACCCGGGAAGAGACGAACGACCGAATGATCGTCAAGGAGCGCGCGAATGGATGCGACACCCCTGCGTAGAATCCTTCTGGTTATCGCCGGCTCATGCGTCCTCGCGGGGCGTCTCTCGGCGTCGCCTGCAGCGAGGGCGAAGATCGTGGATCCACGCCGACGCTGGCGCCTCCGACGCCGGCGGCGAGCCCCGTGACGCCGCGCTCCACGCCGCCAGCCGCCGCCACGCCGACGCCCCTACCCCCTGCGGTCGGCCGCCTGGACGTCCCCCTTGCCGATCAGGTGACGCTGGGGTTCAGCGATCCCGGCGAAGCCGTAACGCTCGCGCGCGTGGAGTCCGGCGATGTGGCCCTGGTCCCCGGCCACCGCGTCCACACGAACGAGCGGGGGGAGGCCGTGCTGTTCTTCACCGGCCGCGGGCTTTGTTCCCTGTATCACAACACGCTGGTCGAGATCCGTCCGGGCGATGAGCTGTTCACCTTCCCGGACGCCTCGAGCCAGGAGTACGTCTTCTGTTCGACCGAGGGAGGAGTCTCGTTCGAGTCCTTCGGCTCGCGCTTCGGCTCAAACGGCACGACGTGGGGGGTGCTGTACGACGCGTCCGGACTGCACATCGACCTCCTTGACGGCGGCGGATTCTTCAAGACGGAGCAGGGAGGCGGCGAGGAGATCATCGCGCCCGTGTCCGTCTTCATCGGAAGGGACGGCGATTTCGGCGTCACGGATCTGCGAGAGTTGTCCGACGACGACATCAAACGGCTCGACTCCATCGGCGGCTCCATCGCCACCCCGGTCCAGTAGCATCCCGGTCGCCGGACCCGCTCGGGGTGACGTAGCCCGCTTCGACTTCCAAGACCCGCCGCATACAGTCGGACGGGAGGTTCCAGCCCGCCCGGCCCGCGAAACCCTTTCGCGGGGATGGACCGCCAGAAAAACGCGAAACCGTCCCTCCGGGCGAGCGCCGAGGAGGGAGAAGCGAGGAAACGAAATCCGTCGAGCAGGGCCCTCACCGGCCGCTGGCGGCGATGAGGTAGCGGACTTCCGTGAAGACGATACCCTGCGGCCCGCCGAGGGCGTCCTCCATCGCCAGCAGCGCGTCGATCTCCGCGTCCGGGTCGAAGTCCGGCACCTCCCACGGCGTGATGAGCATCATGAACACGACGTCGCCGAGAGTCGCGTAGGCCACACGCTGCTCGTGCCGCATCGCCTCCACGCGCATGCCGGCCGCTTCGAACCCGCGCCGGTAGGTGACGAAGTGGTCCGGCCAGACGGTCCTTCGCGGGAAGAAGCGCCGCTGCTCCTCCCACTGGTTGTGCCCGACCTGCTGCGTCACGATCGCCCCGCCTCCTCGGAGGACACGCACGACATCGGCCGGGTCCAGCTCCTCATGGCGGTTCAGCACGAGGTCGAATGCGGCGTCGCGGAACGGCAACCGGAGGTTGTTGGCCCGGACGACGTGCCCGCCGAGCGGCCGCAGCCGGTCGCGCGCGATCGGCGCGTTCACGTGCCAGTGCTCCGTCGCGACCACGCGGGCATCTCTGCCGGCGACGATCTGCGACAGCACCTCACCGCCGCCGGTGCCCATATCCAGCACGTCGCGTGCGACGGCGACATGCTCCCGCGCGACCGCCTGGTAGTCCCACGGCGGGTCGGGGTCGAGCGGCGCCTTCCGGACGTCGTCGAAGGTCCAGCCGGAGAAGCTCCGCGCCCGCTCGATGTAGGGCTGCAGCGCCCGCAGCGTCTCCGTCCGGCGGTCCACGGTGCTCACGAGCCCTCGCGGCAGGTGCGGAGGAGGGCGAGTGCCGCCTCCTCACCACCCCACCCGACCAGGTGTTTACCGTGCGCGACATACCAGTGCCAGATCCGGTCGCGCACGCCGTCGAGCGGCGGCGTTGCGTGGAGGGGGACCGCCAGCAGCTTGTGGTCGCCGTCGCCTCGCTGGAGGACGTCGACGATACGTGCCGGGAGGCGCTCGCCTCGATCCCGCTCCCCTCTATCGATGAGATGAACATCGAGCAGCTCGCCGTCGGCGGGGTTGTAGACGCCGTCGACGCAGCCGTAGTGCGCCGGCATAGGGTCCAGGTCGTGGCGGAACACCACCTCACCGTCCTCCGGCACCCACTCCCAGCGTCCCTCCTCCCCCGCGCGCTGCTCGACAATCATGTCGACCGTTGCCTCGAGCATGCGGCGCTTGGCTTCGCCGGCGGCGCGGTCCGCAAGGCGCGTCGGCTCCGGCACGCGGTAGCGGGGCGCGCAGGCGAGCGTCCACCGCTCCGCCGCTTCGAGGCTGATGCGGTGCCCTATCGACACGTACACCGGCCGGATACGGTCCCGCGTGCGGATCAGCGAGCCGATGACCTCGCTGTGGTCGACGAGGTCGGCGCGGGCGCCGCGGCGCAGCGCCAGCCGCTTCGACGCGCCGACGAGGCGCGACTTCGCGACGCCGATCGTCGGGATGTCGAGCAGGAGGCCGACGTGGCAGGCGAAGCCGAAGCGGCGCGGGTGAGCGTAGCCGTGGCCGTCGACCATCAACAGCTCGGGAGTGGAGCGCAGCTTCTCGAATGCTCCGAGCAGCACCGGCGTCTCGCGGAACGAGAGCAGACCCGGAACATACGGGAACGCGACCGGCGCCTCGACGGTCACGCGCTCCACGACCTCCAGCGAGGGGTACGCCAGCACGACGATGGCCCCGGCCGCTCGCCGGTGCGGCCGGTCGAAGGCCACGTCGGAGCCCGCGACGAGGCGGACGCGCCGCGTGGACGGCGAGCCCCGCCGGATCACACGCGCCGCCAGCTCCCGCTGGAGCTGCATGGCATCGCGGGGTGTGAGGTCCCAGGGGTGGAGCCGGCGGACATGCACAACCGAATCTTACGTCCGGCGCTTGTACGCGCATCCCCGCCCGACTACGATGCCCGGCGTGACGCCGCCCCGCCTGCTCGCGCTCGCGCTCTCCGCCGCGCTCCTCGCCGGATGTGGTGTGGGCTTCGCCGGTGGGCCTCAGGGCACCGAGTTCTTCAAGTCGCTCACGGTCACCGGACACAAGCAGACCGGTGCGCCGCTGACCGCCGCCGTGACGTACGAGCAGAACTACCCGCTGGACGTGCCGATCCAGTGTGAGCTGCGGCGCGGCAAGGCCCTGATCAAGCTGATCGGCGGGGCGACGGCTCCCCCCTACCCGGACGGGACGCCGGAGAAGACGCCGTTCCCGGGCAACTTCTCGTTCGACTTCACGGTCGAGGAAGCGGGCCACTACAAGGTGCAGTGCTACACGACCGCTGACGATGACAACTTCATCGAAGAGGAGTTCGACGTCCGGGACCCGTGACGCTCGACCTTAGGTGTCTAGGAGCCACTCTCCTATGCGTTCGCCGATCATGATGCAGGTGAGGTGGAGGTTGGCACGCGGTGCCTTCGGCATCACCGAGGCGTCGGCGACGTAGAAGTTGTTGAAGCCCCTGACCCGCAGCTGTTCATCGACCACGCCCATCGGGTCCGCCGCAGGGGCCATCTTCGCCGTGCCGCAGGGGTGAAAGCCGCTCGACGCGATGCGGCGGCACCACTCCCCCAGCGCCGCGTCGTCACGGAGCACCTCCTCCGATGGCGAGCGGATCCCGGCGCGTGCGCCGTCGAAGGCCGGGTTCATGCCCGCCTCCACGGCCATGTGAACGCCGTCGACGAAGCGCCGAACATCGTCGTCGTGCTCGCAGAAGCGGCTCTCGATGCGCGGCTGTACGTGGGGGTCGGCCGACTGGAGCGTGAGCTGCCCGCGTGAGCGCTGACGCTCGATCACCGACGCGACCGAGAACATCGCCGAGCCGTCTCCCCCCGCCAGCTGCGACGCGGGCATGAGCTGCATGTCGTTGCGCTCCCCGCCGCCGCTCGACGTGTAACGGTACGTCACCTGCACCAGCGGGTCATCCGGGTCCAGCACCCCCGGCTTTGCGTCGAACACGACGCCGAGTAGCGGGTGGTCATCCAGATTCGCCCCGACGCCGGGCAGGTCGCGCACGACGCCGATGCCGTGCTCGCGCAGGTGTCCTTCCGGGCCGATGCCCGAACGCATCAGCACCGCCGGCGTACCGATCGCGCCGCCCGCGAGCACAATACGCTCCCCCTCGGCGACGAAGGTCTCGCCGCCGGACTCCACCTCGACGCCTGTCGCGCGCGGGCCGTCGGTGAGGATGCTGCGGATCAGGCAGTCGCCGCGGACGGTGAGGTTCAGCCGATGCCGGGCCAGCTCCAGGTAGCAGATGCCCACGTGCATCCTCTGCCGCCCGCGCTTGTTCATCGGGTGCGGGCCGAGGCCGGTGGCGTCCGGGTGGTTGTTGTCGGGTGTTTCCGGGTAGCCGGTCGCGCGCATCGCGCGGACGAACGCCGACTGCACGGGCGTCAGCTCGTCCTCCCGGTAGCGGCGGATGGGGACGGGGCCGCTCGTCCCGTGGAAGTCGCCGTCGAAGTCGAGGTCCGTCTCGAGGCGGCGGAAGTACGGCAGGACGTCCTGCCATGCCCACCCGGGGTTCCCCAGCGACGCCCACTCGTCGTAGTCCTCGGGTACGCCGCGCAGGGCGATCGCGGTGTTCACCGCGGACGAACCGCCAACCACGCGCCCGCGCGGGAAGGCGACCGTGCGGCCGGAGCGGTTGGGCTCGGCCTGGAAGCGCCAGTCGTGGGCGACGTAGGAGTTGTTGTTGCCGTTGAGGAGATCCTCGGGCATCTGCGCCGTCGTGGGGTAGTACGGGCCGGCGTCGAGCAGGAGCACCGAAAGCCGCGGGTTCTCCGACACGCGGGCAGCGATGACTGCGCCGGAGGCACCCGCACCGGCGACGATCAGGTCGTACTTCATGCGGCGATTCTAGGGTGAAACGCGCCGAAGGGCGATGTTCTTTCTACGGCTGGCCGGCGATGACGGCGCTTCCTTCCGTAAGCTCCGGCGTGTAGGGATGGTCGAGGTCGATATCGCTCTCTACCGCGTCGATGGCGCGATTCACCAGCGTCTCGATGGAGCCGGTCATGAAGCCAGGCACGTTGCCGACCTCGATCTTGTCGATGTCCGCGTCGGGGTGCTCGCCGGTGAGGTCCACCGTGCCCTTGAGCTTGATCTTCACGTCGATGCCCAGCAGGTCGAGGCGGCCGGTGGCCTCACCGAAGCCGTCGTGCACACAGACGCGCACGTCCTTGAACGGGGTGTCCTCTTCCTCTTCGAGGTAGTTGACCGCGCGCGAAGACAGCTCGCTCTCGTTGAAGGTGACAGACGACGGCGAGCCCCCATCGAGGATCGCATCGAACCCGTCCCACTTCTGCTTGAAGGTGTCGGAGTTGGCGGTGCTGACAGTGATCGGGCCACCGCCGGGATCGCAGTCGCCGGGGCCGCCCGTCGAGGCAAGGACGACCACCACGATGGCGAGGAAGATGAACAGCATCAGGACGCTGAAGAGCAGCCCGCTGATGATGCCGATGATGGAGCCCGTGAAGAAGCGGATGAAGAACATGGCCGGCCTCCCTGCCCTCGTTGTTCGGCGGCCAAGTCTAGGTGGCGCCCGGCGGAGCGGTCAAGCGCCCCGGCTGTGTAAGATGCCTCCGAGTATGGCTGAGGACATCCAGCACGACCCGGGATGCGACGGCAAGCACACGGTGCGTCAGCGGTGCAACACGAACGCGCTCGCGGCGGCGACCACCTCGCCGGCCGTACCTCCTGCTGCGGATGCCGCATCGGCGCGCGTGGACTCAAAGCCGGCCGAGCGTCAGCCGCCCGAGCCCCAGCAACCCGACCCGATCGCTGCCGCGACGACCTCCGCTCCGCGACCTCCGGTGCAGGCGCCCTCACCGCCGGCGCCTCCGCGTCCGAGGGCGCAGGGCCCGATCGTCGACAGCACCGACCAGCGGCGCCCCGCGGCGATGATCGGCGGGCTGCTGCTTCTCGCCGGGCTGATCGCGATCGCGCTGCTTCTGCGGGGGCGCGCGGGTTAGCCGCGGCCGAAGCGGGCGCTCACGTCGTCAGCCGCCCGAAGGCCGGACGTCAGCGCCGCCTCGGTGTACGGCCCCACGAGATAGTCGCCGGCGAAGAAGATGCGATCGCTGCGCCCGGCGCGCGACCCAAACGCGGCAAGTGACCGGATGTATCCGGCGTAGAACTGCGGCACCATGTCGCGCCAGCGGTGTACGACGTGCCCTTCGACGCGGTCGAGTCCGCGCAGCGGCAGCTTGCGCAGCTCGCTATGCAGCGCTGCGACAACGTCCTCGTCCGGCCGTTCCATCAGCTCGGCGGCGTACTCCTCGCTGAAGGCGCAGTTGAACATCGTCTTCCCGGGCGGGACGGCGCCCTCCTTTGGGTTCTCCATCGCCATGCCGTACAGGCGGACGCCTTCGCGCCTGCCGATGCCCGCGCCGTAGACGCCGGGGTCGGCATCGGGCGTGGAGGTCATGACGAAAGCGATGATGCTCGATGCGTAGCGGACTCCCTCGAAGAACCGGCGCTCGTCCGCGGTGAGTCCGTCGCAGAGCGCTGCCACGCGGCTCCCCGGCGTCGCGACCACCACAGCGTCCGCTCGCAACGTCTCCCCGCCCGCGAGGCGTACGATGGCGGCGTCCGCATCGGGTACGACGCGCTCCACCGTCACGCCGGTACGCACGCGCAGCTTCGCCGCCAGGGTGCGGGTGAGGAGGCCGTTGCCGCCCTCGAACGCATGCAGGCGGAACCCCGAGAACATGTAGCGGATCGTCGCAAGGACGAACGCGCGCGAGAGATTCTCCGGCAGCACCGTGAACGTCGACGCGAAGGGCGGCTCGATCACGTAGTCCAGCACCTCGCGGCCGAAGCGGCGGAGCGCCCAGTCGCGCGCGGACTCATCGTCGATCGGGGCGGCGCGCTCGATGTGGTAGAAGTCGAGCAGGTGACGTAGCGGCGCAGCTCCATGAGGATGCGGGGCAGGCGGAGGCGGCTCGGCCAGCCCAGGTCGCGCGCCCGCAGCATCGCCCTCAGGCCGGCGTAGTTGCCGCTGACGAACTTGCCGTCGCGGAGGGTGGCGCCGCGGCCTGTCTTGAGCCTCCGGACACTCGGCTTCAGCCCCAACTCGTCGACCAGCGCCCGCATGTTGTGGTAGCTGCTGGCGATGAACTGCGCGCCTCGATCGACGACGAAGTCGCCGTGGCGTTCGCTGCGCATCCGCCCTCCGGCCGTATCCTCGCGCTCCAGCACCTCGGCGTCGAACCCGCGCTGCTGCAGGCGGTAGGCGGCGGTGAGGCCGGCGATGCCTCCGCCGACAACGATGATCTTCTTCGGGCCGGTCGATGGCTCCATCGACGCCAGCCTACCGGAGGACCGTGGAAGCGGCAGCTTGACCCGGCTGCCGGGAAGGGGCTACGCTCCCTGGAGCGAGAAAAGCCCGCGCGAGGCGGGCGGAAGGAGGCGCAACCATGGTCAAGGTCGAAACATTCAGCCGTGTGTTGTCGCGCTCCCAGAGAAGCGTCTCGTAACGCACCACGACTATTCGTGAGTGGATGAGGCCGCCGGGAACGGGCGGTCTTCTTCGTATTGGGACCGTGAGCGCGCCTGCGCCGCGGTCTCGTCGGTTTCTGGAGGCTCTGACGAGGAGGGACATCTCATGAACGCAAACGTCCGCGCACTCGTGTGTGACCACAACGGCAAGCACGATTCCAGCTATGGAAGGTCGATTTGGGCAAGAACAAGATTCACGAGCAGGAGTTGGCCCTGGAGGAGTTCGCCGCCCGGGGCCTGATCGACGATGTGATCGGGGTGGTGAAGAGCGGCAAGGAGGCGACAGTCTACGCGTGTCGCGCCGGGGATCGGCTGCTCGCCGCGAAGGTGTACCGTTCGGAGCAGGTCCGGCGGTTCCACAACAATGCGGTGTACACACAGGGGCGGCTCGGGCGGCGCAACCGGTACGCGCGTGCTATCGAGCAGAGATCGCGTGCCGGGCGCGAGTTCGCCTTCAGCGCCTGGGTATCTGCGGAGTACGAGACGCTGTCGGTCCTGCATCGCGCAGGCGTCGGCGTCCCCACGCCGCTCGCGCAGTCGGGGCCCGTGATCCTCATGGAGTACATCGGCGATGAGGATTCCCCGGCGCCGCCCCTGAGCAGCGTGCGGCTGGACGACCAGGAAGCGCGGGAGGTCTTCGAGCGGCTGATGCAGGACATCGAGCTGATGCTGGCGTGCGACCGGGTGCACGGCGACCTCTCGCCGTTCAACGTCCTGTACGACGGCGAGCGAGCCGTGATCATTGACTTTCCCCAGGCGGTGGATCCGCGGTCAAACCACAGCGCACTGGAGCTCTTGGAGCGGGACATCGACCGGATCTGCGCCTACTTCGAGCGCCTCGGTGTCGCGGCGGACGCTCGCCGGCTCTCGCGCGATTTGTGGGGGAGGTTCTTGCGGTCGGAGCTTTAGTCGCTGGACGGACGAAGGCCCCGCCCGAGGGCGAGGCCCACGTCACAGGCAGAGGAAGGAGGTAGCCGGATGACCGTCCCTGCACGACGGTCGCCGCTACCTTCAGCATCGGCAAGCCCGGCGGGTTCTGTGGAGGCGACGGGCGTCTTTACATTCGCTTAATATCCCATGCGATGGGAATGTCGCGAAGCTTCTGGTTGCGCCGTCGGCCTCTACCTATAATCGCGGCGTGAAGCGCGAACTCAGGCGGCGCGTGATGGCACTTTCGCTCCGGGCGAAGGGAGTCCTCGTCTGGCGCATGGCCCGCGACCCGGCGGTGCCCCTGCGGGCGAAGGCGATCCTCCCGATGCTCATCGTGTATCTCGCGATGCCGTTCGACCTCATCCCCGACTTCATCCCCGTCCTCGGCCAGCTCGATGACCTGGTGGTGATGGCGGCAGGACTCGGGCTGTTCCTCTGGCTGACGCCCGTGCCCGTCGTCGAGCAGCACGTGAGCGCGCTCGAATGAGCGGGGAACTGCGCGCCGGTGCGGGTTGCGCGTCGATCGCCCCGCGCCCGGAGGATCTGCGCGACGGCCTGTACCTCGGCGGCTTCGGCGCCTATCGCGAGCGGCGCGCCAACGGTGTCCATGACGCCCCGCAGTGTCGCGTCATGGCGGTGAGTGACGGTACGAACGCGTTTGCGCTCGCAGCCCTGGATCTGGTCGGCGCAAGCGGGCCGCTGCTCGCCGCGATCCGCACGGATGCCGCAGGCATGAGCGGCCTGGCGCCGGAGTCGATCATCCTCGCCTGCACGCACAGCCACGCCAGCCCCGATACGCAGGGGCTGTGGGGCGGCGTGGGCGAGGCGTATCGCACGCATTTGTCGCAGCGTGCGGTCTCAGCAATCGTCGAGGCGTACGGGGCGATGAAGCCCGCCCGGGGGTCCGCGGCCACCACATCGCTTGCGGGCGTCACGCGCAACCGCCGGGGCTGGCCGGAGACCGACGAGACCCTGACGTCGCTGCGCTTTGCCACGCCGGGCGGTGAGCCCATCGGCACGATCATCAACTACGCCTGTCACCCAACGGCCTCAGGGAGAGAGAACGTCCAAGTTTCGCGCGACTGGTGCGGCTACGCGGTCGATGCGGTCGAGCAGGCGGTGGGTGGTGTGGCGCTGTACATGAACGGCGCCATCGGCGACGTGAGTCCCGCGCGGGACGGAGGCTTCGAGGCCGCGCAATCGCTCGGCGAGGCGGTGGCGGAGCGCGCCCTCGCATCTCTTGCGTCGGCGGATTCCGTAGAGGGCGCCGTCGTCGTGCGGACCGTGCCGCTGGAGGTGCCAATGAATATCGAAGGCCTGTCGGAGCGCGTCAACGCTGCCGTCGCGCGCGCGGGCCCCGCGCTGAGCGTCCTCACGAGGGCGGGTGGGATGCACGCCGCGTCGGTCGCGCTGCACGCTGCTGGCCGCCGCGACCTGGCGCAGATGGTGGCGGCGCTGGCGTCGATGTCAGAACGCAGCCTCGTGCACCGCGATGGCAAGACGTCCGTGCTCACTCACGCGGGGTACCTGCGCATCGGCGACGATGTGGAAGCGTTCGCGGCACCGGGAGAGGTGCTGACGCGGCTCGGCCTTCCGCTTCGCGGGGCGTTGACAGCGCGGCACCGGCTCTTCCTGGGGCTCGCGCACGATACGCTGGGATACTTCGTGCCGGAGGACGAGTGGATGACCGGTCGCAACAACAATTACGAGGAGTCGGTGTCCCTCGGTCGCCGTGCGGGCCTCACCCTGGCCGATGCGCTGCTGGCACTCGTCCCGCGCGAGGGGAGCGCGCGATGAGACGTCCGCTGGTGACGTCGCACGCGGCGTGCAAGGGGCACGCGCCCGAGAATACGCTGGCGGGTATCCAGCGAGCGATCGCGCTCGGCGCAGACGCGATCGAGATCGACGTCCACTGCACGTCGGACGGCGTGCCGATCCTGCTGCATGACAAGACTGTCGACCGCACGACCGACGGCTCCGGAGATGTCCACGGCATGACGCTCGACGTGGTGCGGGCGCTTGATGCCGGCGCGCGGCAATTCGTCCCGCAGTTCCAGGGGGAACGCATCCCGACGCTGGCGGAGGTGCTGGCGCTAACGAAGGATCGGGTGCTCCTGCAGATCGAGATCAAGCAGGCGGAGATCGAAGAGCAGATCGCGGCCGTGGTGCGCGACGCGGACGCCATCCCCAGCTGTGAGACGCACTCGTTCTGGCCGCAGAACGTCGAGCGCATGCGGAAGGTCGAGCCGCGGATGGCGGCGGCTCTGCTGACCGACGGCCGGAGCATCGTCGACTGGGATGAGTTCTTCTCGTTCGCGCTCTCACTGGGCGCGCAGGGCGTCAGCGTCCACTATGCGAGCGCGACGCCGGAGCGGGTGCGGCAGGGCCAGCTGCGCTCGCTGACGTTCATGGTGTGGACGGTCGACGATGAAGCGGACATGGCCCGCATGGCAGCGGCAGGCGCCGACAGCATCTGCAGCGACTTTCCGGACGTAGTGCGCCGCGTTGTAGACGCGCACGGGCGATCGGCCGCCCGCTGAGTTTCGCCAGCCGTCCGGTGTTTCGTATACTGGGCAAGCGCACGGGTGTAGCTCAGTTGGAAGAGCAGCGGTCTCCAAATGCGCTCGCGAGGGTCTCAGGCAGACATAATCAAGCCCGTTGGGGCTCGTTTCGTATCTGAGGCGGGACAGATGGCGGGCTCGTGTTGCGGCCTGGATCGTCCCGTTTGGTAGATAACCGGTATATGCGGGAGCGCGGAGGGATCGTGCGTACCGTCTCTGCGGGCCTAGCGGCCCTTCGAGACGCGCCTACCTCAACGAGAAAATACCTCGCGTCTCCCGCAGATTTTACCGGGTCTCGCCCTGTGCGATTTCGAGCTTGTCCAGAACGGACTCGATCTCTTTCATAACCGCTTGCGCTTCCTTCGCGCGCCCGGCCTTGTTGAGCGTTTCGTAGTTCCCTCGGAGATCGCTCACGCGCCCCAGGAGCGTGAGTCTTTCCGATGCCGTAATCATCGGTTCGCCTTTCATTCGCTGTTCGTTACACGCGCTCGATCGCAGCGACGGCGTTCACGTCGCGCGCTTCCTCTTACCGTGACGCGACTCCGACGCCGGGCGGAGGGACGGCTCTTTCGAGCGGTATCGCGCCGGGCATCGGTATGCCGCGTCTGCAAGTTGAACGGAGACGCCGAACGCACAACGTCCCCTCAACCGAGTCGCCGCGCTCCGTTTCGGGCAAACGAAAAGGCGGCACCAAACAGATCACGTATGATCTATATGGCCCGCCATCGTCGGCGCGAAGGCCCCTCTTTGCGAGGGTCAGAAGCACTTGCTATTCGGTTGTGGTTCAACCTACCTGTACGCGACCAATGCTGTCAAAGGTGAGCGAAAACCACTGTCAATTTTCGCGGTTGCGGATCGCGAAATCGATTCGCCGGGCTTAGGCCAACAGAACGCCGTAGTCACACTCTGGCGTGTGGTCAAACTGCGTCGTGTCCCGCCCACACTCAGGGCACAACCTACGCTTTGTCTCCGCTGCGTTCTTCTGCCAACAGCTTTTGTCATTCGCCAAGCCGTCGGGGTCTACCTTCCGGCGATTGTTCGACGCAATGCCGCCCCACTCGGCGAACTCAGCATCGGATAACCACGCGCCAAACTCGCATCGCAAGCACATGATGCAGCCGGTAAGGTGAGGTTCGGGGCGTGACGGTTCGTTGATGGTCACGGGAACTCGGAACCCAACGAACAGCGTCAGCTTGTCACGTTGAGGGGCGCACTTCGGACACTCCATGATGCCCTTCCATTCCGCCCGCTCGTTCGCGTTGTTGTCGAACAGTTGGCGGAACGGAGTACCACCGCGCTTGTTGTCGCCCTGATTGAGAATTGCGAGGTTTGTGGCCGCATCCCTGCTCGCCTGTTGATAGGCATCGCGCTTGTACCAGCGGCCTTGCCGACATCGTTCACAGGCGATGTAGCCCACCGATGAATCCCCGAGCGGGGCGACTGGTAGACCGTAGAGCGTGACCTGCCGTTTGGCCTTATACCCAACGTGATATGTCCACATGCCATCGAGCTTGCCGCCCTGACTGCAATCCCACTCGCACTCTAAGGCGCCACGCCATTCAGGTTGCGCCTCGACCTTATCGCGCCACCCGGCTCGGATCGGGATAACCATGTGCCACGCTCCTACTCTCTAGATTGTCGGCACGGGACGTGACTACCCTTTAGGGGTCTCCCCGATATGGATTCGAGGCCGTAGGGGGCGATCCTCTCTCAAGGCCAGCGTCTAAGCCCGTACCGGAAGGATCAGGACATGGCGAATCGGATTTTGTTTAAGCCTCCGGAGCGAGAGCTAGAGCGGGCCGACGTAGAGTTTAAGGTCTGGATCGGCGACAAGCTCAAAGGGACGCTACACGTTAGCAAGGGCACCCTCGTATGGCGGTCTCCTAAGAAGCGTGACGGCGGACAGCGCACATGGGCGGAGCTGATCGAGTTCATGCGTGAGTCGCCGGTACGCGGCAAGCCGTAGATGGGAGACTGATCCAATGCAATACCTAATGCGCTTTGTCGAACTGCCGCGCAACGACAACGGCTGCGAGAAGATCACGGCGGAACTCAACAAGATCGCCGATGATGGGTTCACCCTAAAGACCGTGATCGCCGATCACATGATCAACACGAAAGGCGCCGAGGGTTGGAGTGAGGCGAGCGGCCCGCCGCCGCCCGATACGCGAACGATAGAGGGTTACACGCGCGGCGCCTGGCTCATCTTCGAGAGCGAACACGCGACGGCGGATCCGTCGGCAGAGCGCGGCAAGCCGCGCCGCATATAGTCCGCCGGTACACTTCCCACGGCTGAACAGGAACGCCCTTCGCTATCGCAGCGAGGGGCTTTCTGTGTCCGTCTCGGGCGCGTTCGAGGCGATCTCTTCAAGCCTCTGTAGCAGCATCGCGCGCGGGACGCGCCATACGCTCGGGCTGAGCTTCACACACGGTATGACGCCAGACGCGATCAGCCTATATACGAAGTGGCGCTCAATCCCTAGAAGCTCCGCCGTCTCTTGCACGGTGAGTACCGGACGCTCTTCGGGCTCGCTCATTGCGCGCCGAGCGCGCGTGACATTATCGCCGCCGCTTCTGACGCTTCCTCGGGGAGAACGTGCCGGTAAATCTCCCGCGTCGTGTTCTCGGATGCGTGGCCCAAGCGGTGAGCGATTACGCCGAAGTCTACGCCCTTCGACCGCAGTAGAGAGGCGGTAGCATGGCGCAAGTCGTGGAAGCGAAAGCCGGGAACCCCGGCGCGAGTACGGATGCGCTTCCACACCTTCGCTACTCTGTCCTGATCACGCGCGGAACCGTCAGCGAGTGCGAACACGATATCGAGATCGGGGCGTAGTCCATGCTCAATGTAGTGCGCTTGTTGTTCGCGCTTGTGTTCGCGCAGCATGGCGATAATATCGGGCGCAAGATCGACTGTCCGAGCCGAGCTTTCGTTCTTGGGCTTGCGGAACTTCCGATCGCTGCCGTACGTCTGTATGACGTGTAGGCGGTGTTGCTCGAAGTCAACATCCTGCCATCTAAGCCCCAGGACTTCGCCGAGTCTCATCCCCGTATGCGCCGTCAACGCGATCATCGGTGCCACGGCGGGATCAATCTCTGCCTTCGTCGCTGCGAGGATCCTTGCTACCTCGTCCGCCGTAGACGTGCGTTGCCGCTTCGTTGAACTCTTCGGGATATCCGCGAACGCCGCGACGTTGCGATCAACAAGTCCCTTCCGTACGCCCCACTTCAACACGCCCGATAGCGAGACGTGCGCGTGTAGCCGCGTCGTACCCGAAAGTCCCTTCGCTTCCATCTTGCTATACACGCCGTCAACGTCGAGCGGTTCCAGATCGCGAAGTCGCTTCGTGCCGATCTCCGGCAGTACGTGGTTATCAAGTAGCTGCCTGTAGGACGTGATCGTACGCGCGCCTAATCGCGGCTCGTCTGAGTCCTCGGCGATATACTCGGCGAAGTAGCGTGCTACAAGCGTCCGAACTGTGATCTTGCCCTTCGTCGCGCCGCGTCCCTCTGCGATCTCCGTCTCAAGGCGTGCGCGTTCCAGGCGGGCGCGTGTTAGGTGCTGTTTCGCGGTCTCGTTGTGCGGTGCTTCGTGCGGGGATCGTTCGACCGTGACGCTACGTCGCACGGCGCGCCACTTGCGCGGTCTACCGGCGGTCACTTGAAGGCTGTTCGTGTTGCCGGGCTTGCGGTAGATGTGAGCTTCGACCGTCTCCCAAGCCGTCGCCATGTCGTCTCCTGTTCGTAGGAGACTTCCCGTCTCTGCTATCCTAACCGCGTGAGTCAGGCGGAATCCGTCCGTGGTAGAAATGTGGTAGAAGTATGGCAGATCGGGCGCCAGATCTCAAGGTTTCGCTAGATTCACGGTAGCTTCGCGCACGGGTGTAGCTCAGTTGGAAGAGCAGCGGTCTCCAAAACCGCCGGTCGGGGGTTCGAGTCCCTCCACCCGTGCCACTGTTTGGCTTTTCGTACGCTCGCGTGCCATCGGTTGCCGCCGTGTGTTGGTGCGTCCGGGCCGTCCGTCGACCGCGCAGCACGCCTTGCTGGCTCAACTAGCGAGCGAAGGTGTGCTGCGGATTTACCGGTCGAGCATGCGCTCGGCGCGGTCCAGCTGCCGGGGGACATCCTCGGGGCGGTGGCGGATCGCCCAGTCCGTGCGACGGAGCGCCATGTGCGCGACGTACGCCCGCAGCACGTGCGGCTCGACGAGCGTCTCGACCCGGTCCCAGATCTGCTGGCCGTGACCGTCGAGGTCGAACGCGAACGCCACCAGGTCGTAGCGGTGATCGCCCGCGCACGCACCCTCCCAGTCGATGATCCCGGTGAGCGTGCCGTCATCGAGGGCGAGCACGTTGTCGGTGTGCAGGTCGAGGTGGACGAGCCCGCTCGTCGGGAACCATGACGGCTCGGCGTCGGCGCCGACCGACTCGACGAAGTCGATGATGCGCCGGGCGCGATCGGAGTGCGCCCGGAGCGAGTCGTGCTGCGCGCAGCCGTCCTCGCCGACCGTGAGGGTGTGAATCACGAACTCACCCCACCCCTGCAGCGCTGGTGCCGGCGGTGGGCCGACGATGCCGGCTGCAGCGCTGACGCACTCGATCATCCGGTCGACCAGCTGCGGCGGCCAGATCGGGAACGATCGTCCCGGCAGCACCTGCTGTGCGGAGAGCGTCCACCCGTCGACGGCGCGCACGAACGGGTACTCGGGCACGGGCACGCCACGCGAACGCAACACGTCGAGCGCGGGCAGGAGCGCCGCATAGCGGTCGGCCACGCCCTCGCCGGCGAACCACTTCAGCACGACGCGCTCACCATCGGCAGAGATGGCGAACCACGCGCCGCCGGACTCGCCCCCGGGTGCACGGCCCTCCAGCTGGAAGCCGAGGTCGCGCAGCAGCTCCGCGTTCACGAACAACTCCGGATGTGCTCGCAGCACTAATCTGACCGCCCGGCGTGCCGCCGAGCTACTCTTACAGTCCCAATCGTCTCGGTCGTCTGCGACCTGCGGTTAGAAGGACCGCTGCGGGCGGAAATAGACCGCCGATGTTACTGCCATTTTGCTGCCCCAATGATCGTGCCACTATGGTATAGCCCAAACACCCAGATACGAAACGGGACGCTATGGATCTTGAAAGGGTTCAGTGGGACCAACCCAATCGTCCTCCAAAACCGCCGGTCGGGGGTTCGAGTCCTCCACCCGCGCCACTGTCTTGACACCCTGCATCAGTGGCGGTCGCGCTGTTTCCGGAGAGGGCGCTATGCGCATGGCCCGCGCGGCTCTCCGCTCCTGCCACCGCTCCCACGTATCGCCGTAGTCACCCAGCACGGATGATGACGGTCTTCGTCTTCGGCCCGCGTGTCAAGCAGGGAGGCCGGGTTTCGCTGCCTTGGCAGATACCGGTCAAGAGTCTATTCTGACGCTGCCCCCGTCGCAATTGACCGTCGAAGGACTCTCATCCCGCCGCAGAAGCTGGGCTACGCAATGCCGTCGGCACGCGCACACTCTGCCGCATCTACCCTCCCGGGTATGCTCGCGCGAGTCATAAGCCGCGAAGCTTCTGCGCGCAGCCGGCCGCTTCTGAGCGCTGCCATCCCGAGGCGAGGTGTGCCCGGTTTCCGACAGGCACTCCTTCTGGCGCTGATTGGCTTGATCGCCGTGCTCGTAGGCGCCGGGTTGCTCGTCGACGCAGGGCCGACGCGCGCGGACGAGCCGCCCGGGTGGGCGGAGATCGATGTCGGCGTGAACCACACCTGCGGCATCACCACCGCGGATGGACTGAGGTGCTGGGGGCTGAACAGCTCCGGGCAGCTTGGTACAGGCGATTTTCTGAACAGCGCCTTGCCGCAGAACGTGGTGGCGCTCGGGTTGGGGGGCACGCAGCAGGTGTCGGCGGGCGGGGCGCACACCTGCGCCGTCGCGGCGAGCCGCGTCCGCTGCTGGGGCGACAACCTGTGGGGACAGCTGGGGAACGGAGAGTTCGGGCCGGCCGCGGCCAACCCGCTCCCGCTTCTCGTCAGTGACACGCTATTCGTCGCGCAGGTATCCGCCGGCCACGACCACACCTGCGCTGTCACCACGGAGAGCGAAGTCTGGTGCTGGGGCCTGAACAACTACGGACAGGTGGGCAACAATACGAGCGGCAACGCCTGGCTCGGACCTACTCCGGTGTGTGAGACGGGCACAGGCTTCGACTGTACCGGCGGCCAGCGCCTGTCCGGCGTCCTGGAAGTCGAGGCGGGCGGGCTGCATACCTGCGCGCTCATGTTCGACGGCGCGGTGAAGTGCTGGGGCATGAACTACAACGGCCAGCTCGGGATCGGCGACAGCCCCGACGAGGTACCGACAACCGCCGAGTGCACGAGCGGAACGTCGATCGGCTGTCGTGCGCTGCCTGTCAACGTGATTCTTCCCTTCCCGGCGCTGGAGCTCGCCGTCGGCGGCGCGGAAACCTGCGTCGTCGACCTCATCAACGACGCCTACTGCTGGGGCTACAACGCACACGGCCAGGTTGGCTGCAACGGGAGTGAACTCGTCGACCCGCAATGCTGGCCCGCCGATCCCGGCGATCCTCACCAGCCGTCGGACCCGTACGCCGTGCCTTCGCCGGAGTTCGTCGATGAGTTCCTCGACGAGACGATTCGGCAGATCACGACGTCCGACAGCTCTTGCGCTCTGGACGGACTGGATGGCGTTTGGTGCTGGGGGCTCAACAACCTGGGCGCTGTGGGGAACGGCGAGATCGGAGCGCGCGAGACCACACCCCAACCGGTCGTCGGATTGGGGTCAGGCGTCGAGAGCATCGCCGGCGGCGGCACGCACAACTGCGCCATCTTGCTCAACGGGTCCGCCAAGTGCTGGGGCTACAACCACTTCGGGCAGCTCGGGAACGGTCTGACCACGCCGGAGTTCGTTGGCGTCAACGCGCCGGTAGACGTCGTCACGCCGGACGTCGGCCTCCTCGAAGTCCGCTTCAGCCGCTGCCCGGAGATCGGCTCCGCACCATGCCCAATCGCGGCTCCTACCGGCCAGTTCATCTCTACCGACGACGCCGCCATCGTCGTGATGTCGTTTCAGGCCGAGTTGAACGATGTGTTCAGGATCACATTTACCCGCCCCAACTATCCCGACGACGGCAACACGGTCGAGCTGCCAGCATGCACCATCGCCGTGCTGCTCGAGAACGACGTGCCGACCGCGCTGCGCAACTGTGACTATGCCGGCAACCCGGAGGAGTTCGAGGAGATCGACACCTTTCCTGGCGGCTGTCCCTGCGTGTTCGACGGTCTCGTCTCACTTCCCATCGACGGCACGAACTGGACGTCGGACGACGTCGATCCCGTCCCGTCGCTCGGCGCCGCCTTCGCCGGGGAGTGGCAGGTCGAGGTCCAGGAGTTGAGCGGGCGAAGCGTCACTCTCCCCTTTACCATCCAGCGCGTCCCCGCCGTCCTCCTGGTACACGGCTACGGGAGCAGCTGCCAGCAGGGGATGTACGCCGTCGAGCCCTGGCTCGAGCAGCACCTCGTCGACTTCGCGGTCTTCCCCGGCGCGGAGGCCGAGGTGGCTGAGCGCGTCGAATGCTTCGATCCCCCGGGAGGCAACCCCTCACCCGGCGCCAACGACCGCGGCTACGACTGGAAGCTGGGCACGCTCGCCATCAGTGCACAGATGGAAGCGTACGTCGAGGCCACTGGCGGGTTCCTGGAGCGCGTGAGCCCGGTCCCCGACGACAAGATCGACATCATCGCGCACAGCTACGGCGGCGTGAACTCGCGCTACTACATTGAGAAGCGCGGCGGCAGCCAGTACGTCGATCAACTGATCATGCTCGGCACGCCGAACCTGGGGACGATCGCGTCCGACTTCGCCATGATCGGCGATCTCGGCGCCTGCGCGTTCGGCGGGCCCATCCCCCTGCTGTCCGTGGCGTGCCTCGTGGACCTCCTCGACGGCGACTGGCAGGACGACCTCGGCGCGCGCGACATGAGCCTAGTGTCGCCCATCTACCCTCAGATCAACCCGGGTTGGACCGCATCGGACACGGAGTATCACGTGCTCGCCGGCGAGGTCTCTCTGGGCGCCAGCCTTCCGGGGAGCGGCATGACGCTCATCATCCCCGGTCCCGATGACTGCCTCGTGTCCAGCGCCAGCGCCGCGGGGCCCTTCCCGCCCGCCACGACGCTCGTGTATCAGGAAGTCTCACACAAGGCCAAGTGCTTCGCCGTCCCCGGTGTCGCCGACGACCCGCCCCTCACGAACTGCCAGGCGGACTTCGTCCATACCTTCTGCCAGATCAACCAGTTCCTGGAGATCCCCGTCGAGGCCGGGGTCTCCGCAGGGTCGATCGGCTCGCTGTCCGCCCAGGGTGCGACCGGCGACGCCGTGAACGACGCGGTGTCCATCGCCGCCGTGGGCGACGAGTCCGGGGTTGCCGACCTGTACGTCAACGCGACACAGTCCACCACCGACGTACATCAGGTGTACGTCGAAGCGTCCGCGACCTCCGTCGTCTTATCGCTGATCTGGGAAGACGGCGACCTCGCGCCCGACTTCCAGATCAGCGTCCGCCGGCCTGACAACAGTCTGGTCCTCGACGCCGACGCCGGTGTCTCGCACGACGCTGCATCACCGTACATGGAAGGTCAACTAGCGGACGTCTGGGCCATCCAGGCGCCCGCGGCTGGCTACTGGACGCTCGAGGTGACGCCCGTCTCGCCCCTCCCCGAACCCGGGGAGTTCATGCTGCTCACTGCGATGGAGAGCGCCATCGTACTCAGCGCCGACGCCTCGCCCAACACCGTCGACGCCGGCCAGACTGTCCAGCTCACCGCCGACCTCAGCGTTGTGCCCGGGCTCGACGCAACCGTCTCCGTTGGCGCCGTCACATCCGGAGCCGCCCCGATGGCCGTCGACCTGCTCGACGACGGCGCCAGTCCCGACGAGAGCGCCGCCGACGGCGTCTTCGCCGCGCAGATGACCTTCCTGGACTGCGGGCCATGGATCGTGTCGTTCACCGCCATCGGGTCGAGCAACACCGAGCACTTCGAGCGCGCCACCTCCGTCATCGTCGACGTCTGCCCTGACGCCGACGGCGACGGATTCGACGATGACGCAGAGGACGCGCTGGGCTCCGACCCGCTCGATGCCGAAAGCACTCCCGAGGGCGCATCCGTAGCCGGGAGCTGCTCCGACGGTCTCGACAACGACGGTGATGGCCTGACGGACGGCGCTGACCCCGGCTGCGCCGCGACTCCGACGCCCACCTCCAGCGCGACACCATCGCCGACCGATACGGTGCTGGCTGACACCGCCACGGTGACGAACACGCCGACCATCACCAACACGCCGACGCCAACGCCGACACCGAGCGGAAATACTTTCGTGGTGAACAGCACCGCCGACCGCGTCGATGCGACTCCGGGGAACGGAGTGTGCGCCGACAGCCTGGGCGAATGCACGCTGCGCGCCGCCGTCATGGAGGCCAATCAAAAGCCGGCGGGCACGGCGGTGACGATCGTAGTCCCCGCCAACGCCAACGCCTACGTCCTGACGCTCGGGCCGGATGACCCGTTCAATAACGAGTTCTTGCCGGCCCAGGGCGACCTGGATTTCTCTGGCAACAAGACCTGGACGATCGTGGGAGACGGCCCGGACCAGACGATCGTCGATGGCGGCGGGTTCCGGCGGATCCTCAGCTTCCTCAGCGGCGCCCTGGTACGCGGGATGACCCTGCGAAACGCCGGTTCACAGGGGGTGGCCGCCCAGTCTCCCCTCACGCTCGAAGACGTGGTCGTCACCGGCAACGGAGCCGTGCCTACGGACCTCGCGGGCAACGCGGGAGTCCTGAACAGTGGTCTGCTCATCGTCCGGGACAGCCGGATCGAAAACAACGGTGGCAACGGTGTGTCCCTCTTCGGCCTTCCCGGCGCCGTTATGCCAGGGCTCGAAATGTACGACAGCGTCGTGTCCGGAAACGGCGCGAACGGGATCAACATCGTCCCCAACAAGATGGCGCTCATCGTCCGGAGCACGATCTCCGATAACGGCACCAGTACCGACGGTGGCGGCATCTACAACCGTGGAGTCCTGACGATGACCGACAGTACGGTGAGCGGGAACCGCGCCGGCGCGCGTGGCGGCGGCCTCGCGAACTACCGCGACGCGACGATCACGAACAGCACCTTCAGCGGGAACCGTGCCGGCATGGACGGTGGCGGCATCTTCAACGACTACACCGGCCTGGCCGCGCTCACGATCACCGACTCGACGTTCGCGGCGAACCTCGCCGACGCCGATGGCAACGGGACCGGTGACGGCGGTGGCGTCGCTAACGGCCCGGGAGGGGTGGGCCAGTCATCGATCGCGCGCACGCTCATCGACGAGAACGCCGATGCCGGGGGAGAGGCGCCGGACTGCGCCGGAGCGTTCAGCGGGGCTATGAACCTCATCGGCAACGCCGGTGGATGCGGCCTCCTGCCCGGCAATCTCACCGGGGTCAACTCCGGACTGTTCGCGCTCGCCGACAACGGCGGCCCCACGCAGACGCACGGCCTCCCGCCGGGCAGCCCTGCGATTGACGCGGCCGGCAACGGCTGCCTGGCGGCCGACCAGCGTGGCGTGACACGGCCGCAGGGGCCGGCGTGCGACGTCGGCGCCTTCGAGCACGATGTGCCGCCGGCGGACGCCGGCCCTCCCGTGCCCCCGGCGCCGGGTGTTCCGGTGACGTTCGTCGTGAACGACACCACCGATCTGCCCGACGCCGCCCTCAACGGCGTCTGCGCCGGCGCCACCGGTACCTGCACGCTCCGCGCCGCCGTCATGGAGTCGAACTCCGTCGCCGGACCGAACGTCATCTTGCTCGGCGAGGGCACCTACGCGATCACCAGGCCGACCACCGAGGGGTTCTTCAACTTCAATGTCGACGAGTCCGTCGGTGATTTCGACATTATGGGTCCGACGTTGATCCGCGGCCTCGGCCGCGAACTCAGCATCATCGACGGCGGCGGGCTCTCCCACGTGTTCGGCGTGGAAGCCCCGCCGCCCAGGATGCGTGCGCCCTTCGAGCTGTCGGGTCTCACCGTGAGGAACGGCGCTCGCCCGCCGGGCAGCCCGTCCACCACCCCGCCCAACGGTGGCATCCAGGTTCAGGTGACGGGAGCGACGTTGTCACTCGATAACGTGCTGGTCACGGCGAACAGTGGGCCGGGTGTGGCCGCGTCCACCCTCATCGTGCGAGATAGTGAGATCAGTTTCAACACGGAGCATGGCGTGCAGTCGGCCATTTTCCTCGGGGAGACAGTCTCCATCATCGACAGCTTGCTGTCGAACAACATGCAGTCCGGGCTGTCCTTGTCGGGCTTCGAGGTGGGGGCGGCCGTCGTGCGCTCGACGGTCCAGGGCAATGCGAACACCGGCGTGGTCGGCCCGGCGATTGGCAGGCTCGACATCCAGGACAGCACGATCGCCGGCAACCAGGCCCCCGCGATTGCCGGATCCGGCGGTGGTGTGTTCAGCAACGGCACCACCCGCATCACCGGCAGCACGATCATCGGCAACAGCTCCCCGGGTCAGGGCGGCGGCGTCGCCAACGGCGGCCCCATGACCATCGTGGACACCACGATCAGCGGCAACACCGCGACAACCGACGGCGGCGGCATCCACGCGAGCAGTACGCTCGAGATCATCAACAGTACGGTCAGCGGCAACGACGCCGGCCGGCACGGCGGCGGTATCCACGGTGCCGCCTTCCCCCAGGCGCGATTGATCAATGTCACGGTCGCGGACAACAGCGCGGACAGCGACGCGAACGGCACCGGAGACGGTGGCGGCATCTTCCAGTTCTCGAACCTGACGCAGTTGAAGAACAGCATCGTGGCCGGCAACACCGACACGGGAGGCGAGGCGCCCGACTGCGCGGTCCAGTTCGGGAGTCTCAGCTCGGAAGGCTACAACCTGGTCGGCGACATGACCGGGTGCGAGATGGACGGCGAAACATCGCTCGACGTCACGGGCCAGCCGCCGATGCTCGGCCCGCTCGCCGACAACGGTGGCGACACCTTCACGCACGCGCTCCTCGCTGGAAGTCCCGCGATCGACGCGGCCACGAACGGCGGCTGTCCGCCGGCCGACCAGCGCGGCGTGACGCGGCCCCAGGGCGCCGCCTGCGATATCGGCGCCTTTGAACTCGAAGGCGTCGCGCCGCCTGCAACACCCACGCCCTCGCCCACCGGTACCGCCACCGCGTCGCCGACGGCGACCGAAACGCCCGTGGCCACCGCCACCGATACGCCCGCGGCCACGGTGACCAGCACCTCAGTGCCCACCGGCACGCCCACACCCACGCCGACGAACACCGCCGAGCCCACGGCGACGAATACCGCCGGACCGACCTCCACCGGTACGCCGCCGCCGACCGCGACCAACACTGCGCAGGCAACCGACACGCCCGAGTCGACATCGACGCACACGCCGGTGCCGACGGCCACCGATACCCCGCAGCCGACGGCAACGCACACACCTGAATCGACGGCAACACCGACTTCCATGGCTTCCGCCACGAGCACGCCCGTGCCGACCGCCACGGACACGCCGGAGCCGACAGCGACGACTCCACCCCCGGCGACATCGACAGCGTCGCCCAGCCCTACTGCGACGAGCACGGCCGTCGCGACCGGGACCAGTACGCCGTCTTCGACCCGCACGCCGGCGGTGATCCACACGGCGTCACCGGGCGCAACGGCTCACGTCACGCGGACCGTGTCGCCGACGCGCACGGTCGTTGCGACGCGCACGGTGATGACGACCCGCACGGTGGGGGCGACGCGCACGGTGGTGACGACGCGTACGGCTGCACCGTCACGGACCGCAACCGCGAGTCCCACGCACGGGAAGCGGCCGAAGCCCTGCGCCGATGTGACCGGCGACGGGCGCGTGACTCTGGGCGACGTGGTGCGTATCGCGAAAGCGATCGCGTCGCAGAGCCGCAACGGGACCTACGATGTGGACCGAAACGGCAAAGTCGGATACGGGGACTTGGTGCTGGCGATGCGACAACTCGGTCGTCGCTGCCACGCGCATCGATGAACGGCATAGCATGAGGCGCGTGTCAAGAGCCTGCTAAGGCGCGCAGCGCGGCCCAGGTGAGTCGGCCCAGGCACGACTCCCGCACAACGGGGCCGACTTTCACGCCGCTTCCGCTTCACGGCTAAGCCGTTCGAGCAGCTTCTCGACTTCAGCGCCCTCCATCGGCTTCGCGAACAGGAAGCCCTGACCGAGTTCGCACTCCATCGATTGCAGTCTGGAGAGCTGCTCGCCCCGCTCGATGCCTTCCGCCACCAGCTCCAGGTCCAGCGACTTGCCGAGTTCAATGATTGCCTTCGTGAGCTCCTTCTTGTTGATGATCGTGCCCAGGTCGTCGATGAACGACTTGTCGATCTTCAGCAGGTCGAACGGGAACTGACGTAGATAGCTGAGCGAGGAATATCCCGTCCCGAAGTCGTCGATCGCCAGCCCGATGCCGAGCGCCTTGAGGTCGCGCAGTCGCTTCAGCGTGAGGTTGATGTCGTGCATCATGACGGTCTCGGTGATCTCGAGGATGAGCCGCCGAGGCTCGAGCCCGGTCTCGGCCAGCGTCCGGGCCACTTCGTCGACAAACGAGGCTTGTTCCAGCTGCCTGACGGACACGTTCACGCTCATCGTCCACGGCTCGTCGGTGGCGGCGAACATCGACTGCCACTGGAAGGCCTGACGGCAGGCCTGGGTCAGGACCCATCTTCCGATCGGAAGAATCGCCCCCGACTCCTCGGCGAGTTGGATGAAATCGCCCGGCGGCAGGAGTCCGCGACGCGGGTGCTGCCAGCGCACGAGGGCCTCAACGCCGAACAAGCCGCCGCCCTGCAGGAGGAAGATCGGCTGATAGTGGAGGACGAATTCATCGCGTTCCACCGCCCGGGGGAGGTCCGCAAGCAACTCCAGCCGCTCCACCATCGACGTCTGCATGCTGGTCTCGAAGATCTGGTAGCGCCCCTTGCCATGGGACTTCGCAACGTACATGGCGATATCGGCGTCGCGGAGCAGAGACCCCGCGTCGGCGGGACTCTCGCCGGCCGTGGTCGCGATGCCCACGCTGGCCCGGATAGCCACGTCCTTTCCTTCGAGATCGAACGCGACCTGGAAGGCTTCGAGGACGCGGTCGGCTACCGCCGTGGCATCGTCGATGGAGGTGATGTCCTCCAGCAGGATGGCGAACTCATCGCCGCCCAGTCGCGCGACGGTGTCTTCGGGCCGCACGCACTGCGTCACTCTCTCGGCCACCTGCGCGAGAAGAAGGTCGCCGGCCGTGTGTCCCAGGCCATCGTTGATGCCCTTGAAGTCGTCGAGGTCCATGAAGAGGACCGCCACATGCCCGAGTGACCGCGCGCGGCGCGTCAGCGCGTGATCGAGGCGGTCCGCGAAGCGCGTGCGGTTCGCGAGCTTCGTTAGTGGATCGTGCAGAGCCTGATGACGGAGCTGCTCCTCGAGCTGCTTGCGCTCGGTCATGTCGCGCACATTGAGGACCAGCCCGCCGATCGCCGCGTTTGTGCGCTGGTCGCTCCCCGTGAACTCGAGGTGCCGCCATTCACCCTTGCTGTCGCGCACGCGTCCTTCGCCGGTGATCGTGCCGGCCGGCTTGGTTATCAGATCGCCGAGGGACGCGACGAACCGGGCGGCGTCGTCGGGATGGACGGTGTCCGAAAGCTTGACGCCCAATGTGGATTCCGGTGCGAACCCGAGCATACGCTGAATCGCTGGACTCTGGTAGCGGACCGTCGTGTCGGGATCGATGACTGTGATGAGGTCGGAGGCGTTTTGGACAAGGGAGCGGAAGCGCTCTTCGCTTTCTCGCAGCGCCCGCTCCGCCTGCCAGCGTTCCGTGATGTCGTGAAGGACGTAGACGGTGCCGACCCAGTCGCCGCGATGGTCCGGCAGCTTCGACGCCGCCAGCGCCGTGGTCCGTGACGACCCGTCGTGGGCGCGGTAGGTCACCTCGAGCTTGTCTTCGCGGTCAGGGTCCAGCAGGCGCATCAGGGCGGGCTGATTCCAACTGCCGTCCAGCTGAGCGCAGGACAACCCGACCAGGCTCTTCGCACCCCAGACGGCCTCGGCGGCGTTGTTCGCCACGCGCACGATGCCGTCGCGGTCGACGACGAGCAGCGCCTCGGCCATGGTGTCCATGATCTGCTTCGCCGCCAGCGCCGGCGTGATGTCGACGAGCCGCTCGCGCCACATGGTCACGCCGGCGACGATGAAGAAAGCGGTGACGAAGACGTAGCCGAACGGGTAGACCGGGACGCCGAACCCGGGTAGGAAGTCAACCGTGGCAATGTTGGCGACAGAGATCGCCACGAGCAGCGTACGAAGCCGCCGCCGCTGCATCGACGACTGTGTCCGCGTGTACGCCTGCCGGTAGGCGTGCAGGCTCAGCCCCACGAACACGACGAAGTACCCGAGGAGCAGGGGGGACAGCCACCCGTACGCGGGGTAGTAGCCCCAGTAGTACTCCTGGACGCCCGTCACCACCCAGTCCGTTGAAACGACGAGCAGGTAGAGCGCAACAGCCCAGACCACGGCCACGCATGTCGCGACGCTCTTCCAGCGAAAGGTCCTGGTCACTGCCGCGGCGAAGGCGTATTGCGCCAGGGGTATCAGGATCACGCCGACGTGTTCCACGGCGACCCAACCGCGCACGACGGATGGATCGTCCGTCGAGTAGATGAACGCGAAGCTGGCCAGCCAGATCGTCGTGCAGACTCCGAGGAGGACGTAGGCCAGGCTCACCGCCGAAGCACGCTCGCGGATCAGTGTCGCGACGCCCAGGGCGATGTCGATGCCAGCCACCACCGCGAGGGGCAGCGAGTACGGGCTGAACGAATAATTCGCTACATGGAACAGCTCGTTTGGCATCGCAATAGTACTCTCGAAGGCCCCGAAATCCCGGTTCGACAGGCGATCGTTCCTCTCCATATATCGGCGTTGGCGAGGAGCGGGCATAGACAGATAGGTGGAGGCACCCCTTCCGGGTGAGAAAGCATGTTCTGGACGCCGTCGTCACGCCCAGGTCTGGACGGCTGGCTCCGATCGCGCCAAGATGCCCAACGGTTGAACATGCGGAGGTGCGGCCATGACCGGTCCAGTCGTCGAGACACGTACGGGGAAGCTGCTGGGCCGGCTCGAGGGCGATGTGTTCATCTTTAGGGGCATCCCGTACGCCGCACCGCCCACGGGGCCTCGGCGCTTCCAAGCACCGGCGCCGGTCCCACCGTGGACGGGGATACGAGACGCAATCGAGTACGGGCCGTCCTGCCCGCAGATGTCAGCGCGCCCGGCCGGCTGGTCCCAGGAGCCATCGCTGTCGGAAGACTGCCTGTACCTCAACGTCTGGAGCAGCGGCATCACGGGAGACACACGCCGCCCGGTGATGGTGTGGTTTCACGGAGGAGGATTCAGCATCGGGTCGGGCTCCTGGCCGGTCTACGACGGCCGGGCGCTCGCCCGGCGCGGCGACGTCGTCGTGGTCACGGTCAACCATCGCCTCGGGATCTTCGGCTATCTTCACCTGGGCGAGCTGGCAGGGGACGAATTCGTCAGTTCTGGCGATGCCGGGATGCTCGACCTGGTGGCGGCGCTCTCGTGGGTGCGTGACAACATCGAAGCGTTTGGCGGGGACGCCAACAACGTCATGATTTTCGGCGAGTCCGGGGGGGGCGCGAAGGTGTCTACCCTCCTCGCGATGCCGGCGGCGGCGGGGCTCTTCCATCGCGCGGCCGTACAGAGCGGGCCGGGTTTGCGCGTGCGCCAGCAGAAGCAGGCGACGGAATCCGCGGCGCAACTCCTCGCCGGACTCCAGGTGGACGCTCGCGACCATGGCGCGCTCGCCGCCCTGTCGACGGAACACCTCCTCGACGCGCAGGCGAAGCGCGGGCGCATGTCGTTCGCCGACTTCAGCCCCGTGCTCGACGGCGTGACGGTGGCTGATCATCCCGGCGCGGCTCTCTCGAACGGCACGGCGCACGACGTCCCGATGATTATCGGCTGCAACCGTGACGAGGCCACGCTCTTTCTGGCGATGAACCCGTCGAACAGCGATCTGGATGCGCTGGATGAAGCTGGTTTGCGGCGTCGAGTCGCACCGTACGGCAAAGATGCCGATCGGGTGGTCGACGCGTATCGCGCTGCCCGGCCGGACGCCTCGCCGCGCGACCTCTATGTCGCGATGGAGAGCGACCGGATGATGCGCCTGCCCTCCATCGAACTCGCGGAGCGCAAGCTGACCGGCGGCGGCACGTCCGTCTTCATGTATCTGTTCTGCTGGGCTGCGGGCCCGCTCGGATCCGCGCACGGATATGAGATCCCGTTCGTGTTCGACAATGCCCGTCCGCCCGTCATGCCCGAATCGCCCACGCGCGCGGCGCTTGCCGCACAGATGAGCGATGCCTGGATCTCGTTCGCCCGGGGCGGCGAACCGTCGCACGAGGGACTACCGCGGTGGCCGGAGTACGCACCGGCGGACCGGGCCACGATGATCTTCGATGCTGGCGAGTGTCAGCTCGTCGCCGATCCGTTCGCGGAGGGCCGGTTGGCGTGGCAGGGCTCGGCCATCCCCACCGGCATATCCATGGCCGCCCGCTAGCTGTTGGGACCAAGCGAGGGCTTCGCGACCCGTCTGCGGTAAGGCAATCGCCTCCTTGGCTACAAGTTCTGACGGTGGACACGCGTGCTGCCAGGGCGAGTCGCTGTGAGCCGCGCGACGTTGCGCCGCCGATTTGAGCCGCGCATAGTAAGCGTGGTGTTATGACGATTCGCACTTTGAGAAATCCCGCACTAACGCAACATTACGACGAGAGTGTCAGCACACCCTTGACACTCTCGCAGACGCTGTATTAAGCTCGCGCCCTACTCGGAAGGAACCCTCCGCTTGACGCACGGTAGGCGACGCCCGCTTCGTCCTCCGCGTCTCAGTCTGGCAGGGATCAGCGCAGGCGTGGGGGAGCATCACGTGAAGCGGGGCTGGCGCCGCGTCCCACTCGCTGTCCGCATCGGTGTCTTCGCCGTGGCGGGGGTCGCTGTGCTGGTGGCGGTGCGGCAGACGTCCGCCGACCCCTCCTTCGGGCTCCTGGGCTCCGGCGACGTGCTGCGCCCGCCCTCTTACCAGCCCGTGGTGCCCAGCGACATCCCGAACCAGCCAGCGTACGTCGTAGCGCTCCCGGCGTCGGCGCTGGGCCTCTCCGGCGCGACGCTCGACGGCCTCTCCTACGGCAACGACGACCCCTCGGTGCAGGATGTCATCGTCGTATTCTCCGTCGATAACACCTCCGCCGGCTACCCGCGGGCGACCCACGACGTCTACGCGGAGACGCTCGGGGTCGACGCCGCGGCGGCAGCGGACGTCTTCTCGATCACCGAGCCGCTCCCGAACGCCTACGGCCCGGGCTGCGGCCCGGCGATGCGGAACCGGCTCATCATCGACGGCGACGGGCTGCTGGGGAAGGGCGCTCCCCGCGCCGAGGCGCCGGGCATCGGGCTCGACGAGGACCCGCCCGGGCCGCCGGGCACCGCCAACCGCAGCGAGCTGTCGTTCCTGGAGATGAGCGGCGCAGTGGTCGTGGACACCGAAAGCGCGGGCCCTGACGGCGACGTCGACGGAGCGGTGTTCTTCAGCGTCCCGGACGACACGGCGCAGTTCGGGCCGGGGACGGGGGCGGACATCTACCTCAAGCCCGGGTCGGGATCGCTGGTGAAGTTCGCCGACGCCGATGGCGACCTGGGGCTGGACGCCGAGGACGAGATCGATGCGCTCGCGGTGTACGACGCGGGCACGAGCGGCGAGCTGGACGAAGACGACATCGTCGTCTTCTCGCTGGCCCCAGGGTCGCCCTCGCTGGACACGCTGGAGACCAACTGCTTCGAGGCCGGCGACGCCACCGGGGCGGACCTCTGGGTGTGGACGGAGACCGGGGAGCTCGCGCCCTACCTGGACGGGGAGCAGCTGGGCCTCTGCGTCAAGCGCAGCTACGGCCTCTGCAACCCCTTCTCCGAGGACGGGGACGACAACGTCGACGCCCTCGACCTGGTCACGGCCAGCGGGACGGACACCGATGGCGACGGGATCGACGACGCCGTGGACCCGGACGACGACGGGGACGGCGAGGGGGAGTCGCTGGCGGCCTGCGAAGACGACGAAGACGACAACGATTGTGTCTTCGGGAGCGCCGACAACTGCCCGGACGACTACAACCCCACGCAGCTGAACAGCGACAGCGGCCGCCCGACGGCCGCATACCCCGGCAATCGGGGCGCCCACGACAACGGCCCCGGGGTCCCGCTCGACGACGGGAGCATTCCGAACGGGGACGGGGTCGGGGACGTCTGTGACGCGGACCACGACAACGACGGGCTGCCGGACGCCGACGAGCTGTCGTCCACCGCCTGCGGCTCCTTCGACCTGAGCGGTACAACCCACCCGGCACCGGAGGGCGGGGACGTGACCAACGACGACGACGGCGACGCGTATCCCGCGCCGCTGATGGGGGCGGACACGGACGACGACGGGCCGTCCTGGGACACCGACAACGACGGCAAGCTCGACGGTTGGGAATGTGCGAACGGCTACAACCCGCGGGACGTGTCGAGCAGGCCCGCCTCGGTGAACCCGGACGTTGACACGGACGGTGACGGTCTCAAGGACAGCTGGGAGGTGAGCGGCTGGGGGACGGACCCGAGCGTCATCGATTCCGACGGCGACGGCCTCGGGGACTGCAAGGAGGCAGCGGACGTCGACGGTAACGGCGCAGTGAACTTCAGCGGGGACGTGATCCATGCCGCCAACGCTGCGCTCGTGGCGGGGTTTGGCAAGACCCAGGTCTTCGACATCGACAAGAACGGCGTCGTCAACTTCTCAGGCGACGTCCTCACGCTGGCCCGGTTCGCACTGACCGCGAACCTCTGCAAGTGAGCATGTGATGGCATTGAACAGACGGGGGCAAGTAGGGAAGTCGGGACGCACCCTCGTGCGGCTCGCCGCCGTCCGCCGCGGGCTGCTCGCGCTCTGCGTCCTCATCGCCCTGCTCGTGTCATCGGCGCAGTACGCCCTCGAGCCGGTGCCCCTCGCCCGGGCGCAGGAACCGGCGGAGACGGCGCAGCCCACAGCCGACCCAACGGGCACGGCGACGCCGCAACCGACGGCCTCGGCCGGGCCGGTGCCTACGGCGACTCCGAGCCCCACGCGGACGGGTGGCGGGCCGGCGGCCATCGCCACGGACACATCGATCCCGGCCCCGTCAATAACTCCGACGACGACGCCTGGCGCGTCGGTCACGCCGGTGCCGACGCCGGCGCTGCCGACCCTGGAGCCGAACCCGGATCCTTCGGACACCGTCGCGCAAGGCACGGTCACGGAGGCGGGTGGCCGGGTCAGCACGGCTGACGGGCGCGTGGTCATCGACTTCCCGCCGGGGGCGGCGCTCGATCCGCTCAATGTGAGCATCACCAGGGAAGCGTTGCAAAGTGTCCTACCGCCATCGCCCGACAATCCGTTCGTGGGGCTCTGGAGGTTCGATGCGACGGACGACCGCGGATCGGACCTGCACAAGTTCGATGCCGCCCTGAACGTGACGCTGCGTTTTGACGACAAAGAACTCCGCGGGCGCGACCCCCAGACCCTCACGTACTGGAGCTTCGACGAGAACTCACAGACGTGGGTTCCGGCGCCAGCGGTGGTCGACGCGCGGACGAAGACCCTGACCGCACGGGTCGACCATTTCAGCCTGAGTGGTGCGACCGCCAGCCCGATAGTCGATACCGCTCCGCTGCTTTCCGGGAGCCACGTCGGTACACAAACGGGCTCCGCGAGCTTCAACGTCCCTCTCGCTGCGCCACCTGGGCGGAACGGCGTGGCCCCGCAGCTCAACCTGTCATACGACTCCATGCGCGTCGGGGAGATGCGGACGTACAGCTCCCTCTCGGGCTGGGCGGGTATGGGCTGGGAGCTGGGGACGGGCAGCGTGCAAGTCTCGTACGAGCCCACCGGCGACCGCTACTTCCTGGAGGGTCAAGGGTTCGGCGGCGAGATGATGCAGGACGGCACCGAATCGATCCTGTACGCGCACGAGAAGAATCGTTCCCGGATCGCCGGACTGAACGAGACGACATGGTTCTCCACCGGCTCTACGGCGCTCGAACAAAGCGTGGAGTACATGAACGTCGAGGCGATCGGCCCGTATCTCTTCCGCATCGCATGGTTCAACGTCGCGACCGCCTACCACGCGGTGGGTCCGTACCTGCAGCGATCCGTGGATCGGGGGCTCAGCTGGGTTGACGTCGGCCCGCCGCCGCAGACGGACTCAAGCGGGCAAGAAGGCGGCGCCTGGATGGTCGCTGAGGCGGCTGACGGCAGCATCTATCTGGCAGCCGGGAACCCGCAGCTGTCCGAGGCCGCCAACGCCATGCCTGCTCGCCTCTACAAGAGTGTTGACGATGGCGTGACCTTCTCGCTGATCCTTGAAGTGGACGAACGCTCAGCGACTGACGATATGGTGTCCGTCGAGAGCGTCATGACACACCCGACCGATCCGAATGTGGTCGTACTCGAAGCAGAACTGTTCGCCGAAGGCATGCTCTTCTTCCACACCGACGATGCGGGCGAGACCTTTGCACGCACGCTCAGCACGATCGAGGACGGTTGGTATCCGACACGAGGGTACGTCGGGCTGCTGCACGACGGCCGCATGGTCGCACTCGACGGGACTCACATCTCGTACTCCTTCGACTACGGCGTCACGGTGACCTGGGCGAAGTGGCCCGACAACGCCACGGACGCAGTCGTAGGTGATGGCTGGCCGCCGTCGATCAGGACCGGCGAGTTGGAGGTCGGTCCCGATGGGGTCGCCTTCCTCATCCATGCAGGTGGTGTGGGTGAGGTGTGGCGCACGACGAACTTGGGCCAGAACTGGGAGCGCATCTACGAGGTGAGCGGGGCAGAGGCCACGTCGGCCAGTGCCGAGTACGACGCGAAGTCCGACACGCTGTACCTGCGGAATCGCTGGGGTTACGACCCGCTCGTGCTCGCCCTCCCCTCAGCAGCGACGGCGAGCGCGCCCATTGCGTCTGTTGATGCGTCCGACAACCTTGAGGAAGCACTCGACGGGCTGAGTTCGAGCGCACTCGGCGATGATGGCATGGCGATCACCGCCGCGGCTCGAGTCTGGCGGCTCCGCGAACAACCGTACCTGCGCGTTCGCTCCGACTGCCTCGACGCAAGCTGCCCCTTCTTCGTCACCGACCAGTCCGGGACCCTGTACGTCTACGGCACGGACGACGCCCACCGGCGATGGTATATCGAATACGTTGGCGGAGAGTGGGTGCGCCGCTATTACCGCCTCGACCTGACGTACGTCGTCGACCGGTTGGGCAACCGGGTGGACTACACCTACTGGCAGCAACGGTACGACGACCCGAACTGCGGCTCCGGGCCGGAGTGCGAGTACGTGTTGGCGGCGTACCCGGAGGACATCCTCTACAACTACAACGGTGTGCAGGCCCGCGCAAACGTCCACTTCAACCTGGGCTGGGATAACGACAACGATGCCTTCGGCCGCGAGCCAGAGGTGCTCGTGCGCAACGACACGCCGTACAACGTGACTCCGGGCGGTTGCGGGAACGGATACGAGGCGCCGAAGGTCCTGGAGATCCGGAAGCTGGACAGCGTGGAGATGCGGGTCTATGACGACGACCAGTGGAAACTCGCCCGGCGCTATGACCTGTCGTACACCACGGCGCCGTTCTCGACGGACACGGCCTGCCCGCCCCAGCCCTTCACCGGCAACAACACGCTCGACACTATCGCACTCAAGGGCACCGACGGCACATCCGCACTCTACGAGATGACGTTCGAGCATGAGCCGGAACACCACGCGTTCATGAACGGCGCGTCGGAGGCGTTCGGATATGACTGGGCGCACCTGACGGAGATCAACAACGGTTTCGGCGGGACCATCACATTTGACTATTACGATGAGTCGCTTGACAACGGTTGCGCCTGCCTGCACTGGTCGCGCAACGCCGTACAGAGCGAGACGGCGAGCCCGGGGGCCGGCCAGCCTTCGATCGTCACGACGTACTCCTATGTGGGTCCATTCGAGTGGGACTACCCCGATCCCTATCAGCCTTCGAACAGTGACCCCTTCAACGCGGAGAACCGCGGCTACTCCGACGTGACCGAAACGGACGCCGACGGCAACCAGGTGATACACAAGTACTTCGTGGCCTCGGATCTGGGAGACTGGGACGACGAGCTGCGCCACGGACGCGAGTACGAGACCATCGTCAGGGACTCCGTCGGTGCGCAGTGGCACAAGACGGTCACCACCTGGTCGATCCGGCCCGTGGCCAATGAGAGTGGCGGACGCTACTATGTGAACTTCATCCATCCGGCGGGCACGACGACGACGCTGCGGGACGGCACGGCGCTTTCGGCGACCAACGAATACGACGCCGGCCAGACTTGTCCGATCGCATCGACTACGACGTGCTTCGGGCTGCTCACGCGTGCCGACGACCTCGGCGTGACGGGCACGGGCGACGACGTCACGACGAAGACGGGCTATCACAAGAACGAGGTCGCCTGGCTTTTCGTGCCCCGCTTCCAGGAAGTCATCGACCCCGTCACGGGCGAGCTGCTGGGCTGTTCGCGGACGTACTACGATGGCGCGAACACGGTCGCAACGGCCCCGGCGCGCGGGCTGGTGACCACCGCGTCCACGGCTCTCGACGCGACCGCCACGCAGTGCGAGAGTGAAGGTCAGCTTCCGAGTTCTGCGAACACGTACCTGCTATACGACACCTACGGAAGCGAGCCGCTCACGTACGGCAACGTCGTCGCGCAATCTCTGGTGGAAGAGGACGCGCCCGAGTCCCATGGGATCGGCAGCGAACCCGACCCAGGACAGTTTGGCTGGGGCTTCGGCTGGGTAAACGGATGGTATCCGGGAAGTGGCGAAGGAGAGGGCTTCTCTCTCACGACCTACGACGGCGAACATCATCTGTACCCAGTGTCACAGAAGAACCCCGTGGAGCATGTGGCGACGACGTCGTACGACTTCGTGCTCGGGAAGCCGCTCACCGTTACCGGGCCGTTCGTACCGCCAACGTCTCCGACCGATGAAGGCGTGGGGTTCGCCGAGATGAGGTACGACGTGTTCGGCCGGCTCACGATGGCCTGGGACAACCTCGACTCTGAGACAGTTCCAACGAGCGAATTCACCTACGCATGGGGCACCGTCCCTAACCGCACGACGGCTGCCACCCGGGTTGAGCACGGTGAAGCGACCACGCGGAAGATCACCACCTGTACGGACGGTCTCGGGCGCACTGTCGAGACTCGGAGCCACTTCTTCGGCGACTGGTACAACAGCGTCCGCACGGACTACGACGGTCGCGGGATGCAGCAGTCTGTCTCGAACCCCGTACTCGGCGGGCAGGGCGCTTCGATCGACTGCGCCGCGATGTTGGACCCCATCGGCGGACGCGACCGTGTCACCTCTGAGTACGACACGCTGGGCAATGTCGTGAGGGCGACATCCCTCGAGACCGGGGGGGTCCTCTGGGCCCTTCTCGACTGCCGACTACAACGGCGTGACCACGACGTTCGTCGACGAACGTGGGAACACCACGCAGGAGGTCCGGAACATCGGGGCCCGTTCGCTCGAGGTGTGGGAGCCAGCCGCCACATCGCCGACGGCCTACCACTTCGACAAGGCGGGGCGCCTCACGACCGTGACCGACGCGCTGGACAACGTGACGTCTATGACGTACGACCTGGCCGGCCGTAAGACGTCGATGCACGACCCCGACATGGGCGACTGGCTCTACGAGTACGACGTCGTCGGCAACCTCACCGAACAGACCGACCCACGCGGGGTGGTCACCACGCTCGACTATGACGACCTGCAGCGGTTGACGGACAAGGTATACGACGCACCCAGCGTTGGCGGCGAAAGCGATCTCGACTTTGAGTATGACGTTTACCCCGAGGAGTCCCCGTGCAGCGTGCCGGCGACTGCGGCGGGGCGGCTCACGTCGACCGATGTCGACGAGGGAGACGGCGAGCTGCACTGCTACGACCTCCGAGGCAGGTCGGTCAAGACGCGGTACGTCGTGTCCGCCGGGGTCGAGAATGAATACGACATCGACACGGCGTACGATGCCCTAGACCAGCCGCGCACGGTCACATATCCGGAGGACGAGCCGGGCGGCGACCCCGGCGATCGTGAAGTCCTCGAATACCTCGCCGACGCATATGGCACCATCACCGGCGTACAGACGACGCCGCCCGGAGAGCCGACCGAGATCCTCGCCAGCGGCCTGACGCTGACGCCCTGGGGTGCGACCGCGTCCGTCGATCTTCTGGGCGGTCAGCTGCCGATGACGTACGACTACGACTACCGCTTGCGTTTGAAGCGCATCACGACCGGCAGCCAGCCCCTGCCGGTCCAAGACTTCGAGCTTAGCTTCGACGAGGCGAGCAACGTCATGACCACGATCGACCACGTCACGGGCGAGACGGTGACGTACGACTACGATGAGCGGAACCGCCTGATCGGTGCGACAGGCTTCGCGGGCGGAACCAGCGCGGAATACGAGTACAACGCGATCGGGAACCTCACGCGCAAGCGCGAAGGCCAGCTTGACCTCACGCTGACGTATCCACCCTCGGGCGCGGGATCTGTGCGGCCACACGCCGTCTCGCAGCTCTTCTTTACCGGCACGTCGACGGTGTACAAGGAGTTCGGGTACGACGAGAACGGCAACCTGTGTTCCTTCGAGTCGTCCCTGCCATGCGACGAGGCGGAGACCGACCTCTATCGGTACGACGTTGAGAACCGGCTGAGCGACAGAGAGTACGGCGAGGCGAGTGTCGATTACGAGTACAGCGCCGAGGGCAGCCTCATCAGGCGCGATACGGACGGGGAGTCAGGGCACGAGACGACGGTTTACGTCGGCGGGATCTACGAGCGCACGGTCTACGAAGACGCCAACGATGTAGAGACCATCGAGATCACGAAGTACTACGACGCGCTCGGCGCGACGGCCGTCCGCCGCGTGAAGCCGGGCGAGAGTCCCGCCGGGACGCTGCACTACCTCCTCGCCGACCACCTCGGCGGGACGACGACGGTGCTGGACGCGAGCGGGGGCGTCGTCGCGAGCCGGCGCTACTGGCCGTTCGGGATGGAACGCGAGCTCTCGGGCGACCAGCGCATCACGGACAAGTGGTTCACGGGCCAGCGCGACGAGGACTTCGACGGGCTGGGGCTCTACAACTACAACGCCCGGATGTACAGCACGCTCACCGGGCGCTTCCTCAGCGCCGACCCCCTCACCGCTGACGGCCTAAACCGCTACTCCTACGTCGGCAACAACCCAATGGGCTATACGGACCCCAGCGGATACTTCGGCGTGCCTGATTTCATTGAGGGTCCAGCCAAGGCAGCTGCCGGGAAGGTGCGCGACGTCGTTGGCGGCGCCGCTGTGGGCGCCTACGAGGCCGTGGCATCTACGCCGGGTGCAGTCTGGGATCCTGTGACAGGAGCGCTCGATCTCGGGATGGAAGCGGCAATAGCGACGGGGAAAGGGGCCAAGGATGCCGCCGTCGCGTGCTGGGGGAACGAACTCTGCCAGAGTGTGGCGATCAGCGCAGGTGTAATCGGATGCACGGCGGCCACTGGAGGCGGAGGCGCAGTCGGTTGTGCCGCAGCGGGGGCCGTCGTGGGATCGCTGGACAATGTCGTCCCCTGCGCAAAGGGCAGCGCGGGCGACTGCGGTGCCATTGGCTTCGAGGCAATGACGGCGTATCTGAGCGCCGGTGGCGGCAAGGCGGCGGTGGGGTTGCTCAGCCGGTCATCGGAGAAGATCGTCGCCCGCACCGCCGCGAAGCAGTCTGCGCTTGGTGTGCGGGGTCTGAGGGGCTTCCTGAGTGTGCCCGAACGCCGCGCGTTCGATGCTGATCCCGCCCGTGGGAGTCGATTCTTGGGTCAAGCCGTGCATCGCGCCACGGCGGAAGCCCTGAAAGTCCGATATCCAGGGAGGTTCCGCTACAGCAGGCGAGGGCCGGATTTCTTGGATACACTGACTGGTGATCTCGTAGAGCTAACCACTCCCGGTCAAGTCGCCGGCCATATGCGGCGGCCGGGCTTCGAGGGCGTGAACTACGCGACATACGTTCTCCCAAGCCACTGAGGTCCACAGTGAAGTTCAGGGCTCGGTCGGTAGGCAAGGTGGAGATAGACCCAGCGAAGCACGTCTTCCTCGATCACGTTCGGCTCCGGCGTAGCGACTTCAGCAGACGCGAACTCGACTACTTCGGCGCCCACGGTTCGCGCCTGGAGCACTGTACCTTCGAGCATACCCGCATTGAGGACGGCTGTTTTGGTGCTGGTCGCGACACTTCCGATTACATTGAGTGCAACTTCGACGGTGCGCGCATCTGGTCCGGCGGTGGTTGCGCGCGCTTCGTCCGCTGCTCGTTCCGAGATGTCGAACTCCACGAGTGGTTCTGCTTTGCGACCGAGTTCATCGACTGTACGTTCACCGGACGCATCGTCAGATCGGTGTTCAACCGAACCGTATTGAAGGAGTACCGCAAGACATTCAAGCGCTTGCACAACGAGTTTCACGGGAATGACTTTTCCGGTGCTGATCTCGTCGACGTGGGCTTCCGGACAGGGATCGATCTGAGCCAGCAGCGTCTTCCAACCGGACCCGACTACCTTTACCTTCCCTCAGCCGAAACAACCTTGGCGGAGGCCCGCGCGGTCGCGGCCGGCTGGCAGGACGCGGAGATGAGGCGACTGGCACTTCAGCAGATTGACGGTCTAAAGAACGAACTCGAAGGCGGTCAAGTGCAACTCCTGCTCCGCGCTTCCGATGCATACCCAATCTACTCGCGCGAAGTGGTGGACATGGTGTTCGACCTTCTCCGGGACATCTCGGCTTGACCTGCTCATCATCGTAGGTTCTCGCCCGGAGGCGGCATCAGCCGGCCCGCCGGCCGGCGCCGGGATGGGGGATGGGGCATCCTCCATTGCCGGAGGCGAACGGCATGCGGACGAATACGGCGAAGGCGGCGTGGCGAGCGGGGCGCATCACCTACGGCGCCTGGCTCTCCATCCCCAACGCCCACACCGCCAGACCATGGCCCACGTCGGCTCGTAGACCCCTACACGACACTCCCCTGATGTCACTACCCTAAGCTCCTCGCCGACCAGCTCGGCGGCACGACGGGTGTGCTCGACGCGGACGGCAACCTGATCGCGAGGCGCAAGTACTGGCCGTTCGGGATGGAGCGCCAGCTCTCCGGCGACCAGCGCATCACGGACAAGTGGTTCACGGGCCAGCGCGACGAGGACTTCGACGGGTTGGGCCTCTACAACTACAACGCCCGCATGTACAGCACCCTCACCGGTCGCTTCCTCAGCGCCGACCCCCTCACCGCCGACGGGCTGAACCGCTACTCGTACGTCATGAACAACCCGGCTCGCTTTCACCGATCCGAGCGGCTATTGCGGGGTCACGTCCTGGAGCGGGGTGAAGGATTGCGGCGAGGCGGTGTGGAACAAGGCCTCGGGAACCTCGATGAGCGCCTTCGAATCGGTGGCTGCCACGGCTGGTGCGGCGTGGGACTCGGCGGCGGGCGGCCTTGACCTCGGGATGCAAGTGTCGATAGCGACGGGGAAGGGGGCCAAGGACGCCACCGTCGCGTGCTGGGGCAACGTGGCGATCAGCGCTGGCGTGATCGAGTGCACGGCTGTGACGGGCGCAGCGTTAGGTTGCGCCGCCGCAGGTGCCCTCTTGGCGTCTCTGGACAACGCTGCGCCGTGCGCCAAGGGCAGCGCAGGCGACTGCGGCGCCATCGCCTTCGAGGCTGCGACGGCGTATTACAGCGCAGGCGGTGGCAAGGCTGCAATGGGGATGCTTAGGCGACCATCGGCGAAGATCGTTTCTGGCATGGCGCAGAAGCAGTCGAGACTGGGTGTGAATGTCTTGAAGGGCTATCTATCTAAACCCGAACGAAGGGCGCTCGAAGCGGATCCAGCTCAGGGAAGCCGATTCTTGAGCCAAGCTGTCCACAGAGCTACGGCCAAGGCCTTGGAAGTCTGCTATCCGGGAAGGTTCCAGTACAGCACACGAGGCCCCCGGATTTCTTGGATAGACTGACGGGTGATGTCGTCGAGTTGATGACCCCGGGGCAAGTGGCCGGGCACATGAAGCGCCCCGGGTTCGAGGGCGTCAGTTACGCGATATATGTACTCCCTTAGGTTTCCGCATCAGCGAGGGTGCCCGTTGTGAGGTTTGAGGCAAGATTAGTGGGCAAGGTGAAGATTGGCCCGGCGAGCGGAGTCTTCCTGGACCACGCGCGACTTCGAGGCGCCGACTTCTCTGGACGTGAACTCACGTATTTTGGTGCTCACGGCTCGCGCTTAGAGGCTTGTCGTTTCGAGGACACCCGCATCGAGAGCGGCTCTTTCGGTGCGGGCCGCGAGATGTCGGAGTACGTCGAGTGCAGTTTCGACGGTGCGCGCATCTGGTTCGTCCCGGGTGGGTATGCTCGTTTCGTGCGGTGCTCGCTCCGCAACGCTGAACTGTACGATTGGTTCTGCTTCGCGGTCGAGATGGTCGACTGTATCTTCAGCGGGCGCATCGTCAAGTCGGTCTTCAATGGGACCGTGCCGAAGGACGACCGAAGGGCAGTGCGGCGTGAGCGTAACGAGTTCCACGGCAACGACTTCTCCTAGGCCGACCTGGTCGACGTGGCCTTTCGCACTGGCATCGACCTGAGCCAGCAGATCCTTCCAACCGAACCGGAGTACCTCTATCTCCCCGAAGCTGGGGTATCCCTTTCCCTCGCCCGGGCTGCAGTGGTCGAATGGCCTAACCTAGAGTTGCGCAAGGAAGCGATCACCCTGATCAAGACTCTTGAAGACGAACTGGCCGGAAGTCAACGGCAGCTGTTGCTCCGGTCACTCGACGACTACTCGATGTTCTCACGCCAAGCGGTCGAAGATCTCTTCGGGCTCCTTCGTGAAGCGTCCGCCTGACCTACATGTCGTTTGGGTGGTCCTAGTCGCCCCCATCCCCGTCGCCGACACCACCTTCACAGCCCGCGGGCGTGTGATGCCCAGCATCATCCCTCCAAGCGGCGCGCAGCCGCTGCCCTCACGATGACGACGGGGCCTAACGCCAGGGCCAGCGCACCCACGCCAACCGCGATCACCCAGCCGGGCGGTCCTGCGGCGTCGCCGGTGCCGGAGCCGTCGCCTGCGTTCGGCGCGACGACTCCTCGCGGCGTCGGGGATGACGGGGTGGGCGCCGTGGTGGGGCTGGCAGCCGGCGCCGCAGCGACCGAGACCAGCTCGCTGAGGGAACCATCGCCCTCTTCCTTCACCAGGCCGGCGCCCGGGCAGTGCCACTTCAGCTCTTCGACGCCAGGCTCGATGGGGGAGAACTCGCGCGTCTTCAGGCAGCCGGTGTAGTTGCGAGCGGGGACCGTCACGGTCTCGTTGAGGGCCAGCACCGTCGCCTTGTCCTCGGCGACGCCCGGTGCGAGTTCCTGCTCGAACGTCTGGCCGGCGACCGGCTGCGCGGGCATGATGATGCCGGGCTGGTTGCCGTCCTCTCCGGCAAGCCACTGGCCGTGGTGGTCCTTCAGCTGGCCGCCTTCATAGTTGTCGACCGCCTCGCCGAAGTAGTAGACGCTCCCATCCCGGTGCTGCGCGAAGTAGTCGAGCGCGAGTTCGACGACTTCGCCCTCCTCGAACGCCTTCTCTTCGAGGACCGTGACGGTGACGCCGGCCACGACCTTCGTCTGCGGGAGCACGCGGGACTCGAGGCGTGTCTCAATGACGTCGCCGGTGTCGGGGTCAATGTCCTCACCCTCGAAGACCTTCGGGCCGATGAGGGAGAGGGGGTAGAGCGGATTGGTGATCGCCGGCGAGAAGGCGGCTGGGTCGATCGGCTGCTGCGCCCGCGCCGGGGCGCCCGCTCCGGAGGTCGCGAGTATCCCGACGGTGAGTACAGCGGCGGCGGCGAGCATGGTGATCCGGTTCATGTGACCTCTCCCTTGTGAAGAGGAGCGGGATCGTCTCGCTCCTCCGTGCGTCTCGTGATCGTGGTGACGCCTAGTCGTCGCCGGAGCCGTCGTTGTCGCCGGAGTTGTCATCGTCGGCCTGCGAGCTGATGACGTTGAAGCCGGCGTCGAGATGCACGTCGACCTGGCTGCCGTCGCCCAGGGTGACCTCGACCTCGTAGTAACCGTCCTCATCGCCGACTTCTGTCTCGGTGACAGAACCTTCCCCGGTGTGGGCGAGAGCGGCCGCGCTCGCCTTCTCGAGCGCGGTGCCCGTGATCGGGCTCTCGTTGTCATCGCCCCCGGTCGCTGCGGCGATCCCGGCCGCGCTGCCGATAGCCGCGAGCACGAGCACTCCGCCCGTCATGAGTACGTGGACCCTCTTCATCCGGTGCATGTGCTGTTCTCCCTTCGAATCGGCGGGCGAATCTCGCCCCTCCGATACCTTGACTCTAGAAGGCCAGCATGAACGCGACATGAAGCGGGCCTGAACTTCGGCTCAGGTATCCGATGAGCCGTCGAGCGGGAGCCCGACGGTGAACGTGGCCCCGGCATGGTCGCTCTCGACGGAGAGGGCGCCCCCGTGGGCCTCGGCGATCCAGCGGCAGATGGCGAGACCAAGGCCGGCGCCGCCGCCCTCGCGAGATCGGGACGCCTCAATGCGGTAGAAGCGTTCGAAGATGCGCTCGCGTTGTTCGGGCGGGATCCCGGCGCCGGTGTCTCGCACGAACATCTCAGCGCGGTCTCCCTTCCGCCAGCCCAGCGTGATGCTGCCGCGGCTGGTGTACCTCGCGGCGTTATCGGCCAGGTTGAGCATGAGCTGGAGCAGCAGATCTTCATCGCCGCTGACGGCCAGCGGGCCGCCGGGCTCGATCCGCAGATCGAGGCTCTTCTGAGCGGCGAGGGGCCGGACCTGCTCGGCGACGGACTCGACGAGGTCGCGGAGGTCCACGGGCTCCCGCTCCACGGGCAGAGCCCCCGCGTCCGAGCGTGCGAGCATCAGCAGGCCTCCGACCAGACGCGTCATGCGGTCGACCTGCTCGTTGACGGCGCCCAGCACCCGGCGGTACTCCGCCGTGTCCCGCGGCCGTTCGAGCGCGACGTCGATCTGCCCCCGGATGGCGGTGAGCGGCGTCCGCAGCTCGTGCGACGCGTCGGCGGTGAACTGGCGCTGGCGCTGAAACGCTGCGTCGAGGCGCGCGAGCATCTCATCGAACGTGCGAGCCAGCCGCCCGACCTCGTCGTCGGGGAGGTCGAGCGCGAGGCGCCGGTTGAGGTCGCTCCCGCCGGAGATCTCTCGTGCCGCCTGCGTGATGGGATCGATCGGCGCCAGCGCGCGGGAGGAGAGCCACCATCCGCCGAGACTGGCCAGGACCAGCGAGGAGGGCAGTGCCACGGCGAAGATCAGTAGGAGCGTCCTCAGGGTCTCCTGCATGTCGCCTGTGGACTCGCCGACCTGCAGGACGCCGGCAACCGCGCCGTCACGGCGGAGCGGCAATGTCAGCACGCGAGCCTCCCCGTTGCCGGTGTCGACCGTCGCGCCATGGTGACGGCCTTCGCGCGCCGCATCGAGTGCTTCCGGATCGACCGGCACCTTGCCGAACGCCTGATTCGTATCGAAGATGACGGCGCCCGCAGGGTCGAGAAGGCGCTGAAACGTGTCGTCAGCGTCAGGGTTCGCCCCTTCCCCGCCAAGGCTGAGCTGAGGCTCGCCAGCGGCGCTGAACGTGACCAACTCGCTGACAAAGAAGGCCCTGTTCGAAAGCCCATCGTCCAGCTGCTCCAGGAGTGTGCGCTGCAGCGTCACATAGATAACCGTTGCGAACAGACAGAGGATCACGGCGAGGATCGCCAGGTACCACAGCATCAGACGGACGCGGAGTGAGCGGGGCTTCATGGCTCTCCCGGCGGGGCGATCCTGTAGCCGGCACCGCGCACCGTGTGGATGAGCTTCTCGGCATGGCCGTCATCGATCTTGCGCCGCAGGTGCCCGATGTAGACGTCGATGACGTTGGCAACGTTGAATGTATCGTAGTTCCAGACGCGCTCCGTGATCATCGTGCGGCTGAGGACGCGCCTTGGGTTCCGCATCAGATACTCCAACAGGGCGTACTCCTTGGTTGTCAGCCCGATCGCCTTGCCGCCACGACGCGCCTCTCGGGTTGTGGTATCCAGCTCCAGATCGGCCACCCGGAGCATCAGTCCGGTGGTGGCCGGCTCGCGTCGCGAGAGGGCCCGGACGCGGGCTACCAGCTCACTGAAGGCGAACGGCTTCACAAGGTAGTCGTCGGCCCCGGTATCAAGGCCTCGCACGCGGTCCTCGACCGCATCGCGGGCGGTGAGCATCAGCACCGGCGTCCGGTTCTCCCGTTCACGCAGTCGCCGGCACACTTCGAGCCCGTCCAGCCGCGGCAGCATGATGTCGAGGACGACCACGTCCACAGTGGTCGTGGCGAGCAGGTCCAGCGCCGCCTCGCCGTCGCGCGCCAGGTCGACGGCGTAGCCCTGCTCGGTGAGCCCCCGCACGAGGAAGTCGGCGATCGTCGCCTCGTCTTCGACCACGAGTACGCGCATGCTGGCTCACGATAGCATCGGGAGCATGAAGGCAGCATGAAACCCGCGATCTCGCCGGCATGAGAGCCCTCGGTTGCCTGGAGGGCCACATCATTCCGGCCGCTGGGGGATCATCCGCGTGGCGACACGTCCGGGTTGGCGCAGAACGGCAGCCGTTCGCCGCGCAGGCCGGCGATGAGGTTGTCGACCGCCCTCGCCGCCATCAGGCCTCTGGTTTCGAGCGTGGCGGAGCCGACGTGCGGAAGCAGCACGACGTTCGGCAGCACGAGCAGCGGCGAGTCGGCGGGGAGCGGCTCCTTCTCGTAGACGTCGAGCCCCGCAGCGGCGATCCGGCCCGCGGAGAGCGCCTCGAACAGTGCCCCTTCATCGACGATCTCGCCCCGGGCCGTGTTGATGAGGCAGGCGGACGGCTTCGTCAGCTCAAGCTCGCGGCGCCCGATGAGGCCGCGCGTCTCCGGCGTCAGGGCGCAGTGGATTGAGACGATGTCGGAATCGCGTAGCAGCTCGTCGAGGGGGACGGGGCGGGCGTCGGGCACCTCCTTCGGGGACCGGGAGGAGTAGAGTACGCGCATGTCGAAGCCGCGGGCCCGCCGGGCGACGGCAGCGCCGATTGCGCCCATCCCCACGATGCCGAGCGTCGCCCCGTGCACGTCCCGGCCGAGGAGCAGGCCGGGCGACCAGTGCCGCCAGCTTCCGGCGCGCAGGAAGCGCTCCGCCTCGGGGAGGCGGCGGGCCGTCGCGAGGATCAGCGCCCACGCGAGGTCCGCGGTCGTCTCCGTCAGGACGCCGGGGGTGTGGCCGACGGGGATGCCCAGGCGCGTCGCCGCCGCGAGGTCGATGTTGTCGACGCCGACGGCCATCTGCGATACCACGCGGAGCTGCGGCGCCGCTTCCAGCAGCGGCGCATCGATGCGGTCCGTGAGGAGGCAGAGGAGGCCGTCGAGGGCCGGCACCCTGTCGCGGATGGTCTCGTAGGGAGGGGGCTCGTCGTCCGGCCAGACGTCGCAGGCCACGTCCGGCAGGGCGCGGAGCGTGTCGAGGGCGCCGCCGGGCAGCGCACGGGTCACGAAGACTTGCATCGTAGCCATGGCGGGTGATTGTGGCACTCCCGGTAGATAGGCGCAGGTGGTGGGGTGGTCCCGTGCTCTATCGGGGCGGATGCGGGAGACTACGTCCGACTGCGGCGACCCAGGAGGCAGAGCGTGCGCGAGAACACCGTCAAGTCCCTGTGGCGCGCGGGCCAGATCACGTACGGCGGCTGGCTCTCCATCCCCGATGCGTACGCCGCCGAGGCCATGGCGCAGGTGGGGTTCGATTGGCTGTGCGTGGACATGCAGCACGGCGTCATCGACTACCGGGACGCGGTGGCGATGCTGCGGGCGGTGGGGACGACGGAGACCATCCCCTTCGTGCGGGTGCCCTGGAACGAGCAGGGGATCATCGGCAAGGTGCTGGATGCGGGCGCCTACGGTGTGATCGTCCCGATGGTGAACTCCCGGGCGGAGGCTGAGGCGGCTGTGGCGGCGTGCCGGTACGCCCCGGGCGGGAGGCGAAGCTACGGCCCCAATCGCGTGACCTTCTACGCCAGGGCGGACTACTTCCGGCATGCCGACGAGCAGGTGGCGTGCATCCCGATGATCGAGACGGCGACGGCGGTCCAGCATCTGGACGAGATCCTGTCGGTGCCGGGGATCGATGCGGTGTACGTGGGGCCGGCGGACCTGAGCATCACGCTGGGGCTGGAGCCTCGGATGGACAATGAGGGCGCGTTCGCGGAGGCCAGCCGCGCGATCGTGGCGGGGTGCGTGCGGCACGGGGTGGTGGCGGGCATCCACGCGAACGCGAAGCTGGCGGCGGGGCACGCGCGGAACGGGTACCAGATGATCACCGTGGCGGCGGACGTGAGCGGGATGGCGCGGGCCGCGTCCGAGGACCTGGCGCTGGTGCGGGACGTCCGGAAGGCGAACCTGCCCTCGTACGGGTAGGGGCGGGCTTTGATTGTTGGGCTGTTTCGAAAAAAATCGCGCCGTCGGGGAATCTGCGAAGGGTTCAATTGGCTGATTGACCTCGAGAACGAGATCGGGCGGGCGGGAGATCGGGTACAGCATCACCCGGGAGCTTTGCACGGGGCGGTGGCGATGTCGTAGCGGCCGGTGACACTGCACCGCGCGGGTGGGGTGGGGGACCTCTCCCGGCCTTCGGCCACCCTCCCCGTTGCGGGGAGGGGACGGGTTGGGGGATGTGTGCGTTGCACGCGCGGGCTGAAAGCCCGCGCTCTTGGGGTGGGGGTTTGGGGTGAGGGGTTGCGTTGTTCGAAGAGAGGGAGAGGGAGCGGATGAAGCCGACGGTGTTCGTGGCGATGGGGCTGGGGGAGCGGTACGTCGAAGCGATGCGGGAGCGCTGCGACGTGGAGGTGTACGGGGGGCGGACGCCGATCAGCCGCGAGGAGCTGATGGGAGCGCTGCGGCAGGCGGACGGGGTGGTGGGGTCGGCGCAGCTGCCGTATCCGCGGGAGGTGCTGGAGGCGGCGCCGCGGCTGCGCGTGATCAGCAACGTGGGGGTGGGGTTCGACAACGTGGACCTGGCGTGCGCGACGGAGCGGGGGATCGTCGTCACGAACACGCCGGGGGTGCTGAGCGACGCGGTGGCGGAGCTGGTGTTCGGGCTGATGGTGGTCATGGCGCGGCGGCTGCGGGAGAGCGAGCAGGCGGTGCGGGGCGGGCGGTGGGACGCGACGCTGCGGATCCCGCTGGGGTCGGACCTGGCGGGGAAGACGCTGTCGATCATCGGGCTGGGGAGGATCGGGCGGGAGGTGGCGGCGCGGGCGGCGGCGTTCAAGATGCGGGTCGTCTGCTACGACGCGCGTCCGGAGCTGGAGCCGGAGGCGGGGGTGGAGCGGCTGGCGACGCTGGACGAGGCGATGGCGGCGGGCGATTTCGTGTCGCTGCACGTCGACCTGAACCCGTCGACGCGACACCTGATCGACGAGGCGGCGCTGTCGCACATGAGGAAGGGCGCGTTCCTGATCAACGCGGCGCGCGGGCCGGTGGTGGACCAGAAGGCGCTGGCCGCGGCGCTGTCGGAGCAGCGCATCGCGGGGGCGGCGCTGGACGTGCTGGAGGTGGAGCCGCCGGACGCGGCGGACCCGCTGCTGCAGCTGCCGAACGTCTACATCGTGCCGCACATCGGCAGCGCGACGGTTGAGACGCGGGCGGCGATGCAGGAGCTGGCGACGGGCAACCTGCTGGCGTGCCTGGCGGGTGAGCCGTGCGCGCGCATCGTGAATCCGGAGGCGCTGTCGGCGACGCAGTCGACGGAGGGGGGACCATGAGCGACGCGATACGTGATTAGGTTGCCTGTGAACGGGATACGTACTAATGGGTGTCTCGCCATCTGCGGGCCTTATCGCTCGGGGAGGTTAGGATCGCGCCATGATCAACAAACCGTTAGATGCGGTCGACCCTCGCGACATCGAACTTCTCGTCGAGAACGCAGTTCGAGAACGAAGAACCCTTGAGTACAAGGCAGAGCTTCCGGGTAACACCGACGCTGAGAAGCGCGAGTTCCTATCCGACGTGGCCTCCTTGGCGACGGCGAGTGGCGGGGATGTGGTGTTCGGGGTCTTGGATAGACGAGATGACGAAGGTCGCGCTACTGGTGTGCCTGATAGCATCTGCGGACTTGGCAACGCGAACTTGGATGCCGAAATACTGCGGCTCGAGTCTCTTTGCAGGGACTCCATCGATCCCCGTATTCATGGGATCCAAACGAAGGGGATAACTGACATCTCGCCAGGGGCAGTAATCCTGATGCGCGTGCCGCGTAGTCTGTTCGGCCCGCACAGAGTGGCGTACAAGGGTTCATCCAGGTTCTACTCACGTAACAGCGCGGGAAAGTATCCGCTCGACACGCTGGAGCTTAAGACGGCATTTGCGGCGGCTGAAGAGCTACCCGAGCGGATCCGCCGGTTTCGCGACGAACGACTCGCCCAGGTCGTTGCTGACCAGACGCCGACCGCTCTCCTGGGTACCTCGCGCGTCGTGCTTCACGTGACTCATGGCCGGGCCTTCGATCCGAGCGCAGGAGTGGATTTCGCCGCCGTGAGTCCAGTCGATTTTCCACCGCTCTATGCTGCTGACTGGAACAATCGAATCAACTTCGATGGGCTTCTGACGTACTCGGCGACTCGAGAAGGTGGATGCTCCAGCTACGCACAGTTGTTCCGCAGTGGAGCCATAGAAGCTGTAGACGCGAGGATGCTAACCGCTAGAGGCGATGCGATACCAACCGAGGCTTACGAGAAGGAGATCATCGAGTCGCTAACACGGTACCTCCGGCTACTCGAGACCCTCCAGGTGGGCATGCCGTTGTTCGTCATGTTGTCACTGTTCGGCGTGAAGGGTCATCGGTTGGGTGTCGAAAACGTGTTCCCAAGCGATCTGCTACCAATCGAACGTGATCTGCTCGTTATGCCGGAGTTGGTGGTGGAGGAGTGGGGAATTCCGGTTGATGTGGTACTGAAACCTGCATTTGACGCCGTGTGGCAGGCGGGCGGAATGCGCGGTTCCCGGAACTATGACGCAACGGGTCGTTGGGTTGGCCGTCAGTGAGAATAGGTTGGCAATTGACGAGATCGGCGTGCTGCCTACGGTCTGCGGGCGGCGATGAGAAAGGTGGGCACCATGAGCGACGGGATACTGGAGGAGCTGCGGGCGTTCAGCACTCCCTCGATCGCGAACGGGATCGAGACGTTCGGCGTGCGGAAGCGCCACGAGGGGTTCATGGACGCGAGCGTCCGCTGCATCTTCCCGGAGCTGGGGCGGATGGTGGGGTACGCGGCGACGGCGACCATGCGGGCGGCGGAACCGGGCGAGCGGGTGGCGGCATCGGAGCTATGGGAGCACGTGCTGTCGGTGCCGGCGCCGCGGGTGGTGGTGGTGCAGGACCTCGACGACCCGCCGGGTGTGGGCGCGCTGTGGGGGGAGGTGAACGGGAACACGCACCGGGCGCTGGGGGCGGCGGGGGTGGTGACGAACGGGTCGGTGCGCGACCTGGACGAGGTGCGGGCGCTGGGCGACTTCCACTTCTTCGCGGGGTCGGTCGGGGTGTCGCACGCGTACGTGCATGTGGTGGAGGTGGGGGCGCCGGTGACGGTCGGGGGGCTGGTGGTGCGGCCGGGCGACATCATCCATGGCGACCAGCACGGGGTGATCTCGGTGCCGGCGTCGATCGCGGGAGGGCTGCCGGAGGCGATCCGGAAGCTGGAGGCGGAGGAGCGGGAGGTGATCGCGCTGTGCCAGTCGGGGGAGTTCTCGGTGGAGGCGATGGTGGGGTTGGGGAGGCGGCAGGCGGGGCGCCGGGAGGTGGAGGGGGAGGTTAGGCATTGAGTGAAGGCGGCGGTGGGAAATCAGTGATAGACAGAGCGGGTGCGCGAGAATAGAATAGAACATACCTTCTGGATGGAGCCAGTCGTTGATTCAGCCGCGCGAGCAAGCTCCCGTCTCACGTGTCATCGTCTCGCCCTCGGGGCTGGTGCAGCTCCACGAGGGGGACTGTCTACGCTGGCTGGCCGAGCAGGCGGACCACTCGTTCGAGGCCGTCGTCACGGACCCGCCGTACGGCATGCTGGAGTACACGCCGGAGCAGATGAAGAAGCTCCGGCAGGGACGCGGCGGGGTCTGGCGCATCCCGCCGTCGATCGGTGGACACAAGCGCGCGCCCGTCCCGCGGTTCACCGTGCTGGAGGACCGTGATCTGGCGGCGCTCTACGACTTCTTCAGGGAGTGGGGCGAGACGCTGCGGCCGAAGCTAGTGCCGGGCGCGCACGTCTTCATCGCGACGAGTCCGCTGCTGTCGCACGTCGTATCGCAGGCGATGGTGGACGCGGCGTTCGAGAAGCGCGGCGAGATCGTGCGGCTGACGCAGACGCTCCGCGGCGGCGACCGTCCGAAGAACGCGGAGGATGAGTTCAGCGCCGTGACGGTGATGCCGCGTTCCGCGTGGGAACCGTGGGTGATCTTCCGCAAGCGCTGCGAGGGGACGGTCGCGGAGAACCTCCGCAAGTGGCGCACAGGCGGATTGCGTCGCTTAGAGACCGGACCGTTTCTTGACGTCATCAGCAGCCGGCCAACGCGTCCGGACGAGCGGAAGCTGGCACCGCACCCGAGCCTCAAGCCCCAGGCGTTCCTGCGCCAGGTTGTCCGTGCGGCGCTTCCGCTGGGCGAGGGGACGGTGCTCGATCCGTTCGCGGGCAGCGGCTCTACGCTGGCGGCGTGTGAGGCGGTTGGCTATCGCGGCGTTGGCGTCGAAGTAGACGCGGACTACGTGACGCTCGCTATGACGGCGATTCCGGCTCTGTCCCAGCTGTCGGTGCCCGAGTCGTCCTCTTCGATCTCGAACGCGGAACGTAGTTCGGGTCGAGGTAGATCGCGTTCGCTTCGAGCTTTGCCACGCCGGAACGCTTGATCGACGCGGTGGGTGTGCGCCGGCTGGCGGCGCCGCGGCCGGAGAAGCTCCAGTCGTCTTCGTTCAGTTGCGCGCACATGATTCTGTCGAAACGGCTTGGCGACCGATTCTCGACCGGTGTGGTGTTGCGGTCGATGAAGTACTGGCAGATCATGATCCAACCGTCCTCGACGTTGTGACCCTGCCAGCCGTTTGACCATCGCGAGGCCTTTACTTCGATGCCGTCCGCTCCGCGCTGGCAAGCGTCATCGGCGTACATGCCCCGAGGGATGAGGTCCGGCCGGCCGTTGTGATACTGGTTCTTGACGACCGTGTCGCTGCGCTTCGAGACACCTTCCACGACGAGCTCGCTCATGACACCGCTGAAGGTAGCGGCGGAGAGCGTCTCTTCGAGGCGATCCCAGCCGCGCTCGACCAGAAAGCGATTGACGTTGTAGAGGAAGTCGTAGATGTCGTCGACCGCGGCCTTGGTCTCCGAGGGTCGAAGGCCGTAGGGAAGGGCAACGTTGTCATTCCAGCCTTTGGGATGGAGCGTCGCGCGATCGATGTAGCTGGCCATCGGCGGATGGTGTCACAGGCACCGGCGCGGTGCAAGGACTGATGCCCAAGAAGCCAATCGAGCGGGGTGACTACTTGTTCACCAGAGCGGCGATGGTGCGGAGGGTTGGCGGGGGGCCTCCGACGAGGAGGGTGGTGGCGGCGGTGGTCTGCCATTCGGCGAGTCTGTCCTTGACCTTGCCGGCGGGCCCGATGATGGCGATGTCTTCGATCAGGCGGGTGGGGACGGCGGCCATCGCCTCGCGGCGCTTGCCTTCGAGGTAGAGCTGCTGGATCTGGCGGCACTCGCCCTCGTAGCCGAGGCGGGCGACGACGTCGTAATGGAAGTTCGCTTCGCGCGCGCCCATGCCACCGACGTAGAGCGCGACCATGGGGCGCATCATGTCGGCGGCGGCTTCGACGTCGTCGTTGACGATGATGGAGACGGCGGCGGCGACCTCGAAGTCGTCCGGGGTGCAACGGGCGGTGGGGCGGGCGAAGCCTTCGGCGAGGGCGGCGCGGTAGTAGGGGTCGCTCTTCGGGGAGAAGAAGACGGGCATCCAGCCGTCGGCGATCTCGGCGGTCATGGCGACGTTCTTCGGGCCTTCGGCGCCGAGGTAGATGGGGATGTCGCGGCGGAGGGGGTGGACGATCGACTTCAGGGGCTTGCCGAGGCCGGTGCCGCCGGCGAACGGGACCTGGTAGTGGCGTCCGGAGAACTCGAGGGGGGCGTCGCGGGCGACGATGCGTCGGATGATGTCGACGTACTCGCGGGTGCGCTCGAGGGGGCGGGGGTAGGGCTGGCCGTACCATCCCTCGACGACCTGCGGGCCGGAGGCGCCGAGTCCGAGGATGAAGCGCCCGCCGGAGAGATGGTCGAGGGTGATGGCGGCCATGGCCATGGCGGAGGGGGTGCGGGCGGAGATCTGGGCGATGGATGTGCCGAGCTTGAGGCGGGAGGTGCGGGCGCCCCACCAGGCGAGGGGGGTGAGGCAGTCGGAGCCGTAGGCCTCGGCGGTCCAGATGGAGTCGAAGCCGAGGCGCTCCGCCTCGGCGATACTGTCTTCGATGCCGGCGGGCGGGCCGGAGGCCCAGTATCCGGTGGCGAGGCCGAGCTTGAGCTGCTTGCTCATGGTGTGGGGTTGCCGGCGGAGGCGAGCGCCTCGGACATGCGGGCGACGGTGTCGACGTACTCCTCGACCATGTCGAAGATGACGTCGCGGGCGGGGCGGATGGCGTCCATGCTGCCGACGATCTGGCCGACGGGCATGGGGGCGAGATCGGCGCCGGGGGCGCCGGTCTCGGCGGCGCGGCGCATGCGGGCCTGGGCCTCGGCGGTGAGCATGAACTGCAGGGGCATGGGGAGGGTGCCGGGGGAATCGGGGCCGTCCCATGCTTCGGTCCAGGGGGTGCGGAGCTGGCGGGCGGGCTTGCCGGTCATGGAGCGGGAGCGGACGGTGTCGCGGGAGCCGGCGTGGAGGAGCTTGTCCATGAGCACGTCGCCGGTGTCGGCTTCCTTCACGGTGAGCCAGATGGAGCCGGTCCAGACGCCGTCGGCGCCGAGGGCGAGTGCGGCGGCCATCTGCTTGCCGCTGCCGATGCCGCCGGCGGCGAGGACGGGGGTGGGGTGGACGGCGCGGACGACTTCGGGCACGAGGACCATGGTGGCGACCTCGCCGGTGTGGCCGCCGGCCTCGTGGCCCTGGGCGACGATGATGTCGACGCCGGCCTGCTGTTGCTTGCGGGCCTGATCGGCGGCGCCGACGAGGGCGGCGACCTTGATGCCGTGGTCGTGCGCCTTCTGGACGACGTCGGGCGGGGGCGGGCCGAGCGCGTTCACCAGCAGTGCGACGCGGTGTTCGAGGGCGATGTCGACCTGGGAGCGGGCGGTGCCGGGCACCCAGCCGAGCAGCTCCATGGGGCGGGGGGCGCCTTCGGGGAGGGGAGGGACGCCGTGGCGGGAGAGCACCTGCTCGACGTAGTCGCGGTGTTGCTGGGGGATCATCTTCTGGAGTTGCTCCTCGGAGACGTCGCCGCCGGCGGTGACGGACGTCGCGGGCATGACGATGTCGACGCCGTAGGGCTTGCCATCGACGTGCTCATCGATCCATGCCAGCTCGATCTTCAGCTGCTCCGGCGAGAAGGCGAGGGCGCCGAGCACGCCCATGCCGCCGGCGCGGCTGACGGCGGCGACGACGTCGCGGCAGTGGCTGAAGGCGAAGATGGGGAACTCGATGCCGAATTCGTCGCAGATACGGGTGTGCATGTGCTCGCTCCTCGCTACGCGCGCTCGGGCGTGAATCGCACGGGCAGGTGCTTGATGCCGTTGATGAAGTTGGAGCGCAGGCGGCGGGGCGGGCCGGCCAGTTCGACGTCGGGGAGGCGGCGGAACAACTCCTCGAACATGACGCGGATCTCGAGGCGGGCGAGGCTGGCGCCGAGGCAGAAGTGGTGGCCGCCGCCGCCGAACGCCACCTGCGGGTTGTGCTCGCGGCCGGCGTCGAACTCATCGGGACGGTCGAAGACGTCCTCATCGCGGTTGGCGGAGGGGTAGTACATCACGACCTTCTCGCCCGCGCGGATGCGTTGGCCGCGCAGTTCGGTGTCGCGGGTGGCGGTGCGGCGGAAGTAGATGAGGGGCGACACCCAGCGGAGCATCTCCTCGACGGCGAGGGGCATGAGGGACGGATCGTCGATGAGGCGCTGGCGCTGCTCGGGGTGCTCGCAGAACGCCTGCATGGCGCCGGAGATGAGGTTTCGGGTGGTCTCGTTGCCGGCGACGGCGAGGAGGATGAAGAACGCGTCGAAGTCGGCCTCGCTGAGGGCGGCGCCTTCGACCTCGGCGCGGACGAGGGTGCTGATGAGGTCGTCTTCACCGAGGGCGCGGCGGGCGGCGGCGAGCTGGTGGGCGTAGAGGAACATCTCGGTGGCGGCCTGGCGGCCGTCGTCCTCAGTGTGCTGGAACTCCGGGTCGTCGAAGCCGATCAGGCGGTTGCTCCAGTCGAACACCTTGTGGCGGTCCTCCTGGGGGACACCCATCATCTCGGCGATCACCTGCAGCGGCAGCTCGGCGGCGACCTCGGTCACGAAGTCGCACTCGCCGCGAGGGCTGACGTTGTCGATGATGCGGCCGGTGATCTCGCGGACGTGGGGTTCGAGCTTGCGGATCATGGCGGGGGTGAAGCCGGTGGCGACGAGGCGGCGGTAGATGGTGTGTCGGGGCGGGTCCATGTTGAGCATGAGGGTGCGGATCATGGACAGCGCGTCGGGGGGCATGTCGTCGATGTTTGTGCCGCCGGCGTACGACGAGAACGTCGCCGAGTCCTGCGAGACGGTGACGATGTCCTCGTACTTCGTGAGGGCCCAGTAGCCGGGGCCATCCGCTTCGCGCTGCCAGCAGACGGGGGCCTCGCGGCGGAGCTGCCGGAAGACGTCGTAAGGGACGCGCTCGGCGTAGATGTCCGGGTTGTAGAGGTCGGCTTCGGTCAGTTGCACCATGGTGTCTCTCCGATCGGCCGGTCCGGCTCAGTACGAGCGGGGCAGCTGCAGGCTCCATTCAGATACGTAGTTCAGGATCATCTCGCGGCTCACGGGGGCGGTCTTGAACAGGCGGGCGCCGAACCAGAGGTTGATCAGCCCGTAGTCCTCGGAGAAGCCGTTGCCGCCGTGCGTCTCGAGGGCGGCGTCGACGGCCTTGAGGGCGAGATCGGCGGCGAGAAACTTCGCCATGTTCGACTGCGTCCCTACCTCGAGCGGGTCGAAGCCCTGGTCAAACGACCATGCGGCCTTGTACATCATCAGCTTCACCGCTTCGTGCCAGATCTTCACCTCGGCGAGGGGGTGGGCGATCGACTGGTAGGCCCCGATGGGCGTGTCCTTGAAGACGCGCCGTTCTTTCGCGTAGGCGACGGACTTCTCGAGGCACATGTGGGTCATGCCGGAGCAGATGGCGGCGGCGAGGACGCGTTCGGGGTTCAGGGAGTTGAACATCGCCATCGAACCGTTGCCCTCAGTGCCGATGATGTCGGCTGCCGGGACCTCGACGTCATCGAAGAAGAGCTGGAACTGGCCGGCGCCGTCGTTCGACATGGTGGGGAGCAGCGTCTTCTGCAGGCCGGGCGCCTTCGTATCGACGAGGAAGAGCGAGATCCCCTGCGACTTGGACTTGCCCTCGCGTTGGAGCTCGTCGAGCGTCGTCGTCCGGGCGACGAGGAGCATGTAGTCGGCCTGGTCGACGCCGGTGATGAAGACCTTCTGCCCGTTGACTCGATAGACGTCGCCGTCGCGGCGGGCGTGGGTCTCGATGCGGAAGGTGTTGGTGCCGGCGTTGGGCTCGGTGACGGCGAAGCAGAGCTTCATCTCGCCGGAGACGATCTTCGGGAGGACGCGCGCCTTCAGCTCGTCGGAGCCGTTCTTGACGATGCAGGCGGCGTCCATCGAGGTCACCAGCATGAGGCCGGGGAAGAAGCCCTGCGCGGTCAGCTCCTCGAAGGCGACGGTGAGGGCGAGCAGGCCGGCGTTCGTGCCGCCGTACTGCTCCGGGATCAGGCAGCCCAGCAGCCCGATCTTCGCGAAGTCGTCCCACAGCTCCTGGGGGAACTTCCGCTCGGCGTTCATGCGGCGGAACTCCTCGCGGCGCGGGATGTACTTCTGGAGCATGGTGCGGACGGAGCTGCGCACGAGCTGATGCTCCTCGCTGAGCGTGAAGTCGAGAGCCATGTCAGCGTCCCTTGAACTGCGGCGCGCGTTTCTCTTTGAACGCGCGCGGGCCTTCGCGGGCGTCCTCGGTGGCGGTGACCTTCATGCCGATCTGAAACTCCAGGGCCAGGGCTTCCTTCTCGGGCAGACATTCGGTCGCCTGGACTGACGCCTTCACGGCCTGCACGGCGACGGGGCCGTTGCGGCAGACTCGCTCCGCGACCTCGCGGGCGGTGACGAGGGCCCGGCCGTCCGGCACGACGCGCCCGATCAAGCCGAAGCCCAGCGCCTCCTGCGCGGGGTACGTATCGCCGGTGAGGAGCATCTCCATCGCTTTCGTGTAGGGGATCTGGCGGCGCAGGCGGATGGTGGAGCCGCCCTGGGGGAAGAGCGCCCACTTCACCTCGGTGATACCGAAGATGGCGCTCTCACCGGCGATGCGGATGTCCGTGGCCTGCAGGATCTCGGTGCCGCCGGCGACGCAGTAGCCCTCGATGGCGGCGATCAGGGGCTTCTTGAGCTGCCGGGTGCGGAGGAGGCCATCGAAGATGATGTTGTAGTCCTCGCGGATGCGGCGCTCGAAGTCGTCCTCGGGCGGGGCGCCGGCGAGCGAGCGGGCGACGAGCTTGTCGAGGTCGGCGCCGGCGCAGAAGTCACCGCCGGCGCCGGTGAGGATGACGCAGCGGATGCCGTCGTCCTCGTCGGCTAGGGCCCACGCGTCGGCCAGGCGGCAGAGCATCTCCGGGTTGAGGGCGTTCTTGACCTCGGGCCGGTGCATGGTCAGGGTGAGGACGTGACCGTCCCGCTCGACGAGGAGGGCTTCGCTCACCTGTCCTTCCTTTCGGATGCGGCGGGGGCGGCGGCTTCGGTCGCGCGGGCCTTCGCCCAACGATAGTCGGCCTTGCCGCTGGGCTGGCGGCCGATCTCGTCGACGAGGGTGAGCTGGCGCGGCACTTTGTAGGCGGAGATCTTCGTCCGGGCGTAAGCGTCCAGCTCGGGGAGGCTGAGGGTGTGGCCGGGACGCAGCTGCACGACGGCTGCCACGCGCTCGCCCCAGCGCTCGTCGGGCACGCCGACGACGACCGCGTCGAAGATGGCGTCGTGCGACTTCAGTGCGGACTCGACCTCCTCGGGGTAGATCTTCTCGCCGCCGCTGTTGATGCAGCCGGAGCCGCGTCCGAAGAGGGTGATGGTGCCGTCGGCCTCGACGGTGGCCATGTCGCCGGGGACCACCCATCGGGTGCCGTCGGGGTCAGTGACGAAGGTGGCGGCGGTCTTCTCGGGGTCCTTGTAGTAGCCGAGGGGGATGTAGCCGCGGCGGGCGAACTTGCCGACGACGCCCGAACCGGGCGCGACGGGCCGCAGATCTTCGTCGAGGACGGCGGCGACCTTCGAGTCGACGGAGAAGCGGGGCTTGCCGGTGGAGGTAGCGCCGACGTTCATGCCCTGGTGGCCGGCCTCGGAGGCGCCGATGGCGTCGATGAGGAGCGTCTTCGGGAGGAGGGCGCGCATCTGCTCCTTCACGGCCAGCGAGAAGATCGACCCTCCCGAGGTGAGCACGGCCAGCGACGACGTGTCGTAGGAGGCGCCGGGCGCGGCGAGGGCCTCGGCGAGGGGGCGGGCGACGGCGTCGCCGACGATGGAGAGCACGTTCACGCGCTCGCGCTCGATGAGCGTCCAGACCTCATGCGGGTCGAGTCGCTTGCTGGCGGTCAGCACCACCTTCCCGCCGCCGTGCATGCCGATCATGGCGGACCAGTGGCCGGTGCCGTGCATCAGCGGCACGACGGGCATGGCGGTCGGCGGCTCGGTGCGGGCCTTCGCCAGCTCGCCGATCTGCGCGGGGTCGGTGATCGGGGCGCCGCCGACGTTGCCGCCCTGGAGCGCGCCGAAGAAGAGGTCCTCCTGCCGCCACATGACGCCCTTGGGCATGCCGGTCGTGCCGCCGGTGTAGATGAGGTAGAGGTCATCCGCGGAGCGGGCGGGGAAGTCGCGGTCGGGGGAGGCTTCGGCGAGGGCGCGATCGTAGTCTTCGGCCCCGGACGGGCCGCCGGCGGCACCGGTGTCATCGGCGACGCGGACGAACGTGCGGAGGGTCGCCACGGAGGGGGCGACGGCGGCGACGCGGGGACCGAACTCGGCGTGGTAGATGAGAGCGGCGAGGTCCGCATCGTCGAAGAGGTAGCGCAGCTCGTCCTCGACGTAGCGGAAGTTGATATTCACGGGGACGGCGCGGATCTTGTAAGCCGCGAGTGCGCCCTCGATGTATTCCGTGCAGTTGTACATGTAGAGCCCGACGTGGTCGCCGGGCTTGATGCCGCGCGCGTGCAGGTGATGCGCCAGCCGGGTGGCGCGCTCGTCGAGCCGGGCGAAGGTGAGGCGGCGGTCGCCGTGGACCAGCGCCTCGCGCTCCGGCACGGCGCCGGCGACGCACTCGAACAGGTCCGCCAGATTGAACTCCATACCGGCCGTCTCCTCCCGCTACGGCTTCTCGCTGCCGACGATCCACATCGCGAAGAACTGGGAGCCGCCGCCGTAGGCGTGGCCGAGCGCGACGCGCGCGCCTTCGACCTGGTGCTCTCCCGCCTGTCCGCGCACCTGCATCGCCGCCTCGGCGAATCGGAGCATCCCGGAGGCGCCGATGGGGTTCGACGATAGCACGCCGCCGGAGGGGTTGATGGGGATGTCGCCGTCGAAGGCCGTGGCGCCGTCGAGCACCATGCGCCAGCCCTCGCCCTCCGGGGCGAAGCCCAGATTCTCCATCCACATGGGCTCGAACCAGCTAAAGGGCACGTACACCTCGGCGACATCGATCTCGCGGCGGGGTTCGGTGATGCCGGCCGCGCGGTACAGCTCGGCGGCGCAGTCGCGGCCGGCGCGGGGGCTCACCTGGTCGCGGCCGGCGAACATCGTCGGCTCGCTGCGCATGGCGGTGGCGCGGACCCACGCGGGCGGGCGGGGGGCGTCCTTCGCGGCGGTCTCCCCGGCGAGCACCATGGCGCAGGCGCCGTCGGAGGAGGGGCAGGTCTCGAGGAAGCGGATGGGGTCCCAGAGCATGGGCGACTCCGCGATCTTCTCGAGCGTGATGTCCTCCTGGTGGAGGTGCGCATACGGGTTGCGGAGGGCGTTGAGGCGATCTTTCAGCGCCACGCGCATGCCCACGTCGGGCGGGGCGCCGGAGCGCCGGATGTAGGCGCGGATGTGGGGGGCGAAGTAGCCCCCGGCGCCGGCGACGACGGCGGGCTGGAAGGGGATGCGGGGGGCGAGCGCCCACATGGCGTCGCTCTCCGACTGCTTCTCGAAGGCGACGGTGAGGACGCGCTGGTGGAGGCCGGCCTGGACGAGGCTGGCGGCGACGAGGGCGGTGGAGCCGCCGACGCTGCCGGCGGTGTGCACGCGGATCATGGGCTTGCCGGCGGCGCCGAGGGCGTCGGCGAGGTACAGCTCCGGCATCATCACGCCCTCGAACATGTCGGGTGCCTTGCCGATGACGACGGCGTCGATGTCGCGCCAGGTCAGGGCGGCGTCGTCGAGCGCGCGGAGGGCGGCCTCCCGCACGAGGCCGGGGATCGACACGTCGTTGCGGTGCGAGGCGTGCTTCGTCTGGCCGATGCCGATGACGGCGCAGCGTTCCGCCATCAGCCGGCCCCCGCTTCCGCTTCCGCATCGAGGACGCAGACGAGGTTCTGCTGCAGGCACGGGCCCGACGTGGCGTGGGCGGCGGCGCGGCGGGCGGAGCCATCGATGATGCGGCGGGCGGCCTCGCCGATGCGGATGAGGCCCGCCGCCATCACGGGGTTGGCCGTCAGGGCGCCGCCCGACGGGTTCACAGCGACGCCGTCGCCGAGGCCGAGGGCGTCGCGGAGGATCAGTTCCTGGTGCGAGAAGGGGGCGTGCAGCTCGGCGAGGTCGACTTCGACGGGGCCGCCGCCGTTGCGCAGGCCGGCGTGTTTCGCGGCCAGCTCGGTCGAGGGGGAGCGGGTGAGGTCGCGGGCGCCGAGCGCTGCCGGCTCGATGCGGTGGTCGATGCCGCGGATCCACGCCGGACGGGCGCAGACGCGCCGGGCGAGATCGCCGGCGGCGAGGACGACGGCGGCCGCACCGTCGGAGATTGGGGGGCAGTCGTGAGCGCGGAGCGGGGAGACGATCGCTGGTTCGGCGAGGGCAGCGTCGACATCGAGTGCATCGCGGAGTTGCGCGTTGGGGTTCGATGCGGCGTCGCGGCGGGAGCGGACGGCGACGGCGGCCATGTCGCGCTCTGTGCAGCGGCCGGCGTCGAGGAGGGCGCGGGCCTGCAGGGCGGCGACGCTCACCGAATCGGGCCAGAGCGGCGCGACGCAGTAGGGGTCGAGCTGGAGCACCAGCACGTCGCGGAGGTCGCCGAGCGACGACTTCCCGAAGGCGTAGACGAGCGCCGAGTCGACGTCACCGTGCTGGAGGCGCACCCACGCCTCGTAGAGCGCCCAGGCGCCGTCCATCTCCACGTGTGATTCGCGGATGGGGGGCCAGGGGCCGACGGCGTCGAGGGCGTTCACGAAGGAGAACGGCTGGCCGGCGAGGTAGTCGGACGAGCCGGAGACGGTGAAGCCGATCTCGCCTCGGGGGATGCCGGAAGCCTCGATGGCCTCGCGGACGACGGGCATGAGGATCTCCACCTCGTTGCGCTCTGTGTCGGAGCGGACGGAGGGCGACTGGGCGAAGGCGACGACGGCGACATCGCGCATCACAGGTGCTCCCGGTACGACTCGTACGGCGCGTCGGGCTCGCCGGTGGGGCGGAAGTGGCGAATGCTGTTCATGCTCGGCGCGAGCTCCTCGGAGGGCACCCATACGGCCTCGACGCGCATGCCCATGCGGACCTCGTGCGCTTCGACCTCCTGCACGAGGTGGAAGAGCGGGATATCGGCGCCGTCGAGGAGGATCGACGCGGAGACGTAGGGCACGCGGACCGACTGCCCGGCGAAGGGGATGTTGACGATGCAGAACGTGGTGACGATACCGGTGTCCGCCACGGGCACCTCCTCGCGGGTGGGGACGCCGCAGGTGGGGCAGGCGCCGCGGGGAGGGACGTAGACGCGCGCGCACTCCGGGCAGCGCTGGCCGACGATGCGGCGCTCGGCGATGGCGCTGAGGAAGCGCGACGAGGCACGGCCGGCGACGTAGGTGTAGTCGAGGCGGACGGGCGTCTTAATCCCGTAGACCACGTCGCTCACGCGATCGCTCATACGGGCGCCTCCGGCTCGAAGCAGGCGATGTCGGTGATCTCGCCGAGCGTCTCGTCGCGCCAGCGCACGCGCACGCGCATGCCGGTGCGCATCCGGGACTCCTGGCCGGCGTCGACGGCATGCAGCATGGCGGTGTCCGCGCCGTCCAGCCGGACGAGGGCCCAGGCGAACGGGCGCTGCAGGGGATGCTTCGGGCGGGGCGCGGCCACCCAGGCCCAGGTGGTCACCGTGCCGGACTGTCCGACTTCGACGAAGTCGCCGACGGCATCGCCGGTGTCGGGGTCGTATTCCTGCGGGGGGACGAGCACGCGGCCCGTGGCCGTCCGCACGCCGAGCAGCTTGCGGTCGCGCAGGCCGCCGAGGAAGCGGCCGATGACGGGGCCGACGCTGCGGGTGTACGCGTACTCCAGCACGTGCGGGGCGGTGAGTGGGGCGATGTCGCTCGTGGTGCGGTCGGTCATGTCTCTACTTCTTCAGGCGGGGCGGGCGGCGTTCGTGGCGGCGGCGGGCTGGCGGCTTCCCCAGAACAGCCGCTCGGCGTTGGCGTAGAGGAACTTGTCGAGGACGCCTTCGCGGAGGTCCAGCTCCTGCGCTTCCTTGATGCAGCGCTCGAACGAGAGGACGGGGTGGTCGGAGGCGAAGAGGATCTTGTCCTGGCCGCGGGTGTTCATGAACTGGATCAGCTCCGGCGGGAAGTAGCGGGGGGCGTAGGCCGACGTCTGCAGGTAGAGGTTCCGGTACTTGAGCATCAGCCGGATGGCGACGGCCCACCAGGGGTCGGCGCCGTGGGCCATGATGAGCTTCAGTTCCGGGAAGAAGACGCACACCTCGTCGAGGTACATGGGGTCCTGGCACTTGCCGGGCATGGGCGGGCCGGGGATGCCGGTGTTGATGGCGATGGGCAGGTCAAGCTCGATGCACTTCGCGTAGACGGGGTAGTAGACCCGGTCGTTCGGCGGCAGGTCGATCATGAAGGGCGTGATGCGCGCCAGCACGACGGGCTCGTCGCGGACGAGGCGTTCGAGGGAGCGGATGGCCTGCATGCCGAGGCGGGGGTCGAGCGAGATCGACAGGACGAAGCGGCCGGGGTTGGCGCGCGGGAACGCGAGCACGTGTTCGGCGGGGTTCTCGGCGGTGGTAGTGAGGACGACCTTCTCGACGCCGGCGCGGTCCATGGTCTCGGTCAGCTCGGCGATGGAGATGTCCTTGAAGATGGCGTCGGAGCGGTTGAAGTAGTCCTCGGCGACGCGCACGAGCCACGGGGGGCGCTCGACGGAGCCCATGTTGACGTTGACGAAGGTGTCGATGGCGCGCGGCATCAGTTCTCTCCCGCCCCCTGCGATCCGTTCGGCTCGGGCAGGTAGAACTGCTTGCACCAGCGCCGGAAGAGGCCGATGGGGCCGTCGCCATCGCAGAGGATGGGGCGCATCTTCATCACCTTGTGCTCCCAGATGGGGATGTCCTGTCCGAGCTGTCGCTCTATCTCGGCGATGAAGGCCCTGGCGACGTTGGCGGTGGCGGCTTCGTTGCCGAGCTTCTTCGTGGTGAAGGAGAAGCGGACGTCCACGTACTCGCCGTCGATGGGCGTCACGGAGGAGACGATGAGCGTCTCGACGATGCCGGTGAAGCGCACGAGGCTGAAGCCGAAGGCGTAGGAGTCGGAGGCGATCTGGCCCTCGATGGCGCCCTGGGGGGTGGTGTACTGGACTGGCGAGCGGACGCGGAAGATGTGGCCGTCCATCTCGGCGCGGGTCTGGGGCTGCTCCGGCGTGCCGTGGACGTACTTGAAGTGAGCGGAGTCGACGCCGTTCTCGGCCATCTCCTGGTTGTGGGTGCGGATCTTCCAGCGGCGGCGGGTGTATTCGGTCCACGAATCGGAGCCGTATTCGGAGAGCTGCGGCGGGGTCCAGGCGGGCTGCTTCTTCTCCATGTGGTGGTAGACCATGATCAGGCCGTTCGCCTCGTAGACGGGCCAGGCGTCGAGGCGGGCGAGGGGCGGGATCTTGTTCGCGTAGGGCACGTCGACGCAGTGGCCCTCGCCGTCGAAGCGCCAGGCGTGGAAGGGGCAGCGGATGCAGTTGTCCTCGACGACGCCGCCGTAGCCGAGATGCGCGCCGAGGTGGGGGCAGTACGCGTCGAGGACGTGGGCGGCGCCGGATGCGTCGCGGAAGAGCACGAGGTCGGTGCCGAAATACTGGAGCGGCGTGACGCCGCCGACTTCCAGCTCGTCGCTGTAGGCGACCTGGAACCATCCGTTGGGGAACGGAGGGATCTCGAAGCGGTAGCCCTCCGGGGCGCCGGGGAAGCGTGCGGTTTCGGCGTCGATGGTCATGGTCATGATGTCCCTCCGGCGGTAGCTGTGAGCTGTGCCAGCTTCTCGTCGTCGATGGTGAGCTGGTGGAAGATCTGGTCGACCAGGTGATCGCGGCGGGCGATGAGCGCCTCGATGGAGAAGGGGTCGCCCGGGCGCAGGCGCTCGATCAGCGGCCCGTGGCAGAAGTAGCCGATGAGCTGCACGTGCACGTCGTGGATGAAGAGCGCGGGGTCGATGCGGCGGATCACGCCGGCCTTCATCGCGCGCTCCAGCGTGGCGACGGCGGGGACGTAGATGGGCTCGACGAAGCGGGACAGGTACGCCTCCGGTCCCGACGACTCCAGCAGCTCGCGCTCGAGGATGCGGGCGAGGGCGCGGTGCTCGGCGAAGAAGGCCTGGATCTGGTCGAGCATGTAGGCGACGCGCTCGCGGCGGAACTCGCCGCCGAGGAACTCGTCCATGACCTCGGCGATGCGGCCGAGCGCTTCGTCGAGCACCTCTTCGTGGAGGGCGTCCTTGGTGGCGAAGTGGTAGAGGACGGTGGTCTTGTGGGTGCGGGCGGCGTCGGCGATCTCCTGGACGGAGACGGCGGCGAAGCCGCGGTCGGCGAAGAGGGTGGTGGCGGCGTCGAGGATGGCGCGGCGCCGGGCGGGCCGGGAGGCGCGTTCCTGACCGTTGGTGGGTGGTTTCACTACCATGTGGTGAGGGAGAGGTTAAGGGTGGTGGGGGGTGAGTGTCAAGAGTGTGCTCAGGCATGTACATCATGACCAGACCAAGCCGTGCTCCGAGTGCCCGAGCGATAGGCCCTAGCGAGTAGCCGGTCGGTAGGGTGTAGCCGCAAGACTCACCTCGGCCTCGACCATTATCTTGGTGAGATTGGCAAGGGTGAATAGATACGAATCGTGCTGCAATCTACGCGGTGTATTCGGGGGATTTTGCGACTCAACGTATGACCGCGCCTGGTTCGCGAACGGGTACCACCACTTCGATATTTGCTCGGGCGAGTTCCTTCGGAACCCGCCGTAATGGGCGGTAGCGTTCCGAAAGGCTGACCAGACCATGACAGTGTCCCAGAACTGGGAGCCTTGTGGGACAGAAAACGTATCGTCGACAAAGTTCGCGGATTGCAGTCGGCCGCGCAAGAGGTCGTAGACCGCGCCTTGGGCTCCATCTGTCGTCATCGGCTTCCCGTTGAGCCCGAGGATAGGTGAGCCGCTGAAGTCCACAACGACCTTGTTGGTGGCTACACGGGATCGCGCAATCACTTCGAGTAGACCAAAGTACTGAAAGTATTGAAAGTCCGGCGACCGAGTCGCCTGGGCGTCGCGAAACAAAGTGACGAACAGATACGCGAGTGGATTGCTACTGATGGCTTCAGCATGCGCGATGAACGCAGTTGTACTCTCGCCTCCCAAGACACCCCCCAAGCGGTTGCCTCGATAGATGGGAAACTCGCCCCGTAGTTCGGTCTCGTCCGTTCGTGTGTTTCGTGCCGCAGTTGCGAAGGGTTCGCCGCGGGCTCCGCGATACAGTGCCAAGAGGTCCAGCGCACGGTCGCGCACGTCGATGGCGAATGCGATCGCTTCGTCCACGTCGGTAGCATTGACCCTAGGAAAGCGAAACAACACCACGGGGTTCTCTTCTGTGCTCCGGCGCATCCATGCGCTTTCGTCGATCTGAGCCGTCCAACGAGAACGCGCCAGCACGGTATTGACGAGACCAACTTCATCCACCGAGGCCAAGCCCACGGAAAGCGGCGCGATATCGAATCCGGGCAATTGAAACTGCTGCGTGATGAGACAACGCTTGACGAACGAAAAGATCTCGAACTGGGCACCGCCGAGCCTTTGCCCACCTGGCGCTATCAGAGGTCGCGCGAAGTCCGTCGCCCGTACATCTTCGATCTGGCTAGCCGCCAACCGTAGTTGCTCGGTCGTGCGGGGGGTTGCGCGCTTGGTGCGCGTTTCGAAGAACGTTCTCTTGAAGTCCCGGCTAGCTACCAGTTTCAGGACAGCGTCGGATGGCTCAGGACCGTGGCGTAGCTCGATGTCTTGTAGTTCTAATACGGCACTGCGCGGAAGAGTCTTCGTGGGGCTGACTGTTAGGCTCATAGATCGGGCGTGGCGGGAAACCTCGCCTGCCGATCCCAATATCCAAGTGGTTGCAGCCGGCGTGATATGAGCCACGTTTACTTGAATGTGGGAAATGGACTTACGAAGCGAAGCGGGTAAGCCGTTTAAGGTGACTGTGAACGGAGAACCGCGTACAAAGGACGACGGTCGTATTTCCAGGCGGACAGTGTCGCCAAGCTCCATGCTGGACAATCTACCTGACCGATGGCGGGGGGGTCAGGCGCCGGGGTCTAGCCAGAGGGTGTTGAGGAGGTAGGCGGTGGTGCCGACGCCGGCGGGGATGTCGTGGACGGTGTCCCAGTAGGCCTGGTAGGTGTAGGGCGTGACGAGCGGCAGCATCATCGGGTCCTTGGCGTAGATGATCTTCTGCGCGTCGTGGACGGCCTGGATGCGCTCGTTGATGTCCAGCGTCTCCCGGGACTTCTTCACCGCCGCCTCGATCTCGGGGTCGCCGAGGCCCTGCACGTAGGTGCCGTCGGCGAGGGGGCCGGAGAGGGTGTGGAAGCCGAGGGGGATCTCCGGGGTCTCGTAGAACTGGTTGAGGGCGAGGGAGCACTGGTAGTTGATGGCGCGATAGTTGTCGATCCAGGCGGGGAGGGCCTGCGGCTCGGAGTCGATCTGGATGCCGGCGGCGCGCATCTGCTCGAGGAAGATGGGGAGGTGCTTGTCGTGCTCCTCCAGCAGCGTCTCGGCGGGATACATCATGCGCACGCGGATGCCGCCGACCTGCTCGACGAGGCGGCGCGCCTCCTCGACGTCGTAGGGCTGGTACGTGGTCGCCAGCTCGTCCGGGTCGAGGGCGTAGGAGCCGACGGACCAGTGCACCAGCCCGTCGGGCTTCGCTTCGCCGCCGTAGATGATGTCGGCGTACTGCGTGCGGTCGATGGCGCGGGAGAAGGCGCGGCGGACGCGGGGGTCGTCGAAGGGTTTCTGGCGGGGGTTCATGGTGAAGGCGATGTAGGAGAAGTTGGGGTCGCGCTGGATGACGAACTTGCTGGCGAGGTCCTGGGCCTCGAGGGCGTCGGAGGGGGTGTAGCGGTGCATCTGGCCGGAGACGAAGGCGGTGCGGGCGGTGCTGCGGTCGACGATCACGCGCAGGTCGATGGCGTCGAGGTAGGGGAGGCGGGCGCCGTCCGACTCGCCGGTGCGGTAGTAGTTGGGGTTGCGCTCGAAGCGTCCGCCTTCGCCCTCGCGGAGGGAGGCGAGGACGAACGGGCCGGCGCCGGCCGCCTGCTGGGCCATGCGGGCGGGGTCGCCCGTCAGCAGCTCGCGGGGGGCGATGGTGTTGACGAAGAGGCCGATGCGGTTCAGGAACCACGCGTAGGGGCTGGTGGTGCGGATGGTGACGGTGTCGCCTTCGGCGACGGTGGAGTCGATGTAGTCGTGCACGAAGGCGTAGTTGTTGGCGGCGGGGAGGCTGCTGATGCGGTCGAGGTTGACGCGCACGTCCTCGGCATCGAGGTCGCGCTCGGGGACGCCGAGGCTGTTCGGGGTGACTTTCACGCCGGGGCGGATGTGGAAGATGAAGGTCTGCTCATCGGGCGTTTCGAGGGAGGAGGCGAGGTCGAAGTAGATGAACTCGGGCTTCGTCGCGGACTGGTTCACGAGCACGTTGTAGACGCGGGGGAAGTACGCGGAGGCCAGGGCGATGCCGAGATGCGGGTCGAAGGTGCCGAATTCAGCCGCCTCGGAGGTGATGAAGGTGCCGCCGCTGCGGGGGATGCCGCCGGGGTTGAGGAGATCCGGGCGGTCGGGCGTGGTGGTTGTGGAGGTGCGGGCGCCGCGCGATTCGCCGGTGCCGCCGGAGTCGCTGCTGCAGCCAGCGATGGGGATCAGTCCGGCGGCGACGGCGCCTGACCCGAGCGCGCGGAGCATCCGCCGGCGCGACACGCGCATGTCCGCGAAGCGCTGCCAGTATCCGCTCATGTTTCGTCGTCCCCCGGCGTGGCGTCTGGGGGTGAAGTGTATACCACCGGTCCCAGCGTCCGGCCACGTGCGGGGTGCGGCGCGATGTCAACTCATGCCGCTTCGGGCTCGGCGGAGGATGCGGGGGCTTCGGTGAGGAGCGCGGCGATCGCGTCCGGCGACATGGGCTCGGCGAAGTAGAAGCCCTGGCCGAGGCGGCAGTGGAGCGACACCAGGCGTTGCATCTGGTCGACCCGCTCGATCCCCTCGGCGACGAGGTCGAGCTTCAGCGTCTTCGCGATCTCGACGATGGCGCTGGTGAGTTCCTGCTCCGAGTCGGATCCGGTGTCGTCGACGAACGACTTGTCGATCTTGAGGATGTCAAAGGGGAGTGTCCGGAGATAGCTGAGGGATGAGTAGCCGACGCCGAAATCGTCGATGGCGAGGCGGAGGCCGAGTGACTTGAGCTGTGTGAGCAGCGCGATCATGACGGGAGACTCGGCCACCATCACGCTCTCCGTCACTTCCAGCACCAGCCGGGGCGGGTCCAACCGCGATTCCGCCAGGATCAGCCGCACGTCATCGACGAAGCTCGGCACGAGCTGGCGCCCCGACACGTTGACGCTCATGTCCATCTTCGCGCGATCGGGGAACTGGTCGTGCCAGGCCCGCATCTGGAAGCAGGCGGTACGGAGGACCCACGCCCCCAGGGCGTGAATGATCCCGGACTCTTCGGCCAGGGAGATGAAGTCTGCCGGGGGGATGATGCCGTGCTGAGGATGGCGCCATCGCACCAGCGCCTCGACGCCGGAGATCTTCTCGGAGGACAGCTCGATGACGGGCTGATACTCGATCAGGAACTCGTCGCGTTCCAGCGCCCGTTGCAGGTCCGCGAGCAGTTGCATCCGCCGGTGCATCGAGACGTGCATGCCCTCGTCGTACAACTCTACCCGGGCCTTGCCGCGGCTCTTCGCCACATACATGGCCACGTCCGCATTCCGGAGCAGTGCGTCCACGCTGGTCTCCCCGACTCCGTTGAGGGCGACGCCGATGCTCGCCTGCACGAATGCTTCCCGGCCGTCGAGGTCGAAGGGCGTGCGGAGCTGGCCGGTGATCCGTTCGGCGACGTCGAGCGCGTCGGCGGGCGATGTCAGGTCCTCGAGGAGCAGCGCGAACTCGTCGCCGCCAAGCCGTGCCGCCGTGTCGCCGGGGCGGATGTTGAGTTCCGTCCTTCGTGCGAACTCGATCAGGAGGCGATCGCCGGCGTCATGCCCGAGCGTGTCATTGATGGACTTGAAGTTGTCGACGTCCATGTACAGGACGGCTACCTGCGCATGCGTGCGCGTGGTGCGGGCGAGGGCGTGCGCCATCCGGTCGGTGAAGCTCGCGCGGTTGGCCAGTCCGGTGAGCGGATCGTGGAATGCCTGGTGCCGTAGCTGCTGCTCCAGGTCCTTGCGCTCGGTGATGTCGCGCACGATGAGGACGAAGCCCTCGATCGCCGGCACGTGGCGCAGGTCGGAGCCCACGAACTCCATGTAACGCCAGGACCCGTCGGCGTGGCGGACGCGCGCCTCGACGGAGGCGGCCGCGCCGCCGCGGTGCAGGCCTTCACTGACGAACTTGAAGACCAGCTCCACATCCTCCGGGTGAATGTCGTGGGTGAACAGCTTGCCTATCGTCGCCTCGGGGGGATGGCCCAGTACGCGTTCGATGGATGGACTCTGGTAGGTGATGACGTAGTCGCTGTTCATGACGGTGATGATGTCCGAGCCGTTCTGGACGAGCGATCGAAAGCGCTCTTCGCTCTGGCGGAGCGCCATCTCCGCCCGCTTGCCGTCCGTCACATCGCGCGCGTTGAAGACGACGCCGCCGACGGTAGGGTCGTGCAGCATGTTGTTGGCGATCAGCTCAATGTCACGCCAGGATCCGTCGCGGTGCCGGAGGCGCACTTCCGTGGGCGGATGCACGCCCTCGGTGGCCAGGACACCGGCGAGCGACTGGGAGCCCCGCTCCAGGTCGTCGGGATGGAGCAGCGGCACCACGCCCAGCTCCTGCAGTACGTCCGGGGTGTAGCCCATGATCCGCTCGACGGACGGGCTGACGTAGACCGGGGTGGTTGTCTCGTCGACGATGACGATCATGTCAGAGGAGTTCTGCACCAGCGTGCGGAAGCGCTGCTCGCTCTCGCGCAGGACTTCCTCCGCCCGGCGCCGTTCGGTCACATCCCGGAAGCTCCAGACCCTCCCGGAGGCGCCGCCGCGCTGCTCGAGCAGCGGACGCGAGTAGCGCTCGAACACGCGGCCGTCCCGGAAGGCGATCGAATCCATGCTCTCGTCCAGGCTGGCGTACAGCTCGTTTACCTTGGCCAGGAACGCGTCCGGCTCGGTGAGCTGGTCGAGGACGTGGGCGAGGAGCGCGGCGTCATCGCCCGCGGCGAGAAGGTCAGGCGGGATCCGCCAGAGCCGGGCCATCCGTTCGTTCGCGTAGATCACCTTGCCGCCGCCGTCGACGACGAGGATGCCATCCTCCGTCGACTCGAGCGTGGCGCGCAGGACCCGGCTGGCCGCGCGCATGTCAGAGTTGGCGGAGAGCAGCTCCTGCGAACTGAGGTCCAGCGAGCGTTCGAGCATCAGGCGGTCGGCGTCGAACGACTCGTACGCCTCGCCGACGGCCTGGACGAACCCCGCCAAGTGTGGCGGCGGCGACTCCGGGTCGATGGACTGCCGCCGGAGCTGGCGCCGGAGCAGACTGTGCATGCTCGACGCTCCTAGGCTGCGTGCTCCGTGAACGTGGTGATGGTCATGGTCTGGTTGTGCAACTCGCACCTGGCGTTCGGGGTGAAGGGCGAGATCTCGCCATAGGAGTAGAAGCCGGTGAGCGCGGTGCGTTCGCCGAGGACGTCGCGGACGCCCTCCACCTCCTCCTCGACCCGCTGCTTGAGCACCATCTTGCGCCCCCCGCAGCTGATGAGGATGGCGAGGTCCGGCGAGGAACGGCCGCCGGTCGCGCGGGTGGCGCGGGCGGCGCCGGCGGCGCCGTCGATCAGGCGGTCGAAGTTGGCCTTCATGAGCCGCACGTAGGCGCCCTCCGGCACATCGCCGGCGAAGGTCATGCTCTGCTTCTCCTCATCGATGGCGAGGATCGTCCGGACGACGGGGGTATCGCCCTCACCGATGCGCAGACTCAGCGGGAAGAGGAGGCCGGTCGCGGGGAGGCCCTTCGCCTCTTCGCCCAGGTACTGTTTGTACAGGTCCAGCGCGGAACGGCCGTCCAGCTCGTACAGGACGTTGCCCTCCGAGCGCGTGACGAGCCGCTCCGGACCGAAGGAGTCCCACCCCCCGAGCGAGGCGTAGCCGACGGTGAGCGCGCCGCCGTACAGGCCGACGACGCCGACGGCGTCGGCTTCGGCCTTGCCTCCCAGGACGACGAGCGTCTTCTCGAAGCGGCCGCCGTCGCCGGAGAGGCCGCCGGTGATGCTGACGCCGGGCGGGAGCGCGGCCGAGAGCCCCTTCACCAGCTCGCTGCCGTTCACGGCCAGCCCGTCCGAAAGGACGAAGACGTGGACGAGATCCTCGTGTGGCAGCAGCCCGGCCAGCCGCGTGCCGGCGCCGAGGCTGTCGCCCACCTCGAACATGTGGATGCCCGCGTACTGCACTCGCGTGTGCTCGAAGCGGACGGCTGTGACCGAGACGGACTCGTCGCTGACGTGCGTGCCGTGGATCTCTCCGGCGGTGGAGCAGCCGAAGACGAACGCTCCCGGGTACGCCTGGTTGATCTCCGTCAGGCACGCCCCGTCTTCCAGTTGTGCTGTGCTCGCGAAGATGAGCACGAGGTCCGCTTCGGGCAGGGATCCGGGGGCGGCCGGCTGCCACCCCGCTGCCTGTGTGAACGACGTCTGTTCGAGCTTCATGGGTGTCTCCTCGCCTAGTCGCGTAGCCTGCACATGAGTATCGGCCCGCCGCGCCTTGCAGCGTCGCGCCACGGCCAGCGCCGGGGGGTGGAGGCACCCCGGTCTGTGCATGGGTGGGCAGGAGCCGGACGTGAGCGTCGATCCCGGGCGCCAGGGTGGAGCGTTGCGGACGGAGAAGCTGTGGACACGCGGGGGGGGGTGGTCAGGCGGCGAGGATCTCCGCGGCGGCGCGGAGGCCGGACTCGATGGCGCCGTGGACGGTGGCGGGGCGGAGGCGGCTGGTGGCTTCGCCGGCGAAGTGCAGCGCGGAACCGGCGGGCGCGGCGAGGTTGTCGCGCAGGCCAGTGGCGCCGGGCGGGGTGTAGGAGTAACTCATTTTCGCCCAGGGGTCGGCGGGCCAGTCGACGAAGCGGGCGGTATGCAGCCGTGACGCGAGGTTTCGGACGCCGAAGATCTCCTCGAGGTGGCGGAGGGCTTCGGCAGGGGCGCCCTCGCCGAGGGCGCGGAAGCGCTCGACCGCGGCGGCGCCGAAGAACGCGGTGAGGACGGGCGCCTCGTCATCGCGGCAGCGGCCGGGACGCCACCAGAGCTGCGAGTCGTGCGTGGTAAAGATGAGCGTCGTCTCGGGCGGCCAGAACGGCTCGTAGAAGCGGAGGATGATCTTGCCGGTGGCGCCGGCGCCCAGCCCGCCGATGGCGCGGAGCTTCTCCTCCGGCAGCGGCGGGTCGAACTCGACATCGCCGGACTGGAGGACGGCGAGCGGGAGGGTGACGATCACACGGTCCGCGTCCCAGGTCTCGCCGTCCGTGCGCACGCGGGCGCTGCCGGGCGTCCACTCGATGCGGCGGACGGGCGTCGAGAGGCGCACATCGAGGCCGCCGGCGATGCGCTCCATCAGCGTCGAGTAACCTTCGACGAGGCGGTACATCAGCCGCTCGCCGTCGCCGTCGTACGTGGACTCGATGAACTTCGCGGAGCCGAGATCGGCAGGGGCGGCGGCGTAGAACTGCGCCGCGAAGTGCGACCAGAGCGTCCAGTCGTCGGCGGAGGGCGAGAGGCCGCGCTTCGCCGTCCACGTGCGCAGGGCGTCGAGCAGCGGCGGGTCGGCGCCGTCGCGGGTGGCGTCGACGGCGGCGTCGTGGGTGCCCCACGCCATCTGCATGCCGGGGGTGCGGATGAACTCCGCGCCGTTGACGAGGCGTCCGCCGGTGAAGCCGCTGACGTGGAGCACGGTCGCCTGGTCGTTGGTGTTCAGGCCGAAGCGCTCGACGTAGCGCCAGGTGGCGATGTTCTCGCCGTGCATGAACTCCGCGCCAAGCTCAACGGGATGCGGCGCGATGTCGTGCGACGTCCAGGCGCGGCCGCCGACACGGTCGCGCGCTTCGAGGACGGTGACGTTTCGGCCGGCGTCGTGCAACTCGCGGGCGGCGGCGAGTCCGGCGGCGCCGGCGCCGATGACGATGATGTCGGTCTGTGGCATGGGCTGCTCCGGTACTCGCAGGCTGCTGAAAGGCCCTCAAAAGGAACAGTTGATGTTCCCACCCACCCGCCCAGTGGGATAGTTTTGAATCCGGGGGGACGCCCCCCGGAGCCCCCCGTCAAGGGGCTGTGCCCCCTGTACCCCTCTCTCAGCATCACGTTAGCCACCGCTCATGGCGGGGATGATGTGCAACTCGGCATCGTCGCCGATGGCGGTGTCGAGCTCCGTGGCGACCTGGCTATCGACGGAGATGGCGACCTGGGGGCGCAGCTCGCCGTCTTCGACCAGGCGGTCGCGGAAGCCGGGGTGGCGGCGGTCCAGCTCGTCGATCACGTCCCGGATGGTAGCGCCGGGGATGCGGAGGGTCGATGCGCCGCCGGCGAGGGGGCGGAGGAGCGACGGAATCCACACCACGGCCATGACCGCTACGCGATGCCGAGCGTGGTCTCGAGGATGCGCCGCGGCGACATGGGCAGCTGCGTCTGACGCACGCCGGTGGCGCGGTAGACCGCGTTCGCGATGGCGGCGAGCGGCGGCACGATGGGCACCTCGCCGACGCCGCGCACGCCGAACGGGTGGTTGGGGCTGGGCACCTCGACGATGATGGTGTCGATCATGGGCACGTCGAGGGTTGTCGGCATGCGGTAGTCGAGGAAGCTCGAGTTGGCCATGCGGCCCTGGTCGTCGTAGAAGTACTCCTCGTTCAGTGCCCAGCCGATGCCCTGGACGACGCCGCCCTGCATCTGGCCCTCGACGTAGGAGGGGTGGATGGCGGTGCCGGCGTCCTGCACGGCGGTGTAGCGGAGGATGGTCACCTTGCCGGTCTCGGGGTCGACTTCGACGTCGACGATGTGGGTGGCGAAGGCGCCGGCGCCGAAGCCTCCGGCGTGCACCGACGCGCTGGCGGTGACGCCGGGGCCGCGGGAGACGACGAGCTTCGCGGCGTCCTTGAAGGAGGCGTCTTTCGCGCCGTCTTTCGTGCGGAAGCGGCCGTCCTGGCACTCAATATCTTCGGGGGCGCACTGCCAGGGGCGGGCGAGGCGCTGGACCATCTCGCGTTGCAGGACGAGGCCCGCTTCGTGGACGGCCATGCCGGAGCCGTAGGTGACGCGGCTGCCGCCGGTGACGTCGTTGTAGCCGACGGAGTCGGTGTCGACGACGGTGGGCTTCACGTCCTCGAAGGCGACGCCCAGGGTCTCGGCGAGCTGCATGGCGAGCGACGCGCGGGTACCACCGATGTCGGTGGAGCCTTCGATCAGGCTGACGGTGCCGTCGGGCTGGACGGTGACGGTGACGCTGGAGCGGAGGCCGGCGTTGAACCAAAAGCCGGAGGCGACGCCGCGGCCGCGGTTCTCGCCTTCGAGGGGGGCGTTGTAGTGCGCGGAGTCGAGCGCGGCTTCGACGCACTCCTCGTGGCCGATGCGCACGTAGGGGATGCCGCCGGGGCCGCGCGTGCCCTCGTGGGCGGTGTTCATCACCCGGAACTTCAGGGGGTCAATGCCCAGCCGCTCCGCCAGCTCATCGACCACCTGCTCGCCGGCGAACATCGCGGCGGGCGCGCCGGGCGCGCGGTACGCCGTCACCTTCGGCTTGTTCACGACGACGTCGTAGGCGTCGATCTTGACGTGCTCAATGTCGTAGGGGGCCAGGAGGCAGAGAGAGCCCTCGGCGACGGGGGAGCCGGGGTAGGCACCGGCTTCGTACGCCAGGTCGGCCTGCGCGGCAACGATCTTCCCGTCCTTGGTCGCGCCCATCTTGAGCTTGATGGAGGTGCCGGAGGTGGGGCCGGTGCCCTCGAAGACTTCGGTGCGGTCCATCTGGATCTTCACCGGCTTGCCGGTCATCCGGCTGAGGATGGAGGCGACCGGGTCGAGGTACACGGGGATCTTGCCGCCGAAGCCGCCGCCGATCTCCATGGGCACGACTTTGACCTTCGAGATGGGGTGGCGGAGGACCTCCGCGCATTGCGCGCGCACGACGAACGGGCCCTGGGTGCTCGTCCAGATGGTGATCTGGCCGTCGGAGTTCCACATGGCGGTGGAGGCGTGGGGCTCGATGTAGCCCTGGTGGACCATCTTCGTGGAGAACTCGCGTTCGACGATCTCGTCGCAGTCGGCGAAGGCCTTCTCGGCGTCGCCGAAGACGAACTGCGTGTGGCTGGCGACGTTCGTGGGCTTGTCGCCGGGGCCGGCGACGGAGCGGGTGCGCAGGCCCTCGTGGAGGAGGGGCGCCTCGGGGAGCATGGCTTCGCGGGGGTCGAGGACGGCGGGGAGGACTTCGTAGTCGACCTCGATGAGGTCGAGGGCTTCGAGGGCGACGTGGACGTTCACCGCCGCGACGGCGGCGACGGCGTGCCCGCGATACAGCACCTTGCCGCTGGCGAGCACATTGTTCGAGAGCTCGCGGAGGTTCGCGGATCCTTCGCCGAGGTTCTGGACCTTGTCTTCGGCCTCGGGGAGGTCGGCGGCGGTGACGATGGCCTTCACGCCGGGGAGGGCGCGCGCCTTCGACACGTCGATGCGTTTGATGATGGCGTGGGCGTGCGGGCTGCGCTTGATCCGCCCGAAGAGCATGCCGGGGAGGCGGAGGTCGGCGCCGTACAGCGCGCGTCCCGTGACCTTGTCGACGCCGTCAGGCCGCACCGGCCGGGTGCCGATGACGTTGTACTTCGGCTTCTGCGTGGTGACCATGTTCCGTCCTCCCGTGTGACTACGCGGTGACGCGCCGGTCCCGCATCTCGGCCGCCGCGTCGAGCACGGCGTGGACGATCTTGTCGTAGCCGGTGCAGCGGCAGAGGTTGCCGGCGAGCCAGTGGCGCACGCGCTCCTCGCCGGCGTCGGGTTCGCGGTCGAGCAGCGCCTTCGCGGCGATGATGAAGCCCGGGGTGCAGATACCGCACTGCAGCGCTGCGTCCTCGAGGAAGGCGCGTTGCAGCGGGTGCAGCGTGTCACCGTCGGCGACGCCCTCGACGGTGAGGATCTCGGAGTCCTGCGCCTCGACGCCGAGGACGCAGCAGGAGTTCACCAGCACGCCGTTGAGCATGACGGTGCAGGCGCCGCAGTTGCCGTTGTTGCAGCCTTCCTTCGCGCCGGTGAGGCCCAGCTCGTCGCGGAGCACCTCGAGCAGGCTCTGGCGCGGCTCGCAGAGGAAGTCGACGGGCTCGCCGTTGATGCGGGTGGCGACGTGTGTTTTCGTGAAGTTCATCCGGCCCTCGCTCGTCCGATGGCCTTCTCCAGCACCCGGCGGGTGAGCACGGCAGACAGGTGCTTCCGCTGCGCCGCCGACCCGCGCATGTCCGTGATCGGCTTCGCCGCTGATGCGGCGATCTCCGCCGCGCGCTGGACGGTCGCCCGCCTCGCGGACGAAGAGCGGCGTGGGCGCCACCGCGCCGATGGCGATGCGGGCCGAGCGGATGGTCGCGCCGTCATCGGAGAGGACGACGCTGGCGGCGGCGTTGCACACCGCGATGTCCATCTCGTTACGGGGGATGAAGCGCTCGAAGGCGGCGCCGCTGTGAGGGGCGGGGGCGGGGAACTCCAGCGCGACGAGCATCTCGCCGGCGGCGAGGGCGTTCCGCCCCGGGGCGGTGCAGAAGTCCTCGACGGGGAGGGTGCGGCTGCCCTTCGGGCCGGCGATGTGACAGACGGCCGAGAGGGCGATCAGCGTCGGGATGGAGTCGGCGGCGGGGGAGCTGTTGCACAGATTCCCGCCGAGGCTGGCCCGCGACTGGATCTGGATGCCGCCGATGAGTTCGGCGGAGTCGATGATGGCCGGATACTCGCGCCGGATGCGGGCGTCGTCGTAGATACGGGCGCAGGGGGTGGCGGCGCCGATGGTCAGGCCGCCGGCGGTGGCCCACCGGATGTCCGTGGCCTCGGGGATGCGCTTGATGTCGACCATAACGTCGACGGGGCGGCGGCCCTCGCGGGCCTGGACGATGAGGTCGGTGCCTCCGGCCAGCACGCGGGCGGCGGTCCCGTGCTTCGCCAGCACGCCGATGGCCTCCTCGAGCGAGTCCGGGGCCACATAGGTGATGGGGCGCAAGGGTCCTCCGGTCCGAATCTGGCGTTATGTTCCTGCCAGCATAGCGGCACGGCCGCGTACAATACACCGTACACCGTAAGACGCTGTAGCTGAACCGGCGGCCCATGAACAACGAGGTCCTGTCAGCCCTTATCCCCGCGCTGGAGTCCGGCGAGCGCTGCGCCGTGGCGACGCTGGTGGATGCGCGCGGGTCGACGCCGCAGAAGGTGGGGGCGGCGCTGTTCGTCGGAGCGGACGGGCGCACCGCGGGCACGCTGGGCGGAGGGTGCGTAGAAGCGGAAGCCTTCGAGGCGGCGCGGGGGGCGATCGCCTCGGGGGAGACGCGGCTGCTCGACTTCGCGCTGAACGAAGACCTGGCGGTCGACTACGGGCTGGCCTGCGGGGGGACGGAGGTGATCTTCGTCGATCCGACGTTCTCCAAGACTGATCTTCGCCTCCTGGAGGCGCTGACGGAGACGCAGGCGGAGGGCGGCCGCGCGGTGCTCCTGACGCGGACGGCGGCACCGGCCGCGGGGCAGCGGCTGGCAGTGTGGGAGGACGGCCGGGCGATCGGCGGCGCGGACGCCGACCTGCGGGCGATCGCTGAGCGCGCGCTGCGCGACGACGCCACCCCCGGCCTGACGAGCCTGGCGTCGGGCGAGCAGGTCTACGTGCACCCGTTCGAGCCGTCACCGTCGGTCGTGGTGGTGGGGGCGGGGTACGTGGGGCGGGCGGTGGCGACGGCGGCGAAGTTCGCGGGGAACCGGGTGGTGGTGATCGACGACCGCCCCGACTTCGCGAACCGCGAGCGCTTCCCGGACGCCGACGAGGTGATCGCGGATGACATCGAGCCGGCGGTGGCGCGGACGCGCGCCTCGCGCAACACGGCGATCGTCATCGTGACGCGGGGGCACAAGTACGACTACCAGGCGACCGCCGCGGCGCTGCGCACGGGGGCGGGGTACATCGGGCTGATGGGCAGCCGCCGCAAGGTAGCGCTGATCTACCGCCAGCTGGCGGCCGACGGCGTGCCCGCGGAGCGGCTGCGCGACGTGCACGCGCCGATCGGGCTGGACATCGGGGCGGTGTCGCCGGAGGAGATCGCGATCAGCATCGTGGCGGAGATCACGAAGCACCGGCTGGGCGGGAGCGGCGGGTCGCTGCGCATCGACGGCGCAGTCACCGAGCGGGCGGTGCGGAAGCGCGGGCGCGCGGGGGCGTGATCCGCATCTCGGCCGTCATCCTCGCCGCCGGCGAATCCACGCGGATGGGGCGTCCGAAGGCGCTGGTCGCGTGGGGGGGCGTGCCGCTGCTCCGCTACCACCTTGACCAGCTCGCAGCGATCGACGAGATCGCGGAGATCATCGTCGTCTCGGGGCACGCGGCGGAGGAGGTGGAGGCGCTCGCCGCGGGCGCGCCGAGCGCGCGCGCCGTCCGGAACGACGCCTATCGCAGCGGGAAGGTCAGCTCGATCCTTGCTGGGGTGGCGGCGATCGATGCGGGGGCGGACGCGCTGCTGCTGATGGCCGTCGACCAGCCGCGGCCGGCGGCGCTGGTGCGGGCACTCATCGCCGCGTACGCAGCGTCGCGCGCGGCGATCGTGCTGCCGGCGCACGAGGGCCGCCGCGGCCATCCGTTGGTGTTCGACCGGGCGCTGTTCGGGGAGCTGCGGGAGATCCGCGAGGAGACGCTGGGAGTGCGGGCGCTGCTGGACGCGCACGCGGGTGAGGCGCGCGTGGTCGAGTGGGCCGACGCGTCGGTGCTGCTGGACGTGAACACCCCGGCGGACCTGGAGGCGTAGCGCGCGCTCAGGGCTCGCCGGGGCAGGTCTGGCCGACGGTGTAGTTGCCGTTGATGGCGCCATCGGCCACCCAGGCGTATGTCCCGAAGCGCGCGATGTCCTTGTCCACGCGGGCTACGCCGTTATCATCGGCGGTCACCTCGAACTGCGAGTCGCCGATCAGCCCATCGGGCGGCCCCTGCACGACGTTGCCGCTGAGGGTCTGTCCGGGCTGGAGGCCGCGGAAGACGATGTGCAGCACGCTCTGGCCGGTGCCGTGGGTGCATCCGCCCTCGGTGGTGGGGGCGGTGGCCGACGGAGTGGCGGTGGCTTCGGCCGCGGGCGCGGAGGTGGGCGAGGCGGCGGTGGTGGCGGTCGCGGCCGGCTCGGGCTCCTCGCCCTCGGGCTCGGGGATGTGGAGGGCATCGACGATGCGGCCGACGGCGAGGCCGGCAGGGGTGTAGAGCGGGCGGTCGTCCTCGCCGCGATACTCGTCGCCTTCGGCGGGCGGGAGGCTGCTGAGGGTCGACTCCATGCGCATGGGCTCTTCGTTGTGGAGGGTGAGGTCGAGGTCGGGCAGCTCCACTTCCACGAACACGTCGAAGAAGCTGGCGGCGGGGAAGTCCTCGTCGGCCTGCTGCTGCCGCACCTCGCCGGTGGACTGTCGATCGGCGCTCTCGCGGACGATGACAGGGCCGAAGCTGCTGGTGCCCGTGAGTTCCATCTCGACGATCTCGGTCGGCACGAAAAAGAGGTCGCCGTCCTGCTGCGGGTCGCCGCGCATGATGAGGGCGGGGCCTTCGAGCTGGATGGTCTCGAGCCGCTGGCCGGAGAGGGGGCTGAGGCTGGCGGTCGGCTGCGTGATCTCGATCTGGACGGTGGCGCGGGTGTTCTCGAAGCGGTCCTCGCCGGCGTCGGGGTAGTCCGTGGCGGGGCCGCCGTCGTCGTCTCCGCCGCAGGCGGCGAAGATGAACATAAGGGCGATGGGGATGGCGAAGAGCGTGCGTATCATCGGAGCCTCCCTGCTTCTGGTTGCGTACGCTAGCACCGGTACGGCGGGATGGTCAATGGCGCGCGGCCAGCGCGCGAAGGCGCTCGATGTCCGCCACGTCCTTCTCGCGGAGGGGGGCGCCGTGCGTGTGCTTCGGGAAGTTGAGCTTCATGTCGAGGAGGCCGTCGAGGCTCATGGCGTGCAGCTCGAGGTCGCCGAGGCGGAGGGGCGGGCCGTCGAAAGCGCCGGCGGCCCACGGCCAGTCCGCCCAGCGCCCTGGCGTAATGGTCCGCCCTGCTTCATCCTCCACGAGATAGAAGAAGCCGGCTTCCTGCCCGTCCTTCAGGTGCGGTAGAGCCTCGTCCGGGTGCAGGGGCGGCGGCGCGGCGAACCCCGCTGCGGTGAGCGCCCGGCGCACCGCCTCCGCATCGTCCTTGCGGACGAACGCCTCGATGTCGCTGTGGTCGCGGGTGACCTCGCCGGCGTGGAAGTCCATGGCCCAGCCGCCGAAGAGCCACCAGCGCACGCCTGCGGCGGCGAGGGCGTCGCGGATCTCGCCGAGGAGGCGGAGCTGGGTGCGGGTGGCGTCGTCCACGTCCATGAGGGTACGGGATGGCCGTGATGGCCGCGGGCTTCGACGGGGAACGGCGCGGGCTTAAAGCCCGCGCTCTGTGATGGCGGAGAGGACGGCGCGTGGAGATTCCCGGGGATGCGGCGATTTCAGGGTGGATGGCGCGAGAAACTTCTTGCACTAATGATGCAAGAAGTGGTATGGTCGCTGCCATGACGACCGATGCTCTCCCCGGAGCCCCGCCCGCCGATGGCCGCACGGCCCGCGCGGAGCGCACGCGCGTGGCGGTGGCGGAGGCGATGCTCGACCTGCTGGGGGAGGGCGACCTGCGTCCGACGGCGCAGAGGGTGGCGGAGCGGGCGGATGTGTCGCTGCGGACGGTCTTTCACCACTACCAGGACATGGAGTCGCTGCTGGCGACGGCGGCCGACCGGCAGTTCGCCCGCATGATGGCGATGGCCCGGCCGGTGCCGCGAATCGGTTCGCTCGACGGGCGCATCGAGGCGTTCGTGACGTCGCGGGGGCGGTTGCAGGAGGCGATCTCGCCGGTGCGGCGCGCGGGGCTGCTCTCGGAGCCGTTCTCGGCGGTAATCGCGTCGCGGTTGCGCTGGATCCGGGGGCGGGGGCGGCTGGAGGTGGAGCGGGTGTTCGCGCCGGAGCTGTCGGCGCGTCCGGCGGTGGCGCGCCGGGAGCTGCTCGAGGCGCTGACGGCCGCAAGCAGCTGGTCCGCGTGGGAGACGCTGCGGGCACACCAGCGCCTGTCGTTCGCGGGCGCACGGAAGGTCATGGCGCGCACGCTGCGGGCGCTGCTGAAGGAGGAGTGAGCATGGAGTTCGTACGCACGCCCGACGAGCGCTTCGCCGGCCTGCCGGGCTGGCCGTTCGCGCCGAAGTACGCCGAGATCGGCGGGTTGCGGATGCACTACGTGGACGAAGGGCCGGCGGGCGCGGAGCCGGTGCTGATGGTGCACGGCGAGCCGTCGTGGGGGTATCTGTACCGGAAGATGATCCCGATCATCACGGCGGCGGGGCTGCGCGCCGTGGTGCCGGACCTGTTCGGCTTCGGGCGGAGCGACAAGCCGGTGCGCAAGGAGGACTACTCGTACCAGGCGCACGTCGACTGGCTGACGGCGTTCGTCGAAGCGGTCGACCTGCGGCGGGGCACGCTGGTGTGCCAGGACTGGGGCGGGCTGATCGGCCTGCGCGTCGTTGCTGCGCAGCCGGAGCGGTTCGCGCGGATCGTGGCGGCGAATACATTCCTCCCGACGGGTGACAGCCCGCCCGGCGAGGCGTTCCTGCGCTGGCAGACGTTCTCGCAGACGGCGCCGGAGCTGCCGATCGGGAACATCGTGCGGGGTGGCTGCCGGACGGAGCTGCCGCCGCAGGTGATCGCGGCGTACGACGCGCCGTTTCCGGACGACAGCTTCAAGGCCGGTGCGCGGGTCTTCCCGGCGCTGGTGCCGACGCGGCCGGACGACCCGGCGTCGGAGCCGAACCGGCAGGCGTGGGAGGTGCTGAAGGGCTGGGAGAAGCCGTTCCTGTGCGCGTTCAGCGACCAGGACCCGATCACACGCGGGGCGGACCGGCGTTTCCAGCAGATGGTGCCGGGGACGAAAGGGATGCCGCACACGACGATCGAAGGGGGCGGGCACTTCCTTCAGGAGGACCGCGGGGAGCAGCTGGCGCAGATCACCGTCGAGTTCATCCAGCGGACGCCGCTGACCTAGCGGGCCGCTGACGTAGCGGGCAGCGAAGGAGTACAGCCATGCCGTACATCAAGCCGAGGCGGGAGCAGATCCAGAGGCTCGCGGAGAGCGCGGAGGAGGGGCCGGTGGTGATGCTGAACCTGCTGAGGTTCGCACCGGCGGCCGCCGGCGACGGGACGAAGACCGGCGCGGAGTCCTACGACACGTACGGCGAGCAGATGCGCGAGGTGATGGCGAAGCGCGGCATCAAGGTGCTGTGGCGCGGGCGCGCCGACTCCGTCGTCATCGGGGACGACGATGCCGACGCGTGGGACATGGTGCTGCTCGTGGAGTATCCGTCGCGGAAGGTCTTCCTGGAGATGGGCGCCAGCAAGGACTACGAGAAGGTGGGCGAGCACCGCACGGCTGCTCTTGTCGACTCGCGGTTGTTCGCCTGTACGCAGCAGTACCGGACCGGGGGTTAGCATCGTGGGCCGCAAGATCCTCTTCATCACGACGGACCAGATGCGCTACGACTCCCTGGGCTGCAACGGTGGGAAGGTGGCGCGCACGCCGGTGGCCGACCGGCTGGCGGCGACGGGGATCAACTACCACCGGGCGAACAACCAGAACGTCGTTTGCATGCCGGCGCGGTCGAGCATGATCACGGGGCAGTACGTGCGCACGCACGGGGTGTACGCGAACGGCGTGCCGCTGCCGGAGGACGCGCCGAGCGTGGCGGGGTACCTGCACGAGCAGGCGGGATATCGAACGGCGCTGCTGGGGAAGGCGCACTTCCAGCCGGCGTTCGACCTGGCGGGGAAGTGGACAGAGAACCGGCTCGCGGCGGAGGCCTCGACGGGGCCGTATCGCGGGTTCGAGCACATGGAGCTGGCGATGCACGGCCCGCAGCGGATGTGGCACTACGGGAAGTGGCTGCACGACAACCACCCGGGCTACGTTACCGGCTTCTACCAGCTGTTCACCGCCAGCGGCATGAACGACGAGGGCGGCGGCGACACCGGCGCGCCGGAGGTGAAATTCAACCCGCTGCCGCGCGAGTACTACCACACCGACTGGGTGGCGGACCGCACCGTCGCGTATCTCGACACGCTGACGGAGGACGAGGACTGGTTCGTGTGGATGAGCTTCCCCGACCCGCACCACCCGTGGGACCCGCCGGAGTCTGAGATGAGCCGGGTGAACTGGCGTGAACTTGACCTTCCGGCGGGGCATCCGGGGAGCGTCGAGAAGTGCATCGAGATCCTCTCGCAGAAGCCGGCGCACTGGCTGGCGTACTACGAGGGGCGCTACCGCAACATCGAGGGCGGGCCGGCGCGCTTCGTCCCGAAGCTCATGACGCACGACCAGGTGCGCGAGGTCAACGCGATGACGCACATCCAGAACGAGCTGATCGACGAGGCCTGCGGCCGGGTGCTGCGTCGCGTCGAGGAGCGGGGGTGGGGCGACGACACGGACGTGTTCTTCACGACCGACCACGGCGAGCTGCAGGGCGACTTCGGGCTGCTGTTCAAGGGGCCGTACCACTGCGACGGCCTCATGCGCATCCCGATGATCTGGCGGCCGGCGCCGTCGGCGGGGGTAGCGCCGGCGGAGGTGAGCGACCCGGTCGGGCAGGTGGACCTGGCGCCGACGTTCTGCGAGGCGGCGGGCGTGGCGCCGGCGGCGTGGATGCAGGGGCGGCCGCTGCCGAAGACGCCGGGCACGGGCCACGAGCGCATGATGACCGAGTGGGACAGCCAGTTCCCCGGCTACGGCATGCACCTTCGGACGATCCATCGCGACGGGTACACCTGCACGGTGTACGAGCCGAGCACGCGCAGCGACACCGGCCTCGAGGCGAATGCGCCGCCGGGCGCGGGCGTGGTGCGGCGGCGGGACGGCAGCCTGCCGACGACGGAGATCCTGTACGACGGCAGCGAGGGCGAGCTGTACAACCACGCCGAGGACCCGCATCAGTGGCGCAACCTGTGGGCGGACGCGGGCTACGCGAAGCTCAAGAAGGACCTCATCGACGACCTGTACGGGCACATGCCGGTGGAGCGCGACCCGAAGCTCGCGGTGGAGGCGCCGACGTGAGCGGGGGCGGCGGGTTGTTCGTGCGGCGCACCGAGGGCGCGGTGCATCGCACACCGTTCGGCGACGCGCTGCGCTGGATCGCCGGAGGCGAGGCGACGCGCGCGGGCGCGGGCGCCGGGTTCTCGGTCCAGGAGCGGGTCGCTCCGCCGGGCAGCCGGTCGTTTCCGCATGTGCACCATCACTTCATCGAGGCGTTCTACGTGCTGGACGGGGCGTTCGACTTCGAGGTCGGCGGCGAGCAGTTCGCCGCGGCGGAAGGGGCGTTCGTGCTCGCACCACGTGGCGTCAGCCATGCGTGGAGGAACGCCGGTGAGGTTCCGGCGAAGGCACTGGTGTTCTTCACGCCCTCGGCGGACGCGCGGTATTTCGAAGAGCTAGATGCAGTGATGAACGAGCCTGGCGATCCCGACCCGGCGCGCCTGCAGGCGTTGGCCGAACAGTATCGCTGGACATGAGCAGCCTGGAGGAGGCGCATGACGACATTTGAAGTCATCCTGCTCGGGACGGGGAGCCCGCTGCCGTCGAATGAGCGGTGCGGAGGCGCGCAGCTGGTGCTGAGCGGCGAACAGGCGGTGCTGATCGACTGCGGGTGGGGAGCGGCGCGCAGGCTGATGGCGGCGGGGGTGCCGCTGCCGCGCGTCGACACGGTGTGCTTCACGCACATGCACTCCGACCACATCACGGACCTACCGGACTTCCTGATCATGCGGTGGACCGGGGGCGCCACGAACCCGCTCTCGATCTACGGGCCGGAGGGCACGCGCGTGATGGTGGAGGGGTTCCTGGCGGGGCTGGCGCCGGACATCGGGTTCCGGTTCGCGCACCACGGCGAGAAACTCTCCCGCGAGGGCATCCAGTGCGTCGTGCACGAGATCCCGGCGACGCCCGACGTGTCGCACGCGGTGACGATCGGCGAGCTGGAGATCGGGGCGTTCGAGGTGGACCACTGGCCGGTGAAGCCGGCGCTGGGCTTCCACGTGCGGCGGGGCGGCGCGTCGGTGGTGTTCTCGGGTGATACGAAACGCTGCGAGACGCTCGGGCGGGCGGCGGCGGGGGCGGACGTGCTGGTGTGCGAGGCGCTGCACGCGGGGATGATGATGGACCGCGTGCGGTTCCTCCGGGCTCGGGGGGACGAACGGCTGGCGCAGATCCTCGAAGAGGCGTGCGAGTATCATATTTCGCCTGTAGCCGCGGCGGAGCTGGCGCGGGACGCGGGCGTGAAGCGGCTGGTGCTCACGCACATCATCCCGCCGATCCCGAACGAAGGGCCGGCCGTCGAGCAGTTCATGGCGGGGATGAGCGACGTGTTCGCCGGGGAGATCATCGTGGGGCGGGACCTGCAGCGCATCACCGTCGAGGAGTAGGCCGATGTCTGAGATGTTCGTCTCGTCGCTCCGCAACCGCATCCGGGCGATGAACACGATCTGGGAGCGCGCGGTCAGCGACATGACGCTGGAGCAGGTGAACCATCACGAGCGCGAGGGCGTGCTGCCGATCGCCTTCAGCCTGAGCCACTACATCCGTGCGCAGGACCAGTCGGTGAGCCGCGTGTTCCTGGGCGAGCCGGAGGCGTGGGTGAGCGGCGGGTGGGCGGCGAAGATCGGCGTCAGCGTCGACCGGCTGGGGCGTGAGGAGAGCGTCGAGGAGATGGAGCACATCCGCTTCGCCGACTTCGACGCGTGGCGCGCGTACCAGTCGGAGGTCATCGCCCGGACGGACCGCGTGCTCGAAGGGCTGACGGAGGAGCGGCTGGCGGAGGTGGTGCTGCCGCAGCTGCCGCCGAACATGCAGCAGATCTTCTGCGCGATCGTCATCGGGCCGGGGGCGCCGCTGCGCCGCCTGGACGTGCTGGAGTGCTTCGTGTACCAGCACGGGCTGCGTCACATGGGCGAGATCGAGCACGGGCGCGCGCTCGTGGGCCTGCGCGGCATGACCAGCTGAAGCCTCAGGCGGGCGAGAGGATGTTGCGGCCGCCGTCACCGGGGGCGACGCGCCCTTTCGTCCCCACCATCTCCCGCCGGGTCATCGATTCCAGCAGCGAGCGGTCCTCCGGGGTGTTGGCGATGAAGCGTGCGCCGTCGGGCGCGCGGCCGATGATGATGCCGGACGCGGGCGCCCCCTCCCGGTCGAAGATGACGGTGTAGGTCTCGACCGTCGCGTCGCCGGAGGGGGCTGCGGCGAAGGGCGGGTGCGGCTGCGCGTCGATCGTCGGCTGATCGACGGCGGGTTCGGTGCGGCGCCACTCCCGGCGCGGCGGTCCGGTCGAGTACACGCCGGCGGAGTGCTTGGTGACGTACCAGCCGTTCGCGGTCACCAGCCCGACCGTCCCGCGCCGGTCGCGGAGCTTCTGCACCATGGCGGCGATGCTGTGGGTCACGTAGTTGTTCCCCGGCCCGCCGAAGTATGGCAGCCCGCCGGTTACGGTCAGGGGCCGCGCGTCGCCGCGTGCGATGCCGAGCATGTCGCGGGAGATCTGCACCGCCGAGGGGAAGCAGCTGTACAGGTCGAAGTGCGCGATCTCATCGATGCTCACGCCGGCCATGTCGAGCGCGCGGGCGCCGGCGGCACGGATCGCGGGCGAGCTGTGGTAGTCGACGCGGTCGCTGATGAACCAGTGGTCGGTGGCGTCGCCGCAGCCCCGGAGGTACACCCAGCGCTCCTCCGGGACGCGGAGGCGTCGCGCTTCGCCGGCGCTCGTCAGCAGGATCGCGGCACCCTGGTCGACGTCGAGGATGGCGTTCAAGAACTTCGGGTAGGGAAAGCCGATGTAGCGGTTCTCCGGCCCCGGCGTGCTGATCTCCTCCGCGCTCTTCGCCTCGCGGAACCACGCGTGGGGGTTGGAGGCCGCCACGGCCGAGAACGGCGCGAACAGCTCGCCCATCGCCCGCTGATGCTCATCGATCGAGCGCCTGTAGTGCGCGCGGAGGGCGTTCTCGAACAGCGGATAGACGCGCGTCGGGAGGGTGGCGCCGTGGCGGGCCTCGATCTCGCTCACGCCGGGGCGGGGGTCGCCGGCGTCGGGCTGCGGGTTGCCGCGCGGCGTCCAGCCGAGGTCGATGGCCTTCGCCCGCGCGCGCCGCGCCGAATACATCGCCTCGGCGCCGGCGATCAGCGCCATGCGCACGGACCCTTCGTGGATGCGCGCGGCCGCCTCGTTGACCTGCCACTGCGGCGTGTTGCCGCCGACGTGGGTGTAGATCGCCTCGCGCGGCTCGGCGCCGACCGCGCGCGCAAGATCGTGCGGCGGCGCCTTCGACGGCCAGGAGATGATGTTCACAACGCGCAGGGAGTCCACGCGTGCGAGCAGCCCCCCGACGCCGGCGTCCGCTTCGGCGAGGCGCGACGCCTCCGCCATCAGCGCGAGGGGCTCGCGCGGGCGCTCCGTCTCGGGGCGTTGCGTCACCTGGCCGACGCCGATGATGACGGGAAGGTTGTCGCCGGTTGCCGTCATGCGGGAAGCAAACACCCGGCCCGCCGCTGGGGCAAGCGCGGAGGGGACGGTTGCTATACTTGGCCGCGAGGCGCCATCGTCTAGAGGCCCAGGACGCCGCCCTTTCAAGGCGGAGATCGCGGGTTCGAATCCCGCTGGCGCTACCAAACTGTCGTTATTCAAACTACACAGCGAGTAGTTTGCGGGTCACGCCGGATCAAAGTTGGCGGGTGGCGACCCGGCGTGCCTAGGCGAGGCTCCCAAGAGGCTCATGACACTGATACTGTCAGGCCACTGATTCTCTCCGGGAGTGAACTTTTGGACTCAGGCAGTCAGTGCACCCAACGTGACCATCGCGAAGCTATGAGCCAGCATTGACCCGCGGTGAGGAGCCGCAACCGAGCGACCGCGAAGCGCCGTGCCGCGGGCGGGTGGTCAGCCTAACTCAGTAGTAGACCACCTCACGCCACGAAAGGTCGTCAGGGAAGACGTACCCGAGCGCCCGATCCTCCCCGACGATTCCCGACTCGCTGCGCGTCACCGCGCGGAAGAACGTCCTCGTCGTCAACCGGTCCATGCCCCACGCAGCCGCGAGCGGCACACGAGCACTCACCTCGTATTCACCGATCTGATACGTGGCCCCAGCCATCACGGTCCAGCCCAATCCGGAATCCTGATACACGGCCCAACCGCCTGGGTCGGCTTCACGTAGAGCGATGCGAACACCAGGCGCGCGATTGGGATTAACCTCCCCTGCAAGCGATTCGACATTGTCGTCGACTACGAACCACCACTCGTAGCTCACGTAGCTGCGACCGTCCATCGCCACGAGCCCGTCACGGGCGCTGCCGGCGATGACAGAGAGACTGAGATATTCATCGCTCGGTAGATCGCTACCCGCATAGAAGCCCGTGCGACGAGCGTTGGCGCGATCGACATAGACGGCATTCAGCAGGCCGAGGGGCACGCGTTGCGTCCCGGCAATGTCATAGACACGCTGGAGCGTTCCCACATCGAAGAGGAACGAACCCGTGTCCGGCGTCACGTTTGCCGCCGGGGTTGGTGTCGCGGGAGACGACGAGGTCGAGTGCGAGCAGGCGACAAGGGCTGTTGCAATGGCCAGAACAGCTAAGACACGGAACATGAGACCTCCGCGATGCCCCGCTCCTATCTCAGTATGCGCTCGGTTGGACGCGCGGGTACATTCCGGGAGTGTTTGCGAGCCTGACGGCCGAAGGGGCTTGATCAAGTTGGAGGGTGGCCGCACAGCCCTAGGGAGGGTTGTCACGGTCGACGGAGCAAGCCGGGGGATCCGTCCGAGTCCCGCAAACGCTGTTGCGGAGCGGTCAATCGGCAGCGAAGAGTTCGAAGAACTTTGGGAACGTCCCGATCGCCCCTGCGGCGACCAGCACGGCAGTAACGGCGAGAGCCACGGACCAAGTGACGTTTCGTCTCCAGAAGACGGGGGCGAGCACTGCCCAGCTCACCACGAATGCCAGCCCGGCGATCGTGGTCTTACCGGAGAGCGGCCCGACACGATTCTGAAAGGCCAGGTCCTGAGCGAAGCCCTCCGACGCCTCCGCCCAGACAACGAGGATGGCAAGCACGAGCGAGCCGATGCCGGCGGCCCACATGGCGGCTACGGCGGGACCGTTCGGCTTCGTGGAGATGTCGAGCTCTTCGGGAGTCCACACCACCTCCTCAGTGATCGTCCCGCCTTCGCGGCGTTCGTACGTTGCCATATCGACTCTCCTACTGCAGCGGCGCGGCCTTGGTGATGAAGGCACCTAACAGGCCCGGGACAGCCGCGCCGACAAAGGCGAGGACGAAGAGCGCAAGAGCGGTCCAGCGCAATCGTTTATCGACGATCAACTGGTTTCCGTAGTAGACCACGATGAATGCGACGACCGTCGCCAGCATGGGCGAGATCCAGGCGACATGCTCTTTCCACTCCATCCCAAACCTGTGCCACTGGGCCGTGTCAGGGTCCGCCAGGAGGATGGAGCGCGGGCTATCAGGCGATTGTTCCCGATACCAGGGATAGACGATGTAGGTCCCGCTGACGACGGTGACCCAGGCGATGAGCGCCATCGACGTCACGCCCACCTTCAGGCGCAGCATTCGCTCGCGCAGACCGGCGCGCGTTACCCATGCTGGCGTGAGGCTCCACAAGCCAGCAAGTCCACCCGCGAACGCGAGCAGGAATGCCGCGCCGAAGATCATTCCGTGGAGGGCCGTCCAGGTCTCTCGATTGGTCAGTTCCACAGCCCCTCCCTCCGAACACTTCGCGCGGCTGCGATCTATACCCAGACTATGGATCATCCAAGCCGCTTGTCAACTCAAGACCGGCCGGGAAAGCGAGCGTCGCGGCGTTCTGCCTCGACCAGGCGGTCGCGGCCGAACCGGCGCGGTGGGAGTGCTGTCCATTCGCCGACGAAGAGGTAGCCCTGACAGGGCTGGGCGAGGGTCGACCAGCCGATCGGTGCTTGAAGAAGCGCCGGACGGCCCTGTCCCCGGTCAATCCGACTCTGCGACGCTGATCGAGCAGGTGGGGGGTTGGATCCATGATGGGTGGATACGGCGACGGCTGGTGGGTTCTGATGTGGGTCTGGATGGCGGCCTTCTGGCTGCTGATCCTCGGCGGCGGTGCCTGGTCCGTGTGGCGGGTGCAGCAACCCCGCAGCGAGCCGTCAGGAGCGCACGAGATCCTCAAGCAGCGCCTGGCGCGGGGCGAGATCGACGTCGAACAGTACCGGGCATTAGCCCGGGAGCTCGGCCCCGGCGGCGGCGCGTCTCCTCGCGGATCGGGCGGCGGGCAGCTCTTCCTGGTCGTCGTGGTTGCGCTTGGGGTCATGACGCTCTTCGCCGCCCCCGCCCTTGCGGCCGCTCGTGGTGACTGGGACATGTTCGACCACATGGGCGGCATGATGGGCGGCGGGCGCAACACGGCGAACGCACCGCTCACGGCCGGAGGCAACGCGGCGACGGTGACCATCCAGGACTTCGCGTTCTCGCCGGGCAACCTGCAGGTGCCGGCAGGCGCGACCGTGACGTGGACGAACGGCGACTCGGCCCCTCACGACGCCACATCGCGGGACGGCGCCTGGAAGACCACTACGCTGCGGGCGGGCAACGCCGATACAGTCACGTTCAACCGCGCCGGCGAATACGACTACTACTGCTCCATCCACCCTTCGATGAAGGCGCACCTCTCGGTGAAGTGAACGGCGGTCCCGTGAGAACGCTCTTCGTCATCAACGACCCGCCGTACGGCACGGAGCGGCCATACAACGCGCTCCGGCTCGCCTACGCGCTCGCGAAACGTGACGGCGTGGACGTCCAGGTCTTCCTCATCGGTGACGGTGCCTCTTGCGCGAAGCGCGGGCAACAGACGCCGGACGGATACTACAACCTCGAGCGGATGCTGAGCGGGATCGGACGGCACGGCGGCGAAATTTCCGTCTGTGGCTCGTGCCTGGACGCTCGCGGTCTCGCGGACACCGACCTTATCGAAGGCGCGCGGCGGGGAAGTCTCGATCAGCTCGCTGAGTGGACGGTCGCGGCCGATCGCGTGCTGACGTTTTAGGGCGGGGCGGGAACCAGAACGTCAGCGTCCTCGAATCTAGAGCGGATCGACCCTGGGAGTTGGTGCGAGGAGGGGAGACACCGTCAGGGCGACCATATGACCACGTGCCGCGGCGCGCCGGCCGGTTCGTCGCCGCCATCGCCCCGCGAGAGGAATCGGTGCTCGCCCTGCGACGGCACCCTAGAAGGGTTTCGCAACCCCTCCGAAGTCGAGCATGGTCACGGGCTTGTCGCCGACGACCCATCCATCGTGGCCGGCCGGGATGGTGGCAACATCGCCTTCGTTCAAGTCGAACGCAGTCCCGTCCGCCATCACGATGTGGAGCTGTCCGGCGGCGAGATAGACGAAGTGCGGTGCTTCGCAGTACTCACCGCCACCGACGACCGGCTTCTCATGCTCCGACCATTTCCAACCCGGCTGGAACGTAGCGCGGCCGACACCGCCGCCGGCGATGTGGACGATGTCGATCTTGCCGTACTCCATGTTCAGGACTTGATCCGGCGCGTCGAGAGATCCAACCTGTTGGTCCGGCATGCTACCTCTCCTTCGTTGATCAGCCCGCCCATTTCACTGAGCTCTGGCTATGGTATGTCCGGGCTGCGCGAGCGCACGAGGCCGTGAGCTGCAAACGCCGCCCCGCCCTGGCGCTCCTGCCCGTCGCGTCGATGCCACAGGCCGGGGGACGACCAAACTCGCCTGCGTGTCCAACATCCCACGAGACCATCCCGTCCTCAAGTACAGGATCTGTACTACGCCGGACGGCCGGGCGGAGATATGCTTGCAGGTATGTCCGGCTACGGTCAGTTCTGCCCCATGGCCAAAGCGGCGGAGATCCTCTGTGAGCGGTGGAGTCTTCTGGTCATACGAGAACTCACGGCGGGCAGTCGCCATTTCAATGATCTCAGGCGCGGCGTGCCACTGATGTCGCCCTCGCTGCTCTCACGCCGATTGAAACAGTTGGAGGCTGCCGGGGTCGTCACCCGCGCCGAGGATGAACACGGCATCAGCTACGGTCTGACGCCGGCGGGTGCGGAGCTACAACCACTGGTCGAGCTGATGGCCGGCTGGGGCTCGAAGTGGGTCCGTCGCCGGCTGAGCAATGACGACCTCGACGCCGGCCTCCTGATGTGGGACATTCGACGGACGGTCGACCCTTCACGGTTCCCCCGAGATCGACGCATCGTCCTGCACTTTCAGTTTGCTGACGCACCCTCGGGAAAGCGGTCTTGGTGGCTGGTTTCTCAGCACAACGGCGTAGATCTCTGCCTGGAGGATCCGGGTTTCGACATCGACGTCGTGGTTCAGGCGCCACTCCACGTCATGACGGCCGTCTGGATGCGCGATGTCACCTTTCGTTCGGCGGTCCGATCACTCGGGCTCAGGGTCATCGGGGAACGTGACATCTGCCGCAGCCTTCCGGAATGGCTAGGCGCGAGCGCCCTTGCCCACTCTCCAACAGCGGCGGCTCGTCGACGCGGCGCGACGGCCTAACGTCGCATGCACATATCGCCCAAGCGCGTGCGACTGCTCTTAGGGCGCGCGTTTGGACGACAGCCGGACGGGCGATAGAGTATGAAGCAGGGCCTCGTGGGGCTACCACGCGACCACCTGCGGCGCGCCCGCCGGCTCGTCGAAGTCACCGGCCCGCGAGAGGAAGATCCCGATGCAGTTCAGCCACACGGTGACGACGCTCGAAGAGTTGCGGACGTTCATCCCGAACCCGGGCGAGCCGGCGGTCCGCAAGCAGATGGCCTTCCTCGACGAGCACTGCCGCTCGTTCATCGAGCGGTCGCCGTTTCTGTTCCTTGCCACGTCGAATGCCGCCGGGGACTGCGACGTCTCGCCGAAGGGCGACGCGCCGGGCTTCGTCCACGTGCTGGACGAGCACACGCTCGTCATCCCGGACCGGCGGGGCAACCAGCGCGCGGACAGCCTGCGGAACATCCTCGACAACCCGGGCGTGGGGCTGCTCTTCCTGATCCCCGGCGTGGAGTGGACGCTGCGGGTCAACGGGCGAGCGTCGATCGTCCGGGACGACGACGTGCGCGAGCGGCTGGCGGCGGGGGGCACGGTGCCGGAGCTGGCCCTCGCGGTGGAGGTGGAGGAGGCGTTCCTGCACTGCCCGAAGTGCATGCTGCGCGCGCAGTTGTGGGATACGGACGGCTGGCTGCCGAAGGACCAGCACCCGCCCTTCGCGGCGATCCTGAAGGATCAGCTGAAGTACGACGTGCCGGTCGAGGTGATCCAGAACGCGCTCGACGCGGACGAGAAGAAGCTGTACTGACGGGGTGCCAAGACCCTCAAGGCGAGCAGTTGACCTTCCCACCCGCCCGCCCAGCGTGATAGTTGTGGCTCCGGGGGGACACCCCCCGGGAGCCCCCCGACAAGGGGCTCTGCCCCCTGTACCCCCTTACTTCAGCGCCCTGCTAGAGCGCCGTGCTAGCGCGCCGGGACCGGCGAGCGTTCCGCGAGAAATTCGAGCATCGCCTGCCTGAACGCCGGCTGCCCGACCGCCGTCAGGTGGTCGCCGGGCACCTTCACGAGCTTCGCGCCGGGGATCGCCGCCGCCAGCCCGTCGGCCGAGCCGACGAGTGTGTCGCCCTCGCCGATGAGCACCATGACGGGGAGGGTCGTGCGGCGCAGCGCTGTCCCATCGAACGCCGCGCGCGTCGCGCGCTGCATCGCGGCCAGCGCCGCGAGGTCGTTGCCGTTCTGCTCGGCGAAGACGCGGAACGCGCGGGCGGAGGGGTTGTCGCCGCCGTCGGCTGACTCCATGGCGCGGGCGATCGCCTCTGCACGCTCGCGCGGCAGGCGGCCAGCCACGACCGCATCACCGACGCCGCAGAGCATGACCGAGCGGAACCGCTCCGGATGCCGCGCCAGCAGCGAGGCGGAGAGGAAGCCGCCCATCGAGTAGCCCATGAGGTCCGCCGTCGCGACGGCGAGATGGTCCATCAGCGCGATGACGTCGTCGGCCATGGCGGTGCCGTCGTAGGCGGCGGGGTCGTGCGGCTTAGCGCTTTCGCCGTGGCCGCGACAGTCGAGCGCGATGACGCGCCGTCCGGACGCGACCAGCGCATCGATGATCCCGGGCGCGCGCCAGTTGCCCTTGAGGCTGCTGGCGAAGCCGTGCACCAGCACGATCTCCGGCCCGCGCCCTTCGTCGATGTAGTTGACGGCGACTCCCGCAGCATCGAAGGCCGGCATCGCACCCTCCCCGTCTGGACTGTCCGTTGTGGATCGAAGTCTACATCCGGGGAGCTGTTACGAAACGGTTAGCCGGCGCGCGCGGGCGGCGAATTGCCTTGACTCGCCGCGGCGGCGCCGCAACGATGATTGCGCGTAAGGAGAAATCGACATGGCAAAGTGGCTGATGGGTCTGGCGTCGGGCGCGGTGGCGGCGGTGGTGGCGGCGCTGGTGTCGCTGCCTCTGCAATCACCCGATGATGTCGTGCTGAACACGGCGACGGTGACGATCGCGGCGCTGGTGGTGGGGCTGGCGGCGGGGGCGCTCTGGGGGGGGGGGGGGGGGGGGGGGTCGCGGCGGCGGCGCTGCTGTCGCTGGCGTGGGAGCAGTGGCTCCTGGAGGGGTCGGTCGAGTTCATGCTGCCGCTGGCGGCCATCATCTTCGGCATCGTCGCGGTGCTGACGCCGACCGTCGATACGGTGCGGCTGCCGGAACAGTGGTCGCTGGGCGGGGCCGGGGTGGCGGCGGTGGTGGCGATCGTGGTGGGGGCGGCGCTGGCGGGGCAGGGGGACGAAGAGAGCGGGCGGCTGGAGCTGCCGGGGCTGCAGGCGCAGCCGACGGCGGCCTCGGGGACGACGCCGGAAGCGGGCGGCGGAGGCGGCGCGATCGGGACGACGCTGACCGTTGCGGACGTCTCTGACGCCGTGTACACGGTGGTGGCCGGCGAGTCGAAGCTGACGTACACGGTGCGCGAGAAGCTGGCAAACCTGCCTTCGAGCAGCGACGCTGTGGGCAGCACGACGGAGCTGAGCGGGGAGGTGCGGCTGGACGGTGTGTCGACGATCTCGGCGGACGCGTCGACGCTGACGAGCAACCAGGACCGGCGGGACAACCGGATCCGCCAGGGCATCTTCAATGAGGACCCGATCGTGACGTTCACACTCGAGGCGCCGGAGCTGCCGGAGTCGTACGCCGCCGGGGAGGTGTTCACGGGGGAGGTGACGGGGACGGCGACGATCCGCGGGGTGAGCCGGCCGCTGACGTTCGCGATCGAGGCGCAGACGGACGGAGAGACGCTGCAGATCGTGGGGCGGACGGACTTCACGTGGGCGGACTTCGAGATCACGCCGCCGAACGTGGGTGGGTTGGTGGAGGTGGAGGACAACGTGCACATCGAGGTGCTGGTGGTGGCGCGGCGGGCGGGGGTGTAGGGGAGGGGGCCGGACCTAACCCTTGGCCCTTCCCTGAAGGCAGGATTGTATACTTGACTCATAGGGCGCACTCAGTTATCATTATCCTCAGAGGGTGGCTCTGAATCTGATTCCTCCCCCGCATGGGCCAGATTCTCCAGCTCCTTCACCACCGGCTTGGGGAAGATTCGGCGAAGCGCCTCCTCAGTCGTCAGCTCCATTGGGCGCTTCTTCTTACGAGGCATGAGGCACACTCCATGAAGGCTCAGATCGACATGGCCGTCCTGAACGAGCGGTTCCGCTCTGACGATAACTGCCGCGAGTATCTGGAGGGATTGCGCTGGCCGGACGGCGTGCGCTGCCTCCGTTGCGAGTCCGACCGCATCTCCCGCATCGACACCCGGAAGCTGTACCAGTGTATGTCATGCGGCCACCAGTTCAGCGTCACCGCCGGGACGATCTTCCACGACACGCGCCTCCCGTTGTGGAAGTGGTTTTCCGCCGTCTACCTGATCGGCGAGAGCAAGAAGGGCATCAGCTCGAACCAACTCAAGCGGATGCTCGGCGTCTCGTATAAGACGGCGTGGTACCTGTCGCACCGCATCCGCGCCGCGATGAAGGACGAGGCCGCGCCGTTGCTCTCCGGCATCGTCGAGGTGGACGAGGCATACATCGGCGGCAAGCGGAAGGGTGTCGGGCAGGGGAGCAAGAAGCACCGGACGATGGTGCTGGGCGCGGTCGCTCGCGGCGGTGAAGTCCGGCTCAAGGTGGACAAGCGCAACGACCGCAAGACGCTCCACGGGTTCATCCGTTCGGTGGTCGCTGACGACGCCGAGGCGATCATGACGGACGACTGGCATCCCTACAAGGGCATCGGCGACGCGAACACGCGACACGAGATCATCAACCACACGCAAGAGGAATGGGTTCGGGGCCAGGTACACACGAACACCGTTGAAGGCGTCTGGAGCCTGCTCAAGCGGTCGGTTGTCGGTTCGTACCATCAGCTCTCTGCCAAACACTTACAGGCGTACGCGGACGAGATGGCCTTCCGATACAACAATCGCCAGAACCCCTTTCTGTTCCGCGACGCCATGCTCCGTCTCATCCGATCCGGGAACCTCCCCTATCAAGCGCTCATTGCGAACTAGAGTGGCCACCACCCCGGTTCCCATCCGTTGCTTATCGCACCTTCTAGGATGGCTGCCGCAATACCACTGATGGTTAGTGCGACCGTAACGACCAACCCAAGGACGATCATCTCCCTGTTGTGCAGTTCCCGCTGCAAGTTTTCCAGTCGGGCATCGCGACCATCCTCCCGCGCCTGCATATCTCGTCTTGTCTGGAGTGCGATTAGATGAGCAGTCCTGTCCCGGTTATCCTCACGCTCTCGCATCTCGCGATCCCGGCGATCTTCACGCTCCATCATGAACTGACGGTCTAGCATCGCCTTGTGATCCTTGATGCTAAGACCTGCCACCCACTGAATGAATGACTCGCACGACCACATCGGACAATCGAGGTGTTCTGATCGCTGGAACCAATCCAACTGATCGGCGTAAGCGGGAAACTCGCGCAATGACGCTGCGCATACAGGCATCCGCGAATAGGATTTGAGAGGTTCGACTGACCAGTCGTGGAGGCTGGAGCTAGGCGGTTGACAACGCGCCTCTGCCAACATCGGCACCAGTTGTTGGTCTGCTTTGCGCACTTGGCCGAGCAAGCCGCAGTTGCTGCACGTCGGAAGTGCCCGAAGAATCGCGATCCCCTGCTGTTCCTGATCGGGTTGATTGAGCATAGACCACGCGCGTTGCCGCTTCTCGAAGAAGGCAGCCTCCCGCTCGTCCGCCATCGCGCACCCCCTCGTGGAGATGCCCCGATCCTAGCCCATTCTGAGTGAGGTATACAATCCCTCCTGAAGGGGTGGCTGATCGAAGTTGCGCGTGCCAGTGCAGAGGGCGGGGCAAGCCCCGCCCCTACAGCTGATCGTGTGCACGGGGACGGCAGTGCGGCGCACAAAGATCCCTCGCCGGGCTCGGGATGACAAGGTTCGGCGATGGCACGCCGGTCGTCGCGGTGGGTAGCAGTCAGGCGTGGGGATGGTGCGGTCCGCCAGTTCCTTCGCTGCGCTCAGGATGACAGTATGGGCGCGCAGGTTGACAGCGACTTCTACACGCCGATGGCGGGTCTCAGGCCGAGGAGCGTGCGGATGAGTTCGATCTCGCCGAGATGGGTGAAGCCGTGGGTCATGCACACCTGCCCGAGGGCACGGATGGCCGGCATCTCGCCGAGGGGCTTCACGGTGACGGGCCTGTCGAAGGTGGTGGGGTCGGGCTGGGCGAGATACTCCTCGGTGCTGCGCCAGACGGCCTGCACGTAGTCGCGGAAGGCGCCGAGGTCGGCGATGCGCAGCGCCTGCGCGTCGGCGGCGGGCATGCCGGTGCCCTGCGCGATGGGCGGGAGGCCGAGGCGCTCCGCCCATCCGCCTTCCATCCACACGGTGGGGCGGCGGGCCTGAAGGATGAAGCGCACGACGTTGTCCTCCGTCCGGGCGTAGTGCCACATCTCGAACGCGATGTGGTTCGCCGCGGGGTTTCCGGCGGGGGTGGTGTGCCACTGTTCCGGGGTGAGGTCGCGGGTGCCGGCGTCGAGCATGGCGTGCAGGCGCCGCAGCTCCGCCTGGATGAACTCAACGAGTGTCATGGTCTCCTCCTCGATCGCATCGGGCGCGGGTTGAGCATAGGGCGTCCGGACGGCGCAGAATAGGGCGCGCTTCTCCCTCCCGGTGGCGTCCGCTAGGATGCCGCACCACCCGAAGTTCACGGACACACGCACAGCATGAGTTCCCCCGCACCGGGACCGGCGGCCGGCGGCATGCTCCCGCGAGGAATCCGCGGCATGGGTTCGCGCACCTTCCACTCTCTGCGCGCGTACCCGGACTTCCGCGCGCTCTGGCTGGGCACCGTCGGGACGATGCTGGCGCAGTGGGTGCAGTTCGTCGCGCAGGGCTATCTCGTCTTCCAGCTCACGCATTCGCCCTTCCAGGTGGGGGCCGTCGGCTTCGTCCGGGGGATCGCCGCGTTGGTGGGGGCGCCGGTCGCGGGCAGCATCACCGACCGCTTCAGCCGCCGCTCGGTGCTCATCGTGGCGACGGGGCTGCTCGCGGCGACGGGCTCGCTGCTGGCGCTGCTGGTGGTGCTCGACGCGATCAGCGTGTGGGTGCTGTACGTCACGGCCGCCGCCGACGGCCTGATCGAGAGCGTGAACCAGCCGGCGCGGCAGGTGATGGTGTACGACGTGGTGGGGTCGGAGGACCTGCCGAACGCGGTCGCCGTGAACTCGCTGGGGTCGAACACGATGCGCATCGCCGGGCCGGCGATCGGCGGCGGGCTGATCGGGGCGTTCGGGGTGGAAGCGGCGTTCACGCTGCAGGCGGTCGCGTATCTCGGCGCGATGCTGGCGACGATGCGCATCCGGGCGCGGGGGGCGCCCGCCGGCCGCGCCTCGGCGACGCTGTTCCAGAGCATCGGCGAGGGGATCGCCTACGCCAGCGGCCACCGCGACGTGCTGCTGGTGATCGTGATGGCGGGGCTGCCATCGCTGCTCGTGTACCCGTACGTGCAGTACCTGCCGGTGTTCGCGGAGGACGTGCTGGACGTGGGGTCGGTGGGGTTCGGCTTCCTGGCGTCGGCGGTGGGATACGGGTCGATCATCGGGGCGGTGATCGCGGCGAACCTGACGGGGCTGCGGAAGCGGGGGCAGATCGTCGTCTGGACGACGTTCGCGTACATGGTGCTGATCACCGGGTTCGCGCTCTCGGACATGTACGCGCTCTCGTTCGCGCTGCTGGTGGTGGCGGGGATTGTGAACTCGACGTATTTGATGTTCAACCAGGTGATGATCCAGCTGATGGTGGACGACGAGTACCGGGGGCGGGTGCTCTCGCTGTACGTGATGACGGGGAGCGTGACGCCGTTCAGCGCGCTGCTGATGGGGGCGCTGATCGACGTGTTCGGGCCGCAGGTGACGGTGGCGTGCTACGCGGGGCTGGCGTCGGCGATCGTGCTGGTGATCGGGCTGACGTCGAGGCGGCTGCGGGAGATTTGAGCCGGGAGTCGTCAGTTTTCAGTCATCAGTCATCAGTTAGTAGCGATCCTCTGAGGACGGCGGAGATCACGATAAAGGGCCAGAAGGCCAGGAAGGGCGAGCGGATGACCGGAGGCTCTGGTTGGAGGCTTGCAACGACGAAGGGCCAAAGCGTGTCTTTAATGCCACCCTCTTGGGCACGGTCAACAGGGGCAACCTGCGCATCGCGATATTCGCGTGCCGAAGCCGAAATAAGCTGACGACTGACCGCTGACGACTGACGACTGACAACTACCCGCGGGTGAGCCACTCGAACTGCTGGGGCTTCCGGCGGGCCTGGGGGGAGATCATGATGTTGACGATGTTCGGGCGGCCGCTCGCGAGGGCCTTCTCGAGGGTGGGGCGGAGGTCGGCGGCCTTCTCGACAAAGTAGGCGTCACCGCCGAACGCTTCGATCACCTTCTCGTAGTGGGCGTTGGGGACGTACGCCGTCGGCATGATGGGCTTCGACGGGTCGAGCGTGGAGGGACCGCCGCCGATGCCGTTGTTGTTGAGGATGATGAAGGTGATGGGCATGCCGTAGCGGCAGGCCACCTCCACCTCCATGCCGGAGAAGCCGAAGGCGGAGTCACCTTCGACGGCGACGACGCGCTTTTCCGGATGCACCGCCTGGGCGGCGATGGCGAAGGCCAGCCCGACGCCCATCGTCCCGAAGGAGCCGGCGTCGAGGCGGTGGCGGGCGAAAAAGTTCGGGAGGACGGTGCGGCCGATGTCCATCGTGCTGGCGCCCTCGCTGGAGATGATGGCGTCGCGCGGGAGGACGTCGCGGATGTCGCGGAGGGCGCGGTAGTAGTTCATCGGCTCGGTGTCGTCGTCGAGCATCTCCTGCGTCGAGGTGCGGTTCTCCTCGATCTTCTTCTCGATGCCGGTGCGCCAGGTGTTCTCGGCGCCGAACTGCCAGGGGGCCTCGCGGAGGGCCTGGTTGAGCTGCGCGGTGACGGCCTTGCCGTCGCCGACGAGGCCGACTTCGGCAGGGACGTTCGTGCCGATCTCGTCGGCGGCGATGTCGAGCTGGACGACGCGGACATCGGGGCTGAAGCGCGGGGGGAGGCCGAAGTGCATGATCCAGTTGAGGCGCGCGCCCATGAGGAAGATGAGGTCGGCGTTCTGGAGGACGTGGGAGCGGGCGGGGGCCGTCGAGAGGGGGTGGTCGTCGGGCATGACGCCCTTCCCCATCGGGGAGGCGAGGAACGGCAGCTGCGTGGCCTCGATGAACTCCCGTACCTCATCCTCGGCGCGGGCGTAGGCCATGCCCTTGCCGACGATGACGAGCGGGCGCTCGGCGGACTTCAGCGCGGCGAGGGCGGCGTGCACGTCCTCCGGCGCGGCGAGCGTGCGGGGCGGCTCGCCGACGGGCGGGCGCTGACTGACGGCGTCCTCATCGATGCGGCCGTTGATGATGTCGCCGGGGAGGTCGAGGTAGACGGGGCCGGGGCGGCCGTAGATGGAGGTGCGGACGGCCTGTTCGACGTAGTAGGGGATGCGCTCAATGCGGTCGACGGTGGCGACGTACTTGCACCAAGGGCGGGCGGCCTCGACCTGGGGGGCTTCCTGGAAGGCGCCCATGCCGTTCTGGGAGATGTCGGAGGCGCCGCCGATGAGGACCATGGGCCAGCGGTTGGACCAGGCGTTGGCGATGCCGGAGATGGCGTTGGTCATGCCTGGGCCGGAGACGACGAGGCAGGCGCCGGGGCGGCCGGTGAGGTAGCCGACGGCCTGGGCGGCGTAGGAGGCGGACTGTTCGTGGCGCATGCCGTAGTAGCGGATGCCGGCGCGCTGGGCCTGGAAGGCGACGGGGACGACGGGGAAGCCGACGATGCCGAACATGTGGTCGACGCCGTGGTGCTTGAGGCTGCGGGCGATCAGTGTTGCGCCGTCGATCTCTGCCATGTGTTCCTCCGGACGCAGTCGCTCTGCTGTGGGTGCGGGACAGTGTAGGGACGGGCGGGGGCAGGGGCCACCGGGCGGCCTCACCCCTCGGCCCCTCTCCGGCTTCGCGGCGAGCAAAGGCGACGCCTATTGCATGACACGATCGAGGAATCGTAGGTCGAATTGCCGCGTGAACGGATTCACGTATTGGATGCCCTCGATGCGTGCGCCATCGCTGAAGTCCTCCGTGAGGATGAAGCGAGCCTCGTGAAGACGGGCAGTCGCCCAGACGAGAGCATCCCAGTATGACAAGCCGTGCCGACGTGTAGCTCGAATGGCGCTCGCGACTGTGACGGACGTGATCTCATGCACGGGCCAAGAGCGACGATAGTTGGAGATGCTGCGCTCAGCTTCGGTTATCGCCAACGGCGGCCGTATCTTGCGCGTAACGGTCACAAAGAACTCGCCAAGAACCTGGGCGGTCAGGGCGCCGTTTCGCTCCGACTCGAGACGGCCGAGAACCTCGATCGCGCGGTCGTGCTTAATGGATTCGTTGATGTCGTAGGCGTAGACGAGGACGTTCGTGTCAACGACGAACGCGCTGGAGCCGTTCGTCATACAACTCCTCTCGGGTCCAGCTTCGTCTCGCCCCGATTGCCGTCAACGTTCGTGCGCGCTTCCGGATGAATCGAAGCTCACGCTGCCAGGCGGCATGATCGAGCTCGCTGACCTCAGCGCGGGCCGCCTGCTCGATGCCTCGACGCAGGATGTCCGACTCAGTCGTTTTGAGTTCACGGGCCCGTTGTTTGAGCAGCGCGTCCTGCTTCCCGTCGAGGTAGATCTGCTTCCTTACCATGCGTGCCATAAGGGTTCTCCCGCCACCGACAGTATACGGCCACTTCAGACGTTGGGACGCACAGCCCAGAGATCGAGGCGGACGTAGTCGGCGGTGTAGGGGGCGCCGTAGCGGCGGACGGTCTCCCGGACGACGCCGCGGGCGTAGGCGTCGCGGGTGGGTTCGTCGGGGAGGCGGGCGATGTGGTCGCGCAGCAGGATCGTGCGGACGTAGAGCGCCGCGTCGTCCTCCGCCTCGAACGGGATGGGCGCCGCGAACAGCGATGCGCGGACGTCCCTCCAGCCGGCGCGCTCGAGCCCGCCCTTCGCCTCTTCGGGCGTACGGTACTTCTTCGAGTCACGGAAGTCCCCGAGGTGCCCCGCGAAGCGCTCCTCCCCCCGCACCGCCGCCACCGCCTCGAGGACGTGGGCGTTGTTGCCGTAGCCGCCGCACTGGGCGCGGAGGCGTCCGCCGGGCTTCGTCGCGCGGAAGAGGCAGCCGAAGAGGGCGTCGTCGTCGGGGATCCAGTGGAAGACGGCGTTCGAGAACACACAGTCGACGGGCTCCGGCAGCGTGAAGCCGGTGAGGCTGGCGCGGAGCGGGGTGACGCTGGTGACGCCGCGCTCTGTGAGGGTGCGGGAGAGGGCCTCGATCATCTCGGCGGAGGCGTCGACGGCGTAGATCCTGCCTCGGGGGAGCTTCGCGAGCAGGTCGAAGGTGACGGAGCCGGAGCCGCAGCCGGCGTCGAGGACCGTCTCGTCGCCGCGCAGGTGGAGGTCGTCGATCACCTGCTGCGCCCAGCGGCGCATGGGGGTGCCGATGCGGTCGTAGGTTTCGGCGTCCCAGTAGGTGTTGGGTTGAGTCATGAGTGGTGAGTCCTGAGTTGTGAGTTGTGAGTGGGTAGCTGGCAGGTGGTGAGCTTATCGGTCAGTCAGCTTGGTGGCCTGCAGGGTGTCGGCCGATGGGTCCGTCCTACGGGGCGCCGCTCCGCATCCCTGCGGGCTGCTCCGCTCACTCTACTAAGGGTCGGGGGACACCCCCGCGCCCCCGGCAGGGCGC
>JBBDXE010000032.1:0-463484 GCA_040902505.1 Dehalococcoidia bacterium | reverse complement strand
TGCGCCCCTGCACCCCGCTCTCGTTGGTTGTCGGTAGCGTCAGCCGGTCAGCCGGCGCCGGATGGCGCTCCGCATCCCCTGCGGCCTGTTCCGCTCACTCTACTAAGGATCGGGGGGACACTCCGCGCCCCCGGCAGGGCGCTGCGCCCCTGCACCCCGCTCTCGTTGGTTGTCGGTAGCGTCAGCCGGTCAGCCGGTCAGCCGGTCAGCCGGCGCCGGATGGCGCCCGGATCCCTGCGGGCTGCTCCGCTCACTCTACTTATAAAGGATCGGGGGACGCCCCGCGCCCCCGGCAGGGCGCTGCGCCCTGCACCCCGCGTTGCCCGGGCGTGCCGGAGCATTCTACGACCTGGCGGCGGCTTCTTCGGCGGCGGCGTGGACGGCGGCTTCGAGGGCGGGAGCGCGGGCTTCGAGGGCGGGGTAGCGGAAGCGGACGGAGCGGTCGAGGCTGCGGGCGACGCGTTCGCCGAAGTGCTCCTGGTGGCTCAGCGCGAGGGCGCCGGACCAGACGATCACCGCCCGGACCAACGGGACGATCAGGCGCAGCTCGCGGTTGTCGAGCGGGGTGTGCTCGAGGTAGCCGCCGACGAACGCGCGGACGGCGCGGGGGTCGATGGCGTGGTGGTCGGGCGGCTCCAGGCAGTCCAGCGCGATGCTGAAGGCGATGTCAGCGGCGCGGGCGTCGAGGTGGGCGGAGTCGAAGTCGAGCAGCGCCGTCAGCTCGCCGCGGACGAAGAAGAGATTGTCGTGGTGGAAGTCCCAGTGCACGGGGGCGTCGGGGAGGTCGCCGTAGCCCAGCCGGGACAGCTCGCGGAGGCTCCGGTAGCGCTGCGCGCGGACGCCCGAGGCGGTCTCGCGGTGGTCGCGGCCGAAGGCGCGCAATGCTTCATTGAAGGAGACGTGCGGCGTGTGGTCGAACAGCGTGTCCAGTTCCCAGATGCGTCCGTAGCCGTCACGCTGGCCGGGCGGGTGCCACGTCGCCAGCTCGTGGTGCAGGCGGGCGAGCAGTCGGCCCTTGATGCGCAGGTAGCGCAGGTTGGCGTAGGGGGAGGGGTGTCCGGGGAGGAGGGGGAAGAGCGCGTAGAGCGATCCGCCGTCTTCGACGAGGGTGGCGCGGTCGCGGCCGCGGTCGCGGGCGGACAGGGGCTCGGCGACGGGGAGCCCACGCGTCGCGGCGTGGGCGAGCAGCGCGTGCTCCCACGCGATGCTATCGCGCGACCGGCGGGTGTTGTAGCGTCGCAGCACGTATTCACGGCCGCCGGCGGCGGCGATGCGCCAGTGCCGGTTCATGCGGCCGCTGGCGATGTCGCGGATGGCGCCGGGCGTGATGGAGTAGCGCTCCAGGACGGCGCGGAGGGTCTCGGCGAGGGCGAAGGATACTCTCGGCATAGGGCGTTTGGTGAGCCTGTGGTTGATTCGGGCGGACGCGGCATTCTACGCTGAGCGAACCGGCCGGAGAGGCGCCAGCCTCCGCTGCGGTCGAGAGGGAGGATACATGACGACGGCGACACTGATGTGCCCCCGCGACGGGGCGGCGCTGACCCTGGGCCGCGAGCACGACATCGAGGTGGACCGCTGCCCGTCGTGCGAGGGCGCGTGGTACGACTTCGGCGAGCTGGAAGAGCTGGAGGCCACGGTCACGGCCGATGCGGACGACCGGCGCGGGATGATCGACTACGGGAAGCGGCCGAGCGAGCTGAAGTGCCCGGCCTGCGGCGAGGTGATGCGGGCGTTCAACTATCGCGCGCACAACCTTGAGCTGGACGCGTGCGAGCAGGAGCACGGGTTCTGGCTGGACGCGGGCGAGGCGGCGCGGGTGCGCGAGGTGATGCGCGAGCGCGTCTCGGGGCTGCGCCGCTCCGGCGCGGCGCAGGAGGCGTGGGACCGCGCGAAGCGGGGTGGTGGCGGGGGGATCGTGGGGAAGATGCGGGGGATGTTCAAGGGGCGGTGACGTCCAAGTTTTCAGTGGTCAGTTGTCAGTTATCAGTCGCCAGCCTTGGTCGTGAGCCGAAGCTCACGACCGGTGGTGAGAGCCAGCCACTCCGGGTGTTGGGCTGCGGTACGATGGGTGTGCGATGGAACTGCGCATGCAGTATGCGACGACGTCCGACGGGGCGCGGATCGCCTTCGGGCGGGTGGGGAGCGGGCCGCCGCTCCTCCGGCTGCCGTCGATCCCGTTCAGCCACCAGCAGCTGGAGTGGCGTGACAGCGCGTTCTTCGAGGGGCTGGCCGAGCGGTGCGCGGTGGTCACGTTCGACCCGCGGGGCTGTGGCCTTTCGGACCGCGGCGTGGCTGACTACTCGCTCGACGCGCGGGTCTCGGATATCGAGGCGGTGGCCGAGCGGGCGGAGCTGAGGAGGTTCACGCTACACGGCGTAGGCTTCAGCGTGGCGCCGGTCGTCGCCTATGCGGTGCGTCACCCGGAGCGGGTCGACGGGGTCATCCTCGACAACGCGATCGTATCCGGGGAGGGGTACCGCCAGGCGTCGGCCCAGGGGCGGGCGCTCGGCGGGCTCATCGAGGACTGGGACGCCTTTCTGGAGACGATCGCCTTCACGGCCACGGGCCAGAGCCTGGCGGACGCCCGGCGCTATACCGACTACCTGCGCGCCTGCGTGACGCAGGAGGAGGCTTCGCGTATCTATGCCGAAGTCATGACTGACGACGTCCGCCCGCTGCTTCCGCAGATCTCGATGCCGACGCTCATCCTCCAGCACGGCGACGTGCGCACGATGCCGCTCGACCTGGCGCGAGAGATGGCCGCAGCGATCCCGAACGCGCGGCTGAGCGTGCTGGAAGGGCAGATGCTGGACGACATGGACCACGCGCTGCTGGAGATCCTCGACTTCATCGGCGCCGACGCGCCGGCGCGTCACGGACGGGCGGGGGCGTTCCGCACGATCCTCTTCACGGACGTCGAAGCGCACACGTCGATGATGCAGCGCCTCGGGGACGAGTCGGGGCGCGCCGTCCTCCGCGACTACGAGCGGATCACCCGGCAGGTGCTGCACAGCCACGGCGGCGACGAGGTGAAGAGCATGGGCGACGGGCTCATGGCGTCGTTCTCGTCGGTCACCAACGGCGTGGAGTGCGCGGTGGCGCTGCAGCGGGCGTTCGCGCAGCACAACGCGCTGTCAAGGGAGCCGCTTCTGGTGCGGGTGGGGCTGAGCGCCGGGGAGCCGATCGCGGAGGAGGGTGACTACTTCGGGGCGACGGTGATCCTGGCGTCGCGGATCGCGGCGCAGGCGGCGGGGGGCGAGATCCTGGCGTCGGTGGCGGTGCGGGAGCTGTGCGCGGGGAAGGGCTTCACGTTCGCCGACCGGGGCGACTCGGCGCTCCGCGGCTTCGACGAGCCGGTGCGGCTGCACGAGGTGCGCTGGCAGGAGGTCTAGCGGCCGAACTGGCGCGCATGGCCTGCAGGCGCCCGGCGCGCGCGATGCACTCGATGAAGGACGTGGCACATGCATTCGTGGCGGCGCGCGGATCTGAGCGGGCTCAGGCAGTCGAGCGCGCGGCCCCTTGCACTCTTTCTCGATGACGGTGGCGTGCTGAATGACAACGGACGTCGCGGGCCCGAGTGGCTGCGCCTGATCGGCGAGTTCATGCCTGCGCGGTTGGGTGGGACCGCCGAGCAGTGGGCCACCTCGAACCGGGTCGTCTTTCCGCAGGTGTGGGGGGAGCTCCAGACGCGGTTGTCCAGCTTCGCAAGCCACCGGGAGTTCCAGCGGACGTACGCCACGACCTGGATGCGTGCGATGTGCGCCCACGCCGGCCTGATGCCCCCGTCCGACGATGATACGGTGGCGCTGTACGCCGAGCTGGGCCGCTACGTCGGGGAACGGGCAGCCTGTGCCATCGCGGGGGCCGCCGACGCTGTGCGCTCTCTGCATCGCGCGGGCTACACCCTGTACACCGCATCCGGGACGCCGTCATGGGAGCTGCGCGGTATCATGGCGAACATGGGCATCGCCGGGACGTTCGCGGGGCTCTACGGACCGGACCTCGTCGACCACGTGAAGTACGGTCCTCGCTTCTATCAGGAGGTCTTCGCCCATGCGGGCGTCGCGGCTGACGTAGCGCTTGTGATCGAGAGCGAGCCGGAGTGCTGCCGTTGGGCGTCGGAAGCCGGCGCGCACGCCTTCTGGATCGACCCGGACGGCCGCGGCGACGCCACGACGCTGGAGACGCTGGTCCATGCGTTGGTCTGACCGCCGGCAGGCATCTCTCAGACTGCGCGGTGAACGATGAGCGCCGACGCGGCTGACGCCGGAGAAGCACGAGTCGCGGCGGGCTACGACGCGGTGTACGAGGCGCTTCCGCGCAGCGCGACGTTCCAGCTGATCTGGCGCGCGCATGCGCTGGGCGAGGGCTACCCCGAGGGCTTCGAGCACATCAGCTTCCTCACGCTGGCGGAGATGCGGCGGATGGCGGAAGAGCTGCGTCTGGCCGCCGGGGCTTCGCTCGTCGATCTGGGCTGCGGGATGGGCGGGCCGGGGCTGTGGATCGCGCGTGAGACCGGCGCGGGTCTGACGGGCATCGACCTGTCGGGCGTGGCGGTCGAGCACGCGCGGAGGCGGGCGGAGGGGCGGGGGCTGTCGGCTGTCGCGCGCTTCGCGACGGGATCGTTCGCGCAGACGGGGCTCATTGCGGCGTCGGCCGACGGGGCGATGAGCGTCGATGCGTTGCAGTACGCGCCGGACAAGCGGGCGGCGCTGCGGGAGGCGGCGCGCGTGCTGCGTCCTGGAGGGCGGCTGGTCTTCGCGTGCTTCGAGTTGGAGCCGGCGGTCGTTGCCGGTCTGCCGGTGCTGGGGATCGATCCGGTCGACGACTACGGCCCGCTGCTCGAACAGGCAGGCTTCGACGTCACAAGCTACGAGGAGACGGCGGGGTGGCTAGAGCGGCTGACGGCGGCGTACCAGGGGCTCGTCGATGCGAAGGGGGCGCTGACGGAGGAGATGGGGGAGGGGGCGTGCAACGCGCTGCTGGGGGAGGTGTCGCTGACGCTCCAGCTGCGGCCGTACCGGCGGCGGGTCTTCGTGTCGGCGACGAGACGGTAGGGCTTCTGCGGTTGCCAGCTGCGCGAGCCCCATCGGCTGCGGTTTCGTTAATGTTTCGGCGCGATTGTTAACTGTATCGGGCTGATGGAGTACAATCGCGGCGAGAACGCGCAGCCCCGCGACCGAGAGGAGCCAGCCATGAAGTTCGGCATGTTCATGATGCCGTCGCACCCGCCGGGGGAGAACCCCACGCTCGCCTTCGAGCGCGACCTTCAGCTCATCGAGCATGCGGAGCGGCTGGGGTTCGACGAGGTGCTGATCGGCGAGCACCACACGGGGGGCTGGGAGACGGTGCCGGCGCCGGACCTGATGATCGCGGCGGCGTCGCAGCGGACGAGCCGGGTGCGGCTCGGTACGGCCGTGATCAACCTGCCGTATCACCACCCCTTCGACGTGGCGGAGAGGGTGGCGTTCCTGGACCACCTGACGCACGGACGGCTGATCTTCGGCGTCGGCCCGGGCGCGTTGCCGACGGACTTCCTGATGTTCGGGCTGGCGCCGGACAAGCTGCGCCCGATGATGAACGAATCGCTCGAGATCATCATGAAGCTGCTGTCGGCGGACGCGCCGCTGACGTACGACGGGGAGTTCTGGCAGCTGCGCGACGCCTTCGTGCAGGTGAAGCCGCTGCAGAACCCGCTGCCCATCGCCATCGCCTGCGGGATCAGCGGCAACTCCGTCGAGCAGGCGGGGAAGTACGGCATGATCCCCATGTCGGCGAGCATCTTCTCGCCCGCGGGGGCGGACATGCTGAAGCGGCAGTGGGCGGCGATCCAGGAGGCGGCGGGGCGGCACGGGCAGACCGTCCGGCGGGAGGAGTGGCGCATCGCGCAGCCGGTGTACGTGGCCGAGACGAACGAGCAGGCGTTGGCGGACATCGACCGGGGGGCGACGCGGGAGTACCACGAGTACTTCTTCACGCTGGGGCTAAAGGGGCTGTTCGAGGACTACCCCGGCCAGCCGATCGGCGAGATCACGACGGAGCAGTTGAAGCGCAAGATGGGATGGCTCGTTGGCGACCCGCCGACCGTCACGAAGATGATCCGCGAGCTGTATGACGGCGTCGACGGGTTCGGGGGGATTCTCTTCATCACGAACGACTGGGCAGACCAGACGAAGTGGATGAAGTCGATGGAGCTATTCGCGCGTTACGTGATGCCGAACTTCCAGGGCACGTCGACGGGGCTCACGTCATCGTGGAACGCGCTGGAGGAGAAGGCGAAGCTGTGGCGGGCGGCGATCGACGCGGCGGGCGGGATCGACAAGGTCGTGCACAACAACCTGCCGCAGCTGGGGCAAGACTCGATCGGGCGGGTGGCGCCAGAGGCCGGGGCGGCGGCGCGGGAGCGGAAGGGCTCGTAGCCTCACCTCACCGCCGGCGGAGCGCCGTCAAGCATTGGCCGTCGCTGCCGGCGATACCATGACGCTGATGAGCGCGCGTTTCGGTTGGCCACGTAGCGCCGTCATCGCCCTGTGCGGCGTGGCGTTGATGCTGGCCGCGTGCGGGGACGACCCGGACGACTCCTCGCCGACGGCACCCGCGGCGGCGACGGCCAGCCCCGAAGCGCAGACGCCCCTCGCGACGCCATCGCAGGCGGCAGGCCCGGTGACGAGCGGCGGCGGGCCGGTGGCGACGGGCGACGCCGCGCTCGACGCGCTGCTGCGGACGCTGGAGGCGCAGGACGTGGATGCGCTGCTGGCGCTGATACGCTACGACCCGATCAGGTGCATTCCCGACTACCAACGTCCAGAGGTGCCGTATCCCACTTGCCCGACGCCGGTTTCGGATGACCCGGACGGACGCACAGTGCCCGCGTTCGCGGTCGACGGGTGCGGCCGGGATTTTCTCACGGAAGCCGAACAGCTGCGCGAGCGGGTCGACGGGATCTTCGCGGGCAGCAGCGAGTCGTCGATCTACGCTGTCGTGCGGCGCGCGCAGTCGAAGGCGGGCGACGTGGCGACGGAGATCATCCTCGGAGCGGGCGGCACGCCGTCGGCGACGGCACGGGCGACGCACTGGAAGTTCGACGATGAGGGAAAGCTGATCGCACTGGTGGCGCCGTGTCAGCCCTGGACGGCGGCCGAGATGGCGATCACGTACTTCATGGACGGCACCAGCGGCGACCTGCTCGTCCGGCCGCGCCTCAGCTGCGACCCGGGCGCGTTCGACACGCCACTGAACATCCTCCGCATCTGGCGGGACGACGACGGGCCGCTGGTGTTCGTCGCCGGGCTGGATGTAGGCGATGGGCCGGACGATGAGCGTGTCTGGGTGACGGTACGGGAGCCTGACCCCGCGACCGGCGGGTTGCAGTCAGGCGGGCGGCCGCTGCCGCCGGAGGCGCGTGCGGTGGAGTTCCGCGGGAGCGTGACGACGATCCGGGCAGTCGAGGCGGGGCGGCGCTTCCGGGTCACCGGCTGGCGGCTGGCGAACTGCGACGTCGAGGCGTGGACGATCGAACGTTCGTGAGCGGCGATTGACGCTGCTGACGAGGCTCGTACAATCGTACTCTCGATACGGCGAGCATCCAGAGAGGGGACGGTACATGGGCGCGAGATCGGCAGCACTGGCGGACCAGTTCCAGCAGGCCATCGCGGAGTTCGCGAAGACGGTTGAGACGTGCTCGGACGCGCAGTGGCGGGCGGTCTGCGGGGATGAGGGGTGGAGCGTCGCGGCGACGGCGCAGCACGTGGCGGGGCAGTTCCCGCTGGAGCGCGATTACATCGTCGCGGTCGCGGAAGGGCGCGAGATGCCGGGGTACTCGTGGGATGACATCAACGGGATGAACGGCAAGCGCGCGGATGCGCACAGCTCCGCCAGCAAGGAAGACGTGCTGGCGCTCCTGCGCATGGAGAGCGCTCCGACGGAGGCGTACGTCCGCGGGCTCAGCGACCAGCAGTTGGACCGCACGGCGGCGATCCAGGAGGCGGCGGGGCGTCATGGGACGACGGTCCCGCGGCAGGAGTGGCGCATCGCGCAGCCGGTGTACGTGGCGGAGACGAACGAGCAGGCGCTGGCGGACATCGACCGGGGGGCGACGCGGGAGTATCACGAGTACTTCTTCACGCTCGGCCTGAAGGGGCTGTTCGAGGACTATGCCGGCCAGCCGATCGAGGAGATCACAACGGAGCAGCTGAAGCGCAAGATGGGGTGGCTGGTCGGTGACCCGCCGACGGTTACGAAGATGATCCGCGAGCTGTACGACGGGGTGGAAGGGTTCGGCGGGATCCTGTTCATCACGAACGACTGGGCGGACCAGACGAAGTGGATGAAGTCGATGGAGCTGTTCGCGCGTTACGTGATGCCGAACTTCCAGGGGACGTCGACGGGGCTCACAGCGTCGTGGAACGCGCTGGAAGAGAAGGCCAAACTGTGGCGCGCGGCGATCGACGCTGCCGGCGGCATCGACAAGGTGGTGCAAAATAATCTGCCGCAGCTGGGCCAGGACTCCATCGGCCGTGTCGCGCCGAAGGTCGCCGCACGCGAATCGGGATCGTAGGGGCGTCGCCAGCGGTCCGATGTCAGCGACCGCCCGCGAGGGAGCGCGCTATGCAGGAGTTCAAGGGGAAGACGGCCGTCGTCACCGGCGCCGCGAGCGGCATCGGCCGGGCCCTGGCCCAGCGCTTCGCTGCGGCCGGGATGCGCGTCGTGCTGGCCGATGTGGAGGAGGCGCCGCTGCGGGAGGCGGAGGAGTCGCTGCTGGAGCGCGGCGCCGAGGCGCTGGGCGTCCTCACCGACGTGCGCAAGCTGGAATCGATCGAAGAGCTGCAACGCCGCGCCGTCGAGGCGTTCGGCAAGGTGCACATCCTGTGCAACAACGCCGGCGTCGCCTCCGGCGGGCTGACGTGGGAGACGTCGAACGCGGACTGGGAGTGGGTGCTCGGCGTCAACCTCTGGGGCGTGATCCACGGCGTGCGGACGTTCCTGCCGGGGATGATCGCGCACGGCGAAGACGGGCACATCGTCAACACCTCGTCGATGGCCGGGATGGCGGCGGGGCCCTTCATGGGGCCGTACAACGTCAGCAAGTTCGGCGTCGTCGCGCTCTCCGAGACGTTGTTCTACGACCTGCAGATCGCGCAGGCGAAGATCGGCGTCTCGGTGCTCTGCCCGGGCTTCGTGAGCACCCGCATCGCCGATTCGTCGCGCAACCGGCCGGCCGAGCTGGTTGCGGTGGTAGCGCCTGCCCCGCCGGAAGGCCCGGACATCGTGCGGCAGATGATCGCCTCGGGCATGCCGCCGCCGGAGCTGGCGGAGCAGGTGTTCGATGCCGTCCAGGCGCGCCGGTTCTACATCCTCACCCACCCCGAGTTCGACGCCGCGGTCCGCGCGCGCATGGAGGCGATCCTCGACCGGCGCGACCCCGGCTCGCTCGGGATCGTCTAGCCGCCCGCCCGCCAGCGCCTCCGCCGTGACGCCTCGCAGGCTCGCGAGGGGTGTAGAATGGCGCCACATGGACATGAAGATCCGCTACGCCACGCGCGCGGACGGCGCCAGGACTGCGTACGGGGTGATGGGCGAGGGCCCGCCCCTCCTCGTGCCGCCGCCCTGGGTCTGGAACCTGGAGTGGTGGCAGAACGAGCCGCACCGGTCGTTCGCCGGACGGCTCGCCGAACACTTCCAGCTCGTGGCGTACGACAAGCACGGTTGCGGGCTGTCCGACCGCGACCGCACGGACTTCTCGCTCGACGACGATCTGCTCGACATGGAGGCGGTTGTCGAAGCTGCGGGGTTAGATCGGTTTGCCGTGTTCGCGTTCTCCGGTGGCGGGTTCACTGCGGCCATGTACAACAGCCGTCATCCCGATCACGTGACAAGGTTCGCGTTCTGCAACGTGCCCGCGGCCGCCGCGTTGGACGACGTGCCACCGGACCGGCGTGCCCTCCTCGAGGCCGTCATCGCCCTTGTCCGCTTGCATTGGGGGATGGGATCGAAAGCCCTCACCGAGCTGTTCTTTGGCAGCGAGCTGAGCCCGGACGAGGTCTCCCAGCTCGATGAAGCGCAGCGAGGCGCAGCGACCGCCGAGATGGCGGCGAACCTCCTCACGTTTACCAACCTCGACTCGAGGTCGCTGTTTGCCACGATCACCCAACCCGCCCTGGTGCTCCATCGGCGCGGGGACGGCGTGGCGGCGTTCGAGGGCGGCCGCGATCTCGCGGCGTTGCTTTCAAACGCCCGGTTCATGCCCCTCGAAGGCAAGAACCATATCCCCACGTACGGAGACACCGAGTCGATACTCGTGCCGCTGATTGAATTCCTGGAGGAGGACAGCAGGGCGCCGGCGCCCACCGCGCGGGATCTGCGCGCCGGCGCGCCCTTCACGATCCTGTTCACAGACATCGAATCCTCAACGCCGCTCACGCAACGATTGGGCGACGAGCGGGCACAGGAGGTCGTTCGTGCGCACAACGTCGTCGTTCGCGACGCGCTGGCAGCGCACGGAGGCGTGGAGATCAAACACACGGGCGACGGCATCATGGCCTCGTTCGCGTCTCCATCGAGAGGGATCGAGTGCGCGATCGCGATCCAGCGGGCGGTCGGCGACCGCCCGGACGAGGCAGGGCAGCCCGGACTTCGCGTGCGGATCGGGCTGAACACCGGGGAGCCGCTCGTCGAAGAGGGCGACCTGTTCGGTACGTCGGTGCAGCTCGCCCGCCGGGTGTGCGATTACGCCGGAGCCGGCCAGATCGTGATACCGGAGGGGGTGCGGCACCTGGTCGCGGGTAAGGCATTCCTTTTCGCTGACCGCGGCGTCGTCGCGCTCAAGGGCTTCGAAGACCCGGTGCGGCTATACGAAGTGCGCTGGCAAGAGTAGCCGCAGAGGCCGGCGACCGTCGTTCCCGGTCACTTGGCTGCTTCCGGATTCTCGGACGTATTGCAAAATTGACACGGCTTCACGGGCCGCTATCATCCTGATCCGTCGATCTGGTAATTCGAGGAGGGAATGCCCATGGGCACGAGGTCAGCAGCACTGGCGGACCAGTTCGAGCAGGCGGTCGCCGAGTTCGCCCAGGCAGTGGGGCAGTGCTCCGATGCGCAGTGGCGCGCGGTCTGCGGCGACGAGGGGTGGACAGTCGCGGCGACGGCACAGCATGTGGCCGGGCAGTTTCCCCTGGAGCGGGAATACATCAGCGCGGCGGCCGAAGGCCGCGAGATGCCGGCCCATACCTGGGACGACATCAACGGCATGAACGGACGGCGGGCGGACGCACACAGCGCGTGCACGAAGGCCGACGTCCTCAAGCTCCTGCGCGACGAGAGTTCGGCGATGGCGGGCTACGTGCGCGGCCTCACTGACGAGCAGATGGACCGCACGGCGTCGCTTCCACTGGCAGACGGCGCGTCCGTGAGCACGCAGCAGCTGCTCGAGGGCGGGGTGCTCATCGACCACGTGAACGGGCACCTGAAGAGCATCCGCGCGGCCGGCTGAGGCGCGTCGAGGGCAGGGCCACGCGGCGAGTCCTCGGGTCTGCCATGATATAGGCAGATGGACCCCCAGACCGACCGCCAGGAGAACCCGCCGGCGGTGACCGGCGTCGAGCCGCTGGAGCCGCGGTCGCGGCGGACGGCGCCTTCGCGGCAGCGGCTGCGCCGCCGCACGGGCTCGGGCGACCGGGCGCTGGACGAGCAGATCCGCCAGCTGGCCGAGAGCGTCGACGTCGAGGATGTGGACATCCTCGACGACATCGTGGCGACGGCGTTCCGGCTGGGGCGGACAGCGAACCGCGGCGAGCTGAAGCTGGTGTCGCGGTCGCTGCGCGAGCTGGGGCGGGCGTTCCGCATCTTCGCGCCGTACCGGGAGAAGCGGAAGGTGAGCATCTTCGGGTCGGCGCGGACGACGCCAGACCACACGGAGTACACCGTCACTCACGACTTCGCGCAGGCGATGGCGGAACGGGGGTGGATGGTGATCACCGGCGCCGGGCCGGGGATTATGGCGGCGGGGCATCAGGGCGCGGGCGCCGCCAACAGCTTCGGCGTGGGGATCAAGCTGCCGATGGAGCAGAGCGCGAACGAGTTCATCGCGCGCGACCCGAAGCTCATCGACTTCAAGTACTTTTTCACCCGCAAGATCATGTTCATGAAGGAGTCGGACGCCTTCGTGCTGCTGCCGGGCGGCTTCGGCACGCTCGACGAGGCGTTCGAGCTGCTGACGCTCATGCAGACGGGGAAGACGTCGATCCGTCCGGTGGTGCTGTTGCAGCCGGAGGGCAGCCACTACTGGACGCACTGGCTGCGCTTTATCGAGGAGCACATCGTGGAGGCGGGGCTGGCGTCGCCGGAGGACCTTTCGCTGTTCGAGACGGCGACGACGATCGACGGTGCGGTGCGGGCGATCGAGCGGTTCTACGCGAACTACCAGTCGGCCCGCTACGTCGGCGAGCGGCTGATCATCCGGCTGCTGCGGGCGCCGTCGGCGGATCAACTCCGCGGGCTGAACGACGAGTTCCGGGACGTCGTCGCGCGGGGGCGGATCGAGGCGGTGGGGATTACGCCGGCGGAGGCGAAGGACGGGGACTGCGCACACCTGGAGCGGGTGGCGCTGCAGCCACGGTCGAACTTCGGGCGGCTGCGGCAGCTCATCGACGCGCTGAACGCGCTGTAGGCGGGGCCGGGAACCACAGATTTCGCAGATGGCCACAGATGTGCCTGGGGCCGGCGAATTGACGGCGCAGTTGTTTGGGGGGTAGGGTAGTCGCACAAGCGTTCTACTAGCGGACGGAGCCGCGTGCCCGCCAGACACCGCCTCGGCAGCCTTGACCTCCTCGTCCTCTCCGACGGCACCTTCTACCAGGACGCCGGCGCTGTCTTCGGGATCGTCCCGAAGGTGATGTGGGAGCGCCTGGGCATCCCGCTGAACGAGCGGCACCAGATGGGCATCGCGCTGAACTCGCTGCTGCTGCGCTCGCAGGGGAAGCTCGTCCTCATCGAGACGGGGGTGGGGGAGAAGGAACGGCCGCGGGCGCAGTCGTCGCCGCTCGGCGAGGGCAACCTGCTCGACGAACTGCAGGCCGTTGGGGTGGGGCCGGAGGACGTCGACGTCGTCATCAACACGCATCTGCACGCGGACCATTGCGGCTGGAACACGCGGAAGGACGCTTCGGGGGCGTACGTGCCGACGTTCCCCCGCGCGCGCTACCTGATCCAGCGCGGGGAGTGGGAAGCGGCGACGCACCCGAACGAGCGCACGCGCGCCACGTACCTGCCGGAGAACCTCGACCCGGTGGCGGCGAGCGGGCAGCTGGAGCTGGTCGACGGGGAGACGCAGGTGACAGACGAGATCACCATCATCCCGACGCACGGGCACACCGCGGACCACGCGAGCGTGGTACTGGCGTCGGGGCGGGAGTCGGCGATCTACATCGGGGACATGATCCAGCACACGGTGCAGCTCGAGCGCGCGGCGTGGGTGTCGTCGTTCGACGTATACCCGCTGGAGGCGATGGAGACGAAGAAGGCGGTGGTCGGGCGCGCCGTACGCGAGGGGCAGCTGGTGATCGCGGTGCACGCGGATTTCCCGGGGCTGGGACACATGACGGAGACGGCGGACGGGAAGAAGAAGTGGGTGGCGGTGGGGAGTGAGTTGTGAGTTGTGAGTTCTGAGTTGCCGGGGAGGCCGGGTTCACCGCGGAGGCGCAGAGGAAACAGAGTTGGATAGTCTGGTTGGTCGCCTGGGGCTGGTGATGCTGTTGGTGTTGCCGCTCGCTGCGGCATGCCGCGGTGACGAGGGCGATGCGCTCAGCGATGCGCGCGCCGTCACGATCGAGCAGCGCGACGACGGCTGCAACCCAACGGCGTTCCCGGTGGACGCTGGTGAGACGGTGCGTCTCGTCGTGACGAACCAGACGGAGGCTGCGTACTACCTCGGCGCGGAGGATGAGGGGCTGCGGCCGATGACAGTGCCGGCGGGTGAGACGAAGTCGACGTACTACGTCGATCCCGGTGACGGTGAGCCGCACACGCTGAGGTGCTACGCCGGCGGCGGCGCATCGACGACGATCCGCGTCGAGCAAGCATCGGCGCGGGAGTGATCGTCGACGGAGAGTTCGCGGGCTGAAAGCCCGCGTCACTGGCGAAGCAATCCGTGTGCGTGCAGGGAGGCACGGTGAGGCTATGGAGTTGTACGACTGGCAGCGCGAGGCGGTCGACGCGCTGATGCACGGGCCGGGGCGGGTGCTCGTCGTCGCGCCGACGGGCGGGGGGAAGAGCCTCTGCTTCCAGCAGCCGGCCGTCGAGCTGGAGGGGGTGGCGCTGGTCATCACGCCGCTGGTGGCGCTGATGGCGGACCAGGTGGCGTCGCTGGAGGCGCGGGGGGTGCCGGCGACGTATCTCGCGTCGAACCTCGACGCGATGGAGATCGCCCGGCGCACCGACGCGGCGCTCGAAGGGCGGGTGAAGCTGCTGTACGTCGCGCCGGAGCGGCTGGCGTCGGAGCGCTTCGTGGAGGAGGTGGTGGCGCGGCTGCCGATCTCGTTGCTGGCGGTCGACGAGGCGCACTGCATCAGCCAGTGGGGGCACGACTTCCGGCCGGACTACCTGCAGATCGGGGCGCTGGCGGAGCGGCTGCGGCCGCCCCGGCTGATCGCGCTCACCGCGACCGCGACGCCGGAAGTGCGGCGGGAGATCCTCGAGCGGCTGCACATGCCGGAGGCGCACCAGGTGCTGCGGGGGTTCGCGCGCGGCAACCTGGAGCTGTCCGTGGAGGAGGTGAGCGGGCCGCGGGTGAAGGAGAGGCGCATCGGGCTGGAGCTGCGGCGGCGGCTGGGCAAGCCGCGCGGGGGCAAAGGCACGGCGCTGGTGTACACCGGCTCGCGGCGCGCCGCCGAGGAGGTGGCGACGTCGCTCCGGGCGCTGGGCTGGCGGGCGGAGCACTACCACGCCGGCATGGACGGCGACGACCGCACGGCGGCGCAGGAGAAGTTCGCGGCGGGGGGGCTGGACGTCGTCGCGGCGACGAACGCCTTCGGGATGGGGATCGACCGGCCGGACATCCGCCTGGTCGTGCACTTCGCGCTGCCGGAGTCGGTGGAGGCGTACTACCAGGAGGTGGGGCGCGCGGGGCGGGACGGGGCGCCGGCGCACGGGCTGCTGCTGCTGTCCGACCCGGACATCGCGCTGCGCTTCCGGCTGATCGCGTCGGAGACGGGGCTGTCGCAGGAGCAGGCCCTCCGCCGCCGCGAGCTGCTGCGGGCGATGATGGCTTACGCCGAGACGGCGGACTGCCGCCACGACGCCATCCTCCACTACTTCGAGGACGTGGCGGAGGAGCTGGGGGGCTGCGGCCACTGCGACAACTGCATCGCCACGCGCGAGGGACGGCTGGCGCCGGAGCCGGACGAAGAGGCGTCGGCCGGGGCTGTCCGCGATGCGCTCTCGGCGGTGCGGGGGCTTCCGTTCGCCGTCGGGGCGGGGGTGCTGGCGAGTTATCTGATCGGCCACGGGTCGGCGCAGATCCGGCAGTACGGCTGGCAGTCGCGCGACAAGTTCGGCGTGCTCAAGCACATGCGGGAGGACCACGTGCGGCGCCTGCTGCGACGGTTCGTCGCGGCGGGGCTGCTGGCGGTGGCGAGCGAGCGCCCGACGCTGCACATCACCCGGCGGGGGGCGGAGGTGATGAGCGGGGCGCGCCCGAACCCGGTGCGGCTGCCGGCGGCGTCGAGCCGCCCCGCGCTGCGCATCGGGGCGAAGCGCCCGGCGCCGGACGCGCGGGCGCTCGACGGGCACGGGGCGTCGCTGTTCGAGCGGTTGAAGGCGTGGCGGCGGCAGCGCGCGGACGCCGAGACGGTGCCGGCGTACGCCGTCTTCCCGGACGCCACGCTGCGCGCCATCGCCGACGCGCGGCCTGCGTCGGGGGAGGAGCTGCTGGCGGTGAGCGGGGTGGGGCCGTCGAAGCTGGAGCGCTACGGGGCGCAGGTGCTGTCGGAGGTGCGGGCGCAGGTGGTGGAGGAGGGCGGGGGGCCGGACGCGGTGCCGGACTTCCTCTCGGCGGATGCGGGGGAGGCCCCGGTGGCCGATACTTCGGCGGAGACCGAGGAGCTCCCCATCGCATGACCGAAGGCCGCGGCGTGAGCGCGGTGCTGCTGCTGACCTGCCGCGACCAGAAGGGGCTGGTGGCGGCCGTCTCCGACTTCCTCTACCGCCACGACGGCAACATCATCCACGCAGACCAGCACACCGACGCCGAGGAGGGCGTGTTCCTCCAGCGCGTCGAGTGGGAGCTGGAGGGGTTCGGCATCGCGCGGGAGGGGATCGCGGAGGCGTTCCGGCCGATCGCCGAGCGCTTCGCGATGGAGTGGCGGCTGCGCTTCTCCGTCGATCTGCCGCGCGTCGCCATCCTCGCGTCGAAGCTGCCGCACTGCCTCTACGACCTGCTGGCGCGCTGGCGGCTGGGCGAGTTCCGCGCGGAGGTCCCGGTGGTGATCAGCAATCACGCGGACCTGCGCGAGCTGGTCGAGGGGTTCGGCGTGGCGTACGAGTACCTGCCGGTGACGGCGGCGACGAAGTCCGAGCAGGAGGCGCGCATGGCAGCCCGCATCGACGCGGAGCGCGTCGACCTGATCGTGCTGGCGCGTTACATGCAGGTGCTCAGCGACGGCTTCGTGGGCCGGTACCCGCAGCGGATCATCAACATCCACCACTCGTTCCTGCCGGCGTTCGCGGGGGCGCGGCCGTACCACCAGGCGCACGAGCGCGGGGTGAAGATCATCGGGGCGACGGGGCACTACGTGACGTCGGCGCTGGACCAGGGGCCGATCATCGAGCAGGACGTGGCGCGGGTGAGCCACCGGGACAGCGTCGAAGACCTCGTGCGGAAGGGGCGCGATCTCGAAAAGGTGGTGCTGTGGCGGGCGCTGGACCTGCACCTGCGGAACCGCGTGATCGTATACGGGAATAAGACCGTCGTCTTCGATTGAGCCGAGGGGACCCGATTCACCACAGAGACGCAGAGGGACGGAAGGTGTTGGTGGTGATTGCCGCGGCGCCGTGCATCGCGGCGCGGCAGCTGGGCGGCACGGGAGTACGGTAGGTCCGCCTGCGGCGGACGGACAGCCGGGGGCGGCTGTCCCACATGCTTCGCGTCTCTTTCGGATGCTTCCGTCCGTGCGCTGTCGCCAGAGGTGACGGCTGCGTAAGATCGAGCGCTTCGAGGCGAGAGACGCAGGAGGTGACGCATGGAGTACCGGCCGCTGGGACGCACGGGGGTGAAGGTGAGCAGCCTGTGCCTGGGCTGCATGATGTTCGGCTGGCGCACCCAGCCCGAGGACGCGTACGGCATCGTCGACCGGGCGCTGGAGGGCGGGATCAACTTCCTGGACACGGCGAACGTCTACGCGCGCGGGCGCAGCGAGGAGGCGACCGGGGAGGCGCTGAAGCGCAACGGCAAGCGCAACAAGGTGGTGCTGGCGACGAAGGTCCACGGCCGCATGGGCGATGACCCGAACGACGAGGGGAACAGCCGCCGGCACATCATCGAGCAGTGCGAGGCGAGCCTGCGGCGCCTGCAGACCGACTACATCGACCTCTACCAGATCCACCGGCCGCAGTCGGACATCCCGGTCGACGAGACGCTGCGCGCGCTCGATGACCTCGTGCGCTCGGGCAAGGTGCGCTACATCGGCACGACGACGCACGCGGCGTGGCAGGTGGTGGAGTCGTTCTGGGTCTCCGACCGGCTCGGGCTGAACCGCTTCGTGACGGAACAGCCGCCGTACAACCTGCTGGACCGCCGCATCGAGCGGGAGCTGCTGCCGATGGCGCGGACGTACGGGCTGGGGATCATCCCCTGGAGCCCGCTGGGCGGCGGGATGCTCACCGGGAAGTACCAGCGCGGCCAGCCGATGCCCGAGGGCAGCCGGTTCGAGAACGTGGCGCAGAACCCCATCTGGTCGCGGCGGATGAACGACCGGATGTACGACATCGTGGAGGGGATCGAACCGCTTGTGCGGGAGAAGGGGTGCACAACGTCGCAGTTCGCCCTGGCGTGGTGCGTGCAGCAGAAGGGCGTCACCAGCCCGATCATCGGCCCGCGGACGATGGAGCAGCTGGAGGACAACCTGAAGGCGCTGGACGTGACGGTGACGGACGAGGACCGGGCGGCGGTCGACGCGGTGATCCCGCCGGGGCAGAGCGTGGCGCCGTTCTACGAAGCGGACTTCGGGCCGCACCGGTACCGGTAGGCTACGCGGCGACGAGGTCCCGCACGCAGTTGCGGCCGGCCTCCTTGGCGCGGTAGAGGGCCTTGTCCGCCGCGGCGATGAGGCTCTCCTCGTCGCGGGCGTCCTCGGGGTAGATGGCGACGCCGACGCTGACGCTGGCGCCGCAGGCATCGGCGGCCTCGCGCAGACGTTCGCCGAGTTGGATCGCGGCTTCGCGCCCGGCGGTCGGCAGCACGGCGATGAACTCATCGCCGCCGTAACGGGCGAGGAGATCGCCGCGCCGCATGACGCCCTGCATGGCGTCGGCGACCTCGCGCAGGCGGTCGTCGCCGGCGGGGTGGCCCTCGCGGTCGTTGATCTCTTTGAAGTGGTCGACGTCGATCATGAGCACGGCGACGGGGAAGCCGTGCTGGCTCGCCATGCCGAAGGCGTTCGGGTAGGCCTGGTGGAAGAAGTGGCGGTTCGGCAGGCGCGTCAACGAGTCCGTCACCGCGAAGGCGGCGACGAGGTCGCGCCGGCGCTGTTCGCCCGAGGCCAGGATGACGCCGTTGTAGCCCATGAAGACGAGCAGGACGGCGACGCCGGCGCTGGTGGCCCAGGAGATTTCGTCGCCACGCAGCTGGTTCGCCGCGTTGGCGCCGGCGAAGCCGACGACCGCCCATCCGACATACACCAGCATCTCGTTCCGGGTCAGCAGGTGCGAGACGGCCATGACGACGAGCGCGTACATGAACCAGGTCTCGTGGGCGGGGTCGTGGGCGGAGCTGAAGGCGACGGTGACGGCGACGATATCGAAGTAGACGATGGCGAGCAGGATGCGGTGGTCGCGGGGCGGGGCGCCGTCGCGGAGGCCGCCCCGGAGCACCTCGAAGGCTGTGTACAGCGCGGCCCAGCCGCCGATGATGGCGGCGCTCACGAGCAGCTCGGTGCCGCGGACGGGGATGGTGCCGAAGCCGGCTTCAGAGAAGGAAACGTAGGCGACGAACAGCATCCACCGCAGCACTACGATGCCACGGCGGAACTTCGCGTCGCCGAACTCCTCCGCCTCGGTGAGGACCGGGGGCGGCTCAGGGATGGCCATGCCTCACCCTCCGGAGAGGTATCGGCCGTTTGCGGTGTGAGGGCGTGAGGGAAACCCCGACGGCCCGAGATGACATAACGCCGCACGGCTGGGATGCCGTGCGCCGTCTGGTTCAGATGGAGCGGAAGACGAGATTCGAACTCGCGACCCCCTCCTTGGCAAGGAGGTGCTCTACCGCTGAGCTACTTCCGCGGAGCCCGCCCATCATAGCACCGGCGCCTGAACGCCGACAACGAAATCCGGAGCCCTGGGAGTGTAACTATCGGCCCCTCCGGCCGATTGTAGGTGTAGGGGTAAAGGGGGCCGGGCTGACCTCATGCCGGCGTTTCGGCCGGTTTCCCCGGGGTAGAGGGACAGGGCCGTGAGCAGCAAATTCAAGGACTACTACGAAGTGCTCGGCGTGGCGCCGCGCTCGCACGTGCGGGTGATCGAGGCGACGTACTGGGAGCGGGCGCACGAGCTGCAACGGCAGCCGACGCGGCGCTCGGCGAAGCGGCTGAACGCGCTCAACGAAGCGTACGAGACGCTCGGGACGCCGTACCGCCGGGAGAGCTACGACCAGGCGTGGGCGCGCAACGCGCAGGGTATCGCCGAGCCGGAGCGTCGGGCCGGATTCATGCAGCTCTTCGTGAACGTGCTGGGCAAGGCGTTCCGCCCCGATTAAGGCCACTTCACGCCACCGCTGCTGCCGCAACTTCTGCCGAAGCCGGCATGGTGCTGAAAACCCTCAAGACGAACAGTTGACCTTCCATCCGCCCGCCCAGTGGGATAGGTGTGGACCGGGGGGAAGCCCCCGGGCCCCGACAAGGGGCTCTGCCCCTGTACCCCTTTTTCAGCAGCCCGGTAGCGAAGTCCTGAAGTCTCTTCAGGGCATCGGCTCGGAAGGCGCCTACCGGATCGTGATCTGGCCCACCGTGACGAAGTTGTCCTTCGCGTCGTCGAGCGCGAGGGGGCCGGCGGCAGCGTCGAAGACGGCGACTGTCACATCGTAGACGCCGGGCGGCGTCGTGCGCGGGACGAGCGTGGCGTACGACTCGGACACGATCTCGCCGGACCGCCACTCGCTCGTCGTGCGGACGGCCCTGGCCCAGGTCGCGGTCCTGCGACCACGCGGGGACGCCGGCCGTGGACTCCGTGCGCCCTTCCGCGTCGAGGAAGAGCGTGACGGCGCTGAGGTCGGCGTCGATCGGGCCGTCCGCGCGCCAGTAGTAGGTGAGGCGCACCACGCCGCCCCGGTCGATCACGTTGCCGTCGGTCTCGAAGCCGGCCAGCGTCACCCCGACCGCAAAGGCGGCGTCGCGCTCCGCCCCCGCCGGCACCGCGACGGCCGTCGCGACAGGCTCCGCATCGAGCAGCTTGTAGAGCGTCCCCTTCGCGACGAGGGCGTCACGGTATTCGGGCTTCGGCAGCACGTTGGTCAGCATGATCTCGATCGAGTCCAGGAGCACCGGCTGCACGACGAAGGCTTCGTCGAGGTCGTCGAGCGGCGTGCGCAGCCCCTCGGCGACGTAGACCGTGCGGCCTTCGTCCATGCGGGTGCGGGCGAAGGCGACGACGTCCTCGCCGGGGACGGAGAAGATGGGCGAGATGAGCACGTCATGGCGGCCGCCTTCGACCAGCTGGACGTACCAGAAGGGCGGCGCCGACCAGCTGTCGGTGAGGACGACGGCGCGGGCCGGCAGCCGCTCCAGCGTCGTCCGGGCGAAGTCGTAGGCGCGATAGTCGCCGCTGCGGTCGACGCGGGCGTGGTTCTTCGCGACGAGCGAGGCGGGGAGCAGGGCCAGGAGCGTGACGGCCAGCGCCACGGCCAGCGCCGGGCGTACGTCCGAACGTTCGGCGAGGCGGCGCGCTTCGTCGATCAGACGCGCGGCCGCGAGGCCGATGAGCACCGCAAGCACGACGTATGCCGGGGTGAGGTAGTTGTAGACGTTGTGGATGGAGTAGGTGAGGACGAGGGCCGCGTCGAGGAGCAGGAAGAGGGCAAAGCACGCGGCCAGCACGCGGTCGCGCAGGGCGCAGAGCACGAACCCCACGCCGGCCAGCGCCAGCCCCGCCCAGGTGAGGTCGTACGCCGAGTACGTCCACAACACGTCGATGCGGTCAGCCACGTCGAAGCGCCAGGAGGCGGACGGCGTCTGTCCGTTCAGGAACATCGACCAGTAGGTGTGCCAGTTCGCGGGCTGCGCCCACGAAAGGGCCGGCTCCTGCTCGCCCCGGATGGGGAGGTACAGGTAGACGCTCAGCCCGGCGAGGAACGCCAGCGCCCCGAGAGCTATGGTGCGCCGGTCAAGGCTGCGCCAGCCGGAGGCGATCAACAGCAGGGACGGCGGGGCGACGAGCGCGATCAGGCGGTGGTTGCAGAGCCCCAGCCCGAACGCCAATGCGGCGAGCACCAGCGTCGCCGGGCGGCGGTCGCGGCGCCAGGCCAGCATCTGGCGGACGACCAGCGCGGTGAAGAAGAGGTTCAGGCCGTAGGACGTCGCCCAGGTGGCGTTCGCCCACACGGTCGACGAGAAGGCGAGGGTCAGGGCGCCGGCCGCCGCCGCGATGGTGTCCTCGGTGAGGTCGCGGATGATGCCGAACACCACCGCCACGGCGAGCGCCGTGAAGACGGCGGACATGAGGTTCACGCGATACGCGGTGTCGCCGACGGGGAGGAAGGTGAACGCCTTCCCGAGCAGGATGAGCAGCGGATAGCCGGTGTTGTGGGCGATCCCCAGCGTGGCCGAGGCGACGGCGAACTCGCCCATGTCGTACCACATGACGGTGGGGGCGAGCGTGGTCAGGTAGACGGCGAAGGCCACGAGCGCGACCGTGGCGGTCGCGACGCGCGCGGCCGTGCGCTGGTCTACGCGCAGGCGGGGAACCCGCCAGTCGCTTGTGAAGGCGCGGCGCCGCGGAATCTCAAGCTGCATGCACGGCGTCTCCCACGAGACGCGTCAGTTCCTCGGGGTAACGGGCGAAGGAGGCGGCGGCGTCGCGGGCGATGACGCGGGCGCGCAGGAGCTCGGCCAGCGCCTGGTCGAGCGTCCGCATGCCGATGGCGGCGCCGGTGGCCATGGTGGTGCCGATCTGGTGGGTCTTGGCCTCGCGGATCAGGTTGCGGATGGCCGTCGTCCCGAGCATCACCTCGCAGGCCACGATGCGGCCATCGCCGTCGGGCTGCGGGATCAGCACCTGGGACAGCACGGCTTCCAGCACCATCGAGAGCTGGAGGCGGATCTGCTGCTGCTGGTAGGCCGGGAAGGCATCGACGATGCGGTCGATGGTCTGGGCGCAGTCGCTGGTGTGCAGGGTGGCGAATACCAGGTGCCCGGTCTCGGCGGCGGTGATCGCCGCGGCCATGGTCTCGATGTCGCGCATCTCGCCGACGAGGATGACGTCCGGGTCCTGGCGCATCGCGTGGCGCAGGGCGGTGGCGAAGGACTGTGTGTCCGTCCCGACCTCGCGCTGGTTGATGACGCTCCGCTTGTTGTGGTGCAGGAACTCGATCGGGTCCTCGATGGTGATGATGTGGCGCTGGTCGCGATCGTTGATGCGGTCGATCATGGAGGCCAGCGTGGTGGACTTGCCGGATCCGGTGGGGCCGGTGACGAGCACCAGGCCGCGGGGCAGCTGGGTCAGCCGCTCGCACACCTGGGGCAGCCCCAGGTCCTCGATCGAGGGGACTTCCGTGCCGACGCCACGGAAGGCGAACGCCAGCTCGCCCCGGTCGAAGGAGATGTTCACGCGGAAGCGGCCGACGCCTTCGATCTCGAGCGCCTTGTCCAGCTCCCGCTCCGATTCGAGGCGCGCGCGCTCGGTGGCGCTCGCCACGGTGGCCAGGGCCGCCCGCAGCTCCTCCCGCGACATCGGGTCGATGCCCGCGTCCCGCGCGAGGGCGCCGTGCCGGCGGTACACGGGCGGCGTGTCGAGCGAGAGGTGCAGGTCGGAGGACCCGGTCTCGATCATCCGGCGCAGCAGGTCGCGGAGGGGTGGGGCGGGTGACGTGGTGGTCATGGCAGGCTCCTTGCCGCGCCTCAGCGCTGGACGTTGATGGTGTACGTCCCGCCGCCGGGCCCCGGGGCGAACGACAGCAGGGTTGCGGAGGGGAAGTCGCCGTTGTCCATCAGCGTCTTCGCGTAGGCGATGGCGGCGAGCGGGTCGGGCGCCGTCCCATCGATGCGGAAGCCCCCGTTCGTGCCGCTGACGCTCGCGATGCGCACACCGGGCGGGAGGAAGTTCCAGCCCCAGAGGAAGGACAGGTCGTCGCCGAGAGGGCGGCTGCCGCCGTCGAGTTCGGCGCGATCGGCCCGTAGCTTAGCGAGCCGGTCGTTGACGATCCCCAGCTCGGTCCGCAGGGTGCGCTGTAGTGCCAGGTCCGCCTGCAGCGCGGCGATCTGCGCCTCCGCGGCGTCCAGGCTGCGCACGGCGGCGTCGGCGTCTCCGCGCGCGGTGTGCGCCTGGTAGGCGATCGGGAACATGCCGGCGACGGCGGCGAAGATGAAGAAGGCGAGCAGGAGCGCGCGCCCGGAGACGTCGACCGGGCGTTGCTCGCTCGGCAGCAGGTTCATGTCGACGATGGCGTTCATCGGCCGCGTGGTGCTCATGCCGCCATATCCTTCAGGGTGAGCCCGATGTTGGCCGCGAAGCGAGGGCCTTCTTCCTCAGGGTGCAGGGTGAGCACCGCGGGGGGCATCTGGATCTCGTGGCCGGTGGCCGCGCCCAGCTTGCCCGACAAGATCACCCGTGACGCGGCGCCGCCGGTAAAGGAGATGGGCAGCTCGTTGAAGGCGCTGTCATCGCGGTGCGAGTCGAAGTAGAACTTGTTGGTCCGCAGCAGTTCTTCCTGGATCTGGTCGATCCAGGCGGAGTCGCCGGGCGAGGCCGCCAGCGCCACGTGACGCAGGATGACGGGCACGCCGCCGCGGAAGATCCCCAGTTCCACCTCTGCGGCTTCGACGGAGGCGAGGATGCAGTCCGGCAGACCGAGCGCCCGCGCCGAGGCGATCAGGCGCAGGTCGGCGGCGACCGGAGCCAGGCCGGCCGCGCGCAGAGCCGCCACGTGCGAGTCAAGCACGTCGCGGGCGAGGCCGATGGCGAGCACGTCGATGGAGTCGGCGTGGCGGGTGCCGGGAGTCCACGACACGTAGGCGTTCTCGGCGACCACCGGCAGCTCGCGCCGGATCTCGCGCTCCACCATCTCGGCGAACGGCCGGCCCTGCAGGGGCGGCAGCTTGAGGGTGCGCACGACGGTCCGCTGGGCGGGCAGGCCGGCGACCGCCTGCATGCGGGCGTTGCCGGTGAAGTCCGGTGCCTCGCGGAGCAGCAGTCCCGCGCGCTCCGGATCGGTGACGACGCCGTCGTTCACCAGCCCCGGCGGCAGCGGAACCCGCCCGGAGGCGGTGATGCGGCCGCGCCCGCCGATCGCCCAGAGCGCCTCGCTTTGCTGGAAGCTCACGCTGAGCACGGGCTGACGGAAGAGTGCGCGCAGGTTCACGGCGCCACCTCCTCCGGCCCGGCCGGGGTGAAGGCCGCGAAGATGATCTCCGCCGTCGCCTCACCGGATGCCTCGATGGCGAGCGTGGTCAGCGTGGTGACCAGCGCGTTGCCGGAGCCCTCGACATCCGCCAGCATCTTCGTGAGGTCGGGGACGCTGCCGGCGAGTGACATGCGCACGCGCGCCACGTTGTAGGCCTTGTCGCCGCGTTCCTCCTCCGCCGAGTCGATGCGGGTGATGCCGCGCACCTGCACGTTCGCCGCCCGGGCGACGCGGACGAGGTCCGCGACAGCGTCGTCGGAGAGCTCGGCCGAGGACGGGGCCGCGGCGCGCGCCTCGGCGGTGGCGAGGGCGGCGCGCGCATCGATGAGCTGCTGGCGCAGCGCGCTGGTCTGCACCGGCGGCAGCGCCACCAGCGCCTCGGTGTCGGCGAGCTGGAGCAGCGCCGCGTCGCGGTCGTGGTTGGCGTCGGAGAGGCCGGCGATGACCGAGGCGTAGACGAGCACCACGCAGCCGACGACGCCGCCCAGCAGCCAGCGCATCGGGATCTGCGGCGGACGGAAGTCCGCCGAGAGGAAGCTGCGCATGCTCTTGCGCGTCAGTTGAGTTGCCACGATGCCGCCCTCACGCCGGTGTACCCGGCGATCAACCTCGCGATGACGTTTCTGCTACCAGCCACGGAGCGCACCTCGTACGTCGCCGCGGGGACGCTGAGCTGGAGCGTCCCGCTGGTCGCCGTATCCACGCCGACGAGCAGCTGGTACGTCCCGGCCGCCGGCAGGGCGAAGTCCGCGCCGTAGGGCGAACCGCCCGGCAGCGGCTGCGCGCTCCCCCGGTCGCACGATGCCCCGTCGGCGAGGAGGAGCGCCCACACCTGCCCGGAGTCCACGCTGATGCGCGCCGAGAAGGTGCCGGCCTCCGATGCCTGGAACGTGTAGCACTGGTCGCCTCCGCCGCCCTGCCAGGCAGGGCTCCGCGCCTCCACGCCTCCCGCCGCCGGCACGTACCGGATCTCGGTCGTGGGGAAGGGGGCGCCGTTCACCGTCGCCGGGAAGGGCGCCAGCCCCACGGTCGTAAAGGAAGTGTCGGTGGTGAGCCGGGGACCGGCTATCAGGCGCCACCCTGACCATTCGATTCCGGCGTCCATGCTATAGCGCGCTCCATCGCCCGGTTCCCGACGAGGGTGGTGGTCTTGGAGCCGGTGCTGGCGCCCAGGAGGAGCGGGGTGATGAGCAGGGCGCCCACGGCCAGCGCCACGACGGCGATGGGCAGGGCCTGGGCCTTCTGACTCGACATAATGCGCCAACTCATGGTCCCACCTGCGTGGAGCCGGCCGTCACGGTGGGCTCGGCGCTGGTATAGCGCCGCACGAGGAAGTCATCGATCGAGCCGGCGCTCTGCCCCTGCATCCAGACGACGTCGCCCTCCGCGTCCACGGTCGTGGTGGTGTCGCTGCAGGTGAGGTCGGGCGCGGTAGTGGGGAGGCGGGAGGCGGCGTCGAGCCAGCCGCGGAGGTTCACCGTCCCAGCGCCCCAGATGGCGAAGCCCATGCGGTGCCAGGTGCCGGTGACGTCCCAGGCGGCGCCGGCGCCGGAGCCGCAGACGTTGGAGGTGCGGTTGCCCTGGGTGATGGCGGGGTTGGTGTAGGGGTCGACGAAGCAGGCGGCCGAGTTGGCCTGGATGAGCGCGTAGTAGGCCGTGCTGCTGGTGCCGTCGCCGCTGTAGCGGGCGATGAGGCCCTGCGAGACGTCGTTGTCGTAGCAGCCGGTGTAGCGGACGCGCTGCTCGATGTAGATGTCGCGTTCGCCGAAGCCGGCCAGGCGCAGCCCGCCGTTGAAGTTGTCACCGACATCGAAGTTGACGCGGCCGTTCCCGGCGTCGTGCGAGAAGCCGGTGTACTCGGTGCCAAACCAGTCGTCCTGCCGCCCAATGTCGTAGTCGGAGAGGTTGTTGGACGTCCAGTCCTCGTAGTGCAGGTAGACGGCGGCGCGATCGGCCGGCGGCGAGGAGGCGGAGGGGTTGTTGTGGTACAGGAAGTACGTGGTGTCGCTGCTGCTCGCGCTCACATTGGCCTGCATCCGGAACCACACCTGGGTGCTCGGGGTGGCGCAGTTGAGGGCGTCGCGGTCCAGTTCGGTAAAGGAACCGCCGCTGTAGCGGATGATGCGCAGGTCATCGCAGTCGGCCTGCATGGTGCCGCCCAGGACGAGGGCCTCGGTGTCGAGGTCGAGGGCGACGGTGTAGCCGTCGTAGCCGTTGTAGGGCGATGTGGCGCCGGTGGTGATCGTAAGCTGGCTCCGGCGCGTGTAGCTGGCGTCCCACCAGGCCCTGGGCTTGAGCGCCAGGGTGTGGGCGTTCCCCACGTCGGCATCGCCGCTGGCGGTGGCGGACTTCGAGCCGGTGGGGCCGGCCGAAGCCTGGAGGGCGTAGTTGGCCTCGATGGCCTCTCCGACGGCGTTCGGCACGGTCTCGCTCGACCGATCGTAGCCTTCGGTCATGCCGGAGGGGGGCGACCAGGTGGCGGCGCTGCTGAAGGCGTGCGAGGTCACGATCATGGCGCCGTCCACGGTCGTGGTCACGCTGGGAGCGGTGTGGGTTAAGCCCGAGGACGTGGTCTGGCCGGACTCCACATCGACCGGGCTCGCGGTGTCGACGCCGGAGAAGGTCATGATCCCGCCGGCGATGCCGCTGGAGGCGGACGTCCAGGTGTAGCTCGTGGGTTCGCTCGCGCCGGCGACCTTGTAGTAGATGGCCAGCGAGTTGGCGGTGGCGCTTGCGTTATCGATGCGGTCGACGAGCGTCCAGCCGGAGGGTGCTGTGATGGACGCGGTGTTGGGGCGCACCGCGATGGACGCGACCATCACGTCGTTCGCGGTGGTCCCGGACGGGCAGTTGATGGTCAACGAGCCTGAGGAGGCGGCGTTGGAGGCAGCCGCGCGGAAGGCGATGCTGCTGCCGCCGGGCGATCCCGGGGTGCAGGTGGGGATCGGCGTGGGCGTGAACGTGGGGGTCGGGGACGCCGTATTCGTGGCGGTCGGAGTGGCCGTCGGGAGGTTGGCGAAGTAGACGTTGACCGGGATCCACTCGAGGAAGAAGTCACGGAAGGACGAGTCGGAGTTGCTGGTGACCCGGACGCGGAAGTTGGCGTTGGACAGCTCGGAGGAGGTCCAGGAGCGTCCCCAGGTGTCGGAGCTGCCGCCCAGCGTTGCTGTGTGCTCGCTGGTGGTCTCGACCGAATCTGACTTCGCGGCGGTCCAGGAGGTGCCGCCGTTCCAGGACAGCTCGACGCTCATGCTGTTGGTGCCGAACGTGCTGTCCATCCACCAGTCGAGACGGACCTCGATGCCGGCGATGGTGCAGTTCGCCGGGACGCTGATGTTGTAGTCGTAGTAGCGGTGGCGGTCGGCGGCGCCGTCGGTGTTGGTGGCGTAGGCGGCGCCGTTGGCGTAGGCGTTCGTGGGGTTGGTCTCGAAGCCGTTGCCGTCGCCGCCGGTGTCGGCTGCGTTGGCGCTGGGGTTGAGGTTCCCGGTGCTCACCGTGCCGCAGACGACCGGCGTCGGCGTGAACGTGTTAGTCGGGGTTGACGTCACTGTCGGCGTACTGGTGATCGAGGGCGTGGGCGTCACCGTTGGCACGTCGCTGAAGTGGACGTTGATGGGCACCCAGTCGAGGAAGAAGTCGCGCGACGAGGATGTGGAGTTGGACGTCACGCGGACGCGGAAGTTGGCGTTCGAGGTCTCTGACGATGTCCAGGCGCGCCCCCAGGTGTCGGAGCTGCTGCCGAGGGTGGTTGTGTGCTCCGTGGTCGTCTCGACCGAGTCGGTCTTCGCCGAGGTCCACGACGTGCCGCCGTCCCACGACAGCTCGATGCTCATACTGTTCGTCCCGAACGTGCTGTCCATCCACCAGTCGACGCGCACCTCGATGCCGGCGATGACGCAGTTCACGGGGACGGTGATGCTGTAGTCGTAGTAGCGGTGCCGGTCGGCGGCGCCGTCGGTGTTGGTGGCGTTGCCGCCGCCATTGGCGTAGGCGTTCGTGGGGTTGGTCTCGAAGCCGTTGCCGTCGCCGCCGGTGTCCGCCGCGTTGGAGCTGGGGTTCAGGTCCCCCGTGCTCGTGGTGACGCAGTTCGTGGGCGTGGCGGTGAATGTCGGCGTCGACGTGAACGTCGCGGTGCTCGTCGGCGTGGCGGTCGCCGTCGGCGTCGGCGTGAATGTCGGCGTGGGCGTGCTCGTGGGTGTGGGTGTATTCGTGGGCGTGGGCGTATCCGTCGGCGTGGCGGTATCCGTCGGTGTCGCGGTGTCGGTGGCGGTCGGCGTGTCGGTCGCGACCGGCGTGCCGGTGAAGGTCGCCGTCGGCGTGGACGTGGGCGCCGGGGTCACGGTGGGGAAGGGCGTGATCGGCAGGTCCGACACGCGCATCATCGCGGTCTCGCTGCGGGAGTCGGCCGAAGCGCCGTTCTGGACGGAGAGGCTGTAGGTGAGTGCGGGGCCGTCCTGGGTGGCTGCGAAGCTCCCTGCCACCACGTCGCGGGCGATGACGCGCGTCGTGGCGTTGCCATCGACGGTCAGGGTGCGCTGCAGTTCGCTGCCCACCTGCACGATGCGGCTGCTGTACTGCGAGCCCGTGCTGCGGTCGGTCCACTGCAACGTCACATCGCCGGCGGCGACGGTGGCCTGGCTGGCGACGGCGCTCTGGGTGTCCTGGTTGATGAGAAACAGCGCGTTGCGGATCTGCTGCGTCGCGTGCTGCTGCTGGCTCGTCGCGGTGGAGTTGCGCATGGTCGCGATCAGCACGGCGCCCACGACGGTGAGGATCATCGCCGTGACGCCCAGGCCAATCAGCAGCTCGACCAGGCCGATGCCGCGTTCTCCCCGCCTCGTCATCGGTCCACCTTGTAGCCTTCGAGCGTGAAGACGACGCCGCCGTCCTTGCTCACCTGGACGGTCACCAGCTGGATGCTGGCGTCGCCGCCGGGGATGGCGCTGGCATTCGCCGTGACCGTGTAGCCGGCGGGCGGCGTGACGGTGGGGTAGGCAGCGGGCGGGGCGCTGTAGGCGAGCGCCTTCGTGTACTCCATCTGCGAGCGCGCCACCTCGTGCGCCGTGGAGAGGCGGTCCGAGCGGGAGGTGGAGATCACGCCCGTGGAGATGCCCGCAAGAAAGACAATGAGCGCTGTGGAGATGATCCCCAGCGCCACGAGCGTCTCGACCAGCGTGACGCCCCGCTCCGACCGCAAGCGCGCGATCATGAGGGCGGAGGCGGCGGGCCCGTCGTGGTGGCGTCGTTCAGGTTGCCGATGAGCTGGTACATGGGCATGATGAGCGAGAGCGCGATGAACGCCACGATGCCGCCAACGATGAGCGTCAGGGCGGGGGTCAGCATCGCCGTGAGGCCGTCCACCCGGCGGTCCACCTCGCGAGCGTAGAACTCTGCCGTGATCTGGAGATTTCCCTCCAGCGTCCCGCTCTCCTCGCCCACGGCCACCATCTGGACGAGCATGTGCGGATAGCAGCCGGCGCGGGCCATCGGCCCGGAGAGGCCTTCCCCGTCGAGCAGCAGCTGCCGGACACCCTCCACGGCACGGCGCAGCACACTGTTCTCGGTGGTCTTCACCACCATGTCCATGACTTCCGTCAGGGGCAGCCCCGCCCCGATGAGCACCGAGAGCGTGCGGCTGAAGCGCGCTGCATTCGCATCGATGGTGATGCCGCGGATCACCGGAACGGCCACCTGCACGCGGTCCAGCAGCCGCTTGCCGGCCGCACGGCTCATGTACCATCCGCCGCCCAGCACGGTGATTGCGATCGTCGCCAGGATCTGCATACGGAACGCCGAGGTGAACGCGGTGAACGCCATGAGGAAGCGGGTGGTGATCGGCAGATCCCCCTCGAACTCGTCGAACAGCTGCACCAGCGGCGGCAGCGCCGTCGTGGTGAGGACGGCGATGACGACGACGGCGAGCACGAGCACGAAGGCCGGGTAGGCCATGGCCCCGCGCACCCGGCTCGCCACCTCGTCCTCGCGCTCCAGGTACGTCGCGACCTGGCGCAGCATGTCCTCGAGGCGGCCGGTGCGCTCCCCCAGCTCCACCATGCGCGAGTAGACCGGCGGGAAGACGTTCGGCCACTCGCGGATGGCGTCGGCGAAGGGCGAGCCGCCCCGGATGGTTGCGCCGATGCCGTGGATGGCCTTCGCCAGCGAACCGCTCGTCTGCTCCTCGAGCAGCTCCAGGCAGCGCATCACGGGCACGCCCGACTCGAGCAGGGTCGCGAGCTGGCGGGAGAAGACGACGAGTGCGCGCTTCTTCACCGCGAAGAGGCTGGGGAAGAGCTGCTCCAGCCCCGGCAGCTTGCGGGCGGCGCGGATGCTGACGACGCGATAGTTCGCGTCCCACAGGGCACGCTCCGCCTGGGACTCGCTCGCCACGTCGATGGCGCCGCTGACCTGCTCCCCGCCGGGTGCGATGGCCACGTACCGGAACGTCATGTGCGGCTCCTAGTTGATCGAGTAGACGCTGCGGACAACCTCGGAGGGTGTCACCAGGCCCTGCTTCGCCTTGAGCATGCCGTCGCGGCGCATGCTCACCATGCCGTCGCGGACCGCCTGTTCCCGGATGGCGGCCGAAGAAGCGTTGTCGAGCATGAGCCGGCGGATCTCGTCGTTGATCAGCAGGATCTCGAAGACGGCCGTGCGTCCCAGATAGCCGGTGCCGGCGCAGAGGTTGCAGCCGGCGCCGCGGCGGATGGACTCCAGCGGTTCGTCCAGTTCCGTCCTGTACGCCGCCTGCTCCTCCACCGTCGGACGGGCGTCCGCGGCGCAGTAGGTGCACACGCGGCGCACCATGCGCTGGGCGGCGACGCCCACCAGCGACGACACCGCCAGGAACGGCTCGACGCCCAGGTCGGTGAGCCGGATGAGGACGCCCACGGCGTCGTTCGCGTGGATCGACGAGAGCACGAGGTGTCCGGTGAGCGCCGCTTGGCTGGCGATGCGCGCGGTCTCGCCGTCGCGGATCTCGCCCACGAGGATGACGTCGGGGTCCAGCCGCATCAGTGAGCGCAGCCCGTTGGCGAAGGTGATGTCCGCCCGTTCGTTCACCTGGATCTGGTTGATCCCGGGGAACTGGTACTCGATCGGGTCCTCGATGGTGATGATGTTGCGTTCGGTGTTGTTCAGCTGGTTGATCGAGGCGTAGAGGGTGGTTGTCTTACCCGAGCCGGTCGGCCCGCCGACCAGCACCATGCCGAACGGCGAGCGGAGCAGCCGGATGTGGCGCTCGAGGGCCGACGGGGAGAACCCCAGCTCGCGCAGCGACATGAGCGAGACGCTCTTGTCCAGCACGCGCAGCACCATCATCTCACCGTGGACGGAGTCCGACGTGGCGGCGCGCAGGTCGATCTGCTTGCCCTCCACCTCTGCGCTGATCTGGCCGTCCTGCGGGCGGCGGCGCTCGGCGATGTTCATGCCGGCCATGACCTTGAAGCGCGAGATCAACGCCGCGTGGATGTCCTTTGGCAGCTCCATCACGTCGTGGAGCACGCCGTCGATGCGGAGCCGTACCCGCAGCGAGTCCGCCTCCGGCGCAAGGTGGATGTCGGAGGCGCGGTCGCGCACGGCCTGGGCCAGGAGCAGGTCCGCCGTCCGCACGATGGGCGCCTGGCTCAGTTCGAGGTCGGCCTCCTGCTGCTCCTGGCGCTCGGGCTGGGTGATCTGCGGGGCATGCGACGCCACGCGGCCCATCTCCAGCTCGATCTCGGAGGAGACGCGGTAGTTGAGGTTGATGGCCCGCCGGATCTCGTCCGGGATACCGACGGCGGGGCGCACGTCAAGGCCGGTGAGGGACCGCAGGTCTTCGATGACCCTCATGTTCCCCGGGTCCGCCATGGCCACGACGAGCGCGTGACCGTCGGTCTCGACGGGGATGAGGGTGTGCTCGCGGCAGAGGTCGGCGGGCACGAGGCGCAGCGCTTCGGGTTCGATGCGGACACGCAGCAGATCGAGGAAGGGGATGCCGAGCTGGGTGCTCACCGTCATGGCGAGGCCTTCGGCGGTGACCAGGCCGCGCTCGACGACGAAGTCGCCGAGGCGGCGCCCGGCCTCGCTGGCCTCGCGCGCGGCCTCTTCGGCCTGCTCCTCAGAAAGCAAGCCTGCCTCGACCAGCATGTGGCCGAGGCGCTTGCGCAGGGTAACAGTGGCGTCCATACACAAACCTTCCCGCTCCCCCGCCGCGCGGAGGCTCCATCCGTGGAGGGCGGAGGCTAGTACCCGGTGGTGACCTGCGTGACCTTCCCGTCCGTCGCGACGGTGTAGGTGCCCTTGGTGACCGTACTCCGCATGTAGGTCGGGGCCAGGTCGAAGCCGGTCGCCGTCATGTCGCTGGTGTCCAGCGTGATGGCGGCGGTGATCGTCGCCGAGGTATCCGCGAGCTTCGCATCGACTGCCGTCTGCAGGATGTTCAGCTCGGCGGCGGCGGTGTTGGTCTTGGCGTTCCCGAGGATGCCGACGAAGTTCGGGAGGACCACCGCGGCCAGGATGCCGAGGATGGCGACGACGATCAGGAGTTCCGGAAGGGTAAACCCTCGTTCGCTATTCAGACGCTTGAGCATGACTGTCCCCCACGATGTTCCAAAAGATAGGTGTACCGATTAGGTATCGGCCGCAACCGGGAGGGGTTGAGGCCCGTATGAAGCGGCCTGGAAAAGCCGGGCGGGGGTCATTCCGGTTGGGGTGCCTCCACCTAAGGGGAATTGCCGGATGGGCAGAGTTTCCAGGTGGACCGCTCAGTATCCGGCCACGCCCGCCTGATGCCGGGAGGCTCATTTCGGGTTCCGGCCGGCCTGGAGCCCGCCCCGCGGATGGTCCGCGATAGAATCGCCGCATGAAGGTCGCTGAGCGGTGGTTCGAGACGAGGCGCGTCGAGGACGGGCTGACGCTGCTGTGGGAGCCCCACCTCCACCCGGTCTGGCAGAGCAACATCTGGCATGTCAGGGGTCGCGACCGCGACCTCCTCGTCGACAGCGGGATGGGGATCGGGGTGCTGGGGGACGCGCTGCAGCCGCTGCTCGACAAGCCGCTCGTGGCCGTCGCGACGCACCGCCACTCAGACCACGTGGGCGGGCTGCACGAGTTCGCCGACCGCCTCGCCCACCCGCTCGACGCGGAGGAGATCGCCGCGCCGAAGGCCTTCGCGTCGCTGGTGGTGGCGGAGTTCCCGGAGGGCTTCGCGGAATTGATGCGGGACATGCACGGCGCCGGCGCCGGCGAGTACCTGATCGACGCGCTGCCCCGCGCGCATTACGACCCGCGCGCGTACCGCGTGGCCCCCGCCCCGCTCACGCGGCTCGTCGGGGAGGGCGATGTCGTCGACCTGGGCGACCGCGCGTTTGAAGTGCTGCACCTGCCCGGGCACACGCCGGGGAGCATCGGGCTGTGGGACGCGCGCGCCGCCACGCTGTTCTCCGGCGACGCGATCTACGACGGGCCGCTCTACGACTTCCTCCCAGAGTCGGACGTCGCTGACTATCTGCGGACGATGGAGAGGCTTCGCGGGCTGCCGGTGGCGGCGGTGCACGGCGGCCACGACCCGAGCTTCGGCCGGGAGCGCATGATCGAGATCATCGACGGGTACGTCCGGTCGCGCACCCGCTGATCGCCGGCACTCCGGCGGGACGGCCTCACGCTGCGTAACGTGGTGGACCGCGAACGGACGGAATCAGGCCCGCGGAGGGGTGACCGGGATGGTCACGGTGAGGCGGGTGCCGCGCCCGGGTGTGCTCTCGATCGTGATCTCGCCGCCGAGGCGGGCCGTCCGCTCACGCATCGAGTGGAGGCCGACGTGGCCGGGGAAGGAGCCATCGGGGTCGAAGCCGCGCCCATCGTCGGTGACGCGTAGCGTCAGCATGGCGCCGTCCGTTGCGAGGGAGACCTCCACGTGCGCGGCCTGTGCGTGCTTCACGATGTTGTGCAGGGCCTCCTGCGCGATGCGATACAGGGCCTCTTTAACGTCCAGCCGCACGTCCGGCTCGTCGCAGAGCGCGGCCTCGACGCCGATGCCGTAGCGGGCGCGCGTGGAGGCGATCTGCTTCTCGATCGCCGCCACCAGCCCCTCGGTCTCCAGTGACTCCGGGCGCAGCTCGAAGATCAGCGCCCGCATCTCCGCCAGCCCCGCTTCGGCGAGGGACATGACGTACTCGACCGGCTCGACGGCCTGCGCGGGATCGCGGTCCAGCTGGGTGCGGGCAGTCCGGGCGCCCAGCGCGATGCCGTACAGCGCCTGCGACACGGAGTCGTGCAGCTCGCGCGCCAGCCTCTGGCGCTCCTCCAGCGACGCGGCCTGTTGCGCCCGCTCGTACAGCTCGGCGTTGTCGATGGCGATGGCGGCCCGGTCGGCGATGGCCTGCAGCATGCGCTGCTCCTCCGCGCCGAACCGGTGGCGCGCAGTGTACGCGGCGCCCAGCGCACCGCGCAGCCCGCTCGCCGACTGAAAGGGCACGTCGATGGTCGATTCGATGCTCTCGGCGTCGAACACCTCGGCCATCTCGGGCATCGCCGCGCGGACATCCTCGTTGATGATCGACTCGCGCATCGTCCCGAGGACCGCCCGCGGCTGCTCCGCGCGGATGGCGGCCATGCGCACGAGTGACTCCCGCGACAGGCCACGCGATGCGCGGACGGTGTAGCGCCCGCTCTCGTCCTCGATCGTCGTCACCATGCACTTGTCAGCGCCCAGCAGGTCGACGACGACGTCGCAGAGCGAGAGGAAGACCGCATCGGTGCTGAGCGAGCGGAACAGCTCGGCGTCGGCCCGGAACAGCGCCTCCATCTCACGGGCGCGGCGCTCCGTCTCCTCGAACAGTCGCGCGTTCTCAATGGCGAGGGCGGCCTGGTCGGCGACGGCGCGAGCGAGCTGCACATCGCGCTGTGTAAAGGCGCCGGGCTCCGCGTGCGTGATGGCGAGCATCCCGATCACGCCTTGCTTCGCGGCCAGGGGGATGCCCATCCACGACCGCACGTTCGCGAACATCGTGTCGATGCGGGGGCCTGCGCTCCTGCGGAAGCCCTCCGCAACGGGAGTGTCAGCCCGTATGTCATCGACGAGGATCGGCTCGGCGCGTTCGACAAGCGCCCAGAGTTCGGCGGCCGCATCGAGCGGGAAGACGAAGTCTTCCGAGCCGCCCGCGCGGGTCCTGCCGCGGAGGTCGAGGACGACGAGCGCGTCACGTTCGCGCAGGAGCACGGATGCGCCGTTGTGCTCGAGCACGTTGCGGAGCTGCTCCACGATCACGGTCACCAGCGGGCCCAGCTCCAGCGTCGAGGCGACGCTGTGGGAGACTTCGAGGAGGGCGGCCATCTCGCGGGCGCGGCGCTCGGTCTCCTCGTACAGGCGGGCGTTCTCGATCGCCACCGCCGCCTGGCTGGCCAGCGCCCGGGCGAGCTGCAGGTCGTGCGCGTCGTATCGCGCCGGTTCGGCGTGCGTGATGATGAGCCACCCGACGACGCGCTCCTTCACCGTCATGGGCACGCCCATCCAGGACCGGACGCCGCTGAAGAACGTATCGATCTGCGGCCCGACGGCCTGGCGGTAGACGGCCGCCATCTCGTCGTCTTCGTCCCGCACGTCGTCGATGCTCACGGCCTGGTCGCGGCGGATGGACTCCCAGATCGCGCCAAACGGCGCCATGGAGTACGTGAAGCCGCGCTCGATGCCGGCATCCGCGTAGTGCGGGTTGTTCGAGCCGAGGAAGACAGCGTTTCCCTCCTCGTCCATCGCGGCGACGGATGACGCGGTGCTCTCGAACAGCTCACCGATCTGGAGGAGGATGGTGTCCACCAGCTCCGCGACGCTCAGTTCCGACGCGATCCGCTGCGCCACGTCGAGCAGCGCGGCCAGCTCCCTCGTCCGCTCCTCCACACGCTGCTCCAGCAGCTCGCCCGCGCGCACGCGCTCCGTCACGTCGCGGGCGACGGCCAGCGCCGTCCCGTCCGGCAAGGGGGTGACGATGGTCTGCAACCAGCGGTCTTGCCCCTCCACGGGGGCCTGGATCTCGACCGGCTGGGCACTGTCGGTGTCGATGGCGCGGCGGACGGCGGCGAGGAGGCTGTCGGCGGCGGCCGCCGGCAGCATGTCGTGGACGTCCCGGCCGATCAGGTCGTCCGCGGGCGGGTACCGGTGGTCAGGGTGGGTCGGCGCGGCGCGCAGGTAGCGGCCGTCGCGGTCGATGACGGCGACGAGATCCGTCATGGCGCTGAAGAGCGCGCGCAGCTCCGCCTCGGAGCCGGCGATCCGCTGCTGCTGCGCCTCCAGCTGGTCCCGGGAGATCGCGAGCTGCGACGTCATGTCGTTGAAGGTGAGGGCGAGCATGCCCAGCTCGTCGCCGGAGGTCACCGGGATCTTCGTCGTGAGGTCGCCCGCGGCCACCGCGCGAATCCCTGCGACCATGGATTGGAGCGGCCGGACGAGCAGCCGGCGGTTCAAGTACGTGGCGCCGAGCAGTGCGGCGACGAACAGCCCGCCCATTCCTGCGAGCATGAGGCCGAGGGTGCGCGCTCCCTCGTCGCCGATGCTGGCGGCGATCGGTGCCGCCTGGGCGGTCACCTCGTCGACGGGTGCGGCGGCGGCGAGACTTCCGCCCGCCACCGGCAGGGGCGTATAGGCGATGAAGTACTCCTCGTCGTCCAGCGTGACCCGTTCGACGGGTACGCCGGGCCCCTGCGGCGCCGCCCGCATGGCCTCGAGGATCGCGGCAAACTCCGCGCCGCCGGCGTCCTGCTGATTGTGGATCTGGGACGCGCGCGATCCCAAAATCCCACCCTCTACGTCGACGTAGAACGCAAACCCGCTCGTCGTCGACCGGACCCCGTCCAGCTCTGCCACCAGGTTGCTGATCAGAAGGTCCACCTCGAAGATGCCGCGGAAGAGGTCCCCTTCGTAGATAGGGGTCTGCGCCGTGATGACCAGTCCCCGGCCGTTGAGGTCCTCGTACGGCGGTGTCCAGACAGAACTCCGACCTGGATTTGCGGTCGGGCCGAACCGGTCGAGGAAGTCGGAGACATCCAGCTCGGCAGGCGTCGACTCCTGGATGCCGATCGGCGGGTAGTAGCGGCCGACGCCGTTCACGCCGATGAAGATGATGGCTATGGGACGGAACCCCTCGCCGCTGAGTTCGCCCGGGAAGCCTTCGGTGAGCGCGGGAAGGAGCGGATCGAGCGCGGCGGAGTAGGCGATGTCGTCGAGATGAGCTGGCTGAAGTTCTTCGACGTGATTTGGTACGACGACGTCTGAGACGCGGCCAGGGTCCGGGTCGTACCAGATGCCCTCGTCCGTGCGGACGAATCGCGATGTATCGTACTCCGCCGTCGCGCCGCTGGCCTTGAACTCCTGGAGATACCGTCCCGCGCGGTGACCGATCTCCGCGGCCCACTCGATCTGGAGTCCACCGGACTCCGATACGCCACCGACGAGCGCCTGGAGCGCGAGCTTGCCCTGCTCCTCCAGCGCCTCCTGGCTGCGTTCGGTGGCGTCGTCCTGGCTGCGGTTGAAGCCGTAGAAAATGATGGCGGCGGTTGCCGCGCCGAGCAGCAGGACGAAGACCAGCAGCAGCAGGTTAAGTTTCGCGCCCAGGCTTCCCGGCAGGACGCGCACCGCGGTCAGTCCGTCTTCAGGGGGGCCAGGCCGATCTGCGCCGCGTAGAGCGCGGCCTGGGTGCGGCTCTGCACGCCGAGCTTCATGAGGATGTTGCTCACGTGCGTCTTCACCGTCTTCTCGCCGATGGTCAGCGACACAGCGATCTCTTTGTTGGCCAGCCCGCCCGCTAGCAGGCGGAGCACGTCGACCTCCCGTTCGGTGAGCTGCTGGGGGCTCTCGGGCGCCCGCACCTCGCGCACCAACCGCGCCGCCGCCTGAGGCGAAAGCTGCACCTGCCCGGCCGCCGCCGCCTTGATGGCGCGGCACAGCTCGTCGGCCTGCGTGTCCTTCAGCAGGTAGCCGATGGCGCCCGCTTTCACCGCCCCCACCACCGCGCTGTCCTCGAGCACGCTGGTGAGCGCGATCACCTCCGTCTCCGGCAGCTCGTTGCGGATCCTGGCCGTCGCGGCGATCCCGTCCATCACCGGCATCAGCATGTCCATGAGGACGACGTCGGGGTGCAGCTCGTGCGCCCGGCGGACGGCTTCTTCGCCGTCGGCCGCCTCGCCCACCACCTCCAGCTCCGCATCGAGCGCGAGGAACATGCGCAGGCCCTGGCGCACCACGCTGTGGTCGTCGGCGATGAGGATGCGGATCGTCACGTTCGCCTCCGCGTTCGCTTCGTCCGCCCGGGCGGCAGGACGTGCGTGCGTGACAACTGTACAGGTGCCGGCCTGAGTCGCGCTATGCATCACCACGGATACAGCATCGCCCGAAGGGCGGGCGCGGCGCATCGGCCAAAGGTCGGAGATCGCGCTCCGGCCAAGGCAGGCGTCCGTCACCGCCGAACGATCGTTACCGGCGTGCCGCGGCTGACGCAGACTACGAGAAAAACATTGGCGACCCGGAAACGCAGCGAAAGAAACGCAGCGATGACCATCTTCACAGACACCTTGAGCCGTCCCTACAGGCCAGCGCGAGACGCCCGCTGGGCGCAGAACAGCCTTCGCCTGGTGCGGAGGGCGAGCGCCCCGGCCGCCCGCCTCGCGGCCTTCGCCCGCGACTTCGCGGTGGTCCTGGGCGTGATGGCGCTGTACTTCCTGGCCCGTGGCCAGGCGCCGGTGCGCATCGAAGACTCGGTGGCACTCACCCACCTCCTGGTGAGCATCGAGCGCTCGCTGTACGTCTTCTGGGAGCCGTGGGTGCAGGACGTGTCGATCCAGCACCACTGGTCGCGCGAGCTGGCGAACTTCACCTACGCCTACCTGCACTTCCCGGTGATGGGCGCCGTCGGCGTCTGGCTGTGGTGGCGGGACGGGGAGAGCTTCCGCTTCTTCCGCGCGGTGCTCTTCGCTTCGATGGCGATCGGGATGGCCTTCTACTACCTGTTCCCGGCCTGCCCGCCCCGCCTGATGGAGCTGCACGGCCACGAGCTGGGCTTCACCGACACGGTGTTCGGCGGCGAGACGGCGGTCTCCTACGCCCAGCCCTCGCTGATCCTGAACGAATACGCGGCCATCCCCAGCTTCCACTTCGGCTGGATCGCCCTCGCCTCGGCGGCGGTGTGGAGCCAGTGCCGGTGGTGGCCGGCCCAGGCGACGGCGGTCGGGCTCACCGTCCTGATGAGCTGGGCGATCGTGGCCAGCGCCAACCACCTGTTCATCGACATGGCGATCGGCGGGGCGGTGATCGCGGTCTCCTGGCAGCTGGCGGCGCGGCTCCGGGACCGGCGGGCCGTGGCGGCCGCCCTGGAGCTGGTCCCGGCCCCGGTCTTTGCCGAAGCCGCCTGACCCCTTCGTCTCGAAGCACAGAGAGAGCGCCGCCCTCATGGACGGCGCTCTGTTCGTCCGGCCCGCTCCGGCCCTGCGCCCAGATTCGAGAGAAAGCCCTTTCGACCCTCCCCACCACTTCCCTCCGCCTAAAGGCGGAGGGAGGCCATCCCCCGCAGGTCGTGGGCCCTGCCCTCCCTCGGCGCGATACGCGGGAGGGGGTCTGTGGCAGACACTACCTGTGATGAACCCGATTCGCATTCTTCTGGTGGACGACGAACAGAGCATCCGGCGCGGCCTGCGCATGCGGCTGGGCCTGGAGCCGGACATCGAGGTGGTCGGCGAGGCCGCGGACGGCGCCGCCGCCGTCGTCGCCGCGGGCGCCTTCCGCCCCGACGTTGTCCTGATGGACGTGGAGATGCCCGTGATGGACGGGATCCGCGCCGCCGCCGAGCTGCACACCGCCGCGCCGGCCGCGGCCGTCGTCATGCTCAGCCTGCACGATGACGCCCGCACCCGGGCCCGCGCCCGCGCCGCCGGCGCCGTCGATTTCGTCGCGAAGCACGAGATCGATGCGGTGCTCACACAGGCCATCCGCGCCGCCGTCCGCCGGCGGCCCGAGAGTGGAAGCGACGAGACAGAAGAGAAGACAGAAGAAGGAGAGCAGTCATGACCATCGAAGAGCTGATGATCGAGCAGAAGGTCCGCTTGCTGAACCTGGCCTGGGCCCGGTTCGACGCGGAGCCGTGGCGCACGGCGGAAGAGACCGGGCGCATCGAGAAGAAGGGAGCCGCCGCTGCATGAAGCAGGCGACCTCCATGCGAGGACCGACGGCAGACCGTAATCCGCATCAAGTAATCACAGAGGAGACAAGAGACAATGTCAGTAGGGTTCCTCCAGCGACGAGAAGCAGTGAAGCCGGTGGACGTGCTTGAAGCGCCGGCCACCCGCCCCGCCATCATCGATGTGCGGGACGTGGTGAAGACGTACTCCAGCGGCAACGTGCAGGTGCAGGCCCTGCGCGGGGTCTCGCTCAGCGTGGCGCCGGGCGAGATGGTCGCCATCATGGGCCCGTCGGGCTGCGGCAAGACCACCCTGCTCAACACCATCAGCGGCCTCGACGTCATCGACGCCGGGACGGTCAGCATCGAAGGGACCGACCTGGCGACGCTGAGCGACAAGCAGAAGACCGCCTACCGGGCCCGGAACATGGGCTTCATCTTCCAGACCTACAACCTGCTGCCGGTGCTGTCGGCCGTCGAGAACGTCGAGCTGCCGCTCGTCGTCTCGGGCTTCCACGCCGGCGAAGCGCGCAAGCGGGCGAAGGCCGCCCTGGAGCGCGTGGGACTGCCCGAGAAGGCGGACGCCCGGCCGTCGCAGCTCTCCGGCGGCCAGCGCCAGCGCGTGACGATCGCGCGGTCGCTGGTGAACGACCCGGCCATCATCTGGGCGGACGAGCCGACCGGCGCGCTGGACTCGCGCACCGCGGACGACATCATGACGCTGATGGAGACGCTGAACCGTGAGAACGGGCAGACGTTCGTCATCGTCACGCACGACAAGGGCGTCGGAGCGCGCTGCCACCGCATGGTGCAGATGAGCGACGGCGTGATCGTGAGCGAGGAGCAGAGGGCGTCATGAAGGAGCTGTTCGGCATCCCGATGGACGTGATCATGATCGTGCTGGTGGCGCTCTTTGCCGTCAGCGTGGCGGCGGTCGCGACGATCTTCGTCTCCAACCGCACGATGTTCAAGATGGGCCTGCGCAACCTGCCCCGTCGCGGGCTGCAGACCGGCCTGGTGGTGGTGGGCCTCATGCTGGCCACGCTCATCACCACGGCGTCGTTCACCACGGGCGACACCGTCGACCACTCGATCACCAAGGTAGCGTACGACGTCCTGCAGCGGTCTGACCTGTCGGTCAACTTCCAGGGCGAAGAAGCCAGCCAGTCCAGCGAGTCGGTGTACGTCTCCGAGCGTGCAGTGGGCACGTTCGAGGAGAGGTTCGCCGGCGACGAAGACATCGAGGGGTTCCTGCCCTTCCTGCAGGAGCCGGTCCCCGCGGTCAACCAGCGCACCCGCCTGTCGGAGCCGTCGGTCGTGCTGATGGGCGTCGACGCGCAGCGGCTCGGCCGGTTCGGCGGTCTGCGCCTGTCCGGTGGCGGTCAGGCCGACCTGTCCGCGCTCGGCCCGTCGGACATCCTGCTCAACGAGAACGCGGCGGACGAGCTGGATGCGCGCGCAGGCGACGTGCTGACGGTGTTCGTCGAAGGGAACTCCGCCGAGCTTCGCGTCGCCGGCATCGTCAAGGACGAGCTGGCGAGCGGCGAGACCGGCAACTTCGACGTCGAGGGCAGCGGCGGCGGCGCCGTGCAGCTCTCGACGTTGCAGGCGCTCACCGGCCACGCCGGCCAGGTGAACCTGATCAATGTCGTCCTCGAAGGCGGCGTGCGGGGCAGCGTCGGCAATTCCGACGCGGCCGCCGAGCGGCTGGAGCCCTACGTCCAGTCCGCCGAGGGCCGCGCGGCCCTGGGCGTCGACGGACGTGAGGTGAAGGTCGACACCCTCAAGCAGGACGCCATCGAGGAGGCCCAGTCGCTGGGCAACCTGATGACGACGTTCTTCCTCATCCTGGGGCTCTTCTCCATCGCCGCCGGGGTCATGCTCATCTTCATGATTTTCGTGATGCTGGCGACGGAGCGGAAGGCGGAGATGGGGATGGCGCGCGCCGTCGGCGCGCAGAAGCGCAACCTCGTCGAGTCCTTCGTGTCCGAGGGCATGGCTTACAGCATCATCGCCGGTGCGGTGGGCGCCGCCTTCGGTGTGGCGGCGGCGGTCGGGCTTGTGGTGGGGTTCCTGAAGTACGCCGGCGGGGACGACTTCAGCTTCCTGGAGGCAAGCATCACCGCCCGGTCGCTCATCATCAGCTACTGCCTGGGCGTGGTGCTGACGTTCCTCACGGTCGTCATCGCGTCGGTGAAGGTCAGCTCCGTCAACATCGTGGCGGCCATCCGTGGCACGGAAGAGGACGGGCAGCGCCAGCGCCGCCGCAAGACGAGCTGGCGGTGGGTGGCCGCGGGCCTGCCCGCGATGATCATCCCGCCGCTGGGCATCTGGTTCCTCTTCCGCAAGGGCTTCGGCCTGGCGTGGGCGTGGGTCCTGGCCCCTGTCGGCATCGCCATCGGCGCGCTGGCCATCCTCATGGCGAGCGGCGGCGGCGGCGGCAGCGAGTTCTTCGCGGCGTTCGGGTTCTCGATCATCCCGCTCTCGTTGGCGGCGCTGGCGTCCTACTACAGGGCGCCGGGCCGGCTCACCTGGACGCTCGTGGGCTCCTACCTGGCGGCGTACTGGCTGTTGCCGTTCAACGTCGCCGAGAAGGTCCTGGGCGTGGAGCTGGAGGGGGACATCGAGATGTTCCCGCTGTCCGGCGTCATGGTGGTGATCGCGTTCACGCTCATCATCGTCTTCAACGCAGGCCTCCTGTCGACGCTGTTCCAGCGACGCAGCGGCGGCCGCTACGTGGTGCCGGCGATCAGCGGCGCGGCGACGCTGGGCTGCGTCGTGGCCGGCGTGGCGCTGGGCGACCGGGGCGACGGCCTGGGCCAGCTCATGTACCTCTTCGCCGGGCTGGTGGGGATCGTGGCGGCGACGGCCTTCGCGGCGGTTCGCTTCCCGCACCTGGCCCCTGCCCTCAAGATGGGCGTGGCCTACCCGCTTTCCAGCCGGTTCCGCACCGGCATGACCATCGCCATGTTCTCGCTCATCGTCTTCTCCATCGTCACGTTCAGCGCGGTGAACGCAAACTTCACCGCGTCGCAGACGGGCGCGGATGGGGACGGTGGATGGGACGTTGTGGCGACATCGAACCGCAATAACCCCGTGACCGACATGCCGGCCGCCCTGAGCGACGCTGGCGCGAGCGTCGCGGATGACATCGAGGCGACCGGCCGGGTGACGACGTTCAGCGGCGACCAGGAGATCCGGCTGGTCTCGTCGAAGAACGACGAATGGGACACCTACCCGGTCATCGCCGGCGACGATGCCTTCTTCTCCCTGCCCCAGGCGACGCTGGACGGCCGCGCGAATGGCTACTCCTCGGACCGTGAGGTCTTCGAGGCCGTCCGCACCGGCGAGCGCCTGGCCATCATCGACGGGACGGACTGGGGGCCGTACGACTTCCTCTTCAGCGTGAAGGTCGACGGCGACGAGTTCAAGCCGTTCGACGTGGCGGTCCGGAACCCAATCACCGGCGCGAGCGAGACCGTGACCGTCATTGGCATCCTGGCGAACAAGCTGGACGCCACCGTCAGCGCCGGCGTATACGTGAACGCCGCGACGTATGGCGAGGTCTTCGGCGAGCCGTCGTACCTCCGGACGTACATCCGCTTCGAGGATAGCGTGGCCCCGAAGACGGGCGCGCGCGAGGTGGAGGCGGCGCTGAGCACGCAGGGCGTGCAGGCGGACTCGATCCGCCAGCTGATCAACGACAGCGCGGCGCAGGACCGGGCGTTCACGCGGATGTTCCAGGGGTTCATGGCGCTGGGCCTGATCGTCGGCATCGCGGCGCTGGGCGTCATCGCCTTCCGGTCGGTGGTGGAGCGGCGCCAGCAGATCGGCATGCTGCGGGCCATCGGGTACCAGAGTGGGACCGTCGCCCTGACCTTCGTGCTGGAGTCCAGCTTCATCGCCCTGATGGGCATCCTGTCCGGGGTGGTCGGCGGCGTGATCGTGTCGCGCAACCTGTTCACGACGGGGCAGTTCAGCAGCGAGGGGATCGACTTCTCGATGCCGTGGTTCGAGGTCATCGCCTTCACGACGGTCGCGTTCGCGGTGTCGCTGGTGATGACGTGGTGGCCGAGCCGCAGCGCGGCGAACGTCCCTGTCGCCGACGCCCTCCGCTACGAGTAACGTCGACCGTTCGAGAGATCGAGAAGGGCCCGGACGAACCGTCCGGGCCCTTCGCCATGCTCCGACGGCGAGCATGGGCTGTGGCGTCAGGCGAGCCTCGCCTCGATGCGGGTGAGCGCTGCCACCGCGGCATCGATCTTCTCGGACAGCGGCCGCACCTGCTCCGCTTCCATGCGCGTGAGCACGTCCTGGATCATCTCCTCGTTGATCTGGTCCAGCTTCTCGTCGTCGATCACGTCCTGCACCATCTGCAGCAGCGTGCGCTGGACCATCGCGTTGTGCGCCTCCGAGACCTCTTGCTGGCGGTTCTGCGAGATCAAGATGAACGTCGAGAGGAAGATGGCCTCCAGACTGACCGCCATGGTCAGGAAGTTGAACGGGAAGTGGTCAGACCCGAACCCGCGCGTCGCGATCCACAACGCGAAGAGCACGATGTGGATGTAGACGAACAGCATGTTGCCGCAGAACCCCGTGATCACATCGGCAAGGCGCTGCTGCAGGTCCGGGGCTTCCGGTTCCGCCTGGGCGATCTGAGCCATGAGTCTCCTCCGTTTCGGCCGAGCGTGGCGGCGTGATCGCAGAGATCATGGCACATTGACCGAGGGCGTGGAGAGGCCAGCCACGGTGCGACTCCCCGCCCCCGACGCATCGTGTAGCCTTCCTGCATGGAGCATCCGCGGATCGGCGTCACGCGCTGGGAGGACGTGCTCGGTGAGGTCATCGAGCGCTACTGGGCGCGCGTGCGCGAGGCCGGCGGGGAGGTCGTCGACCTCGACGAGGCGGCGGCCGGCCGGGCGGCCGAGCTGGCGCCCTCGCTCGATGCGCTGATCCTCACCGGAGGCGCCGACGTCGACCCCGCGCGCTACGGCGCCGAGCGTCATCCGAAGGTCAAGCAGACCTACCCCGAGCGTGACGCCATGGAGCTGGCGTTCCTCGACGACGCCCTCCGCCGCGACATCCCCGTACTGGCCATCTGCCGGGGCCATCAGGTGCTGAACGTCGGGTTCGGGGGGTCGCTGCTCCAGCACATCGACAGCGGCGAGCACCGCGCCGACTACCGCACCGAGGGCTACCCCTCGCGCTGGCACGATGTCCGCATCGACGACGGTTGCCGCCTGCGCGACGTCATCGGCGCCGGCCGCTTCGAGAGCAACTCACGGCACCACCAGGCGGTGCTGCCTGAGGGGTTGGGGAGCGGGCTTCGCGCTGTCGCGTGGGCCCCGGACGGCGACCGCGAGTTCGTCGAGGGGATGGAGAGCGAGCGGCACCGCTGGGTGGTCGGGGTGCAGTGGCACCCGGAGCGCCTGGAGGAGCACCACCCCGCCTTCGCGCCGCTGATGCGCCCGCTGTTCGAGGCGTTCGTGCGGGAAGCCGCGAAGGTGCGCTCGTAGCCCTACGGCCCCACGCCCGCCGCCACCAGCCGCTCCGCCGCCAGCCGCCCCGCCGCCGGGTCGCCGAACGCCTCGGTGATGATCTGCTCCACCCGCACCGGGTCGAGCAGCTGGATCGACGCCACGCACGATGCGCACGAGACGGCGGCGTCGCCGAGGGACTTCGTCTTCAGGTCGTCGTCCGAGACGCGCTTGAGCAGCGAGAGCACGCCCGCCGACTGGCGCATGCTCATGTCCGTCGTCACCGTCTTCCGGAAGGCGCCCCACGCCCCCGGCATCCGCCAGAGCGACAGCGGTGACGACGCCCGGTCGATAAGCGCCGAGCCGACACGCTGCTGGCGCTCGATGCGCTCGAAGTCGTTCGAGCCCTCGCGGATGCGTCCGTAGGCGACCGCCTGGTAGCCGTCGAGGCTGAGTTCGCCCTCCGGGAAGAACTGCGGGACGACGTTCACGTCGTCGTTGGAGTAGTTGTCCTGCCCGAACTCCTCCGGGTTGTCGATGGTCACCCCGCCGAGCGCGTCGATCAGGTCCTCCGCGCTGCGCTGGTCGAAGATCACGTAGTGGTCGACGGGGATGCCGAAGTTGTGCTCGATCGTCTCCATCACCGCCCGCGGCGCCGCACCGCTGTCCTCGCGCGAGTAGTTGTAGACGAACGCCGTGTTGATGCGGTCGCGGATCACGCCGCCGGACGTCGTGATCTCCATCAGGGAGTCGCGGGGGATGCTGAGGAACGCCGCCCTGTGCGCCCCCGGGTCGATGCGGACGAGCAGCACCGTGTCGGTGCGGCTGGCGCCGGTCTCGGAGGGGCGCCGGTCCAGTCCGATGACGACGACGGTGAACGGACGGTCCGGCAGTCCGAACAGCAGCGACGGGCCGCCCGGGAAGGGCACGCTGACCTTCGCCCCGGTGAAGGGGATGGCGATCGGCTGCACCGTCGTCGCGACGGCGAGGAAGCCGTACGCGAGCACGACGAGGATGAGGTTGCGGAGCCAGTGGCTGCGCCTGGGGCGCGGCGGCGCCAGCACGTCGGGAAGTTCGGCGGGGAGGGCGATGGAGCGCGCCTGGAGCTGCCCGTACGCCTCGAAGTCTTCCATGACCGGGCGTCATCATAGCGCAACGGCGTAGAAGCTCTTCGCGCGGCGGAACATTGCGCGTGGAACTATAATACGCGCCATGACCGGCGACCGGAGCGTGAACGAGCGATGGTCGAGCGGCGCCGACTACGAGGCGTTCGTGGGGCGCTGGAGCAGGCTCGTTGTCCGCGAGTTCATCGACTGGCTTGCTGCCGGCCCCGACCTCGACTGGCTCGACGTCGGTTGCGGGACCGGAGGGCTGTCCCAAACCATCCTGTCCTCGCAGCAGCCGGCGTCCGTCCGGGGCGTCGACCGTTCGCCGGACTATGTGAGGTTCGTGAGCGACCAGATCCGCGATCCGCGCGCCACGTTCGACGTAGGCGACGCGCAGGCGATTGATGCGGGCGACGGCGCGTACGATGCCGTCGTGAGCGGGCTCGTCCTGAACTTTGTGGCCGAGCCCGCGAAGGCGCTCTCCGAGTTCTCGCGCGTGCTACGCCCCGGCGGGATCGCCGGCGTCTACGTGTGGGACTATGCGGGAGAGATGCAGATGCTGCGGCGTTTCTGGGATGCCGCCGTCGCTCTTGATCCTGAAGCGGCGGCGCTGGACGAAGGCCGCCGGTTCGGCGTCTGCCGGCCCGAAGGTCTTATGCAGCTGTTCGGTGCCGCGGGCCTCCGCGACGTCGAGACTCGTCCGATCGACGTGTGGACCGAGTGGCCTGACTTCGATTCGTTCTGGCGCCCCTTTCTTGGCGCGCAGGGCTCAGCCCCGACGTATGTGGCCTCGCTGGGTGAACCCGCCCGCGACGCGCTCAGGGAGCGCCTGAGGGCCGATGTGCCTCTGGAGCCCGACGGTTCCGTGCGGATGCTGGCGCGCGCCTGGGCGGTCAAGGGCCGCGCACTGTAACGCCACCGGCGCACGTTCCGCGCGCCCCTTGCGGCGTGCGCTACGATGGATCGAAGCCATCTCACAACGCACGAGGAGTAGACCATGCCCGCGGTGACCGCCGATACGCTCACACTCCCCCGCCTCGCGGCTCTGCCCGAAGGCGAGACCGCCTGGCGCCCTGTCACGCGCGTCATCACGGCCATGCGCGCCGTCGAAGGCGAGGGGTTCGTCGTGCGGCGGCCGTTTCCGAGCCACGACCTGGCGCTGGCCGACCCGTTCCTGCTCCTCGACCACATCGGCGCCGTCGAGTACGCGCCGGGCGAGGCGAAGGGCACGGCGTGGCACCCCCACCGCGGCTTCGAGACCGTCACCTACATGATCGATGGCGCGCTGGAGCATCAGGACACCACCGGCGGCGGCGGCCTCATCACCGACGGCGCCACGCAGTGGATGACGGCCGGCGCCGGCATCCAGCACATCGAGCAGCCGCCGGAGCGCCTCGTGGCCAAGGGGGGGCTGTTCCACGGCACGCAGCTCTGGGTGAACCTCCCGGCGGCGCAGAAGTGGGTGACGCCGCGCTACCAGGACATCGAGGCGGACCAGGTGACGCTGCTCTCGAACGACGACGGATCGTCGCTCGTCCGCATCATCGCCGGGGAGCTGGCGGGGCACCGGGGGCCGGGCTCGACGCACACGCCGATCACGTACCTCCACGCGACGGTCACGCCCGGCGCGCGGCTGATGCTCCCGTGGCCGCGCGACTTCAACGCGCTCGCCTACACGCTGGCGGGGCGCGGGTACGCGGGCGTCGAGCAGCGGCCGTTCGAAGAGGGGCAGATGGCGCTCTTCGGGAGCGGCGACGCGATCCTGGTCGCGGCGGCGGAGCGCCAACCGGTGGCGGCCCCGCGCGGCTGGGAGATCTTGCTGATCGGCGGGCTGCCCATTCGGGAGCCGGTCTCGCGGTACGGGCCGTTCGTGATGAACACCCGCGAGGAGATCATGCAGGCGATCACTGACTTCAACGCCGGGCGGATGGGCACGATCCCGGCGGAGCGGGTCCCGCATCGCACGAGCGCGGACGAGCCAGTGGGCAAGGCGGGGACGCCGGCATAGGCCGCCGCGGGGCTGAAAAGCCAGCGGTCTGGGCTACACTCACGTCGATGAAGATCGGGTTCGGGTTCGACGCCCATGCGTTCGCGCCGGGGCGGGCGCTGCTCCTCGGCGGCGTGGACGTGCCGCATGACGCCGGCCTGGCCGGGCACTCCGATGGCGATGCGCTCGCCCACGCCGTGATCGACGCGCTGCTGGGAGCGGCGGGGCTGGGCGATATCGGCGGCATGTTCCCCTCGACCGACGAGCGCTGGCGTGACGCTGACAGTATGGAACTGCTCCGCCTGGCCGCTGTCCGCGTGCGCGAAGCGGGGCATCGCGTCGCGAACGTCGACGCCACGGTCGTGGCGCAGACGCCGCGCATCGGTCCCCACGCCGCGGCGATGCGTGCCCGGCTGGCGGCGGCGCTGGGGGCCGAGGAGGGGGCGGTGAACGTCAAGGCCACGACGACCGACGGGATGGGGTTTACGGGCCGGGGAGAGGGGATTGCCGCGTTCGCGGCGGCCCTGTTAGAGTAGGTAGACGTAAACGCCGGCCCGCGCGCCGGCCATGAGGTACCGCATGGCGAGGTCTTCGTCCCCGAATCTGGCCCCGCCCGCCCCTCGCTTCGGCTTCGGCTTCGGCTTCGGCTTCGAGGGGGTGCCCTGCTGTTGTCCCACGGGGCTTTCCGCCTAGCGGGAGCCCCGCCCCCGGCCGACAACGCCACAGAGTCGAAAGAAGGACCCGGTCCTCATGTCTCTATTGAACGCCATCAAGCGCGACATCGACGCCATCCGCGAGCGCGACCCCGCCGCCCGGAGCTCGCTTGAGGTCATCCTGGCCTATCCGGGCTTCCACGCCCGCCAGCTCCACCGCCTGGCCCACACCCTGCACGAGGCAAAGGTCCCGGTGGCGCCGCGCGTCATCTCCAACTTCAGCCGCTTCGTCACCGGGATCGAGATTCACCCCGGCGCGACGATCGGTCAGGGGCTGTTCATCGACCACGGCATGGGCGTCGTGATCGGCGAGACGGCGGAGATCGGCGATGACTGCCACATCCTGCAGGGGGTGACGCTCGGCGGCACCAGCCTGTACCGCACGAAGCGGCATCCCACGCTGGGCAACCGCGTGACGGTCGGCGCCGGCGCGAAGCTCATCGGCGCGGTGAACATCGGCGACAACGCCCGCATCGGCGCCGGGTCGGTCGTTGTCACGAACGTGCCGGAGAACGCCACCGTCGTGGGCGTGCCGGGCCACGTCGTGGCGTTCCACGACCCCGGCAGCGACACCATCACCAAGCTCCCCGACCCCGAGTGGGACCGCATCGACGCGCTGGAGCGCCACATCGAGCGCATGGACCGCCGGCTGCGGACGCTGCAGAGCAAGCTCGAAGGCCTCGGTGCGCAGGTGGCGGAGCAGACGCCCGAGGGCGGCGAGCCCATCCACCTGCACCGCCGCCGTTCGCTGGAGGAGGAGGCCGGCGTCCCTGAGCCGCCGGCGCCGGAGCCGCGCCCGAGCCGGGAGGCCATCGGCGGGTGATCCGCTTCACCAATACGCTCACCCGCCAGCTGGAGGAGTTTCAGCCGCAGGGCGACCCCGTGACGATGTACGTCTGCGGCGTCACGCCGTACGACGAGTCGCACATCGGGCACGCGATGAGCTACGTCGTCTTCGATGTGCTCAAGCGCTTCCTCCTCTGGCGCGGCTATCGCGTCAAGCACGCCCAGAACTTCACCGATATCGATGACCGCATCATCGAGCGGGCGAACCGCGTGGGCGTGAGCACCGAGGCGCTCGTCGAGAAGTACATCTCCGCCTACCTCGCGGACATGCGCGACCTCAACGTCCTCCCGGCCGACGTTTACCCCTACGCCACCCGCGAGGTGCCGGAGATGATCCAGATCATCTCCGGCCTGATCGACAGGGGCTTCGCCTACACTGCCGCCTCGCCGTTGAGCGAGTGGCCGGACGTGTACTATCGAGTCTCGGCGAAGGGCGACTACGGCAAGCTCTCGCACCGTACGCAGGACTCACTGCTGGCAGGCGCGCGCGTGGAGCCCGGCGAGCAGAAAGAGAACGCCGCCGACTTCGCGCTGTGGAAGGGGGCGAAGGCCGGCGAGCCTTCGTGGGACAGCCCGTGGGGCAAGGGGCGGCCCGGCTGGCACATCGAGTGCTCCGCCATGTCGCTGAAGTATCTGGGCGAGCGCATCGACATCCACGGCGGCGGCGAGGACCTGATCTTCCCCCACCACGAGAACGAGATCGCCCAGACCGAGGCGTACACCGGGCAGGAGCCGTTCGTCCGCTACTGGCTGCACAACGCCTGGGTGAAGATGGGCGAGGAGAAGATGAGCAAGTCGCTGGGCAACTTCATCACGATCCGAGACGGGCTGGACCGCGCCGGCGCCGACGGGCTGCGTCTGTGGGTGCTCACGTCGCACTACCGCAAGCCCCTGACGTTCAGCGAGGACACGCTGGAAGCGGCGAAGAACGGCGCCGACCGCCTCCGCACCGCCGCCCGCGCGCCGTCCGACGCGGGAGACGGCGGCATCGAGCTGCAGCCGTACAGGGATCGCTTTACGGCCGCGCTGGACGAGGACCTCAACACGCCGCAGGCGCTCGCCGTCCTCTTCGACCTGGCGAAGGACGTCAACCGCGCGCGCGACGAGAGCCGCGGCGCTCGCGACGGGCAGGGGCTGCTGCTGGAGCTGGCCGACGTGCTGGGCCTCCGGCTGGAGCAGCAGGAGCGCTCGATCGAGGCGGCGCCGTTCATCGATCTGCTTGTGCAGGTGCGCTCGGAGCTGCGCGCGGCGAAGCAGTTCCAGCTCGCCGACCGGGTTCGCGACGGCCTGGCCGGCCTTCAGATCGCCCTCGAGGACACGCCACAGGGGACCGTCTGGAAGCCGGAATAGGCGGCACGGCCGTCTCTCTTCCGTCTCCGCCACTCAAGTTGATAGTAGATTCGACCGTACCTATAATGCGCAGACGCCTGCCGGACGGGCGGATCCGGGCGCGGCGCGGGGAGTTGATACGTGCCTCCACATGACCCGCTGGCCGGGATCCGGTCGATTCTGGTCCCGGTCGACGGGTCGCCGGCGAGCATGGACGCCATCGCGTTCGCCTGTTCCGTCGCGAAACGCAACAAGGGCAAGGTCTACGCCGTCCACGTCATCGAGGTCAGACGCTCTCTGCCGCTCGATGCGGAGCTGACCGACGAGGCTTCCGGCGGCGAGGAAGTGCTCAGCCGGGCCGAGCGTGTCGCCGCCGACGCCGACTTTCACGTCGAGGGCGAGCTGCTCCAGGCGCGCGAAGCGGGCCACGCCATCGTCGATGAGGCGATGGAGCGTGGCGTCGACCTAATCCTGATGGGCGCCGAGCACAAGGCGCCCGCGGGGGAATACCAGATGGGCCGTCTCACGCAGTATGTGATGCGCGCCGCCCCCTGCAGCGTCATGCTGTGGCGGCACCCGGTGCGGGAGTAGGCCTGGTGACAGGATCATGAAGGTTGTCATCATGGGCTGCGGCCGGACCGGCGCGGCTCTCGCATCCGACCTCAGCCGCGAGGGGAACGACGTCCTCATCATGGACACCGACCCCGCCGCCTTCCGCTACCTGCCGGACGACTTCTCCGGCACCCGCGTCGTCGGCAACGGCATCGACATCGACATGCTGGGCAAGGTCGTCGACCAGGCGGACGTGTTCGTCAGCGCGACGCGGGGCGACAACCGCAACGTGATGGCGGCGCAGATGGCGAAGCACATCTTCGGCGTGCCCATCGTCGCCAGCCGCGTCTTCGACCCGCTCCGCGAGGAGATGTACCGCGACATGGGGCTCCGGACGATCAATCCCACGCGCGTGCAGGCGCGCCGCCTCAAGCGCATCATCGAAGCTCCGTCCGACGAGGAAGCGAGCGAGATCGCCCGCAAGTTCATGGAGGACGAGGGCTAGCGTGTACATCATCGTCATCGGCGGGGGCAAAGTCGGCTTCCATCTCGCCAAGGAGCTGGTCGAGGCGAACCACGAAGTGCTCGTGATCGAGCAGGACGGTGACCGCGTCCGCGAGATCGGCGACGAGCTGGGGGATATCGTCGTCGAGGGGGACGGCTGCGAGGCCAGCACTCTCGATAAGGCCGGCACCCGCCGCGCCGACATGTTCCTGGCGGTCACCGGCGACGACGAGGACAACCTGGTTGCCTGCCAGGTGGCGAAGCAGCGCTTCAACGTCCCGCGGACGGTCGCCCGCATCAACAACCCCAAGAACGAGGAGTTCTTCCGCAAGCTCGCCGTCGACATCACGGTCTCCGCCACGTCCGCCATCATGGCCCACATCGAGCAGGAGCTGCCGACGCATCGGCTCATCCCGCTGATGAAGCTCAAGGGCACCGGGCTGGAGATCGTCGAGGTGCGTATCCCGGAGAACTCCCGGGTCGTCGGGCGGCCTATCCGCGACATCCTGCTCCCGTATCAGTCGATCGTTGTGCTGGTGGTGGACGTCGACGGCTCGCCGAAGGTCCCCTCCGGCGAGACCACCATCCGCGCGGGCGACACCGTCGTCGCCGTCACGATGCACGAGAGCGAAGAGACGCTGCGTGAAGCGCTGATGGCGCCGCCGCCCGCCCGCAGCTTCTAGTGGGCGCCGTGACGCGGGTCGCGTACCTCGGTCCCGCCGGCACGAACACCGAGGTTGCGGCGCTCAGTTGCTTCCCCTCCGCCGAACACCTCCCCCGGCCCACCGTCACCGCCGTCGCCCGCGCCGTCGAGAAGGGCGAGGCCGACCGCGGCGTGGTGCCGATCGAGAACAGCCTGCAGGGCTCCGTCACCGAGGCCGTCGACGTGCTCATCCACGACGAAGGGCTGGCGATCTGCGGCGAGGTGGTGCTGCCCATCGAACACTGCCTGATGGCCCGGGACGGGCTCGCGCGCGAGGACATCCGCGTGATCTACTCCCACCCGCAGTCGCTCGGACAGTGCCGCCGCTATCTGGAAGCGCACTTCCCGGACGTCCGCACCGAGGCCGCGCTGTCGAACGCCGAGGCCGTCGCCATCGTCATGCGCACGCCGGAGGCCGCTGCCATCGGACCGGCGCGGGCGGCGGAGATCTACGGCGCCCGCATCCTGGAGCGGGACATCCAGGACTCGAGCAGCAACAAGACGCGCTTCGTCGTCCTCGGGCGTGAGGGCGTGCCTCCCACCGGGCGCGACAAGACGTCGATCGCTTTCGGGGTGGCCCACGACCGCCCCGGCACGCTGGTCAGCGTGCTCCACGAGTTCGCCGACCGATCGATCAACCTCACGAAGATCGAATCACGCCCGTCCGGAGCGGAGCTGGGCGTCTACGTGTTCCTCGTCGACGTCGACGGTCACCGCGAGGATCCGCTGGTGGCGCAGGCGCTCGCTGCCGTCCGCGAGCAGGCCAACTTCTTCAAGATCTTCGGTTCGTATCCCGTCGCGGGCTAGCGAGCGATGGACCGCGAAGGCCAGACGGTCACGCTGCGCGACGGGCGCAGCCTCGGCTACGCCGACTACGGCGACCCGGCCGGCGCGCCCGTCTTCTTCTTTCACGGCACCCCCGGCTCGCGCCTCGGCGGGCGGGTGCTCGGCGACGCCGCGAGCCGCCGCCACGTGCGACTGATCGCCGTCGACCGCCCGGGCTTCGGGCTGTCCGACTTCCAGAAGCGCCGCCGCATCCTGGACTGGCCGGACTACGTCGCACAGCTTGCCGGCACGCTCGGTATCGGACGGTTCGGCGTCGCCGGGCTGTCGGGCGGCGGCCCGCACGTCGCCGCCTGCGCGCTGAAGCTCCGCGATCGCCTGACCGTGGCGATGATCATCAGCGGCGCGACGCCGCCGGAGGCGCGCAGCGCCGGCCACGGCTGGGCGCGCCGGATGCTGACCCGCATCGGCACGCTCATCCTCGGGCCGATCGTCCGGGTGTCCATGGCCCATGCGGCGTTCTGGGCGTCGAAGGTCGGACCGGCGCTGATGCCGCGGTGGATCGACCGGCGCGTGACGGCCAGCCGGCAGAACCGCGAGGCGCTGCGGCTGGAGGTGGTGGAGGGGTTCCGGCGAGGCAGCGGCGGGGCGTCTTACGACTTCGTGATGCTGGTGAAGCCCTGGGGCTTCCGCCTCGACGACATCGCCATGCCGGTGCACCTGTGGCATGGTGAGGCCGACCGCGTGGTGCCGGCGCGCTACGCCCGCGCCATGATGCCGCTGTTCGCCGACCCGCGTGTCCGCTGGTTCCCCGGCGAGGGCCATCTGCTGATCATGGAGCACGCCGAGGAGATCATCGCCGTCCTCGCGGCCGGGCGCTGATCCGAGAGCGGCCGGTGTTGCCATAACCCCCGCAACTCGCGAGGATGCCCCGACTTCCTCAGCGCGGGCGAGAGCCCGCGCTGCGTGATCCGGAACTGACGACTGAGGACTGACAACTGATGACTGCCACCTGATGGGCCCCGCCGCGGCATTGCTATCCTCCGCCCTCTGGGCGTTCACCAGCGTCCTGCTCACCTCGCAGGCGGGGAAGATGCGCCCGCTCGTCATGTCGGCGATCCGCAGCTTCACGGCCAGCATCATCCTCATCGCGCTGCTGATCGCGACCGGCGGCCTCGGCCAGCTCCGAGACATGTCCGCCCTCACCGCCTTCTCGATGGCCGGCTCCGGAATCATGGGGCAGGCGGTCGGCGACACGCTGTACATCAACGCGCTGGGGCTGCTCGGCGTGAACCGCAGCTTCCCCATCACCAACAGCACCTACCCGTTCGTCACCTTCCTGCTGGCCGTGCTGCTGCTCGGCGAGGACGTGTCGTGGACGCTGCCCATCGGCGGGGCGCTGATCGTTGCCGGTATCACCTGGATCGTGCTCGAGCAGAGCCGCGCCGACGCCGCCGCCGGCGGGACCACCGAGCTGCTCCGAGGCGTCCTCTTCGCGGTCGCCGCCGCCGTGGCCTGGGCGGCCGCGACGGTGTGGCTGCGCGGCCAGCAGGGCGACCTCGACGCGGTCGGCGCGGCGAGCATCCGCATCCCCGCCGCCTCCCTCGCCGTCATGGCGACGGTCGCCGTCACCCTGCCGGGGAACACTCGCCTGCCGATCCGCGATCTGACGGCGCGCAGCATCTTCGTCATCGTCATGGCGGGGGTGCTGGGGACGGGGCTCGGCAGCGTGCTCTTCATCTACGCCGTCGAGCACACCGGCGCCGCCCGGACGGCGTTCCTCACCACGTCGGCGCCGCTGTTCGCGCTGCCCATGGGCGTGCTCTTTTTGTCGGAGAAGCTGACGCCGCGCCTGCTATTCGGCACCGTCGTGACCATCGCCGGCATCTGGCTGGTGTTGCTGTGACGCTTGTCCCTCCCCCCTGCGCGCCCGAGAATCAGGCATGATCCGCCGCGCCGAGGCCCGTGACCCCCGCCGCCGCTTCGTCACCGGGCTCGGTGTCTTCGGCGCGCTGCTCGCCGCCGGCACCGCCGGCTACATGATCATCGAGCGCTGGTCCTTTTTCGACGCGTTGTTCATGACCGTCACCACCATCACCACCGTCGGCTACCGCGAGGTCCGTCCGCTCGACACGGAGGGCCGGATCTTCACGATCTTTCTGGTACTCTTCGGCGTCGGAACGGCGTTCTACCTGCTCACGACGTTCGTCGCGCTGGTGATCGAAGGCGACCTGGGCGCGGCGCTGGGACTCACACGCATGAAGGGCCGCATCGAGCAGCTCCGCGAGCACCACGTCCTCTGCGGATACGGCCGCGTCGGCGAGGAGATCGCCCGTGAGTTCACCGAGCGCGGCATGGCCTTCGTCGTCATCGAGAACAATCCGGAAGCGCTCGCACGCGCCGTCGAGGACGGTGTCCTCGTGATCGAGGGTGACGCCACGCAGGACGACGTGCTGATCGAGGCGGGCGTCGCCCGCGCGAAGACCCTCCTCGCCGCGTCCGACTCCGACTCCGGCAACACCTATATCACGCTCACGGCGAAGGCGCTGAACCCCGGGCTGTTCGTCATCGCCCGCGCGGGGAAGCACGAGAGCGAGGCGCGGGTGCGGCGCGCAGGCGCTGACCGCGTGATCTCGCCGTACACCATCGGCGGGCGCCGGATGGCGCTCTCGGCGCTCCAGCCGAACATCGTCGACTTCATCGACACGCTGGCGGTGGGCGGCGGTGGCGGCGGGCAGATCCTCGCTGAGATCGAGGTGACGGAGGAGTCGGGGCTGGCCGGTTCGGCGCTGCAGGACATCTTCGGCGCGTCGTCCGGCTGCAGCGTGCTGGGCGTGCAGCGGGCGGGCGGGGAGCTGGTCGTCGGCGCGCAGGCAGAACTGCGCGTGGGCGCGGGCGACCGGGTGATGGTGCTGGGCCCGGAGCAGGAGCTTGCGCGGGCTACCCGTCGCGGCGTGGAGTAATCGGGCTTCGAGATGAACAAGGCGCACCTGGAGTTCTGCTCGAGCGACGAGTGGGCGGAGTCCGTCCGGAAGTGGATCATCCCCGGCGCGCTGGCGAACGTGGAGCTGGGCGACGACGTGCTGGAGATCGGGCCGGGGCCCGGGCGCACCACGGACATCCTGAAGGACATGGCGCCGCGCCTCACCGCCGTGGAGATCGATGCTGACCTGGCGGCGCAGCTCTCGGCGCGGCTCGCCGGTACGAACGTGGAGGTGGTGCACGCGGACGCGACGGCGCTCCCGCTGCCGGACGGGCGCTTCTCGGCGGCGCTTTCGTTCACCATGCTGCACCACGTGCCGTCGGTGGAAGAGCAGGACCGGCTGTTCGCCGAGGTGGCGAGGGTGCTACGCCCCGGCGGCGTGCTGGCGGGCGTCGACAGCCACGACTCGCCGGCGTTCCGCGCGCTGCACCTCGACGACATCTGCGTGCCGCTCGACCCGGCGAGCCTCGAGGAGCGCCTGACGCGCGCCGGCTTCAAGCAGGTGAAGGTGGATGACAATCCGCACGTCGTGCAGTTCTGGGCGAGCGTGTGAAGGCCAGGGCGACTGCGAGCCAAGGAGTGGCTGCTGACGACCAACAGGGTGCTGGAAACGCCTCAAGACGAACAGTTGAGCTTCCCACCCGCCCGCCCAAGGGGAATAGTTTTGAATCCGGGGGGACACCCCCCGGAGCCCCCCGACAAGGGGCTCTGCCCCCTGTACCCCCTCTTCAACATCTGCCGGGGATCAACTAACGACTAACGACTAATTCAACGCGATGATGGCCGCCGCCAGCAGGATCCCCTCCGCGCCGATCGCTGCCACCAGCAGCACGTATCCCACCATCCGCTCCCACGAGTGGGCGACGAACCCCAGCGCGAGGTTCACGAGCAGCAGCCCGATGCCCGTCATCGGCAGCTTCAGCAGCTCGTCCTTCGAGCCGACGCGCGTGATGCCGTCCAGCTCCGGGAACGACAGCGCGATCGAGGGGTCGAGGCCAGGATACTGCTGGTACACGTACGCGAACATCGCGAAGAACACCGCGAACGCCGTCAGCACGAGCGCCTGCGCGACGCGGTCCTCCCAGAACGGCTGCGCCGCCAGGTACAGCCGCTCCGGCCCCTGCGGCACCGCCACCAGCGACCCCAGCCGCTGCTGCTGCTGCAGCGCCTCCGCGAACGCCACCTCATCCTCCACGCTGATGGCGTAGGACTGTGCCGGCGTGACGACGTACAGGAGGTCGTCCGGCGAGCGGTGCGTCGAGTAGAAGAGCGTGTCGCGCACGCCGCCATCGACGTGCGAGTGTCCGACGTGATGCCCGAGCCAGCTCACCCCCGCGACGTGCGGGTTCGGCAGCTCGCGGCCCGGCACCAGCCGCTCGATCTGGGCGAGGGGCACCTGCTGGCGGATGTCGCCCCAGGTGATCGTCAGCGCGTTGCGGTCGAGCGCGTAGCGCAGCGTCCCCAGGCTGTACGTCCAGTACGCGAACAGCAGCCCGATGAAGAAGAACACCGTCGCCACGCCGTAGAGCGCGATCACGCCGAGGCCGACGTCGAGCGTCGCGCCGCGCACGACGAGCGCCACCGATACGGCGAGGCACCAGAGCATCATGCCGCCGCCCAGCAGCGAACCGACGGTCCGGGGAGGACGGAACTCCATCAGGCGTTGATCTTGGCGGCCGCCGGCTCCGCGACGGGCTTCACCGCCGTCACCCACTGCGCGTACTTCGCGTTGCGCCCGCGGATGCAGTCGAAGAACAATTTCTGCAGCCGCGAGGTGATCGGCCCCACGCCGCCGGTCCCGATCCGGCGCCGGTCGACCTCCACCACCGGCGAGAGGTGCGCCGCCGTGCCGGTCAGGAAGCACTCGTCGGCGACGTACAGCTCCGTGCGGTCGATCGTCCGCTCGATGATGTCCAGCCCCAGCTCCGCGCGGGCCAGCTCGAACACCGACGCCAGCGTGATGCCCTCGAGGACGTTGTCGCTGCGCGCGGGCGTGATCAGCCGTCCGTGCCGCACGATGACGATGTTCTCGCCCGACCCCTCGGAGACGTGCCCGTCGTCGTTGAGCATGATGGCCTCGTCGAAGCCGTTCTGCATCGCCTCCGTCTTCGCCAGCGCCGAGTTCACGTAGAGCCCCGTCACCTTCGCCCGGGCGGGGATCGACGTGTCCGGCACGCGCCGCCAGGTAGACGTCTGGCAGCGGATGCCGCTGTCCAGGTCCAGGTAGTTGCCGAAGGGCAGCACGAAGAGCAGGAAGTCGTCCTCCACGTCGTGCAGGCGGGGGCCGATGACTTCGCCGCTCTTGTAGGCGATGGGGCGGATGTAGACGTCCTCGCGGAAGCCGCAGCGCTCGACGACTCGGCGGCAGATGTCGGTCAGCTCGTCGGCGGACTGCGGGACGTCGATGTACATGATCTGGCCGGACATCTTCAGCCGCTCGAAGTGCTCGCGGGGGCGGAAGAGCAGGCACTCGCCGCGCTCATCGCTCCAGTTACCGCGGATACCCTCGAAGACGCCGGTGCCGTAGAGGAAGGCGTGCGTCATCACCGGTACCTTCGCCTGGTCCAGAGGCATGATGTGCTTCTGGAAGTAGGCGTATGAGGTCGGCATGATAGACGCTCCCTTCAGTGAGGATTGAGGATTATAGATGGATGCCGGGCAGGCGGACAAGAATCCGGGCGTCGCAGGGAGTTCGCGCTGCGCGGCGGTCCGGGTGGCGCTCCGCACCCCTACGGGCTGCTCCGCTTGTGTTCCTGGGGTGGGGACACCCCCCATGCCCCCCGGCAGGCCTGCGGCCTGCACCCGCTCGCGTGCGCGCACCTATAGCGGACCGAGTGGGCAAGCGCTCCCACGACGCTGGTTCGGTGGACAAGACGCGAGCGCCTGTCACGCGACGCCGAGACCTGTCACCCTGCACGCCACGAAAGCGGGGTGCAGGGCGGGAGCCCCTGACGGGGTCTGGGCGTGTCCCCCAGCCTCCAGAAAAAACCGGCGGAGCAGCCCGGAAGGGATGCGCAGCGCCGCCCGCGGCACCGAAGGGAGAGCACCACCATGCCCGACACCATCCGCATCGGCCGCGTGGAGATCATGCCGGTCGCCGACCAGCGGACGAAGGGGCCGGTCGCCTTCCTGTTCCCCTCGGTCCCCGCGGACGCGTGGGCGCCGTATCGCGACCTCCTTATCGACGACGGGCAGAACGTCCCGGTGTCCGTCACTTCCTTCGTCGTGCGGTCGGGGGGGCAGACGATCCTCGTCGACACCGGGATCGGCGCGAAGGGGCGCCAGCTCATCCCGGACGGGCGGCTGCCCGACGCGCTGGCCGAGGCGGGGGTGCGCCCGGACGACGTTGACGTGGTGTTCACGACGCACATCCACATCGACCACGTGGGCTGGCACACGACGCTGCGCGGCGAGTCCTACGTTCCGACGTTCCCGAAGGCGCGCTACGTCTTCGTCCGCAGCGAGTGGGAGCACTTCACGGCGCCGGACGTGGCGCACGCCGCGGGCAACGAGCACGTGGTCGACTGCGTGCTGCCGCTGCGGGACGCCGCCGAGGTGGTGCTGGTGGACGGTGAGCACAAACTGACCGACGACCTGACGCTGCTGCCCGCCCCCGGCCACACCCCCTCGCACTCCTGCGTGGCGATCGTGTCGGACGGGGAGGCGGGGATGATCATCGGGGACCTGGCGCACCATCCGGCGCAGCTCATCGAGACGGCGTGGTCGCCGGTGTTCGACATGGACCCGGCGCTGGCGGCGGAGTCGCGGGCGCGGATCGCGGGGCGGCTGGAGGAGGAGGGGCTGCTGGTGCTCGCAGGGCACTTCCCCGCCCCGAACCACGGGCGCCTGCTGCGGGTGGAGGGGCGGCGGTCCTGGCGCTCCGGGACTTGATTGACCCATAGTTTTTTGAGAAAAACGCGACTTTTCCCCGCCCCGCAGATTCGCGGGCGTGCGCACCGCGCTTGATTGAGGTGCCGCGTGTGCGAGGCTCGGGGCGGTCTTGGGCGTGATCCTTGTCATGGGGGGATCGTAGGGGTTGTGGTGCTGGAGGTGCTATTGGTTGGTGTCACGGGTTGAGGCCGAGCCAAGGCGAGGGCGCAGGCGGCTGCTCCCTATGCGAAAGAGGTATCATGCTACTGAGGTGACCGTCGTCTCGGAAGCGGCTATCTGCATGGGCGGTTGCGCGGCTTCCCCACCGGCAGATGCGGCCGTTAGCGAGACAGGGTGAACGTGGCACTGCAACCTCTTTCCCCAAACAGTGTCCACTGGCAGATTGCGAACGCGCCCGATCAATACATACGAGTACTTGCTGGGCCCGGGACAGGGAAGACGTTCGGCCTACAACACCGAGTGGCACGCCTGCTCGGTGACGGCGTTGACGCGAGCACGATTCTCGCCGCCACATTCACGAGGGCAGCGGCGAATGCTCTAAGGAACGACCTCGCCTCCGTCGGGATTCCGGCCGCCGCTCAGATCGAAGCCCGTACACTCCATTCGCTCTGCTTTGCTGCACTGCAAAGACAGCGCACTATGCAGTCGACCGGGCGGGTGCCGCGACCACTGCTGGATTACGAGCGAGAGCCTTTGCTCGCCGATCTCCCCGATTCGTTTGCTGGTGTGAATTACTCGGGAACGCGCCGCAAAGAGCGAGCGATACGGGCGTTTGAAGCGGCTTGGGCACAGCTTCGACACGAAGTTCCTGGATGGCCGGGAACCCAACACGAGCGCGACTTTCACCAAGCGTTAATCGACTGGTTGATCTTCCATCGTGCGATGCTCATTGGAGAGGTCGTGCCAACGATGTTGGCCTACCTCCGGGACAATCCTGATGTGGGGCCCAGGTACGCGCATACGCTTGTCGACGAGTATCAAGACCTGAATCGCGCCGAGCAAGAATTGGTGAATCAACTTTCGGGAAGCGGCGCACAGTTGGTGATCGGTGACGACGACCAGTCGATTTACACCTTTAAGTTTGCACACCCGGCGGGCATCATCGACTATGCGCAGCGCCTCCCTGGCGTTCTACCACTTGAGACAGACGACTGTTACCGGTCCCCATCGCTTGTTGTCGAGATGGCGAACGCGCTCATGGATCATCAGACGCACAGGCTGATGCCCCGGACACTTCAGTGCGTGGATCGGGAGAGGCCTCAAGATGTGGACGTAGTGCGTTGGCCGTCGCTTGACACCGAGGCTCAGGGTGTGGCGAAGTTTGTAGACGCATACCTAGGTGCGCACGGCGAGATCGATCCCGGCCGCGTGCTCATTCTCTCTCCGCGTCGCCAAGTCGGGTACATGGTGCGCGACGAACTTACGGAAATAGGCCGCGAGAGCAGAAGTTATTTCCAGGAACAGGAGCTCGAGGATCTCTCGGCGCAGAGGGCATTCACTCTCTTGCGTCTACTCGTTGATCCGGCAGATCGAACAGCTATTCGGTGGTGGCTGGGGCACGGAACGACCAACTGGCTCACCGCAGCCTACTCTCGCCTGCAATCGCACTGCGCGACGTCCGGCGAGGCGCCACACGATGCGCTGGGCCGCCTGTCTGCTGGGCAACTCTCGTTGCCTCACGGCGGACGGCTGGTCACGCGATGGAAGGAACTAGTAAGCGAACTGGCACGGCTTCAGAATGTCTTCGGCATGGATCTCGTCGATGCCCTATTCAGAGATGGAGACCTAGGGTGCGCGCTTCTGCGCTCTGCTGCTCTAGAGGTAGTGACACAGGACATGCCACCGACGGTCCTGCTCGACAGACTGGGGGACATGATACGCGGGCCTGAGGTGCCTGAAGAGTCGCAGGTGATTCGCGTGATGAGCCTGCACAAGAGCAAGGGACTCACGGCGGATCTGGTGGTGATCGTCGGACTCGTTGACGGTCTGTTGCCGTTCACGGCCGACGATGCGGAAGTCCCCTTTGAGGCGCAACTTGAGGAGCAGCGGCGCCTCTTCTATGTGGCCATGACCCGCACGCGCCGGGTTCTTCTCCTGTCATCAGGTAGACGAATGCGGGTCGATCTTGCGCGCCGTATGGGCATGTTTCGCGTCCCGCCGGGGACTTACTTCGACAACCAAGTGAGTCGCTTTGTCAGTGAGGTGACTCCCCCTGCACCTGCCACGCTAACGCCAGAACAGCTTGCGGCGAAGTACGGATTTGCGCTTTGACGCTCGTGATCCTCAGTGTCCGGCGGGGGCGGTGGTGCCGGAGAGTTCGGGGTGGCCGGACCAGGACCAGGCGAGGTTGGTGCGGCTGATGCCCATGAGGACGCCGTGCAGGCCGGAGGGGTGGACGAAGATGCCCGCCGGGTCCGGGTCGTTCGGGCGGCGGCCGGCGTAACGCATCTGGCGCTTCTCCAGCCGTTCCGCGATCGGGCGGATCTCCTCCGCCTCGCAGTAGCACATGTACAGGCACTGCCCGCCCCGGCGCGTCATGAAGCGCCCCATCGGCCGTTGCGGGTCGGTGATCTGCGACAGCTCGATGCGGTCGAGGCGTCCCGGCGGGTCGAACATCGTCAGCTGGCCGGCGTAGCCGTACTGCTCACTCGCGATGGGCACGAACCGCGACGCGTCCAGCCCGAAGCGGTCGGCGTAGAAGTCCGCCGCGCTCTTGTGGTCTTCGATGAGGTTCGTCGCCTCGTAGAGGTAGCGCACCAGCCCCACCATGGGGCGGGCGACGGCCTCCGAGATCACCATCCGCAGCCCCGGCGTCTGGTCGGGCGCGATGTGCAGCTGCCCGCGCTCGCCGGCGTAGCGGACGCCCTTCGCGTCGAGGCGCGCCGCCAGCCCCGCGACGTCCTTCGTCGAGAACCCGGCGGCGAACAGCCCCTCGCCCCACGCTTCGAGGTAGTCGCGCACGGGCCCGTCCCCGGACGGCTCGAGCAGCTCGAACTCGCTGGTGCCGGCGTGGACCGTCCGGCGCTGCGCGCCCAGCGCGCGCACCTCGTCGTCGCCGGCAGGCTCCGCGCCGAACGCTTCGATGAACGTCCGGGCGGCGGCGTCGCGGTCGCGGACGGCCAGTTGCATGCGGTCTACGTGTTCGAGCATCGCGAGTCTCTCCGTCTGGCGGTCCGTCGGTCTGTCGGTCGGTCAGTCTTTCAGTCGGTCAGTCGGTCAGCGGTCAGCGGTCAGCAGCGGCGATCGTACGCCTGTGGGGGGGTGGGTGCAAGATCGCAATACGGTCATTCCGAGCGCAGCGAGGAATCCTGGTGCGCCGATGCCTCATCAACGCCGCGGCAAGGATGGGGATCAGGGTGCCCGAAGACCCCTCGCTTCGCTCGGGGTGACACACGGCCGGCTGAGCGCTCACGGCTCACGGCTCACAGCTAACGGCTCAGGGCTGCCCGCCCCGTACAATGAAGGCACATACGCCGCACGGGAAAGGAGCGTCCCATGGCGAACCAACCCCCCATCGATGTCCCCGAGCTGCGCGCGAAGGACGAGGCCGGCATGGCGTCCGTCGTCCGGGTGCTGCTGACGATCTTCGCGTTCATCCTGCTCATCCCGCCCTGGGGCTTCCTGGTCTGGTTTTACTCCGTGAAGATCGTCGCCGAGTACGAGCGTGGGGTGATCTTCCGGCTGGGGCGGCTGGTGGGGGCGAAGGGGCCGGGGCTCTTCGTGATCCTGCCCATCGTCGACCGCATGGTGACCATCGACCTGCGGACGGTGACGATGGACGTGCCGAGCCAGGAGTGCATCACGCGCGACAACGTGACGGTGAAGGTGAACGCCGTCATCTACTTCCGCGTCACCAACCCCGAGGACGCGGTGGTGAAGGTGCTGGACCACTTCCGGGCGACGTCGCAGATCGCCCAGACGACGCTGCGGAGCGTGCTGGGGCAGTCGGACCTCGACGAGCTGCTGTCGTCGCGCGAGCAGATCAACTCCCGGCTGCAGACCATCATCGACGAGCAGACGGAGCCGTGGGGGGTGAAGGTCTCGACCGTCGAGGTGAAGGACGTGGAGCTGCCGCAGGGGATGCAGCGGGCGATGGCCCGCCAGGCGGAGGCGGAGCGCGAGCGCCGCGCCAAGGTGATCAACGCCGAGGGTGAGCTGCAGGCGTCGGAGCGGCTGGCGGAGGCGGGGAGGATCATGTCGGAGCAGCCGGCGACGCTGCAGCTGCGCTTTCTCCAGACCCTCTCGGAAGTGGCGACGGAGAAGAACAGCACGATCATCTTCCCGGTGCCCATCGACCTGATCGAGATGTTCATGCAGGGCAGCCTGAACCGCGACGGCCACGCGGGGGATGGCGGGGGCGCCCGGCCGCGGGTGCGGGTGGGGGCGGCGGCGGCTGATCCGGCGGCGGCGGGGACGTCGTCGCACGAAGGGGTGGTGTCGTAGCGGGATGACGCGAGCCCTGATGACCATCACGTATAACGGCGACGCGCGGCACACGATCGACCTCAGCCCCCGTCCCCCTCTCCACACTGTGGAGAGGGGGTGGCCGAAGGCCGGGGGTGAGGTGTCCGATGCAGCCCGCGTTCCCGGAGTGTGATGCGATGCCAGCGCTGAACATCGGCGGGATCGAGATCTTCTACCGCGAGGCCGGCGAGGGGCCGCCGGTGCTCTTCATCCAGGGCCTCGGCGTCGACCACCGGGGGTGGGCGGGGGTGGTGCCGCACCTCGCGCAGCGCTTCCGCTGCATCAGCTTCGACAACCGCGACGTCGGCCGCTCTTCGGCCGTCGAGGCGCCCTACGACGTCATCGACATGATGGGCGACGCGGTGGGGGTGCTCGACGCGCTGGAGGTCGAACGCGCGGACATCGCCGGCGTGTCGATGGGGGGCGTGATCGCGCAGGAGCTGGCGATCCGCCATCCGGAGCGGGTGCGGCGGCTGGCGCTGGTGACGACGTACACCAGCGGCGACCCGCGCGGCACGGCCATCTTCGAGGGGCAGGCGCTGCTCCGGCGCACGCTCTCGCGCGAGGAGTTCTGCCGCGTGACCTTCCCGAACGTGTACAGCCACCTGGACTATCGCCGCGACGGGTTTGTGGAGGAGATGGTCCGCCGCACGGTCGCCAACGAGCTGTGGCAGTCGCAGGAGGCGTACGAGCGCCACGTGTGCGCGGTGCTCGGGGCGTTCACGGAGGACCGGCTGGGGCAGATCACCGCCCCGACGCTGATCCTCGCGGCGTCCGACGACATCCTCACGCCGGCGCGCTTCGCCGACGTGCTGGCGCGGGGCATCCGGGGCAGCCGGCGGGTGACCGTCGAGGGCGCCGGCCACGGGCTGATCTGGAGCCACCCGGAGCTGGTGGCGGCGCACATCGGCGAATTCCTCGCGGAGAGATGAGAGCGCAGTGTCACCCTGAGCGCAGCGAGGGGTCTGCCGGGGCACATGCTCTACCCAATTGTGACGTCTTCGCGACCGGAGTCTACGGACCTGTAGCGCCGAGGGATCAGATGCTTCGCTTCGCTCAGCATGACAGTGCAGTTCCGTCGGGCGTGGTGAGCTGACGATGGCTCATCTCGAAGTCCGGGCGTCTATCGCCGCGCCGCCGGATGCCGTCTGGGACGTGATCGCGGACCTCGACCGGCAGGGCGAGTGGATGGTCGACCTGCGCAGCCTGCGCATCGTCTCGGAGCGGAAGATCGGCGCCGGGACAGTGCTGCACGTGACCAGCGAGCTGTTCGGCCTCCCCATCGTCCGGGACGTGATGGAGATCACTGCCTGGGAGCCGCCGCACCGGATGGACGTGCTGCATCGCGGGCAGTTCCACGGCACCGGATCCTTCGTGCTGGAGCCGTCGGCCGGCGGCACGACGTTTGTCTGGACGGAGGACTTCCGGCCGCCGCTCGGCCCGCTCGGCGAGGCGATGTTCTCGCTCATCGTGCGGCCGCACTTGCGGCGGGTGTTCGCTCGCTCGCTGGCGAACGTGCGGCGGCTGGCGGAGGCTCGCGCTACACCCGCAGCGTGACGTCGCCCGCCTCGACCGTCTCCAGGGTGCCGTCGTCGCGCAGCACGATCAGCGAGCCGTCGTGGTCCGCGTCGAACGCCGTCCCATCGACCGATCCGCCCGGCCAGGAGACCTTCACCTTCTGTCCGATGGTCACCAGCCGGGAGCGCCAGTCGTCGCGGGGCGACAGCCCGGCCTTCGCGGCGTCGTACAGGTCCTCGAAGTGCAGCAGGTACGCCGCCAGCAGCGGCTCCCGTTCGACGGTGTCGCCCGTCGCGATGAGCAGGCTCGTCGCGATGTCCCGGATCTCGTCGTAGGCGCGCGGGTCGAAATTCACGTTGATGCCGCAACCCACCAGCAGGTACGGCGGGTCAGCGTCAACGTCCGACTCGATGAGGATGCCGGCGAGCTTCTTCCCGTGGATCTGGACGTCGTTCGGCCACTTGATGTCCGCCCGGATGCCGGTCGCGCCGGCGACAGCGTTGCAGACGGCGAGGGGCGCGATCATCGCGACCTGGCGAGCGATCGCCGGCGGCGGCCGCACGACGATGGTCGTCGCGAGGTTGGAGGCGGGCGGCGTCACCCACGAGCGCCCGAGGCGGCCGCGGCCGGCGGTCTGCTCGTCGGCGGCGGCGACGGTGCCCTCGGGCGCGCCGTGCTGCGCCGCGTCGCGCGCGACGTCCATCGTGGACCCCACCGCCGGCTCGAAGATGAAGTTCCGCCCGAGGCTCCGGGTGCGGAGCAGTTCGTGGAAGCGGGTGAGGTCGAAGGGGGCGGGCATGACGCCCCTAGAATACCCGGAGGCCGCTCCTCCGGTCCGGGATGGCCCCGGAACTAGCTGCGCGCGGCCGCCGTCTAATACCGCAGCGGAGGTGACGACATGAAGAGATGGATCATCGTCGCGACCGTGGTGCTGGGCTTCGCGGTGGGGGCCTGCGGCAGCGACACCGAGAGCGTCCCCCGCGCCGGCCCGGATATGGTGGCGGCGCCGATCGACGATCTGGAGCTGATCATCCGCGAGAGCTTCCCGCCCCAGTACGCCGCCCGGGTCGTCTCCGGCATCCCGGACGGCTGCCACAGCTTCGACGCCGTGAAGATGGAGCGTTCCGGGGAGGTGTTCGAGATCGTCGTGACGAACCTGCGCGGCGGCGGCGAGGATGCGGTCTGCACGCAGATCTACGGCACACACGAGGAGATCGTCGAGCTGGGCAGCGACCTCACCGCCGGTACGACGTACACAGTCCGCGCCAACGACCGCGAGCTGACGTTCATCGCGGAGTAGTCGCTGAGCGGCTGTACCAGGGAGCGTAGGGGCGGCCCTGTGTGGCCGCCCAGCATCATCGTAAGTCGCCGTGTTCCCGGTACGACTCGACGAGCTTTCGGGCGACGTCCTGCGCGATCTCGATCGTTTCGGCGATCGTGCGACCCTGCGCGATCAACCCCGGCAACTCCTCGCTCGTCGCGAGGAAGCCCCCTTCGTCGAGAGGTTCGATGTGGAGGTTCAGCAGGATTTCGTTCACGTGGGCTCCTCGTCGTTGGTCAGTATCACTCGAATCATAACCCCCGCGGGCCGCCGCCGTCACTTGTCCAGGCGCAGGACGGCCATGAAGGCCTCCTGCGGGATATCGACGTTCCCCACGCGCTTCATCCGCTTCTTCCCCTCCGCCTGCTTCTCCAGCAGCTTCCGCTTGCGCGTGACGTCGCCGCCGTAGCACTTCGCCAGCACGTTCTTCCGCATCGCCCGCACCGTCTCCCGCGCCACGATCCGCCCGCCGATGGCCGCCTGTACCGGCACGTCGAACATCTGGCGCGGGATCAGCGAGCGCAGCTTCTCGACAAGCTGGCGCCCCCGCATCGGCGCCTCCGCCCGGTGCGTGATCAGCGACAGCGCATCGACCGGCGCGCCGTTGACCAGGATGTCGAGCTTGACCAGCGACGCCGCGATGTACTTGTAGAACGAGTAGTCGAGGCTGGCGTAGCCCTGCGTGCGCGACTTCAGCTGGTCGTAGAAGTCCACCAGGATCTCCGACAGCGGGATCCGGTACTCCAACACCACCCGTCCCTCGCTCTTCGTCGCGCCGTCATCGCTGCGGATGCCGTGCTGCAGGTACTCCATGCGCTTGAACTCGCCCCGGTTCGACGTCACCAGCTCCATCACCGCGCCGATGTGGCGCTCCGGGCAGACGACGGAGATATCCATCCAGGGCTCGCGGATCTGTTCGATCTCCTGCGGGGGCGGCAGCGCCGCCGGGTTGTCGATGACCACTTCGTCGCCGTTGGTCTTCGTGACCTCGTACTCGACGCTGGGCGCGGTCGCGAGGAGGTTGATGGCGTACTCGCGCTCCAGCCGCTCCTGCACGATCTCCATGTGCAGCAGCCCCAGGAAGCCGCAGCGAAACCCGAACCCCAGCGCCACGCTCGACTCCGGTTCGTAGACCAGCGAGGCGTCGTTGAGCTGAAGCTTCTCCAGCGCGTCGCGCAGCAACGGGTACTCGTTGGCGTTCTGCGGATAGAGTCCCGCGAACACCATCGGCTTCACGGGGCGGTAGCCGGGCAGCGCCTCCGACGCCGGCTTCGTGTCGTCGGTCAGCGTGTCGCCGACCCGGCACTCCTTCACGTCCTTCAGTCCGGTCGCGACGTAGCCTACCTCGCCAGTCGTCAGCTCCGGCACCGGGTCCAGCCCGGGACGGAACACGCCGACCTCCAGCGCCTCGACGGCCAGCGCCGTCGACATCAGCCGCAGCTTCCGGCGGGCGTCGACGGCGCCGTCGACGACGCGGACGTAGGCGATGACGCCCTTATACGCGTCGTACTTGCTGTCGAAGATGAGCGCCCGCAGGGGGCGGCCCGCTTCCGCCGGGGGCGCCGGCACCCGGTCGACAACCGCCTCGAGGATCTCGTGCGTGCCCGTCCCCTCCTTCGCCGAGGCGAAGAGGATCTCCTCCGTGGTGAAGCCCAGCGTGTCGACCAGCTCCTGGGCGACACGCTCCGGCTCGGCCCCCGGCAGGTCGATCTTGTTCACGACGGGGATCAGCGTCAGGTCGGCGTCGAGCGCCAGATAGACGTTCGCCAGGGTCTGCGCCTGGATGCCCTGCGCCGCGTCGACGACGAGCACCGCCCCCTCGCACGCCGCCAGCGCCCGCGAGACCTCGTAGCCGAAGTCCACGTGCCCGGGCGTATCGATCAGGTTCAGCTCGTAGGCCTCGCCGTCACGGTGGGTGAAGGCCATGCGGACGGCCTTCGCCTTGATGGTCACGCCCTTCTCGCGCTCGAGGTCCATGTCGTCGAGCACCTGCTCCGACATGTCCCGGCGCGAGATGGTGCCCGTCATCTCCAGGAAGCGGTCGGCGAGCGTCGACTTCCCGTGGTCGATGTGCGCGATGATGCAGAAGTTGCGGATGCGGGCGGGATTCATATCGGTGCAGGGTAACAGGAGCGGTGTCGTAGCTCTGCTTCCCTTTACGCCGAGTCCGTGATCGGATGCCACTTCCCGGCCGGTGTCCACCGGCGGCCGACCAGCGCCTCGGTGTCTGCGGCCTCCAGCAACGGCACGATGAAGGCGCGCAGGGCTTCGACGACGGCCGGGAGCGTCAGATCCCCGCACGTGTTCCCGGCGCCACTGGCGAATGCCCGCCACTGGGCTTGCTTCGCTTGGTCCTGGGCGAACTCGTCCGTGAGGGCGAACGGCGGCGCGGTCGGGATGGGAGTACCCCTTCGCCGAAACGTCGCGGATACGGCATCCCGCAAGAGGGCACCGTCGAAGCCCTTCGTCCGGGCCAGTTGGAAGATGTCTTGGAAGTCCTTCATCCTTGTGTTGGCGATCCCCAGCCGCACCATTGCCTCGAACTTCTCGGCGATGACGGTTTCGGGAGGATATACGCGCATCACCGGTGCGGGGAACTCCAGAAGCGTCGCCAGGCGTTCGCTTCGTGCGCCCGGCGTGATCACGTCGCCGAAGCCAACATCGACCTGCAGCGAGATGCGGGCGCCCTCGAGCTCCGCGAGGAGGCGGATGCGCGCGCCGTGGTACGGCCGATCCTCCCTGATCGGCGCTCCTCGTACCGAGTCGGGCTGGTAACGGATCCCGTCCGGCTCTACGGGCTGCACGCTGACAGAACGAACGATCTCTTCCAGCCGGTCGATCGCCAGATCACCAACGGACAGGAGATCGATATCGCGCGTGGGACGATGGGGAGCGTCGCCCCAGATCTCGAAGAGCATCGCGCCTTTGAGGATGAAGCGATCGCGATGTGGCGACTTGCTCAGACGGTACAGCAGGCGCTCGTTCGCGTACTTGGTGAGGACAAACTCCAGCTGCTCGCCTCGTGCTCGCGCAAGGTTCAGGAGGCGAGCCCGAACCGATGCCGGTGACGCTCGATCGGTCACGCCAGCGACTCGATATACGGCCGCATCGTACGGGCCACGCGGCAGATCTTCGCGTACCTCCAGAGGTCATCGACGGAGCCGCGGCGGTCCCGAAGGAAGTCCCGCAGAGCCTCGATGGCCACGTCGAGGCCGATGACGCGCCGGTACTTGAAACAGTCAGCTACGGTCTTGGCCGGACTGTAGACCGGCACGGATACGCCGCTGATCTCATGGATCTCGATGCCCTCTCGCTGGGCGGCGCCTGAAAAGCGCACGAAGCGGATGGGAGGGTGAGCCACGCAAGGACGCCAGTCTTTCTCCCCGATGGCCATCCACACTTCGTGCGGCGACTGCGTGGTGAGGTCATGGAAGCGGAGCGCCGAAAGCAGAGAGATCACGCCCTTCGGGACGCGGATCGCGGCGGCGATGAGATCGTCGTGACCGGAGAGAGTGCCACCAGGCGCCGCGTAGAGTCCCCTCGAGAGCCTCTCGACGACACCTCGGTCAACGAGGCGTGCCAGATCGCGGCGCGAGACGCCCCAGTTCTCGATGTCCCGGGAGCGCGCGACGCCTCTCGCCCGCAGGCGTTCCACGAAGGTCTGAGGACTGCGAGCGGTCATGGCCTAGTGTACCAAATCATCGGGAGATATGTCAAAAGCCCCGATGATTTGTGGCAGGCCTCCGGAGAGTCGACCTACGCCGTACGGGACCGCAACGCCGCCAGCGACAGGCTCAGCGAGAACCCACCCAGCCCCGCAATCGATGCCAGCCCCTTCGCCAGCGACGGCCAGTCCCACCCCTCCAGCACCAGGTCCCGCATCGCCTCCAGGATGTACGTCACCGGGTTGATCGTCGCCAGGAACTCCAGCCAGGGCGAGAAGAACTCCTTCGGCGCGAACGCGGGCGAGAGGAACAGCAGCGGGAAGAACAGCAGGAAGCTCGCCTGCGCGGCCTGCGCGCTCCCCGTCCGCAGCGCGATCGCCACGCCGATGCCGGCGTACGAGATCCCGAACGCCCCGGAGATGGCCAGGATCAGCAGCACGCCCAGCGGCCCCGCCTGCATCCCCGACCCCGTCGCCAGCCCCCCGGCGAGGATCAGCAGCGTGATCACCATCACCCGCACGGCGTCCGCGGCGAGACGCCCGAGCAGCAGCGACACCCGCGGCGCCGGCGTCAGCAGCAGCTTGTCGAAATACCCCCGCTCGATGTCCGTCACCATCGCGATACCCGATGATCCGGCCGCCCCCGCCACCCCCTGCAGGACCGCCACCGGCATCTGGAACCCCAGGTAGTTCTCGAACCCGAACGCCCGGCCGGCGACGCCGCCGATCGCCCCCACCGTCACCGCGAAGAAGAAGATGGGGATGAAGATGTTGCCGATCTCCAGCGCCGGCTGCTGGAGGGACTCCCGCAGCGACCGCGCCGTCAGATGGGCCGTCGCCCGCAGGGTGCGCATCAGCCCGCCCTCCCTGCCGCCTCGATCGCGCGCTCATCCGCCTCGAGGTGGTGCCCCGTCTTGCGCAGGAACACGTCGTCGAGCGTCGGCTGCGCCAGCGTCACCTCGCGCGCCCGCAGCGACTCCTCGGCCAGCAGCAGGACCAGCTTCGAGATCGCCGCGCTCCCTTCCCGCACGTACACCACGATCGAGTCGGCCACCACCCGCACCTCCTCCACCCCCTCGAAGCGCCGCACGATCGCCTCGGCGCGCGACCGCTCGTCTTCTCCGCCGTCGATGCGCAGCGTCACCACATCGCTGGCGATGCTCGACTTCAGCACCGCCGGCGACCCCTGCGCCACGATGCGGCCGCGGTCCATGATCGCCACGTCGTGCGCGAGGCGGTCCGCCTCCTCGAGGTACTGCGTCGTCAGGAAGAACGTCACGCCGTCCTCACGGTTCAGCTCCACCACGTAGCGCCAGATGGCCTCCCGGCTGATGGGGTCGAGGCCGGTCGTCGGCTCGTCGAGGAAGACGACCTTCGGACGGTGCACGAGCGCCGCCGCCAGGTCGAGCCGCCGTTTCATCCCGCCGGAGTACGTCTTGATCCGCCGGTCCGCCGCGTCCTCCAGGTCGACGATGCGGAGCAGCTGCTGCACCCGCTGCTTCACCGCGCCCGGCGGCAGCTCGTACAGCCGCGCCTGGAGCTGCAGCAGCTCGCGGCCCGTCTGCATGTCGTCGAGCCCCGCCTCCTGCAGCGCCACGCCGACGCTCCGGCGCACCTCCGTCGCGTCCGCGCCCACGTCGAGGCCGAGCACCTGCGCGCGGCCCGCCGTCGGGCGCAGCAGCGTCGTCAGCATCCGCACGGTGGTCGTCTTCCCGGAGCCGTTCGCGCCGAGAAAGCCGAACACTTGCCCCTCGTCGATCGACAGGTCGATGCCGTCGACGGCGTGGACGTCGGGCGGGAAGTGCTTCACCAGGCCTTCGGCGAAGATCGCGGCCATAGCGCCCAGCGTACGGGACGGAGCTGCGCCGCGGGAAATGCGGATTTCGCAGGGGCGGAACGTGTTTTATTGCGGCGAGGCGCCCTTGCGCGTATGCTCGCCCCACGCGAGTCTCGCGGCGGTTCCGCGAAGAGCGATGGAGCGGCTGCGCTGTGGTTCATCCGCTGGTCGACCAACTCAGATTCGCCCGTAGCGAGTTCATCCGGGGGCTGGACGGCGTGACCGAGGCCGAGGCCCAGCGGCGGTTCCTGCCGATGAACTGCATCAGCTGGAACGTCGGCCACCTTGCGTGGCAGGAACAGCGCTACTGGCTGGATCGCGCCCAGTCGAAGGTCCTGCTGCCCGACGTCAACGATCAGTTCGCTTACCGCGCGCCGGCCAGCACACCGGCGCTGGACGACGCGCGGCGGGCGTGGCGCGCCATCACAAGCGCCGCCGATCCCTGGCTGGATGCGGTCTCCACCGAGACGCTCCTGTCCAACGTCATGACGGACGGGAAGCCGAGCGAGTACACCTTCGGGTCACTGCTGCAACGGATGCTCTACCACTACTGGTACCACACGGGCGAAAACGCGGCGATCCGCCAGCAGCTCGGACACGCAGAACTGCCTGAGTTCGTCGGCGACATCGACCATGAAGCGCCGTACCGGCCAGAGTCTGACGCGTAGGCGCTGGACCTCCGCCCCATCCAGCTCCCGCGGGTCGAGGGCCCCGCAACCACAGGAGCGCGATGCGAACGCGTCCGGCAGGCGGCACTCGCCCCCAACCCCGTTCCGGCGTAGACTGCGCATCTGAACAGCGGGCGCGGTGCGGGGCACCACTATTCCGGTGAGGAGGCCAAGTATGTCTGCAGATGCGAAAGCGCTGGCCAAGCGGCTCTACGAGGATGCGTTCGGAGGCGATCTGAGCGTCATCGACGAGATCATGACGTCGGACCCCGTCGACCACACGCCGTTGCCGGGACTGCCGCCGGGGCGAGAGGGCTACAGGCAGACCATCTCCGTCATCCGCGCGGGCTTCCCCGACATGAAGATGAACATCGAAGAGGTGATCGCCGGGGACGACCGCATCGTGGCGCGCTGGACGGCGCGTGGGACGCACAAGGGCGACTTCCTGGGCGTGCCGGCCAGCGGCAAGTCGTTCGAGATTGGCGGCATCTCCATCCTGACGACGGCCGGCGGCAAGATCAGCGGCGACTGGACCCAGTGGGACTCCCTGGGACTCATGACGCAGATCGGCGCCATCCCCGCGGCAGCCACGGCGTAGCCACGGCGCTCTCGGCGCTGAAGGACGATGCCTTGCGCATCGCGAAAGGGACAGCAGCATGTACATGCAGCGCGTATCCATCTACCCGGAACCCGACAAGGTGCCCGAGGTCCGGACCATCGTTCTGGAGCGGGTCAAGGCTCGCCAGTCCAGCGGGCTGCGGGTCGCTCTCAGCGAAATGGTCGCCGGCACCGGGGCCCCGCAGTTCACGGTCAGCATTCTCTGGAACGACCTCGCCGCGTTCGAGGCCGGGCGGAAGAGCGATCAGGCCGATGCGGACTTCCAGAAGTTCATCGGGAAGCTCTCGGGGCTGATCCGTAAGCCGAGCGACTTCGACATCCTGGAAGTGCTCGCGCCGATGCCCAGCTGACAGCCGGTCCGGTCACTTGTACTTCGGCTGATACAGCAGGACCGGCCCGCCGCCCGGCAGGTCGAACGACGTCACCCGCCCCCACTCCTCCTCGCGGACGGGCTCGCTGAAGCTGACGCCGCGCCCGCCCAGCTCGGCGACCGTCGCGTCGATGTCGTCGCACGAGAATGACAGCGCGTGATACGCGCGGTCCGACGGGTGGCAGCCGACATCGGCCGAAGCGATGTCGAAGATCAGCCAGCCGCCGCCGGAGTCGTACGACGGCAGCCCGAGCTTGTCCCGCAGAAATGCCCGCGCCTCCTCCGGCGCCGTCGTGTAGAACAGTCCGTGAAGCCCCACAATCATCGAGTCCCTCCTGCTGGCGTCGCGGCCCTCTGGCGACGAATCGCGGGCACGCGCCCAGCGTATCAAGCCGGTTAGCGTGTAAGGATGTATCTTGCGTCGCAGGAGGCGGTGAAGGTGAGTGGACGAAGGCAACCGAAATCGACGGGCATCGTCCCGGGCAGCCGGGTCACGCTGCGCGCGGAAGCCCTGGACCGTTCACGGCCGCACCTGATCGCCCATGCGATGCACGGCGACATCGGCACCGTGATCGAGGCGACCCGCGCCGGTTGGCCCGGCTGGATTCACGTCAGGTTCGAGAAGTGTCCGACGCTGCATCGGCTGACCGAAGCTGAGATCTCCCCGGCCCCGGGGCCGAAGCGGTAGCGCTCGCGCGCCTTGCCGCCCCCACGCCGGCGGCCGGGCAACACGTACGCACGAGGCGGCGGCGCGCGTTATGTCTTATTCTGTACATTAAATTCCAGAAACCGAACAGACGGTATTGCATTTCCGGTATTGCTGTTCTATAGTCGCTCCTGAGGCCCCTGGGGGTCTCAAAGTACAGGAATGAGGTCGACCCTCCTTTGGCGGGGATGGGAGTCGGCCTCATTCCATTGTTAGCAGTAGCTCCATCCGGCGAGTTCGGGCTCAAGGCCCGAGCGGGTGCCGGCGAGAGCCGCGATACCTCGCACCGGCCGTATACTCCACGCACAATGCCGAAGCCCGAACAAGAGGCGCGTGAGGCCATCGACCGGAGCCTGCAGCTCGCCGGCTGGGTGATCCAGGACCGCGACAGGGTGAACCTGACGGCGTGCCGCGGCGTGGCCGTGCGTGAGTTCCCGCTGAAGGGCGGCCACGGTGTCGCCGACTACCTGCTCTACGTCGATGCGAAGGCGGTGGGGGCGATCGAGGCGAAAGCCCAGGGGACCACACTGACCGGCGTGGAGTGGCAGTCCGAGAAGTACAGCGAGGGCATGCCGGACGAGATCCCCGCGCTCGTCCGTCCCCTGCCCTTCCTCTACGAAAGCACCGGCATCGAAACACGGTTCACCAACCGGCTCGACCCCGAGCCGCGCAGCCGGGGGGTCTCCAGCTTCCACCGCCCGGAGACGCTCGCGTCGTGGATCGATTCGGCCCCGGCAACGCCTTCGCCGGATGTGGAGGTCGGCGAGGAGCGAGGCAGATACCATGCGAAGGCCACGCTGCGCCGCGCGTTGAAGGAGATGCCGCCGCTGATCGAGACGGGACTCCGGACTGCGCAGATCAAAGCCGTCCGGAACCTGGAGCAGTCGCTCAGCGAGGACCGGCCGCGCGCGTTGATCCAGATGGCCACCGGGAGCGGCAAGACCCTCACCGCGATCGCCGCCATCTACCGCCTGATCAAGTTCGGCGGGGCGAAGCGCGTGGTGTTCCTGGTCGACCGCGCGAACCTCGGGCGGCAGGCGCTCCGGGAGTTCCAGCAGTACACCACGCCCGACGACGGCCGGAAGTTCACCGAGCTGTACAACGTCCAGCACCTCACGGCGAACAAGGTCGACCCCGTCGCCCGCGTCTGCATCACCACCATCCAGCGGCTGTACTCGATGCTGAAGGGCGAAGAGGAGTTCTCGCCGGAAGCCGAGGAGGGGTCGCAGTGGGACAGCGGCGCGCCCCTGATGCGGGAGCCGGCGTCCGTCGTCTACAACCCGGCGATCCCCATCGAGACGTTCGACTTCATCGTCTCGGACGAGTGCCACCGCTCGATCTACAACCTCTGGCGGCAGGTGCTGGAGTACTTCGACGCCTACATCATCGGGCTCACCGCCACGCCCTCCAAGCAGACGTTCGGATTCTTCAACCAGAACCTGGTGATGGAGTACAACCACGAGCAGGCCGTCGCCGACGGCGTGAACGTCCAGTTCGACGTGTACCGCATTCGCACGCAGATCACGGAGTCCGGCTCCACCGTCGAGGCGGGGTACTTCGTCGACCGGCGCGACCGCCTCACCCGCGCCGTGCGCTGGGAGCAACTCGACGACGACCTCACCTACGCGGCCAGGGCGCTCGACCGTGACGTGGTGGCGCTGGACCAGATCCGGACGGTCGTGCAGACGTTTCGCGACCGGCTGTTCACCGAGATCTTCCCCGGGCGCACCGACGTGCCGAAGACGCTCATCTACGCCAAGGACGACAGCCACGCCGACGACATCGTGCAGGTCGTCCGCGAGGAGTTCGGGAAGGGCAACGAGTTCGCGCAGAAGATCACCTACCGGACCAGCGTGGTGAAGGTCGTCGATCCGAAGACCGGCGAGGTCAGCTTCAAGGCCAGCGGCCACAAGCCCGAGGACCTCCTCTCCGCCTTCCGCAACGGCTACAACCCGCGTATCGTCGTCACGGTGGACATGCTCGCTACGGGCACCGACATCAAGCCGCTGGAAGTGGTGATGTTCATGCGCGAGGTGAAGAGCCGCATCTTCTTCGAGCAGATGAAGGGCCGTGGCGTGCGCGTCATCGACGGGAACGAGCTGCTGGCGGTGACGCCCGACGCCTCCAGCAAGACGCGCTTCGTCATCGTCGACGCCGTGGGGCTGTGCGAGAGCAACCTCACCGACACCCGCCCGCTCGACCGGCAGCCGACGGTGCCGCTGCAGAAGCTGATCCAGACCGTCGCCTTCGGCAGCACCGACCCCGACGTGCTGTCGACGCTGGCCGGGCGGCTGGCGCGCCTGGACCGCCAGATCGGCGCCGGCGACCGCCGGAAGCTCACGGAGCTGGCCGGCGGCATGAGTCCGCGCGACATCGCCGCGGGGATCGTCGAGGCGCTGGACCCCGACCGGCAGCGGGACGCCGCCCGGGCGGAGGCGGGGCTGCCGCCCGACGCGGAGCCTGCGCCGGAGCAGGTCGAGCAGGCGGCGCAGGAGCTGCTGCGGGCCGCCGCCGCACCGCTCGCCACCAACCCGGCGCTGCGCGACGAGATCGTACTGATGAAGCAGCGCTTCGAGCAGACGCTTGACACGGTCAGCAAGGACGTCGTCCTGGAGGCGGCGTACTCGGAGGAGGCGAAGGAGCGGGCGAAGACGCTGGTCACGTCGTTCGAGGCGTTCATCCGCGAGCACAAAGACGAGATCACGGCGCTGCAGGTGCTGTACAGCCGGCCGTACCGGGAGCGCCTGCGGTTCGCCGACATCAAGGCGCTGGCCGACGCGCTGAAGGCGCCGCCGCGCTCCTGGCTGCCGGAGCAGCTCTGGCGGGCCTACGAGACGCTCGACGCGTCCCGGGTGCGCGGGGCCGGCGACAGGCGCCTCCTCACGGACATCGTGTCGCTGGTGCGGTTCGCGCTGCGGCAGGACGACGAGCTGGCGCCGTTCGCCGACGGGGTAACGGCGCGCTTCGAGCGGTGGATGGCGATGCAGGAGGTGGCGGGCCGCGCGTTCACGGAGGAGCAGCGGAGCTGGCTGGCGCTGATCCGCGACCACGTCGCGAGCGGGCTGGCGATGGAGATGGACAACTTCGACTACGTGCCGTTCGAGCAGCTCGGGGGCAGGGGTAAGGCGTTCGAAGTCTTCGGCGAAGGGCTCCCGGCGCTGCTGGACGAGCTGAACGGAGTCCTCGTCGCGTGAACAACGTTCACCTGCCGCCCGGGTGGGCGAAAGCGACGATAGCCGAGGTTTGCGGTTTCCAGCGGGGAGTGACGTACAGGAAGTCCCAGGCTCGGCCGAGCCCAGCAGTTAGACATCTGCCGCTACTGCGGGCAACGAACATCGGCGAAACCCAGCTATTGTTGGACGAACCACTGCTGTTTGTTCCGGAGGAACTTGTGTCGCTGGAACAGAGGCTTCGCGCCGGAGACATCGTCGTCGCGACATCAAGCGGCAGCGTTCAAGTTGTCGGCAAGTCAGCGAGGCTCGCCAACGAGTGGGAAGGCACGTTCGGTGCATTTTGCGCGGTCGTGCGGACCGGACCAGAAGCTGACAGCAGTTACGTGGGCTACTTTCTCCAGTCGGCAGACATCCGGAAGGTCTGGTCGAACGCAGCGCGCGGCACTAACATCAACAACCTAAAGAGGAGTGACGTTCAGCGGACGCATATTCCACTTCCACCCCTCCCCGAACAGCGCCGGATCGTCGCGGAGATCGAGAAGCAGCTCACGCGGCTCGATGCGGCGGTGGGGGGGCTGGAGCGGGCGCGGGCGGGGCTCCGGCGCTATCGGGCATCCGTGCTGCACGCGGCCGTCGAAGGCCGCCTCGTCCCGACGGAGGCGTCGCTGGCGCGCGCGGAGGGGCGGGAGTTCGAATCTGCGTCGCAGCAGTTGTCTCAACTTGGCATCTCAACTCTGGTTGATGTATCGCCGACGACGGAAGGCTGGGCGGCCTGCGAACTCGGCAGACTGGCTCGAGTAGAGACGGGAGCAACGCCACTCCGCTCTCGGCCAGAGTACTACGGAGGAGACATACCTTGGGTTACGAGCGGCGCGCTCAACCTGCCTTTCGTTGATGCAGCCCAGGAGCACATTACGGAACTAGCGATCCGAGAAACGAACGCCAAGATCTTTCCACCAGGAACGATGCTCGTCGCGATGTATGGAGAGGGCAAGACTCGCGGCAAGAGCGCGGAGATGAGAATCGCCGCGGCCACCAACCAAGCTTGTGCTGCCGTGCTATTCAACGACGCCACGCAACCAATGAAGCCCTACGTGCAGCAGTTCCTCAGGAAGCACTACGATGATCTGCGCCGTCAGTCGGCAGGCGGCGTCCAGCCCAACCTCAATCTCTCTATCGTGCGCTCCATCGTCATTCCCGTTCCTCCCACCGCCGAGCAGCACCGAATCGTCGCGGAGGTCGAGCGGCGGCTGTCCATCGCGGAGAAGCTGGAAGCGGCGGTGGCCGACGGCCTGCGGCGGGCGACGGCGCTGCGGCGCTCGATCCTCAAGCGCGCCTTTGAGGGCCGGCTGGTGCCGCAGGACCCCGACGACGAGCCGGCGGAGGTGCTGCTGGAGCGCATCCGCGCCGAGCGTGCGGCGCAGGCCTCGGACGGGCGCACGCCGCGGCGGCGGCGGAGGGCGCGGGCGTGACGAACCACAACCACTCGCAGCAGATCGTGCAGAAGCTCTGGAACTACTGCAACGTCCTCCGCGACGACGGGCTGTCTTACCTGGACTACATCGAGCAGCTCACCTACCTGCTCTTCCTGAAGATGGCGGACGAGCAGACGCAGCCGCCGTACAACCGGCCCTCGTCGATCCCGGCGGGCTACGACTGGCCGGCGCTCATGGCCCGCGACGGCGACGAGCTGGAGGCGCAGTACCGGCACACGCTGGAGGAGCTGGCGAGGCAGGCGGGGATGCTGGGCATCATCTTCCGCAAGGCGCAGAACAAGGTCCAGGACCCGGCGAAGCTGCGCCGCCTCATCGCCGACCTCATCGACCGCGAGCGCTGGACGGCGCTGGAGGCGGACGTGAAGGGCGACGCCTACGAGGGGCTGCTGGCGAAGAACGCCGAAGATCTGAAGAGCGGCGCCGGCCAGTATTTCACGCCGCGCCCGCTGATCCAGGCCATCGTCGCGTGCGTGCGCCCGCAGCCGGGCGAGGAGATCGCCGACCCGGCGTGCGGCACCGGCGGCTTCCTCCTCGCCGCGCACGACTACATCGTGGGGGCGAACCCGCGCCTCGACCCGGACCAGCGCCGGCATCTGAAGCTGGACGCGCTGCGGGGGACGGACATCGTCGACAGCGTCGTCCGGCTGTGCGCGATGAACCTCTACCTCCACGGCATCGGCCCCACGACGGCTGAGGGGGAGGCGCCGGTCGACAAGGCCGACGCGCTGGCTTCCAGCCCCGGCGCCCACTTCGACGTGGTGCTGACGAACCCGCCCTTCGGGCGCAAGTCCAGCGTGCTCATCGTCAATGCGGAGGGCGAGCAGGAGCGCGAGGACCTGACCGTCGTCCGCGAGGACTTCTGGGTGACGACGAGCAACAAGCAGCTCAACTTCGTCCAGCACATCCGGACGATGCTGAAGATCAGCGGCCGGGCGGCGGTGGTGGTGCCGGACAACGTGCTGTTCGAGGGCGGGGCGGGGGAGACGGTGCGGCGGAACCTGTTGCAGGACTGCGACGTGCACACGCTGCTGCGCCTGCCGACGGGCATCTTCTACTCGCAGGGCGTGAAGGCCAACGTGCTGTTCTTCGAGCGGCGACCGGCCAGCGCCACGCCGTCGACGGCCACGCTCTGGATCTACGACTTCCGCACCAACGTGCACATGACGCTGAAGACGAACGCGCTGCAGCGCTCCGACCTCGATGACTTCGTCCGCTGCTACCACGCGGAGAACCGCCACGCCCGCACGCCGACCTGGTCGGAGGAGGCGCCGGAGGGCCGCTGGCGGCCCTTCACCTACGACGAGCTGATGCAGCGGGATAAGGCGAACCTGGACATCTTCTGGCTGCGCGACGAGAGCCTGGAGGACGCGTCGGACCTCGCCGAGCCGGACGAGATCGCGGCGGACATCATCGAGGACCTGGGGGCGGCGCTGGAGCAGTTCGAGCTGATCCGCGCGGACATGTCGGCCACATCCTCCGCCCCCTGACGCGACCCGCGTACTCCACTTCCTCTCCGGCCCGCCTCGGCCCCCTCTCCCCGAAGTCGGAGGGTGCCGGATGGGCGGGCTACGGCTTGATGTTCTGGTTCAGGTGGAACAGGTTGGCCGGGTCATACTTCTTCTTGACCGATACCAGCCGGTCGTAGTTGCCCTTGTAGTTCTCCTTGATGCGGCCCTGGTCGTCGGCGTCCATGAAGTTGATGTACCCGCCGGCGGCGGAGTGCGGTTCCAGCGCCTTGTAGTAGTCCTTCACCCACGTGATGTTCTTCGCGTTGTCGGCCGGCTCCGGCCATGCACCGGCGATCACCGTCGCAAACTTCGCGTCGCGGAACGCAAAGGCCGTCGCCTCCGGTGACACGCGGTTGCTGGCGCCGTCGATCGGATAGATGTGCATGGCGCAGTTCATCGTCGGTATCTTCGGGCCGTGCGCAAGGTGCACCTCGATCGCCTGGTCGGTCAGCTCCGACGCGAACGAGCCCTTCCAGTACTGCTGGAGGCCGGGGGGCAGCAGCGCGTCGAAGAGGGCGTTGATCGCCGGGTAGGGCATCGGGCTCACCATCTCCCCGACCGTCGGCGCCACCTTGCGGATCGGCTCCAGCGCCTGCTCGCCCTGGCCCAGCGGGCCCGCCCAGCATGCCACGATCGCGCAGAACGTCTTGCCGTGCTCCTTCTCGGGGAGGAAGGGCAGCGGCGGTGCGATCAGGTACGCCGGGTACGCCCCCAGCTCCTCCGGCGCCGTCCGGATGAACTCGCGGTAGAACTGTAAGACGTCGCGCGCGCGGTCCAGCGGGAAGACGAAGATGCCGGCCAGGATGTCCTTGGTCGGATGCAACCGGTACTCGAACGACGTCACCACGCCGAAGTTCCCGCCGCCTCCGCGCAGCGCCCAGAACAGGTCCTCGTTCTCTTTCGCGCTCGCCACCAGGAATCGCCCGTCCGCTGTGACGACGTCGGCTGACAGCAGGTTGTCGAGCGACAGCCCGAGTCCGCGCGTGAGGTAGCCGATGCCGCCGCCAAGCGTCAGCCCGGCGATGCCGGTGGTGGAGACGACGCCGCCGGTCGTCGCCAGCCCGAAGGCGTGCGTGGCGTGGTTGAAGTCGGCCCAGGTGCAGCCGCCGTCCGCCCGCGCCGTCTGCGCGCGCGGATCGACGCGGGTGCTCCTCATGAGCGAAAGGTCGATGACCACGCCGCCGTCGTTCGTGCCGAACCCCGGCGCGCTGTGCGACCCGCCGCGGACGGAGAGGTCGCCGCCTTGCTCCCGCGCGTAGTGGACGGCCGCCATCACATCGCCGGCGTCGGCGCCGCGCACCACGACCGCCGGCCGCCGGTCATGCATTGCGTTGTAGACCTTGCGGGCATCCTCGTAACCGGCGTCACCCTGGGTGATCACCTGGCCCCGGACCTGTCCGCGCAGTTCCTCGATTGTCAGCTTCGCCATCGTCGCCCTCCCTGCGCTGGATGAGTGAGAGACTCACCATGCTCCTGCGGCTGCACATCCGTCAAGCGCGATGCGAACACATGAAGCGACACCGTTCAAAACAGACGTTTCGCGTGACGCCGGTGATCACGGGCGACCAGCTCGTGGCATGGGGCAAGGAAATGCTGGCACGAGGCGCCTGACGCGGCATACACGGAGGCGCCGGTGGCCCCCCGCCACCCCCCGGTCTCTACGACCCCTTCCCTTCAGGGAAGGGGCAGGGGTTAGGTCGCATCCCCCTCTCTACAATGTGGAGAGGGTGGCCGAAGGCCGGGTGAGGTTCGCTCCCCGCATACCCCCTTTCCGCGGAGTCGGAGAGGGTGGCCGAAGGCCGGGTGAGGTACTCCGCCCCCCCCCCGCGCCTCTGCCGTGAATCCGGTCCCCCCACCCGATCTGTGAACATCTGCGACATCTGTGGATAACCTCCCCGCCTTGACAACGATCGATCATCCGCATAAGCTCCTGATCGCACCAACACACCCGGCGGCCGCGGCAAGGCGAGGGAGGACACAGCATCTCGCACGGACACAGCGTCCGGGCGCGATGGAGAGGATCCTGCTATGCCACGCGCCAAACGCACCTCCGATGTCGGCACCGCCGTCACCCGCCTCAACGCCGTCCGCCACGGGCTCACCGCCCAGGCCCCCGTCATCCCCGGCGTCGAGTCCACCGAGGAGTGGGAGGCCCACCGCGCCGGCCTCGAGGCCGATCTGGCCCCCGCCGGCGCCCTGGAGCAGACCCTCGTCGAGCGCATCGCCAGCCTCTCGTGGCGCATCCGCCGCGTCGCCCGCTACGAATGCGAGTCGATCGCCGTCTCCCGCGAACGCGTCGAGTTCGAGCTTGCCCGCGCCCGAGTGTGGTCTCCTGACAAGCCGGCGTCCGTCGCCGACGCCGAGGTCCGTCGCGACGCCGCCCGCCGCTTCCTCGACATCATCGAACACGTCCGCCAGGTGCCGCCGGACACCCGCCTCGCGACAGACGACGTCGAGCAGATCCTCGCCGACCTCGCCGCGGGCGCGGACAGCACCCGCGAAGAGTTCTGGGACGGCATCGGCGAGGCCACCTCCGGCGGCCCCTGGACCGCCGCCCGCCTCTTCGCCGCGTTCAAGGCCGTCGCCGCCCGCGAAAAGTGGGACTTCGCGACGCTGCTCGTCGAGACGGTCGCCCGCGCCCGCACCATCGCCGCCGGCCACGAGCGCGCGGTCGCCGAGATCATGGAGGAGCAAGACCGCATGGGCCGCGAGCGCCTCCTCCCCGACGCCCCCACCCTCGAACGCATCGTCCGCTACGAGACCGCCCTCAACCGCATGCTCTTCCAGGCCCTCAACCAGCTCGAAGCCGCCCAGGCCCGCCGCGCCGGCGCCCCCGCCCCCCTCCACCGCATCCAGGCCTACGGCCTCCCGGGAGGGTGAAATTACGAAACAGACCCCACCCCAGCTTCAATTCACGCGACATAACCGCAGAATCCCTCTCTACAGCGTGGAGAGGGTGGTCGAAGACTCGCCGCAGGAGAGCCGAAGGGCCGGGTGAGGTACCCCTCCCGATCCCCCTCTCGCGGCCACCCCTGCCCTTCAGGGAAGGGCAGGGGTTAGGTCCCGCTCGCCGGAGGAGATGGTGAGGTGCGTGAGGTCTCTTGTCACGCCCCGCCGCACGCGCCTATACTGTGGCTGAACTCTGAATAGCCCATTCAGGAGTCGGCCCCGCGGCCGGCTCTTTCGTTCATCTGAGGGGTACACGCGGAGAACCATGAAGAACGAATTCATCACCGCCGTCACGCAGCTCGCAGCCGAGAAGAACCTCTCCCGTGACGTTGTCTTCGAAGCGGTCGAGGTCGCACTCGCCTCCGCCTACAAGAAGGACAACCTCGCCCAGTCCACCGTCGTCGTCCACATCAACCCAGAGGACGGCACCATGAAGGTCTGCACCCAGAAAGCCGTCGTTGAGGAGGTGGAGGACGACAAGATCGAGATGACCGTCGCCGAGGCGCGCGCCTTCAAGCCCGACGCCCAGGTCGGCGACGTCATCGAGTTCGAGGCCACGCCCGCGAACGCCGGCCGCATCGCCGCCCAGACCGCCAAGCAGGTCGTCCTCCAGCGCCTCCGCGAAGCCGAACGCGAGGTGGTGTACGAGGAGTACTCCGGCAAGGAGGGCGACATCATCTCCGGCGTCGTCCAGCGCATGGAGGGCCGCAACGTCATCATCGACCTCGGCAAGACCGAGGCGGTGCTCCCGCCGCCCGAGCAGGTGCGCACGGAGCACTACCGCCCCGCCCAGCGCCTCAAGGTGCTCCTCCTCGAAGTCTTCAAGGCCGCCAAGGGGCCCCAGGTCGTCGTCTCCCGCACCCACCGCGACCTGCTCCGCCGCCTCTTCGAGCTGGAAGTGCCGGAGATCTTCAAGGGCATCGTCGAGATCAAGGCCATCGCCCGCGAGGCCGGCTACCGTTCCAAGGTCGCCGTCTGGGCGCGCCAGGAGGGCGTCGACCCCGTCGGCGCCTGCGTCGGCATGCGCGGCATCCGCATCCAGAACGTGGTGAACGAGCTGAACGGCGAGCGCATCGACGTGATCCAGTGGGACCCCGAGCCGTCCCGCTTCGTCGCTAACGCCCTCAGCCCCGCCCAGGTGGTGAGCGTACTCACCCTCGACGACGAGAACACAGCCGAGGTGGTCGTGCCCGACCGCCAGCTCTCCCTCGCCATCGGCAAGGAGGGACAGAACGCCCGCCTCGCCGCCAAGCTCACCGGCTGGCGCATCGATATCAAGAGCCAGACCGCGTACGAGGAAGAACTGGCGGAGAAGGGGCTGACCCTCGAAGACGTGCAGGCCGCCGCCCGCGAGGACGCGCTGAAGCGCTCCGCCGCCTCCGCCGCCGCCATCGCCGAGGAGGCCCGCACGGCCGCCGCGGCCGCCGCACGCCCCCTCACCCCCGAGGAAGAGGTCGCGCTGGAGTACGCGCGGAAGGAGGAGGCCGCCGCCACGGTCGCCATACCCGAGCCCGTCGCCGCTCCGCCGCCACCGCCCGCCCCCGCCGCCCCCGGCCGCCCCGCCATCCGCTTCGCCGAGGAGCTTGTGCGCCCGCCGCTCGAGGACGCCGCCGCCGCGGGCAAACGCAAGGGCAGCGGCCCGCCCACCGGACGCCGCCGCACCGAAGAGGAAGAAGCCGCCCGCCGCAGCGCCCTCTCCAAGCGCAAGAAGGGCGGCGCCCGCCGGATCCTGCCGGAGGAGGAAGACGAGGACGTCACCGAGGACATCAACGTCGACCTCGGCGAGTTCGAGGACATGATGCAGACGTGATGCGGTAAGATGCCTCCGAACAGGCCCGGACCCCGCCCGAGGCACGTCCCCACACGGACATGTGTCGCCTGCCGGACGAGCGAGGCGAAGCGGGGGTTGGTGCGCGTCGTGCGCACGCCCGAAGGCCGCGTCGAGGTCGACTCCACGGGGAAGAAGAACGGCCGCGGGGCCTACGTGCACGAATCGCGCTCCTGCTGGGACGAAGCGCTGAAGAAGGACCGGCTGGGACGCGCGCTCAAAGTGGCCGTGCCGCCCGGCGACCTGGAGCAGCTCCGGACGCACGCGGCGACACTGCCGGCGGCCGGCGAATGATCAAGAGACGATAGGGAACAGATGACAACAGACGCCAGCCCGCTGACAACAGATGCCGCCCCCAGGGCCACGATCGAGATACCCCGCGTCCTCTCCGTGAAGGACCTGGGAGACCTCATGGGCGTCTCACCCGTCGAAGTCATCAAGGAACTCATGAAGAACGGCGTCATGGCCGCGATCAACCAGGTGATCGACTTCGACACCGCCGCCATCGTCGCCAGCGACATGGGCTTCGAGGCCGTCGAGACGCGCCAGCACGAGCAGGCCGCGGTCGCCGTCGAGCGCGCCGCCGGACGCTTCTCCGTCGATGAGGACCAGGCGAAACTCCAGCCCCGCGCCCCCGTCGTCACCATCATGGGCCACGTCGACCACGGCAAGACCAGCCTCCTCGACGCCATCCGCGAGACGAAGGTGACAGCCGGCGAGGCGGGCGGCATCACCCAGCACATCGGCGCCTACCAGGTCAGCGTCAACGACCACGCCATCACCTTCCTCGACACCCCGGGCCACGAGGCCTTCACCGCCATGCGCGCTCGCGGCGCCCAGGTCACCGACGTCGCCGTGCTCGTCGTCGCCGCCGACGACGGCGTCATGCCCCAGACGAAAGAGGCCATCGACCACGCGAAAGCGGCGGGCGTGCCCATCGTCGTCGCCCTGAACAAGATCGACCTCGAGGGCGCCAACCCCGACCGCGTGAAGACCGAACTCTCCGAGAGCGGCGTCGTCATCGAGGAGTGGGGCGGCGACACCCCCCTCGTCCCCGTGTCCGCGAAGACGCGGCAGGGCATCGACGACCTGCTGGCGAACATCCTCGTCGTCTCCGAGGTCCTCGACCTCAAGGCCGACCCCGGCCGCCCCGCCATCGGCGTCGTCGTCGAAGCGGAGCTGAGCAAGACCCGCGGCCCCCTCGCCACCGTCCTGGTGAAGACCGGCACCCTGCACGTCGGCGACTACGCCGTCGTCGGCGAGATCATGGGCCGCATCAAGGCCATGCAGGACGAGCACGGCAAGCGCATCAAGTCCGCCGGCCCGTCCGACCCCGCCGAGATCCTGGGGCTGCAGTCCGTGCCGAAGGCCGGCGAGATCATGGAGATCGTCCCCGACGACCGCACCGCCCGCACCACCGTCGTCGAGCGCATCCGCGAGCGCGAAGCCTCGGCCATGCACCAGCAGGCGCGCGTCACCCTCGACACCCTCTTCGGCGAGATCAGCGCCGGCAAGCTCAAGGAGCTGAACATCATCCTCAAGACCGACGTGCAGGGCTCCATCGAGCCCATCCGCACCTCGCTCGAGCGGCTGACCAACGAGCAGGTCAAGGTGAAGATCATCCACACCGGCTCCGGCTCCGTCACCGAGTCCGATGTCATGCTCGCCGTCGCCTCCAAGGGCGTCATCATCACCTTCAACAGCGGCGTCGAGCCCGGCGCCGAGCGCCAGGCCGCCCTCGAGAAGGTCGACATCCGCCGCTACACCGTCATCTACAACATCGTCGAGGACGTCGAGCGCGCCCTCACCGGCATGCTCGAGCCGGTCTACCGCGAGGTGGTGAGCGCCCACGCCGAGGTCCGCAAGGTCTTCCGCGTCGCCCGGCGCAACTCCATCGCCGGCTGCTTCGTCCGCGACGGCACCGTCGCCCGCAGCGACAGCGCCCGCGTCCAGCGCAACGGCAGCGTCGTCTCCGAGGGCAAGATCTCCACGCTGAAGCGATTCCAGGAAGACGTGCGCGAAGTCACCTCGAACTTCGAGTGCGGCATCCAGATCGAAGGGTTCGACAGCTTCGAGGAAGGCGACGTCATCGAGTTCTACCGGTCGGAACGGGTGACCTGACCGGCCAGTCACGGTATGGAGGACAGGGCGCGGCCCGCACGCTGTTGCAGGGCCGTTCGTCGTCTCAGGTTGGCATGTCACGAAAGACTGAGCGCGTCAACGACCTCCTCCGGGAGGAGATCAGCAACATGGTGCGAGAGGAGTTGCGCGACCCGCGGATGCTCGGCCTCGTCTCCATCACCCGCGTCGACGTCTCGCCCGACCTCCGCCGCGCCAGCGCCTACGTGAGCGTGTTCGGCACAGATGAGGAGCGCGATTCGACGATGACGGCGCTGCGCAACGCCCGCACCTTCGTCCGCCGCGAGCTTTCGCGCCGCCTCAACCTGCGCTACACACCCGACGTCACCTTCGTCAGCGACAGCTCGATCGCCGACGCACAGCGCCTCACCGACGTGATGAGACAGACGGCTGAAGAACGGGGAGAAGCACTCTGATGGCCTGGATCGCCGGAACCCGCATCGTCCTGAGAGCCTGGGAGCGCGACGACATCCGCGCCCGCTGGGAAGCCGACCAGACCCCCGACGCCACGGAGCAGCGCCTCCGCGACTGGCACGGCCCGCCCCGCTCGCTCGAACAGCGCGAGCAGGAGTTCGAGGACGACCAGGCCGAGCCGGACGCCGCCAGCGTCTCGCTCATCATCGAGGCGGAGGGCCGCCCGGTCGGCGACGTCAACCTCTTCGAGATGGACGACCGCAACCGCCACGGCCGCGTCGGCCTCAGCATCTGGCGCGGCGAGGACCGAGACCGCGGCTACGGCTCCGACGCCCTCCGCACCATGGCCCGCTGGGCCTTCCGGCAGATGAACCTGCACCGCCTCGAGCTGTCCGTCGACCCCCGCAACGACCGCGCCGTACACGTGTACCGCAAGCTCGGCTTCGTCGAGGAGGGGTGCCGCCGCGAGTGCCACTTCGACGACGGCGCCTACGGCGACGAGCTGGTGATGGGCCTGCTCCGCACGGAGTTCGAAGCCCGCGAGAGCCTGCCGGAGCCGGAACGCCGCCGCGTCCCCGAGCCGGAGCGTGCGACCGCCTGACCGCGGCGCCCGCCGTCACCGCCAGTCTGGATCACATGACCATCGCGGAGCGGAGGCGCGCGCGTGGCACAGCCGCCTCGCAGAGTCGCCGGCGGAGACCCCGGCTGTGTGTCCGCCGCAGGCGGACATGCGGCGGCCCGGTTCAGGCGCACTCCCCGCGGATGAAGAGCAGGCGGCGCCACGTGAGGCTCCATTGAAGCAGAAGCGGAGGAGTCCGAAGCAGAGAAGTCGCCGCACTCAGCCTCAACGCCTCTACGCCCTCGTCGTCCCCGGCATCGAAGACCTCGCCGCCGCGGAGTTGGAGGCCGCCGGCGCCCGCCCCGGCGAGACGTTGCGCCGCTTCGACCGCCGCGACAGCATCCTGCTCTTCGACGCCGATGACCCCGCCCCCGTCCTCCGCTGCGGCCTGATCGAGGACGTCTTCGCCGTCCTGTTCGACAGCCCCACACCCCCGTCGAAGTCGGCGCCCCGCATGCTCGCCCGCACGCTGGATGCCGATACCTTGGCCCGCGCCATGCGCGTCCACCACGTGCTCCGCCCCAGGGGCGGCGGACGCTCCTACAAGGCCGTCGTCCGCGTCGCCGGGCACCACCCCTTCCGCCGCGAGGAGGTGCAGTCCGCCTTCGAGCGGGCGGTCGGCGCCCTGCTCCCGCACTGGGTGCGCTCGCCCCAGGCCGCCTCGATCGAAGTCTGGGTGCACGTCGTCGGCGAGCGGACGATCGCCGGCCTTCGCCTCTCGGACGATACTCTCGCCGGCCGCCGCTACAAGCACGCCCACCTGGAGGCCTCGCTGAAGCCGCCGGTCGCCCGCGCCCTCGTCGTCCTCTCCGGGCCGCGCCCCGGCGACGTGGTCGTCGACCCCATGGCGGGCGCCGGGACGGTCGTCCGCGAACGCCTCGACGCCGGCCGGGCGCGCATCGCCATGGGCGGCGACATCGACCCCGCCGCCCTCGCCGCCGCCCGCCAGAACGCCGGCCGCCGGCCCGCCCTCGCTCGCTGGGACGCCACCCGCCTCCCCCTCCGTAGCGCCAGCGTCGACGCCATCATCACCAACCCGCCATACGGCCGCCGCCACGAGGCGCCGGGCGGCGTGGCCGCGCTGTATCGTGGGGCCATGAAGGAAGCGGCGCGGGTGCTGCGCCCCGGCGGACGCTGCGTCGTCCTTACCGGCGAGCCGGAGGCCCTCCGGGCGGCCCTCCCCCCGGCCCTGCTGGTCCGGTCGACGCGTCGCCTCGTCGTCCGCGGCCTCACCGCCACCGCCTTCGTGCTCGCCCGCCGATGACGGCCTACGACGGCTTCTTCATCGTCGACAAGCCCAGCGGCGTCACCTCCTTCGCCATGGTGGGGCTGCTGCGCCGCCTCACCGGCGTCCGCCGCGTCGGCCACGCCGGCACCCTCGACCCCCTCGCGTCCGGCGTGCTCCCCGTCGCCGTCGGCCACGCCACGCGCCTCATCGAATACACCGACGATCACCCGAAGACGTACGTGGCCCGGGTGCGCTTCGGCGCCGCCACCGACACCTACGACGCCGACGGCGAAGTCGTCGCGACCGGCGACGCCTCGAAGCTGCGCGCGGAGGACATCGCGGCGGCGCTCCCCGCGTTCGAGGGCGACATCCAGCAGACGCCGCCCCGCTACAGCGCCATCAAGCTCGAGGGCAAGCCGCTGTACCGCTACGCCCGCGAGGGCGTCGAGATCGCCCCAACTTCCCGCACCGTCCACGTCGAGCGCATCGAATTGCGCGCGTTCGCCGCCGAGACAGCCGAGATCGCGGTGCGCTGCCGGAAAGGCACCTACGTCCGGTCGATCGCCCACGACCTGGGGGAGCGGCTGGGCTGCGGGGCGCACCTGGCTGGGCTCGTCCGCAGCGGCAGCGGCGGCTTCAGCATCGAGGACGCGCACGCCCCCGAAGCGCTCCGGGCGGCGGCGGGCGACGGGCGCCTGATCGAACTCATGCTGGCGGCGGACCGCGCCGTCGAACGGCTGCCCGCGGGCATCTTCGACCCCGCCCACACCCGCGACGTGCTCGCCGGCCGGGATGTGCACGGGAAGGGTCGGCCCCCCGGCATCGTGGCCCGCGCCTACTCGACAGAAGGGGCATTCCTGGGGATGCTCCGCTCCAGGGGGGCGGGGTTCTGGCATCCGGAGAAGGTGCTGGGGACTGGCTGATCGGGCGTGCGGGCACCCTTTTTCGCTGAATCTGGCCAGATTCAGCGGGATTTGCTGCCGAATCGGGTTGACATCTCCGGAATTGGGTCTATGATGCGGGAGATCGAATCTGGACGGCATTTTCCGCTAAAGAGCGTAAGCGGTATGCCGGACAGCCCGCAGGGATCGAGAAGGAGGGATCGAGGATGCAAGCCTACTGCCTGAAGTGCAGAACCCAGCGCGAGATGTCCGACGCCCAGGCCATCACCATGAAGAACGGTAAGCCCGCGACGCAGGGCAAGTGCCCCGTCTGCGGCACGAAGATGTACCGCATCGGCAGCAAGAAGTAGATTCGGACATCGATCGCGCGGACGGGGGGCGGCGCCAGCCGCCCTTCGTCACGTCGCGGAGGTTCCTGCCTGGAGCGACTCCGGCGGAGCGGGCCCGTGCCGCCAGGATGCGGTTGCGTCGAAGAGCGCAATCACGAGGAAGCTCAAGCCTGCCGTCGCATCGATGTAGAGCCCTGAGCCCGCGGCCACAAACACCGGACACCCAGCGCGCTGGAAGCACGAGACAAGCGGGCCCGAAGGATCAAGGTCACCGACGCTCGTTGCGGCGAACCACAGTGGCGCGCCGAGGAGCACCGACCCAACTGCCACCCTCGCGAGGGCCAGGGCTCGCATCCCGGCCTTCCCCGGGAATCGAAGCGCGCAGAGGGTTAGCCCGGCGAGCGCCGCGGCGAACGTGATGACGCCGGCGGAGTGTTCGATGCCGCGTCCGGACCATCCGTAGCCCTCGACCCACGGCAGGAAGACGCCGAGTATCGCAAGCAGCGCGAACGCCGCCGAAACCAGCGGCCCGAGCGGGTCATTCACCGCAAGCCGTCGCGTCACGCGGTTCACGCTCATCAGTCAGCCTCGTCGCCTGCGGGCTACTCGAACCAGATGTCCGACTGTTCCCCCGCCGGCACGCCCAGGATCAGGACGTCCATCTCCCCGTCCGACGTGTGCCACACCCCCGGCTTGATGACGACCAGGTCGCCGGCCAGGATCTCCCGCTTCTCCCCGTCGAGGGTGATCGTGCCCCCGCCCGAGAGCACGTAGTAGAACTCCGTCATCTCCCGGTGGTAGTGAGAGCGGCTGTCCTCGATGCGCAGGTGCGAGACGTTCGCGACGGGCGTGTCCTGCGCGGTCACCAGCGTCTTGCGCCACCCGCACACCCCCCGCTCCTCCGCCACCTCCCCCAGCCGCCGGATGAGATACTTCTCCGCCGTCGATTCCGTCGTCATATCGCCTCCATGGCTCTCATCGTATCGAATGCGCGCACCTGCGGGCGGGCTGGACGCTGGAGGATGGAGGCTGGAGCAGTTCGCCGCTTGCAGCAGAGAGCACGGCTCGAATCCAGCCTCCAGCATCTGGCCTCCAGTTACCGGAGCGCGCGCCTACTCGTTGATCACATCGAGGAACTGCGTGAGGATGCGCGCCGTTGCCCCCCAGATCACGTGCTCCCGCCAGCGATACGAATACATCAGCCGCTCGACGCCCTGCCACATCCGCGCCTCCGTCTCGAGATTGGACGGGTCGCGCAGGTGGGCCAGCGGCACCTCCAGGATCTCCGCCACCTCGATCTCGCTGTGGACGAACGGGTAGGGCGCCGGCTCGGTCAGCACGCCGACGAAGGGCCGGACCAGGAAGTTCGAGATCGTCACCATCTCGTCGAGCTGGCCGATGACGTCTACGTGGTCGAGCGCCACGCCGATCTCCTCCCAAGTCTCCCGCACGGCGGTGTGCGTCAGGTCGCGGTCCGAGGCGTCGGCGGCGCCGCCGGGGAAGGAGATCTGTCCCTTGTGGTGCTCCACCAGTTCGGAGCGGCGGGTGAACAGCACGTGCGGCTCGCCGTCCTTCTCGTAGAGGGGCAGCAGTACCGCCGCCCGCGGCAGATCCGGCTCGTCGTGGATGAGCTGCGGGGTGTAGGCAGCCAGGCGCCGTCGGATGTGGGGGACCATCGGGGCAGTGTAGGCGCTCTCCGCCCGGCGTAAGCGGTGAGGCGGGAGAACAGAGAAAAGAATCGGCGCTATTGACATGCGCGGAGGTTTTGCGCTAACCTAGCTTGGCAGTTTAGCGAGGAGAAGTCTCAAGTGCCCCGATATCTAGCCAAGCAGAATCAGGATTCCAGCTTTAGCGTGTCGTTTCCCGCTGGGGATCTGGCCGACTGCGCTTTCGTCGACTACTACGACGACACGACAGGCAAGGGGTTCCAGCGCTGGGAGACGCTTACGCCGAAACGAGGGCGGGACGTCGCCGCCTATGTCGCCCGCTGCGTCCAGAACCAGCTACCGTGGCGCCTCTTCGAGATGACGGCTAACGCCCGGATTCCCGGAGTCACGTTCGACCCGCTAGATGAGGACGCTCGGGTCGGATTCCTTGAGATTCCGGCGACCGAGGAGCACTGGCTCTCGATGATCGACGGTGGCACGCGCCTCTTGGGCATCAAGAACGCCCTTGCTGAGGGGACGATCGATCGAACGCATGTCTTTGATGTGCGAGTCTTCCGCGAGCTGACCGCTGCCGAAGAAATCGCGCTGTTCTTGCTCATCAATGAGACCCAGAAGAAGGTGCGAACGGATCTGGGGCTGCGGGTGGTGCAACGAGCCTTAGACGAGGGCCGTCTCACCGACGACGAGTCCAAGGTCCTCCAGTCCGTTGTGCCCGACACGGACTCATGGCGTTTCGAGGCCAGCAGGATGGCCGCGCGCCTCAACACCGATCCCGATTCGCCATGGCGGACTCTGATCCAGATGCCTGGTGACCGTGTGACTCGCCCGATCAAGCTCCAGGCGTTCTTCACGAGCCTGAGGCCAATCCTGACGGACGGCGACATCAGGTCGGCGCTAACCGCCCGCGCAGCGCGGGGCGATCTGATGGTGAGTAGTCAGTCGGTGGGTGTCGCAGACTACCTGCTGAAGGTCCTGAAGAACTTCTGGGCCGCCGTTGCTGAAGAATGCCCTGACGCTCACCAGGAACCGTCCACGACAGTTCTCTGGGGTTCGATCGGCGCAGCGTCGTCCCACATCGCGCTGTCGCGGATCATCGCGACGGTCCTGGCAAATGAGGACGAGCCTGATCTAACCAAGGCACGATTCGCGGTAATGATCGGTGAGAGCGTGGCGATCGACCATGCATTTTGGTTCAGCCGGCCAGGTAGCCAAAAGGCCGAATACCCCGGGGAAAAGGGCGAGGCCACGAAGATGACGGGAGCTTCAAACTACAGCCGACTCGCGAGGCAACTCGAACGCGAGTGGCGTGCTGCGCTGCATTCTGCGAAGAAGGCGGCTGCGGCCATCGCGTAAGGCAGCGCGCAGCGGCGTCAGAGCCGGGTCGTTCGCCTCCAAGCTCCCGCACCAGGGGATCATCGAGGCAGTGTAGCCGCGGCCTCGCGCGGGCGGATGCTGGCGCGGGCGGACGCGCGGGTCTAGGCTGTACGCCGGGCGCTGCGCCGAAAGCCCGCCCTCATCCCGCCCCCACGAGGCTCCCCGGACGACGAAGGAAGGTACGCCATGCGCATGAACGTCCAGCCCATCCCCACCCAGTCGGAGCGCGTCAACGAGATCCGGGCGCTCACCGCCCAGATCGTCAACAAGGAGATCCTGCCGAACGAGAACACGCTCTGGGCGTGGCGCGGGAACGGCCGCCACAGCGACGCCGAGCTCGAAGAGGGCCGCCGCCTCCGCGAGGACATCAAGCGGAAGGTGAAGGAAGCGGGGCTCTGGGCCCCCCACCTCCCCGTCGAATACGGCGGTGCCGGGCTGAACTTCCTCGAGCACGCCTACATGAACGAGGTGCTGGCTTACGCCGGCGGCGCCGCCTCGCTGTTCGGCGTCGTCGCCCCGAACTCCGGCAACCAGACCATCCTGGTCAAGTACGGCACCGAGGAGCAGAAGAAGAAGTGGCTCATCCCCCTCATCGAAGGGAAGATGGAGTCCGGCTTCTCGATGACCGAGCCCGATTCCGCCGGCTCCGACCCCCGCTCGATCAAGACCACCGCCCGCCGCGACGGCGACGAGTGGGTGATCAACGGCCACAAGTGGTTCACGTCGAACGGCAAGCGCGCGGACTTCTTCATCGTCATGTGCCGGACGGAGGACCCCGGCGGCCCCGCCGACCGGAACGGGAAGATGACGCAGATCATCGTCCCGAAAGAAACACCCGGCGTGAACGTCATCCGCAGCGTGCCGGTCTGGGGGAACGCGGAGAGCGACCACTGCGAGATCATCTACGACGACGTGCGCGTGCCCGTCACCAACCAGCTCGGCGCGACGGGGACGGGGCATCAGGCGGCGCAGGACCGCCTCGGCGCGGGACGCATCTTCCACTGCATGAACTCGATCGGCCAGATGTGGCGGGCGTTCGACCTGATGGTCCAACGCATCACCACCCGCGAGGTCCATGGCGGGCTGCTGGAGACCAAGCAGTTCATGCAGGGCTTCATCGCCGACTCGTACATCGACATCCAGTCGGCGCGGCTGTTCACCATCCACGCCGCCGAGAAGATCGAGTCGGGCGTGGACCCGCGGACGGACATCTCCGCGATCAAGATCTTCGTGCCGGCGGCCTACGAGCGCGTCGTTGACCGGGCGATTCAGGTGTGGGGCGCCGCCGGCGTCTCGGGGGACCTGCCGCTGGCGGGGATGTTCCAGGGGGCGCGGACGCTGCGCATCGCTGACGGCCCGGATGAGGTGCACAAGATCCTCATCGCGAAGAACGTGCTCTCGCGCTACCACGCCGGCCACTCCTGGGACTTCGGGAACTAACGCCGCGGTCGAGTCATCCGCACGCGGCCCGAGTGGGCTCCGTCCACAGAGAATCATGCTTGACAGCGATCTATGGTCGGCTGTACGCTCGCTTTCCACGATCTGAAGAGTGGATCCTGACAGGAGTATGCCAATGCCCGGGAGAGTTCCGGCGCGGACTGGACGGTCATCGCTTGCCGAGATCCGCGAGCTTCACGGCGTCGTCACAGACAAGCTCCTCGCGACCCTCGCACGCCTCGCCACCGACGAGCGGGCGCTGGAGGCGGCGTCAAAGGATCCGGTTGCCTATCTTCGTCGCCGGGGCATCACGATGCCGGAGGGGCTCGAGATCAAGTTCCCGAAGCTGCCTGCGAAGAAGCGCTGCTACAGGGTCTGCCGCTTCCTGACGGATCCAAAGCCGATGTGGTATTGCATCGAGATCTGCCTAGACCTGCCGAAGCTGGGGCCGCGGCCCGGGCCTCCGCCGCCGTTTCGCCGCATGGCGCCACGCGGCAAGTAGCAACGTTACGCCGAAAGGATCGGGACGACGCGGCGCTGGGCGTCCGCGCGCAGGTGCGCGTACAGCCGCTCCCGCACGCCCCGCAGCGGCGCCAGCGACGCATCGTCCGCCGCCGGCTCGATGACGCCGGCGAGCTTGCCGACGGCATCTCGCAGGGCGTCGTTCTCCCGCCGCAGGTCGGTGAGCTTCAGCGACGTCTCCGCCGCCGGCAGCGCGTCGACCACGCCGATGCCGGCGCGCGCGTCGTCGCGGTCCACCTGCGCCAGCCCCTCGCGCGCCTCGGCGAGCAGCGCCCGCAGCGCGCGATTCTCCTCGATCAGGTCGGGCACCGCCGTGTCGGCGCCCTGCTGCGCGATGGTGAAAAGCATCATCGCGAACGCGAACTGCGCCCGCGCGTAGTCGGACCGCAGCTCCGGCGCGAAATGCGCCCCGACGCCGGCCGCCAGCGCCCGCAGGATCTCCTCCGGGTACGGCCTCACGCGATCAGCTCCAGCAGCTCCAGCTCCAGGCCCGGGTTGATGAACGCCGTCAGCGCCAGCAGCAGGTCGGGCGTCTTCCCCTCGACGATCGACCTCGTGCCGGTGATGAAGATGATGGCGAACTTCACGTTCCCGAACACCTCCCAGAACTTCAGCGCGTCGCGGTCGACCTTCGCGCCGCCCGCCTCCTCGTACATGCGGATGAACTCGTCGCGCGAGCACAGTCCGCCGGCCTCCGCCCCGCCCCAGCGCCACGACTTCATCATCACCCACCCCACGTCCTCGATCGGGTCGCCGGCGTGCGCCATCTCCCAGTCGAGGATGCCGGTGATGCCCGACGCGTCGTACAGGAAGTTGCCCGTCCGGTAGTCGGCGTGCACCAGCGCCAGCCGGGCGGGCGGGGGCGGCAGGTGCCGCTTCAGCCAGCTGAACGCCAGCTCCAGCACCGGCTGCGGCTCCAGCATGTCCTTCCGCATCGTCGACTTCCACCGCGCGATCTCGTGCGCGGCGCTGGCGGCGGGCGACGCCGGACGATCGAGCGACGGCACCCGGGCGATGTCGAAGTTGTGGATGCGGGCCAGCGCCTCCGCCTTCTGCCGCGCGACCTTCGGGCGGACCTCGGCGAAGGCGGCGGCCGTGGCGAGCGTGCGGCCGTCGGTCGCGCCCGGCAGGCGCTCCATGATGAAGAACGGCCGGTCGAGCGCCGTCCCCTCGCGGTCGATCCAGAGCACCCGGGGCGCGGGGATGCCGCTCCCCTCGATGGCGCTGTACAGCTCGAACTCCAGGTTGTTGTTGCTGTCGAGCAGGCTCGCCGGGGGGTCGCGGCGCAGGATGAAGGACCGCGCGACCTCCCCCGCTCCGTCCTCACGCCAGCGGGCGTCGAAGGACCACGTCTCCCGCGACGCACCGCCGGGGATCCGCGCCACGCCCTCGACGCTGACGTCGCGGGCGGCGGGGATGCGCTCGCGCAGGAAGGCCGCGATCCGCTCTTCGAGCATGGGGCCAGCGTTACGGGCGGTCAGGCGTGGGTCAAGCCCGGCGGCGAATGGCCGACGAACGACCCTGTGGCAGTGGTCACGAGACGGCGGCGGCGCACCCAACCCAGCGGCCGCCCGCGCCTGGGAATGGGGCACCGCCCGCCGTGGACCGCCGTGATCAAGTTGGGATCGGACTGTGAGGACGAGGCGGTCGGAGCGGTGACAAAAGCCACGACAATCCCTTATGCGACACGCGGTGCGCGTCGCGACGAGACGCCAGACGGAGTGCCGGTTGCGAGGATCGGCGAGTACCTGAGAGCAGGGCACGGTGCGCCGAATCCCTCGGAGAGGTCAAGCGTCAACGGATAGCGAGACGGCGGCTGACTCAGCGTATGCCCGGCTGCCCGCCGGTCTGGCGTTTGCCCTGGCAGTCCTGGTGGCGCTTTCGCTGGGCGTTGGCTGGTACATGTGGGATTCGTACCAGGACGTGAAGAGCGCCCAGTCGCGGAACCTGCGCATCGAGCAACTCAACGGCGTAATCGATCGCCTGGACGAAGTCTTGACGATGTCGGCCCGCATGGCGGCGGTGACCGCGGACCCACAATGGGAAGCCCGCTACCTTCGCTTCGAGCCGGAGCTGGATGCCGCCATTCAAGAGGCTCAGCGGCTGGGCTCCACGACGGATGCCGATCTGGGCGCCGCGCAGACCGATGCAGCGAACGTTGCGCTGGTCGAGATGGAGCATCGAGCGCTGGAGCTCGCGCGGACCGGCCAGGCCGCCGCCGCCGCCTCGCTGCTGTCCAGTCCTGAGTACGCGGAGCAAAAGGTTGTGTACGCGGAGGGCAGCCGGCGGACACATGAAGCCGTAGGGGCGAGCAGCGAGGCGGCGGTAGCTTCGGCGCGGCGCCAGTGGATCACCGCCATCTCCGCCGAGGGCGCGCTGCTCCTGGTAACGATTGCGCTGGTCGTCCTGCTGAGCGCGAACATCGCGAGGCGCTCGCGCGCCGAGGCGTCACTCATGCAGCTCAACCGGACGCTCGAGGGGCACGTGAGCGAGCGGACGCTGGAGTTGTCGGAGAGTGAGGAGCGGTATCGTGCGCTGTACGAAGAGGCCCCGGTGGCGTACTTCTCGGTCGACATTGATGGGATCGTCCGGTCCGCGAACCGCGGCACGTCGGAGCTTCTCGGGTACGCCATGAGCGAACTCGTCGGCCGGCCCGTGGCCGATCTCTACGCTGTCGGGCGGTCAGGCAACGGGGACGGGGCAACCATACCCAAGCAGAGCCTCCGCGACGGCCACGACGTCTCCCGGGACGAGGTTGAGATGCGGCACGCCACCGGGACGACGGTGTGGGTCAGCCTCTCGACGGGCACGGTCCGCAACCCAGACGGAGCGGTGACGGGCTCGCGGTCAACGGCGTTGGACATATCGGAGCGCAAGCGAGCTGAGGACGCGCTGACCCATCACGCATTCCACGACGCGCTGACGGACCTGCCCAACCGCGCGCTGTTCAGGGACCGGCTGGAGCACGCCCTGGAGCGGAGAGTGCGACACTCCCGTGAAGTAGGAGTGCTCTTCCTTGACCTCGACAACTTCAAAGCCGTCAACGATGGTCTGGGGCACGCGGCGGGCGACACGCTGCTCATCGAGGTGGGACGGCGCCTGCGGGCGTGCACGCGGCTCGAAGACACCGTTGCGCGGCTGGGCGGCGACGAGTTCGCTGTGCTCATCGAGGAGGTAACGGGCACGACTGAGGCGGTTGCCGCTGCCCAGCGCATTCTGTCTGCACTGCGGCCCCCGGTGCGCCTTGATGGCCGCGAAATCGTCGTGCCGGCGAGCATCGGTATCGCGGTCAGCGCGGGCGATGCAGACGCCGGCATCCTGCTTCGCAACTCAGATGTGGCGATGTACGCCGCGAAGGCGCTGGGCAAGAACCGGCACGAGCTCTACCAGCCTTCCATGCACGCCGTCGCGCTCGACCGGCTTGAACTCGCCGGCGACCTGGAGGGCGCGGTGGATCGGGGCGAGTTCGTGCTTGAGTATCAGCCGGTGGTCACGCTGGCGACAAGCGGCATTGCGGGCGTCGAGGCGCTCGTCCGCTGGAACCACCCCGGGCGTGGGAGGATCGAACCCGACGGCTTCATTCCGCTCGCCGAAGAGACGGGCGCGATCATCGGCCTCGGACGCTGGGTCCTGCGTGAGGCGTGCAGGCAGGCGCGCGCCTGGCGCGATGAGTTCGGGGAGGACTCACCCTTCTCGATGAACGTCAACGTCTCCGCCTGCCAGCTGCGGGATGCAGACTTCCTGAGCGATGTGGCAGGCGCACTGGCGGAGTGGCAATTGGAGCCGGCCAGCCTGGTCCTGGAGGTCACGGAGAGCGTGATGATGCGCGATACCAAGGCGTCGTTGGGCGCGCTACGGCAGCTCAAGGATCTCGGGGTACGGCTCGCGATCGATGACTTCGGGACGGGTTATTCGTCGCTGAGCTACGTGCGGCAGTTCCCGTTCGACATCCTCAAGATCGACCGCTCCTTCCTCACGGCCGGCAGGCAGCCGGCCAGCGACGACGACCTGGAACGCGCGATTGTGGAGTTGGGCAGGACGCTCAAGCTGGAGATCGTCGCCGAGGGCGTCGAGCGGATCGAGCAGCTGGCGTTGCTGAACTCGTTCGACTGCGAACTCGGCCAGGGGTTCTACTTCGCCCGGCCCATGCCTCCCGATGGCATACGTGACGTCCTGCGCGCGCGGCGCGTGGACGTGGATGCCGCCTAGCCTCCGGCCGCGCACGGCGGGGGCGATGGTGATGGCGCGCGCGCCCCAGCGTTCGGTGCTGCGGAGGCACGTCGCTGGAGGAGATCGACGCGCTCTTTGAGGCGCTGCGGTAGGGAGTCAGTGTCACGCTTCAGGCCGCCACGGCCAGGCCCTCTCAGACGCGGCTGCCCCACCTCCCCCGACTGACCGACAGACAGACAGAACGATAGGCCCCCTGCGGTATTCATCAACTATTGGCCGTGGTATGCTCGCATCACGTAGCCGAAACGGGGTGTGACCGATGAAACTGCACTTCTTCCACCTGATGCCCTGGCCCGACCTCCCGGACGACTTCCAGCAGAAGTACCGCAGCGTCTGGGTCGATGTCCCCAGCCACCTCTACGACCCCGTCCGCGGCCACGAGGTGTACAACGACTACCTCGATGAGCTGGAGTACGCCGCCTCCGAGGGCTTCGACGGCATCTGCGTGAACGAGCACCACTCCAACGCCTACGGCCTGATGCCCTCGCCGAACCTCATGGCCGCCGCGCTCGCCCGCCGCACCCGCGACGCCGCCCTGATCGTCATGGGGAACAGCATCGCCCTCTACAACCCGCCGGTCCGCGTCGCCGAGGAGTTCGCGATGCTCGATGTGATCTCCGGCGGGCGGCTGGTCGCCGGCTTTCCAGTCGGCTCGTCGATGGACACGAACTTCGCCTACGGCCAGGTGCCCATCAACCTGCGCGAGAAGTATCAGGAGGCGCACGACCTGATCATCCGCGCCTGGACCGACCCGGACGTCTTCGCCTGGAACGGGAAGTACACGCAGCTCCGCTACGTGAACACCTGGCCCAAGCCGGTGCAGAAGCCCCACCCGCCCATCTGGATCCCTGGCGGCGGCAGCGTCGAGACGTGGGACTGGGTGACGCAGCGCGGCTACCTCTACGCGTACCTGAGCTACTTCGGCTACAAGCGCGCCGCCGGCGCCATGCGCGGCTTCTGGGACGAGGTGGAGCGCCAGGGCGTCGAGCCGAACCCTTACCGCGCCGGCTTCCTGCAGTTCGTCGGCGTGTCCGAGACCGACGCCCAGGCCGAGGCGGAGTACGGCGAGGCGGCGGACTACTTCTACAACCGCTGCCTGCACGTCGCCACCGGCTTCGCCGACGCCCCCGGCTACCGCACCATGAAGACGGTGAAGAGCGGCCTCATGGCGCAGATCGGCGCCGCCGCCCGCCAGCTGCGGGAAGGGCTCAAGTGGAAGGACTTCATCGAACAGGGGTACATCGTGGCCGGCAGCCCGGAGACGGTGCGCCAGCAGCTCACCGAGGTCGCGAAGGGGCTGAACGTGGGCCACATGATGCTCCTCCTGCACTTCGGCAACCTCTCGAAGGAGCAGGTGACGAAGAACACCACCCTCTTCGCCCGCGAGGTCATGCCCCACCTGAAGCCGCTCTTCAGCGAGTGGGAGGACAAGTGGTGGATCAACCCGCTGGCCCCCGCCGACCGGCGTGACCCCGCCCCCGCCGCCACCGAGCGCGCCCCGCAGGCGGTGAAGTGATGGCCACCACCATGGAACAGCGCACCATCAGCGTCCGCGACGGCATGTTCGAGGCGGAGGTCTTCGAGTGGGGCTCCACGAAGGGGGAGCCGCTGCTCTTCCTCCACGGGTCCAGTTCGCTCGTCCGCGGTCCGTACCTCGAGGATCTGGGTGATCGCTATCACGTCATCGCCCCCACCCACCCCGGCTTCGGCGAGTCGACCGGCCTCGACCACATCGACGACCCCGTCGACATGGCCATCTACTACTACGACTTCCTCGATGCGCTCGGGATCGACGCGGCGCACGTCGTCGGCCACTCGCTCGGCGGCATGCTGGCGGCGGAGGTGGCGGCGCTCGACCCCCACCGCGTGCGCAAGCTCGTGCTGTGCAACCCCGTCGGCCTCTGGCGCGACGACGCGCCGGTGCTCGACTTCTTCGCCGAGGACATCGACCGGCTGCAGCGCGCCGTCTGGTACGACACCGAGGGCGAGCAGGCGAAGGCGATGCGCCCCGACATGAGCGACATGGAGAAGCTCATGGCCTTCATGTACGAGAGCATGCAATCGCTCGCCGCGGCCGGGAAGTTCCTCTGGCCCATCCCCGACCGCGGTCTCGCGAAGCGGCTCCACCGCATCGCCGCGCCGACGCTCATCGTCTGGGGCGCCGCCGACCAGCTCGTGCCCGCCGTCTACGCCGAGGAGTTCCGCTCCCGCATCCGCGACGCCCGCGTGGCCATTCTGCCGAAGAGCGCCCACTTCCCCATGCTCGAAGAGCGGGAGGACTGGGTCCGCGCCGTGACGGACTTCCTCGGATAGCTCTCCCGGCGGCATCGCAGGTGCCCCCGCGTCGTGGGTCTGCACACTTCACATCGCCCCTGGCCGCGCCGATAGCTCCCTCGGGGGAGCGCATGAAGAAGCTGTTGGCGCTGGTCATCCTCGGGGGGCTGCTCACCGGCGTGCTGGCCACCGGCTGGTTCGTCATGAACTACTGGGCGCCCTCCGGCGTCGGCACGCCCGCGCACGCGGGCATCGTCTCCAACGGGCGGCCGCAGCAGTGCACGAACCTCAACATCAACGTACGCCCCCGCGCCCAGGCGACGCGCACCGTCCTGCTCGAGGGCGGCGACCTCCTCCGCGGGACCTTCGAGGCGAACGGCGGTTGGGGCAACGTGGACATCCTGCTGCGTATCGTCTCGCCGCAGGGCCTCGAACTGCTCGCGTCACCGCGGGCGGAGAACTACGACTTCACCCTCCCGGCGAAGTTCCGCGGCGAATACACATTCGTGCTCGACAACCGCTACTCGCTGTACACCGCGAAGTCCGTCGGCCTGTACTACTGCGTCGACGGCGGCGAGCCGTTCCTCCCCACCCCCGGTCCGTAGATCAGACGACGATCGTCTTCAGGTCGTCCGCGACGAGGATCCCCGCGTCCGTCAGCGCCGCCGGCGCCTGCCCCGCCCCCATGTGCGTGAGGATGAACGTCGTCGACGGCGAGATGCGCCGGCGCAGCTCCAGGATGTCCTTGGGGCTCAGGTGCGGCCCGCACTTCTCGTCCCAGCACGAGCACTCGACCACGAACACGTCGGCGCCGTCCGCGAGCGGCACCAGCGCATCGCACATCACCGTGTCGCCGGAATACGCGATCGTCCGCCCGTCGAACGTCGCCCGGAAGCCGAACGCCTGAATCCCCGGTACGTGGGGCACCTCGCGGGACACGAACGTACAGCCCGCGGCCTCGCCGGACTTTCCGTCCCCCGCTTCGATGAAGCGCAGGAGGTAGCCCCGGTCCTTCCGGAAGACGTTCGGAAACGCCAGGTCGGTCACGGACTGCAGCCGCTTGCCGATGCCCGGCGGGCCCACGATCGTCAGTTCCTTGGTGCGTGGCGCCAGCTCGGCGTACTCCAGCATCAGGAAGGGAAGGCCGAAGTAGTGGTCCGCGTGGAAATGGCTGATGAACACCACCTCGATGTCGCCGGGGTCTTTGCCCAGCTTCTTCAGGTGCGGCATCAGCGGCGGCGAAGCGTCGAACAGGAAGCGGTTGTTGGCGAGGAACGAACTGTAGTAGCGCGCCGGAGCGAACCCGTTGCCCGTGCCGATGAACGTCAGCTCCAGCCCCATGCCGGCTACGCCCCCACGTAGGTCCGGTGTACGCCGTCGAGGAAGCCCCAGAGTGCGCTGGCGCACTCGCGGCCTGTGCGCAGCACCGCCTCGCGCGCCGCGCCGCCGTCCGTGTGGCGGCGCACCATCCCCGCGCCCACCTCGGCGTGGATCTCGTCGGCGCCGATGTGGACCTCGAAGAACTGCAGGCTGCGTTCGTCGCCGATGCCGTAGAACTGCTTCAGCCCGGCGATCTTCGTCTTCGCCACCTCCGGCACCTGCGACTCGTACACGTAGAGCGCGGCGCAGGCTTCGGGGAAGGAGCGGCGCATGGTCACGTCGCGGAACAGCTCGACCAGCCGGTCGGTCTCGGGGAGCGCCTCCGCCGACTCAACCTCGTCGCGCGACGCGCCGACGCCCTCGGCAAAGCGCAGCCACAGCTCCGGGTGGTTCTCCTCGCCGCGCTCCTCCTCGATGAGGTTTTCGAGCAGCTCCTGGCGGTCGGGCTGGGTGGGGCAGATGGCATGGGCGCCGCTGACGTACTGCGGGAAGGCGAGCACGTGGTGGTAGTACTGGTTGGCGTAGCCGCGCAGGTGGCCGAGGGTCAGCTCTCCCTTCTGCCACGCCTGGTAGAACGGGTGCTTGAGCAGGCTGCGCTCCTCGATGATGTCGCGCAGTTCGTCGACGATATCCCGCGTGGCGACCATGCTGCCCTCCATAGCGGCTGTGGGTGTCTGCCCGGATACGGGAGTTATAGACGAAACCCGCCCGTCATCGTAGGGCGAAGGCCCACGCACACCGTCAGCGGCCCTGCGCCTCCGCCGGGATCGCGAGCCCCGGCGCGGGCTCCTCCTCGTGCTCTGCCAGCCGCCGCTCGTAGATCAGGCGCTCGTAGTAGGACAGCACGCGCTGGCTCACCCGGTCCCAGCTGAAGTGCTCCGCCCGGTCTCCCCCCCGCGCCGCCATGATCGCGCTGCGCGCCGGGTCCGACAGCAGCTCGATCATCGCGTCCGCCAGCGCCTGCGAGTCCTCCGGACGCACCAGCAGCCCCTCCACGCCGTGCGTCACCACCCCCGCGAAGCCGTCGATGTTCGACGCCACGATCGGCAACCCCGCCGCCATCGCCTCCAGCAGCACCAGCCCCTGGCTCTCGAAGCCGGTATTCGGCGCGCAGAAGACGTGCGCGCTGTGGTGGTAGCGGGGCAGCTCGTCGAAGGGCACGTTGCTGCGAAACACCACGTCGTGCAGGCGGGCGTTGCGCACCGCCTTCTCGTACCGGTCGAACTTCCCCGCCCCCACCACGATCAGCCGGCTCTCGGGGATCGCTCGCTGCACGCCGACGAACGCCCGGACGAGGAACTTCAGCCCCTTCCGCTTCTCCGGCCGGCCGACGAACAGCACGTTGCGCTTGCCGTCGCCGAACTCCTCCAGCGGCGCCGCCTCGCGGAAGTGCTCGATGTCCACCCCGTTCGGGATGATGTTGTAGTACCCCGGGAAATACTTCTCGATGTGCTTCACCGCCGCCTGCGAGACGGCGATCTTGCCGTCGATCTTGCGCGTCCAGCGGTTGATCAGCCGCCGCCCATACAGGTAGATGAAATTGGACTCCCGCGCCGCGTGCCACGTCCCCACGTTCACCGCCGTCGAGTAGCGCAGGAACTGGATCGGCAGCTGCGGCATGTATGGCTCGTGCACGTGGACGATGTCGAAGCGCCCCTCCTCCAGCACGCGCTTCACCTTCCCAGCCGTCCGCAGCGAGAGCGTAATGCGCGCGATCGAGCCGCTGACCCGCAGCGGGATCGGCCGGCCGATGATGGTCACGGGGCAGGCGGCGGCCTCCGGGTCTCCGGTGCCCGGCGCAACGATGTGCGGCTGGTGGCCCAGCGCAACGAACTGTTCCGCGAGGTGCCGGATGTGGTTGTTCACCCCACCCGAGACGCCCCAATCGTACGGCGAGACCAGCGCGATCCTCATCGCCGGGGCTGCTCGCTCTCCGCCGGGCGCGCCCGCCGGTGGCTCACGATGAAGCTCCGGATCGTCGGCACCCAGCCCATGTTGCGTGGCGTCGCCCTCATCCCTCGCCACTGCTGCAGCGCGACGTTCCGCAGCCCGAGCTCGGTGATGCGCGGCGGACGTCCCGGCACGCCTGCCGTCGTCTTCGCCTCGATGGCGCGTCGCAGCTCGTCCGCCGTCGTCCCCTCGAAGCGCGTGAAGGCGGCGCCTACCGACTGCAGGAAGTGCGCGTCGCTGCACCCGACCGCCGCGAGGTGCAGCCGCTCGCGGTTGAGGCGGCGCGCCTTCGCCGACGACTGCCGGCCGGCGGGGCTCATGTTGTACTCCTCGATGCCGTCGAAGTACACAGCGTCGTTCCGCACGGCGGCCACCCGGTCGAAGGTGCGCGCCGACACGCTGCGGGTCAGCCACGAGAGGGGATGCGGCGCGATAGCGATGCCGCCGGCGGCGTGCACCGCCTCCAGCGTCTCTTCGATGCGCCGGAAGCTCGCGATGGGCCCGTCGATGAAGAGCGCCAGCAGGTGGCCATCGAGCGTCGTCACCTCTTCGCCGGCGATGAGATCGAAGCGGTAGGCCCCGCGGCCGTGCAGCTCGCGGGCCTCGTCAGCCGCCCGGAAGCTGTCGTGCTCCGTCACCGCGATGACGTCGAGCGGAGAGCGCTGCTCGACATAAGCGAGAAGCTCCGGCACGGTCGCCATGCCGTCGCCGTATCGGGTGTGGATGTGGAGGTCAGCCGTCCCCACGAGTGGTGTCCTTCTTGAAGGTGAGGGCGCGAGGCTCGACTCCGCGTCCGCAGGTTGCCGCTAGTGTACCGCCTGCTCTCCGGCGTCCTCGGGCGCGGCGCTGTCCGGCGGCTTGGCGGGGAGGTCGTCCGGCCAGATGCGGTCGAGGACGCTCCACTGCCCCGGGTCCTGCTTCAGGTGCCGCTCGAACAGCGCGAGCAGGCGCGACGTGTTCATCCGCAGATCCTCGTCGCGGTCGCCGGTGAGGATCAGCGGGAGGGGCGGCCCGATCACCGCGTGCACCTTGAACCGCGCCGTCCGCCGCACCCAACCCGGGATCAGCACCGAGTCCGTGCGCATCGCCAGGTCCACCGCGCCGGTGGGGAAGCGCGCCGGAGCGCCGCACAGCTCCAGCTCGACGCCCCGCTTCTGGATGTCCCTGTCGACGAGGATCGCTACCACGCCGCAGTTGCGCAGCCAGGTGATGGCGTTCTTGATCGCCCCGAAGCTCACCGGCTCGTACACGTGGCCGTGGACGCTGCGCAGCCCCCACATCAACCGCCCCAGCTCCGGAGGCTCCAGCGGCTCCACCAGCGCGAACACGTTGATCCCCGCCGCCGCCAGCCCCTGCACCGCGAACTCCGGGTTCGCGTAGTGCGCCGACGCCAGGATCACCCCGTGCCCCGAAGCCTGGGCTTCCTTCACGTAGTTCAGCCCCTCCAGCACCAGGTCGTTCTCGTAGAACTTCCGCACGTCCATCCGGTGCATCCCCACCACGTCGGCGTAGTAGCGCCCGGTGTTGCGCGCGCACTGCCGAGCGATGCGCTCGACCTCCTCCTCCGAGGCGTCCGGCCCCAGGACGTGGCGCACGTTGCTCCGCACGTTGCGCCGGATCGACGGCCGCGAGGCGTACACCCGGTCCGCCATCACCCGGGCGATGCCGTAGCGCCAACCGAGCGGCATCCGCCCGATCGTCTGCACGACCGCCACCATCAGGTAGTACTTCCACCGGCTCGGCCGGGGCACGAATCGCACGCTACACCTCCCCCACCAGCCCGCCCGCGACCGGCGCCGCCGCCCGGGCCTCCCACATCCGCCGGAAGATGAACCACTGCTCCGGGTGCGGCCGGATCATGCGCTCCAGCGACGCCATCGTCAGCCGTGTCAGCTCCCGCACGTCCCGCTCTTCATCCCCCGTCGGCGCGAAGTCGCGCAGCCCCAGGTCGATCGTGGGGCGGATGTGACGGTCGTCGTCCGGCCCCCGCAGGACGATCGCCGGCACCACCCAGGCCCCCGTCCGCAGCGCGATCCGCGCCGGCGCCGACGACACCAGCGCCGGCGCGCCGAAGAAGTCCACGCGGACGCCCGCATCCTCCGGCGCCACGTCGATGAGCATCGCCAGCATCTCGCCCCGCCGGAGGAGGCGGAACACGTTCGGCCCCAGCCGGTCGTGGCCGATGACCTTCATCCCCAGCTTCGCGCGCGAGCCCTGCACCAGCTCGTTCATGGGCCGGTACCGGAACGTGTCGGCGATGGCATTGATCGGGTATCCGTGGGCGGCGAGTGCCGCCGCCCCCAGGTCCCAGTTCCCGAAGTGCACCGTTGCGATGATCACGCCACGAGGGGAGTCGTTCGCCTCGTTCAGCTCGGCCCACTGCTCGAAGCGCAGCCGCTCCCGCACCTCCTCCCGCGTCAGGAGCGGGAAGTGCACCACATCGATGACGTACTTCCCGAAGTTCCGGAACGACCGCCGCGCCACGGCGTCCACCCGCCGCCGGTCGTTCGACCGCAGCACGTGCGCCAGGTTGGCGTTCAGCGCCTTCCGGTGCCGGGGGAAGATGACGATGTAGCACAGCAGCGCCACGTACTCGGAGCACCAGTAGCCGAGCCGCAGGGGCAGCGGCCGCGTCAGCAGGATCGCGAGCCGGAAGAGCCAGTAGACGATGCGGTCGAGAACGATGCGGTCGAGAACGATGCGGTCGAGCAAATGCCGCCCTATCCGGCGATGAACTGCTCCACCATGTCGTGGGCCACGTCGTCCGGGTACTGCTCCGGCGGCGACTTCATGAAGTACGCCGACGGCGCGATGAGCGGCCCGGACAGCCCGCGGTCGAGCGCGATCTTGCAGCAGCGGATCGCGTCGATGACGACACCGGCGGAGTTCGGGCTGTCCCACACTTCCAGCTTCACTTCAGCATTGAGCGGGACGTTCCCGAAGGTCGTGCCTTCCATCCGAATGTAGCACCACTTGCGGTCCAGTAGCCACGGCACGTGGTCGGAGGGCCCCACGTGCACGTCGCCCGCCGGAAGCTCGTAGTCCAGCTGCGAGGTGACGGCGTTGGTCTTGGAGATCTTCTTCGACTCCAGCCGCTCCCGCTCCAGCATGTTCAGGAAGTCCGTATTCCCGCCGAAGTTCAGCTGGTAGGTGCGGTCCAGCCGCACCCCCCGCTCCCGGAAGAGGTTCACGAGCGTCCGGTGGACGATCGTCGCCCCCACCTGCGACTTGATGTCGTCGCCGATGATGGGCAGCCCCGCCTCCTGGAACCGCTTCGGCCAGTACCCGAAGTGGTCGCGGGCGATGAACACCGGGATGCAGTTGATGAACCCGCAGCCCGCTGCCAGCACCTGCTCCACGTACCACTTCGTGGCCTCCTCGGACCCCACCGGCAGGTAGCTGACGACGACGTCGGTCTGGGTGTCCTTGAGCAGCCTGACGATGTCGTCGGTGGGCCCGGAGGCCTTGTGGATCACCTGGGAGAGGTACTTGCCCAGGCCGTCGTGCGTCATGCCCCGGGCCACCCGCACGCCCTGGTGGGGGACATCGCTGAACTTGAAGGTGTTGTTCGGTTCGGTGAAGACGGCCTCGGAGAGGTCACGCCCCACCTTGTTCGCGTCGATATCGATGGCGGCGACGAAGTTGATGTCGCGGATGTGATAGCCGCCCAGGTCGACGTGCATGAGCCCGGGGATGAGGTGCCCCTGCTGCGCGTCCTGGTAGAAGTAGCGCCCCTGCACCAGCGAGGAGGCGCAGTTGCCCACCCCGATGATGGCGACGTTGATCTGCCCCCTGGGCTTCGGCTTCGAGGCGCCGCCGCCGCGCGCTGCCGTCCGTGTGCCCTTCGCCGCGTGTGTGGTCCTGGCCATGCCTTCCGTGCCTCCCTCTGCTTCGGTGTAGAACAGCGCGCTCTCGGGCATCCCGAGGGCGTCGCAGACCGCCTCGACGAAGGGGCGGGCGGGCTGCTTCGCCCCGGCCTTGAGCTGCGAGAGGTAGCCCTCGCTGACGCGGTAGCCGCGGCGCTGCAGCTCGGCGAGCAGCCAGCGCTGCTTCTGGCCGCGCTGTTCGAGCACCTCGAAGACCCGCGTCCGGAGCACTCCATCTCCTTCGGTAAAGTTTGATGTACCTTACGTGCCCGCCGTCCGGCGGGTCAAGTCACGAAAACTTTACCAAGGACAGCTTAGCGCCTCGAGAGGGCAGGGCGGAATGGTGCGGCTGGACTATCTTCGGGGGGTCAGTGTGAGTGCGGCCGGGCTGGGCGGCGGACTTAACCCCTGCGCCTTCCCTGAAGGGGCAGGGCTGGTTTGGGTGCAGGGTAGAGGGGTGTGCGGATCCTCGATGCGCTCGGAATGACAGTGATGGCGCCCGAAATAACGGCGATGGGGGCACCGGTTCTGGGCCGTGGGAGGGGGCGCCTGCTCCTGCGCGTGGCTGGCCAACTGCGGACGGCTAGCTGATGAACCTACCTAGGGAGGTGCGTCGTGAGTCTGGTCGAGGCGCCCACCGCCATCATCGGCTGTTCCGCACCAGCTTCCGCATCGTATCATAGTCACCGAGCATGAAACTGATCGCCGTCGCCACACTTGCGGCATCGTTGGCTCTGACTGCGCTCGCGACTCCGTCGCCGCGCGAACGAGCGGCCAGCGCCACTGAGCCCCCGACCACAGTTGGCATCTGGTACAGCACTTGGTGGTCGAACAATGGGCGCTACATATGGGCGCGCGGTCACGGAGCGTTCTCACACACGCAGCTTCTCGCTGACGTTGATGGCGATGTTAGCGCCACCGCGGACGCTGTCAGCGTAGATGCGGTGAACGGCGACTGGTACGTCACAACATCGAACGGATCGTCATTTGGTTCGGAGAGTCCCTGGTTGCTTGGATTCCGCCCGAACTCGACTAAACAATTCCTGGCCGATGTCAACGGAGACTCGAAGGCCGACGCCATCGCCTTCGAAGCTGCCCAAGGTGCGTGGTGGGTAGCCCTGTCGACGGGCACGTCGTTTGCACCAACGCCGATGCCTTGGCTCCAGGGTTTTGGGGTGGGCACTAGCCAGCAGTTCGTGGCTGACGTGGGCGTTAATGGTGGCCCACCATCGAAGGCGAAAGCGGACGCTGTGACGTTTGATGTCACCACGGGTGATTGGTGGGTGGCCGTGTCGGATGGAACGAGGTTCAGCGACGTTCCGAGTCGATGGGTGTCAGAGCACGGCCCATCGTCGAGTTTTCAGTTCATGGCGGACGCCGACGGAGACGGCAACGCAGATGCGGTGAGCGTAGATACCATCAACCCGAATGGTGACTGGTGGGTGTCGCTCTCCAATGGGGTCAACAGCTTCGGCCAGGAACGGCAATGGCTAGACGGGTTCGGCATCGGCAGTTGGGTGCTTATGGGAGACGTCACGGGTGATGGGAAGAGCGACGCCATCACCTACGTCGAGTCCTCCTCGTATGCCGGGGGTGGCGCCGCCTGGTATCGGGCAGCCGCAACGACAACTGGAACGTGCGAAGGCGGACTCCCAGCGCCATGTTTTTCTACACTCGAGTCGGACGCCATGCCCTGGAAGCGCCTACTTGGACACTCGCCGTTTCATTTCCACTCCTCGACGCCGCACACGCCCGCGACATGGCTTGGTGTCGCCGACGTCCGAGGTGTAGGCACAGCAGACCCCGTCGCTTTTCATCGAGACACCGGTGTGTGGAAGACGCTCCCCTCGGACTGCCCGGTTGAGCAACCTGGCGGGATCGAGCCCTGCGATAGCCCAAACACCTTCAATCGGTGGGAAGCATTCGATGTCCCGTATCTTCCCATAACCCACGGCGAGCCAGCGATCTACGACAGCGCCGATCCCCCGGTCATAGCCGAGCACCTTGAACAGATCTCGGACGCAGGCATTGATTATTTGCTCTTCGATCTGACCAACGGGTTCGGTACCGACGGCATCTTTGGCAAGGCCCTCGAGGTTTGTCAGCAGATCGACGTCTTCGACGATGCTGGCCACGACCTTCGGTTTGCGATCGCCATCGGAAACCATCAAAGCGACCCCGGCCAAGTTGAGGTCGAGGCGGGTTACGTCCGGCAGATGTTCGTCGATGACCCCGTCTGCGGAAATCGGTATCAGCATTGGGATGACGAGCCGCTGCTTGTGCTGTTTGACAGCTGGGACACGCGCCAGGCGTGGGAGAGCCCGTCAACGCCCAAGACGAATACCCCCGAGTTCACGATTCTCTGGGCCTCGGGCCTGCTGCCTGAGTGTGCGTCCGGGGACTGCGACGACGCAACGTACTCAAGCCGGGATCAAGGCGGATGTCCGGACGACCCGCCCATAAACAACTTCCCTCCGCCGGCGAACTATGGTGAGTACGTGGGGTGGGGCACACCTTGGGGTTCGGTCGGCGCAGGACCTGTCATGACGGTCATGCCGGGCTGGCACACGACCACGTTCGATCCTATTGGCTCGGGAACGAACTTCGTTTCGCGCACACAGTATGGCGTTCCTGATGGCTTCTACTCTCAGTGCGGGTGGATTCGTGTGCTGGGGGCAACACCTCGTCCGAGGATGGTTGTGATCGCGTCGTACAATGAGTACATAGAAGAAACGGCAGTCCAGCCAGCGGACACGAGCGCGGTAGTTCCATGTCAATACTGCAGCGAATCCTGGCCAGATGAATACTACTATTGGAATCTAACGAAGGCCTTCGTACTTGAGTATCACGGCTTACGCTCCGTCGGCGGACGCGCCGAACAACCTCAGATCGTGCGACGCGATACGGATTCAAGAGGCACAGCGTACTGGATAGTCGCAGCTGCGCTGGCCGTAGGAGTAGCCGTGGCCTGCGCGGCCATGGTAACTACCCACCGCCGACGCCAGTAACCCGGGTGCGAACCTCAGGGGAGATCGCTGAGGGTCACAACACTAACGGCGACAAAGGACCGTGACACTCGAGAAACTCCGGCCACCTACGACGCCTCGCAGCCCTCGGGGCCGCACGCGAAGAGGCCCAGGACAGGCTTCAGGTTCCAAGGCCGCCGTCCGGCAGGCTAGGCATGGCCGTCCGAATGCCTCGCGTGCTGACGCGCGTGGGGCTGCACCCGCCGCGGTTCGGCCGGCGATCATCTAGTCCGCGAGATAGGTGGCGAGGCCGGCGCGGAGGGGGGTCAGCTGCGGGGCAAGGACGCGCAGCAGCTCCGCGTTATCCGCCACCGCCGGGTGGGTGATGAAGTCGATGGCATCCGCGGAGAGCGGCGGCGACGGCAGCAGCGACGCGAACGCCCCGATGGTCTTCCCCAGGAACGCCGGCTGGTGCAGCAGCGGGCGCTTTTTCCCCTGCACCTCCAGCGCCGTCTTAACCACGTCGTTCATCGAGAGCACCTCCGGGCCGCCCAGCTCGAACACGTGGCCGGCAGCCTCGGGGCGGAGGGCGGCGTCGGCGGCGACGCGGGCGACATCATCGATGAAGACGGGCTGCATGTCCTGCTTCCCGCTCCCGAACATCGGCACGAAGGGCAGCCGCTTCGCGAAGCCCAGGAAGCGGTTCAGCGAGACGTCCCCCGGCCCGTACACCCACGTCGGCCGGACGACGACCCACTCGAGGCCGCTGCTCCGGAGGTACGTCTCCGCCTCCCACTTGTAGCGGAACCAGTGCTGCTCCGCGTCCTTCGAGGCGCCCACCCCGCTGATGTACACGAACCGCCGCACCCCCGCGTCCTTCGCCGCGTCCACCTGGTTGCGGGTGCCCTTCAGGTCCACCTCCTCGAACGTCCAGCGCTTGCGCCGGTTCTCGATCGGCGAGTTCGGGAACTGCACGGCGTTCACGACGACGTCCACCCCGCGCATGGCGTCCGGGAGCGTCGCCGCGTCGCGCACGTCCCCCTCGCGGGGCTGCACGCGGTCGCCGAAGCGCTCCTTCACCTTCGAGGCGTCGCGTCCCAGCACCCCCACCGGCTCCCCGCGCCGCAGCAGCTCTCGCACGATGGCGGAGCCGACGAACCCTGTACCACCGGAGACGAGGATCACGGCGCACCTCCCTGATACGATATGTGATGACTTTCACGAATCAGTATAGGACGGCGACAGGGCTATTCGGATCGGCGAAGTTCGGCGCCTATGCGCGCGCTGCATCCCCGGCCTGTGCGCGCCAGCCGGCGCCGGAGCGCCTGTCCGGTCCGCTGCCGCCCGCATGCTAGCGGTACCGTCGCTTGACCTCCCGCCGTGGGACACGCGAGGATCGACCGGAACGCGACCCGCAGGGAGCCGGCGATGGTGACCATCCGCATCAACGGAGAGCCGCATGAGGCAGGCGATGCATCACGCAATCTGCTGAGCTTCATCCGTTTCGACGCGGGGCTCACGGGTACCAAGTACGGATGCGGCGAGGGCATCTGCGGCGCCTGCACCGTACTCGTCGACGGCCAACCGCTGCGGTCGTGCATGTCCACGGTGGGGGCGGTGGCCGGCGGTTCTCTGACGACGATCGAGGGGCTTGCGGGCGACGGCGATCTGCATCCCGTGCAGCAGGCGTTCATCGACGAGCAGGCGATGCAGTGCGGGTACTGCATCCCGGGGTTCATTATGACCACGTTCGCGCTTCTGAGCCGCGTGAAGGCGCCGGACCGGACGCAGATACGGGAGGCGCTCTCGCAGAACATGTGCCGCTGCGGCACGTATCAGCGGATCGTCCGGGCGGTGGAGCGGGCGGCGGCTTCGGGCGGCACTACGCCATGACGGAGAGCGACGCGCGGGAACCCGGCCTGCACGTACACGGCGAGGTGGGGCTCGGCTACCCGCCTCCCCAGCGCACGTACGCGCGCGCCGCGTACGCCAACACCCGGCCGGACGCCGAGACGGCGCGCTGGCTGACGGTCCGGCCGGACGGATCGGTGGTCGCCTACGCGGGCAAGGTGGAGTACGGCCAGGGCATCCGGACCGGCCTGGCGATCGAGGTGGCCGATGAGCTGCGGGTGCCGCTCTCCAGCGTGGAGGTGGTGCTGGGCGATACGGACGCCGTGCCGTGGGACATGGGCACCTTCGGCAGCCAGTCCACGGCGCGTGTGGGCCTGCAGCTGCGTAAAGCCGCGGCGACGGCGCGGCAGGCGCTGCTGGAGATGGCCGCCGACCGGCTCGACCTCCACGCCGCCGATCTGCGCGCGGCATCGGGACGGATCTCGTCAACCCGAGACGGCCATCGCGCCGTGACGTACGCGGAGCTGATCGGCGGCGCGAGCATCGTCCGGGACGTCGATGGCGATGTCGCGCTCACGGCGCCGTCAGAGTTCAGCGTCATGGGCAAGACGCACGCCCGTATCGACGCCCAGGCGCGCGTCACAGGGCGTGCGCGCTACTCGCAGGACATCGTCCTCGACGGCATGCTGTTCGCGTCGGTCTTGCGCCGGCCGTGGCGCGGCGCCTCGCTCGCGTCGGTGGACGTCGGGGCGGCCGAGCGCATGCCCGGAGTGGCGCAGGTCCTCCGGGACGATGGTCTGGTCGCCGTGCTGGCTGATACCGACGAGCACGCAGCCGCCGCGGTGAACGTGCTACAGGCGCAGTGGGCCGAGCCCGCGGCGCGGGCATCGACGCTGGACCTGCCGGGGATCCTGGTCAACAGCGGGCGCGATGCGTTCGTCACGCAGGAGGCGGGGTCGCTGGAGGAGGGGTTCAGGGCGGCGAGCGGCTCGCTCGAAGCGACGTACTTCGTGCCGTACGTATCGAACGCCCCGATGGAGCCGCGCGCGGCGGTCGCGTTGTGGGAGGGCGACCGCCTCACGGTCTGGGCGGGCACGCAGCGGCCGTTCGGGATCCGCACAGAACTCGCACAGCGGTTCGGTATCGAGGAGTCGCAGGTGCGCGTCATCGCGCCCGAGATCGGCGGCGGTTTCGGCAGCAAGAGCCCGTACCCGGTAGCGCACGAGGCGGCGCGGCTCGCCCGCGTGGCGGGACGGCCGGTGCGCGTGGCGTACACGCGGGCGGAGGACATGACGTACGCGACCATGCGCCCCGCCGCCGTGATCCGCATCAGGAGCGGCTTCACGGCGGACGGGCGGATCGTGGCCTGGGAGTGCCACGCGTATCACGCCGGCGACCGGCCCTTCCTGGGACGCCGCGGATCCGACAGCCCGTACGGCGCGCCGCACGCGAAGGTGACGACGTACACCTCGGACAGCCCGCTGGCGACCGGCTCGTATCGCTCGCTGGGCGCGGCGGCGAATCACTTCGCGCGCGAGGTGCACATCGACGAGATCGCGGAGGCGGTGGGGCTGGACGCGGTGGAGTTTCGCCTGCGGAACCTGTCGGAGCCGCGGTTCCGGCGCGTGCTGGAGCGGGCTGCGGAGGCGCACGGCTGGCAGCCGGCGACGGGCGTATCGGGGCGGGGGCAGGGCATCGCGATCGGGATCGACGTGGGCAGCTACGTGGCGACGGCCGTGCAGCTCGACGTCGCCGGCCGTGAAGTCCGGGTGGACCGCGTGACAGCCGCGTTGGACTGCGGGCTCGTCGTGAACCCGGAGGGGGCGAAGAACCAGGTCGAAGGTTCGATCGTGATGGGGATGGGCACGGCGCTGTACGAGGCGATCGACTTTCAGGACGGGCGGGTGCTGAACGCCGGGTTCACGCGCTACCGCGTGCCCCGCAGCAACGATGCGCCCGCAATCGAAACGCTGCTCGTCGGCGACGACGATACGCCTTCGACGGGCGCGGGCGAGCCGGGCATCGTGCCCATCGCGGCGGCTATTTCTAACGCGGTGTTCGACCGGACGGGCGAGCGCCACCGCGAACTGCCGATTCAGCGTCACCTCCGGTAGCGCCGGGCCGTGAGCGGCGGCACAGCGGCGCCATGCCGTGCGTCATATCCGCGCGGAGTCCCCGGCGGGCGCGCGTGCCGCCGCATAGCTGACGCCGGGCGGCAGCAGCCCCTCGACGCGCTCCCCCCGCGCGAACGCCGCGACGATGCGCGCCAGCGCCTCCGGCCGCGACTCCCACGCCCGGGCGCCGGGCGCCATCGCCAGCGCCGCGTCCTGCATCCGCTCGTGCAGCGCCTCGGCGCAGGTGACCGGATGCACCCCCTCGCCGCGGTGCGCGAGGATCAGCGCCGGCTGCGCGATCTCTCCGAAGCGCTCCGCCGGAAGCTCGGGCCCGTCGATCAGCAGCCCGCGGATCGCCGGCACCACCGCCGCCCGCCGCTGCGACGCGAGGAACTTCCGCACGTCCTCGCGCGAACCGTCCGGCCCGACGGGCGTGAGCCTCGCCGCGATGCGCGCCGCGATCGCCGGCCCGAACAGACGGAACAGCAGCGCCAGCCCGCCGAACGTCCGCCGCACCGGCTTCAGGTGCCTGCCGAAGGGCGGGGGCGCCCGCAGGATCAGCCGCGCCACGGCGTCCGGATGCTCCAGCGCCAGCATCAGCGCCGTCCCCGCGCCCATCGACCCGCCGTAGACCGTCGGGCGTTCGAGGCCCACCGCCTCGATGAACGCGTGCATGTCTTCCGCCAGCGCGGCCCAGGAGTAGTCGGCCTTGCGGGTGGTGTAGCCGGACCGCCCGTGCCCCCGCGCGTCGTAGGCGACGACGTGCAGCCCCAGCGCCGCCATCTCCTCGACGCGTTCGCCGAAGTTCGGCATCGCCGCCACGCTGCCCATCAGCCCGTGCGCGACGAGCACGTCCGGCCCGTCGCCGTGCTCCTCGTAGGACAGCTCCACCCCGCGGACCCGTACCGTTGGCACGCCTCAGTCTAGCTAAGGAACCCGCCAACTTGCCGCGGATCCGACTTGGGATTACGCAGCTCGATCTGTCTGGGTTCTGCGCCGCCGCTTGCGCGCGGGCTTCGCCTCGTTGCCTTCGATGAGCTTGATGAAGTCAACCCAGGAGACCTTCTTGCCGTTTCGGCGCTTCTTCTTGCCCTTGCACCAGATCACGCTGGTCTTGGTAACAAAGACATCGCCAAGGTGCTTGTCATCGGGGCGCCGCACCTCGAGTTCGATGCCCTTCGTCTTGACTTCCATCTGGACGTCGAAGCTCTTGATTGAAACCTTCATGCGTTCCTCCTTCTGCCAGTATCATCATCGAGCGATCATTGGAGGATCGCATAGGTAAACCCCCACAAAACGAGCAAACGGCGACGGGCTGGCGCTGTTGAGAGATCGGCGAGACGGGGCGCGCGGTGTGCTGGGCATTGGTTCGTACCGTAAAGGCTGACCGGCTGACCGCTTGCCGACCACGGCTCACAGATGGTCGCCCTACGCCCCCATCCCCACCACCCGCTTCGCCGGATACTTCCTGAACGCCGCAAGTGCGCTCCTCGTAGGACAGCTCCACCTGCGGACGCGCATGTAGCCATGCGTACGGCGTACTGCGGCGCACGATCGCCGTGCGGCCCGAACTATATTGCTGCCCCGAGATTACAGGCCGCGCTATGCTCAGCCGTGATCTTTGAGTTCGTGGCGATCACGAGCGCGGGCATCTTTGCCGGGGCGGCACTGTACATCAACCTTGTCGAACATCCCGCCGCGATGCACATGGGCACACGGTACGCGGGCGCCAGCTTTCCGGATCGCTATCATCGGGGTGCCGCGATGCAGGCCCCACTCGCTCTGGCGGGGCTCGTCAGTGGCGTCGTGGCGTGGGTAACCGGGTCGGGCTGGGCGTGGCTCGCCGGAGCCATCCTGCTCGGCTCGGTTGTCCCCGTGACGCTCCTGCTGATCGGGCCATCCACCAACCGCCACCTTCTTGACCCATCGCTCGACCTCGACGCGCCTCGTACGCGGGCTCTGCTTTCGCGATGGTGGTGGCTTCACGGCGTCCGCACGGTGCTGAGCCTCATCGCATTTGCTCTGTTCGCCGTTGCCCTTGTGAAGTAGGGCTTACACACGCCATCGGCCGCCGTCGGGGCTCCTGATGGCTCACGGCTCACAGCTCACGGCTGCGCAGCCCTACGCCCCCATCCCCACCACCCGCTTTGCCGGATACGCGCGAAACGTCCGCATGTGCGACGCCAGCGCGTTGATGAAGACCGTGTTGTACGCCAGCTTCCGGATCAGGTAGCTCCGCGTCTCCTTCGGGTCGAGGTACAGGTTGTAGAACCGGCCGTAGGTGTACCGCTGCGTGACGCCGGTGAAGCCGCCCGGGTTCAGCACGTCCGTATCCCCGTCGGACGTCGACGCGATCATGAACTTGTACTCCCCCGCCCGCACCGCCGAGAGCGTCTGCCCCAGCCAGTAGTACTGGAACTTCCGCGCCGACAGCCCTTCCGCCGCCAGCAGGAAGCCCGCCTGGTCGACGCCGTCGATGTATCGGTCAGAGGGGAGCCGTTCCGCCGCACCGGCCAGCGAGAGCGCCGTCGGCAGGATGTCGCAGAAGCTGAACAGCCCGTCGCTGACGCGCCCGGCATCGATCGTCCCGGGCCACGAGAGGATCGCCGGCACCCGCACCCCGCCCTCCCACGTCGACCCCTTCGCGCAGCGGAAGGGCGTGTACGCCGCGTCCGGCCACGTCTCCATCTCCGGCCCGTTGTCGGACGAAACCAACACCAGCGTGTTCTCCAGCTGCCCCGTTTCCCGCAGCGCCTCCACCAGCCGCCGCACGATGTCGTCCAGCTCGATCAGCGTGTCCTTGTACGGGTGCTTCGCCGGCGAGGCGCCCAGGAAGCGCTCGTGCGGGTAGTTGTCGAAGTGCGCCCCCCGGGTGTTGTGGTAGAGGAACCACGGCTTGTCGCCCGCCCCCATTCGCCGGATGAAGTCGAGCGAGTAGTCGCACCACGTGTCATCGAGCAGCGACAGCACCGGGATCGTCACCTCCTCGACGTTCTCCAGCTCGCCGCCCCGCGTGCCGTGCACGAAGCACTTGTTGAACGGCTGGTTCTCCACCCACGTCGTCCGCTCGTCGCTGTATACGATCTCCGGGAAGAAGTACGGGTCCCGCCACTCGGTGTACATGTCCGAGACCGACAGGAAGCCGTAGAAGTCGTCGAACCCGCAGTGCTGCGGCTGCGAGACGACGTTCTCGCCCAGGTGCCACTTCCCGACGCACTGCGTGACGTATCCCGCGTCCGACAGCAGCTGCGCCAGCGTCACCTCTCCTTCGAGGCCGCCAGGCTCGCCGTACATCGGCGGGCGCTGGAGGCCGTGGCGCATCGGCAACCGTCCGGTGAGCAGCGTCGCCCGCGAGGGTGAGCACGACGGCTCCGAATAACACGACGTCAGCTGCAACCCCTCCCGCGCCAGCCGGTCGATGGCCGGCGTCGGCGCTCCGACCGCCACCCCGCCCCCATAGCAGCCGAAGTCTCCCCACCCCACGTCGTCCATCAGGACCACCAGGATGTTCGGCGGGTGCCCTGTCTTCTCCCGGAGCGCCGCCAGCTTCGCCCGCGCCTCGGCCTCCTGCTCGGGGAAGCGGAACGCCGGCTCCAGGTGCTCCGCGACACGCGTCGTCTCGGCGGCGATCGGATCGTGCGACATCACAGACCCCTCTCGTAATTTCTGTCTGCTAACGGCCGAACGTACCGGCCCGCTCACGGCTCACGGCTCAGAGGTGCGTCGTCAGTCCGCCGTCGACGAAGAGCACCTGCCCGGTGATGTAGCCGCAGGCGTCCGACGCGAGATACACGGCCAACGCGCCCAGCTCGTTGGCTTTGCCGGTGCGCTTCATCGGCACGAAGCGCACCGTCTGGTTCGACGCCGGGTCGGGGTCCCCGATCGCCGCCGAATGCTCCATCCACCCCTGCGCGATCGCGTTCACGGTGATCCGCAGCGGCCCCCACTCCTGCGCCAGCGCCCGCGTCAGGTTCAGCACCCCCGCCTGGGCCGCGCAGTAGGCGGCGGCGTTCGCCAGCCCCCGCTCCCCCAGCGCGGACGCCACGTTGATGATCCGGCCGCCTCGCCCCTGCTTGAGCATCTCCTTGCCGGCCGCCCGGCAGCAGTGGAACACCCCCGCGAGGTTCACCTGCATCACGCGGTTGAACTCCATGTCCGTCGTGGCGTCCGCGGGCTTCCCCAGGAACAGGTCCGACGCGCACACCAGCACGTCGATGCCGTCCAGCTCCTTCGCCACCTGCCGCACCATGACATGCACGCCCGTCCCCAGCGTTACGTCCGTCGCCAGCGACTGCGAGCGCCGTCCCATCTTCGTCAGCTCGCGCTGCACGGCCTTCACCCGTACGATCTCGTCGCCGTCGTTCGAGATGGAGCACACCGCGACGTCCGCCCCCGCTTCCCCCAGCGCCAGCGCGACCGCCCGTCCCGCCGCATGCCCCGCCCCCACGACCAGCGCGCGCTTCCCGCTGAGGTCGTATGCGTCGGCGGAGATCCGGACCTCGCCCCATTCGTTGGTTGTTGTCGGTGAGTTGTGAGTCATCAGTTGTCAGTTCTCAGTCGTCAGTCGTTGGTCGTCAACTTGGTTCTTGGTTCTGGGTTCAACCACTCTGTTGTCTGTTGTCTGCTGTCGTCCGCCCCTCACGGCAGCGACACGTCCGGCGCGAAGCCCATCGGCGCCAGCCCGCCCGCCAGCCCGCCGCCGTCGATGACGAACCCCTGCCCCGTCACGTAGCTCGACGCGTCCGACGCCAGGAACACCGCCAGCGGCCCCAGCTCCCACGACTCACCGAGACGCTGCGCCGGCAGATAGCGCCCCCGCGTCTGCGCGAAGATCTGCGCCTGCTCGTTGCGCGCCGGCCCCTGCTGGACGAACCCCGGGATGATGCAGTTCACCCGGATGTCGTGCTTCGCCAGCATCGTCGAGAGCGACTTGGTGAGGGCGATCACCCCCGCCTTCGCCGCCCCGTACCCGAAGCTCATCGGATACGCCCGCAGCGCCGTCCCCGAGGCCACGTTGATGATCACGCCCCCGTGCCCCTGCTCCGCCATCCGCTTCGAGGCGGCGCGCGCGCAGTAGAACGCGCTCGAGAGGTTCACGTCGAGGGTGTCGTGCCAGTCGTCGTCGTTCACGTCCCACAGCTCGGCGTTCGCCCCGCGCATGTCGCCGATGCCGGCGTTCGAGAGCATGATGTCCAACCGGCCGAACTCGTCCGCCGCGCGCTGCACCATCGCCTCGCACTGCGCCGAATCCCGCACGTCCGTCGGCTGCGCGACCGCCCGCCGGCCCCGCGCCCGCACGTCCTCCGCCGTCCGCTCGATCTGCTCCGCCGTCCGCGCCGCGCACACAACGTCCGCCCCGGCCTCGGCGAGGGCGAGCGCCATCTGCCGCCCGAGGCCGCGGCCCGCGCCCGTGACGATCGCCACCTTCCCGTCGAGCCGCAGCCGTTCCAGCACCATCGCGCGCGCATTGTAGGCCCCGCAGATCCGTGGCGCGAACGGCCTCTCCACTCGCGGCTGAACGTGCTACAACCCCTCATGCCCATCGGCGCGGTGCTGCTGGTGCTGGGCGCGGCCGTCGGCCACGCGTCCTGGAACTTCCTCGCGAAGGGCGCGCAGGTCGGCCGCGGCTTCACCTTCGCCATCGTCGTCGCGTCCGTCGTGCTGATGGCGCCGGTCGCCGCGGTCGCCGCCGCCGTCACGGGCAGCACGCTCGACGCCGGAGCGCTGGGGCTGATGGCCGCCAGCGGCGCCATGCACACCGGCTACTTCTATCTGCTGAACCGCGGCTATCGCGAAGGCGAGCTGTCTCTGGTATACCCGCTCTCGCGCGGCACCGGCCCGGTGTTCAGCGTCGCCGGTGGCATCCTGCTGTTCGACGAGCGCCCGAGCGCCCTCGCCGCCGCCGGCATCGCGCTAGTGATCACGGGCGTGCTCGTCACGTCCATCCCCCGCGGCATGACGGCCACGAGGGTGGCGCCCTCCGTCGCTTTCGCGCTCGCGACGGGCGTCTGCATCGCCACCTACACGCTCTGGGACAAGCACGCGATGGACACCGTCACGCCCGTGCTCTACGGCTACGGCATCGACGTCGCCCGCCTGTTCATCCTCGCGCCGCTCGTCCTCAGCAGCGCCGCCGCCCGCTCCGAGGCCGCGACGGCGTGGCGCGAACACCGGCTGACCGTCGCCGGCATCGCCGCCCTCACCCCTGCCGCCTACATGATGATCCTGGGCGCCTTCACGATGGCGCCCGTCAGCTACGTCGCCCCCGCCCGCGAGGTGAGCATCCTCATCGGCGCCGTCATGGGGCTGAGCCTGCTGGGGGAGGGCTACCCGGCGCAGAAGCTCGCCGGCGCGGCGGCCATCGTCGCCGGCGTCGTCGCCCTGGCTCTGGGTTGACGTTTCGGAGACTCGCGCCCGGCAGGCGGTATCCTTCCCCCGGCGGCACAGGCGAAAGGACGGCACGGTGAGCGACTACACCTTCGAGCGCGAGGCCCGTACGCCCTTCTCCGAGACCTTCGGCATCGAGGACGAGGGCGACGTCGTCGGCCGCGTCGACCTGCACTACACCGCCAGCGGCCTCGTCCACGGCACCCTCTGCGTCCCCGTCGACTTCGACGAGGACGAGCTGCAGGACCTCATCGCCGAGATCGACGAGCGTCTCGTCATGAGCGCGGAGCCCCACCGCGACGACTTCGTCGTCACGGTCTGGCGCGGGGCCAGCGCCGGCGTCTATTCGGAAGAGGATGAAGACGAGGAAGAGGACGACGACGAGGACCACGGCAACGGCCGCCACCCCATCGCCTTCAAGCCCGAACCTCGCGGCTAACTACAGCTAGCCCCACGGGCGCAGGTCAGTTCAGGAACTTGCCGATCAGCCAGATGTGCCCGAAGGGGTCATCGACGCCACCCTGCAACATGCGAAAACTGCCGCGGCCGCCGGCTATCGCGTGTGTGTGCTCCACGACGGGGCTTCCCGGACGAGCGCCCGCGGCGATCGCCCTCTCCCGCACGTCCTCCGGGTCATCGACGAACAGCTCGATCCGGACCGTCGTATGCCCGATCGAGTCCGGCGAGCGCGGATTCACCGATGACTCCCGTGCCAGGAACAGCTGGGCGCCCTGGACGGACAGACCGGCAACCTCCGCCGGCTCGCCGATCTGCCACAGCACCTCGGCTCCGAAGGCTCGTCTGTAGAAGTCGATTGCGGCGCCCGGGTCGCTGACCGCCAGCATCGGCGAAATCTGCGTCCCCATACCGGTACCTCCCGAGCACAGCCACCCTTCGCGGCTATCGCCCTCCGCCGGGAGCCCCCGCCCCCGCCGGCACCCGCTCCGCATCCCACGCGTCCTGCTGCGCCTGACGGCTCGCCCGCTCGATCCGGATCTGCCCGTCCAGCGTCCGGAACTGCGGGAACATCAGGTACGCCGCCGCCACCGTCACCATCAGCAGCACGCCGCCCGCCGCCACCACCACCGGCACCCCCAGCGACTCCGCCGCGATCCCCGCCGGCACCGCCCCGAACGGCATCAGCCCGAACGACATCATCATGACGCTCATCACTCGCCCCCGCACCTCGTCCGGGATGATCGACGTGATCACCGTGTTGTTCACCGTCATGAAGATCATCGAAGCCAGTCCGACCAGCGCCAGCAACGGCAGCGCGCCCAGGAACCACGGCGACAGCGCGAACGCGATCAGGAACGCCCCCATCGCCATCGCGCCGATGAGCATCACCCGTCCCTTGTGGGGATAGTTGTCCATGTTGGCGACGAGCAGCCCGCCCGCCAGCCCGCCGACGCCCGAGACCGCCTGCAGCATCCCCAGCCCGCCCGACCCCATGCCCCACGTGTCCTTCGCGAGCGCCGGCATCAGCGTCTGGTACGGCATCGCGAAGATCATCGGGACGGTGCCCAGCAGCAACAGCCCCAGCACCAGCCGGTTGCTCCGGATGTAGGAGAAGCCCTCCGCGAAGTCGCGGAAGAACGTCACCCTTACCTCGCGCGCGGCCGGAGGCACCTTCGGCAGCCCCAGCGTCAGCACCACCGAGAGCGCGTACATCGCCGTCAGCACCGCGAAGCCCCCGCCGATGCCGATCAGCGGGATCAGCCCGCCGCCGATCGCCGGCGCCACGATGCGCGTCGCGTTCATCGCGCTTGACCCCAGCGACATCGCGTTCATCAGCATCTCCCGCGGCACCAGGCGCGGGATGATGGCCTGCCGCGCGGGCATGTTGAAGGAGAACGCCACCCCCGACAGCGTCGAGAGCACGATCAGGTGCCAGAACTCGATGATGCCCATCGAGATCAGCACCGTGTTGATCAGGTTCAGCACGCAGACCGCCGCCTGCGCCCAGATCATCAGCGTCCGCTTATCGATGCGGTCCGCGATCACCCCGCCGACCGGTGCTACGACGAGCATCGGCAGCGCCACGCTCAGCATGATCAGGGCGAGCGCCGTCTTGCTCCCGGTGATGTCGTACACCAGGTAGCCGCGCAGCACGATCATCATGTTCATGCCGGCGAAGAACGCCACCATGCCGGCGAAGTAGACGGAGTACCCCGGCACCGACAGCGACGCGAACGTCGCCTTCCAGCCCGTGCGGGGCACGTCGTATGCGGTCATCGGCGGGCCTGTGCTGTCCATAAGCGAAAGAGGGATGGTCGGCGCCATCCCTGCTGTGCGTCCCTCCCGGTCGATCCCCTACACCCGGGCGACGGCCTTCTCGTCGAGCTGCTCGAGCCAGCCGCCGTAGGTCGTCAGCTTCTGCTCCAGGTGGTCCTTCATCTCCTGCAGCGCGCCCAGCTTCTGGTCGATCACCGCCACCTGCCGCTCCGTCACCTCGACCGCCTTGGCGATCTTCGCCCGCCGGTCGGAGACCTCGGCGTCGCGGCGGTACTCGGCCCGGATCTGCATCTTCACCTCTTCCGCCTCCACCATCTCCTTGATGTCGGCGAGCGTGAAGCCCAGCAGCGTCTGCAGCCGCTTGATCTGCTCTACCCGCCGCACGTCGTCCTCGGAGTAGAGCCGGAAGCCCCCTTCGAGGCGGGTCGGCGGCTTCAGCAGCCCCTTCTCCTCGTAGAAGCGGAGCGTCCGCTGCGTCACGCCCGTCCGCTCCGCCACCTCCCCGATCTGCAGGTAGGCGTCGTCCGTACGGGGCTCAGCTTCCGGCGCCGCGGCGGCGCGCTGCTTGTGTGTCATCGGAGGGATCGTAGCGACAACTTAACCCTGCCGTCAAGGTTAAGGTGTTAACGTTGGACTCAGCCACGCGGCGCCGTTCAGCGCTGGCACGCGTCGATCCACTCGTACGGGAACGACACCTCGAGGCCGCAGCTGTTGACGACCGAGATGATGATCAGAAGCCGGTGCGCTGCCGCGCCGGCCAACACCCCTCCGACGAGGATTGACCAGAGCGGGCTCACCCCGATCCGTCCGGCTCCCGCGTTGGAGATGGCAACGATGACGCCCACTGGTATGGCGAGAGCGGCAAGCGTCCCGAGCAGCGCAAGCATCTCTCTTGATGAATCGGAGGAAGGGTGCGTCCAGCTGTACAGCCCGAAGAGTGCATACAGGAATGCGAACATGGCGACGAGGGCTAGCGCCGCCGCGCTCAGGCCGAGGAGGAAGACATTCGCGACCGTGCGGATCGGCAAGAGATAGGCGCCTCCGGCGCCGCGGCGGGCAGACCGCTAGGGTGGGCTCACGACGATCGTAGCATCTTCGCAGACGATGCCCTCCTCGCCGCAAAGGGACTCGACCGCGCCGGACAGCACGCTCGTCCCCCCGTCCCAGCTCAGCACCGCCGTCCCCGGAGCCGCCGCCGTAAGGGTGAGCGTCGCCAGCAGCACGTCGCCCGAGACCGGGTAGTCCGTCAGCGAGACGGTGTTGCACGTGATCGTCGCCGGCGAGGGCTCAGCCCGCGGGGCCGCGGCGGCCGAGTTGAGCACGTTGCAGTCCCAGCCGGCGAGCCCCTCGTCATTCCAGTCGGGGTCCGCGTCCAGGTCCGTCAGCAGGTCACCGGGCACGTCTGCCGCGCTGAGCAGTGCGTTGTACGTCACACGCAGCGTGACCGACCTGATGGCCCCGCCCAACGGCGCCGCGTCCGCCCCAGAGAGGCACAGCGCCACAGCCACAGGGGCGCCTTCCGTCACAGTCGCCTCCGCATTGACGGGATCGCACGGCCCGGCCCCGTTCGCCGGATTCGCGTCGATCGCTAGTCTTGCCACCGAGGGCTCCACTATCGATGATTGCGGCGATTCGTTGCAGGTCGCTTTGCCTTGTGGCTGGAACGGCACGCTAGATGAGGAATAACGACGTGCCTTCTCGTTTGCCGCGCGTACGCTCTCTAATGCCCGCACGGCCTGCTCACGCCCATCCTGAGTGCGGCTTCGCGCTGTACTCACCGTGACGACGAAGGAATCCGCAGCGACCCTCACTGCTCCCGACCGTAGGGTCTCGGCCTCCGCGCCTCGTACGCTTGTCGTTTCTTGAATTGCACTGTCGACCGGGGCTGGTGCGCAGGCCGGCTGGACGGAGACTTGAAGTGGCACCGCACAACCACCGTGTTCGTCGCCCTTTTCAGGGGCGCACCTTCCGTAGTAGAAAAAGAAGAATTCCATGGGAGGTATGCCGTAGTCGGTGCCGCGTGTTTGAACGTGTTCACAGCCCACGAGCGGCAAGCCCTCAAACTCGTCCCCAAGGTAGACAAGCGGGAATCCGGTGAAACCGGAGGAAGTAATGCTACATGGCGTGGGTTCAGCATCCGCTGTAGTCGGCTCGGCTCGTTCTGACACCCACCAGTACAGGGCGGCCCCCAGCGCGCTTGCGCTTACGGTCAAACATGCGAGAAGGAGAACACGCTTCATTCCGTCAGGTCTCCACCGCTAGAAGATGAAATTCACCCAGCCGTTACTGCCGCTCATATCACCGTTGCACTGCTGTCGGCGGTGGATGTTTCCCCAGTATTGAGCTCCGTCAAATTCGTGGTCCCCCTCCACAACAAGGATGTGGTAGAGGTAGTCTCTCCCCGCGTCGAACCCGCTGCCTTCGGGGTTCAGACCCGGCCAGCGGTCTCCGAATTGTGCAGGTACGAAGTGCCAGCATAATTGATTCTGCGCCTGATCCCAGTGTGGCGTACATGACGCCCATGTCCCGAACTCAGGATCGGGAAGCCATTCGCTGCAACGGGCATGCCATCGTGATTGAGGGCAGGCGAACTGTGGGAAGCACGGCTCGCTTCCATTGTTCGACCCCTGACTCACTGGACCTTCATAGCAATTCCCGTACTGTATGTAGTGTTGTTCGCCTCCTACGGCTACGTCGAGCGGTTGCTGCCCGTGATGCGCCACGTGTTCGGCTGCGGCGATGCCAACGAATCGGATAATCATTGTGACGGGATCGATCGACTCCTCACATTCGTCGTCATATGAGTACGCGCCGCCGTCAGTCTCCCAAGAGCTAGGCGTAGCCGTCGGCACGGCCGTCGGCACCGCGGTGGGCGTGGGGTCGCCTCCGCCGCCGCTGCTTGAGGCCCCTTTGCAAACGAGAGTCTCACCAGGGAACCACGGGTTGTCGGGCAGGTATACACATGCGCCACCTCCGGGGCACGGCGCACCTACGACATGGCCGCAGTCCTCGTAGGGAGGTTGGCAGTGCGACGCAACGAAGGCCGCTGCGCCGCCCGTGAGCGCCAGCAGGAACAAGAGCAGCTTCAGACGAAGCGACATTCGCGCGCCCTCGCCCTTCCTCTGACGAGAACTCCCTGCGTAACGGCGATTCTCGCTTCCGCAGAGCCTCTTGTCAAGAGCGTTCAGACGAATGATGCATGCTTCTTCGGAAGGGCGTACGCGCATGCAGCGCAGGAGCGACGCGCGGCGCTCGACCCTCGCCCGCCTCTCCTCATGACGCTCGCGCACCTCGCGACGAACCGCTCCACCTCCCGCCGGGATGCAAGGGGAGTGGGCCCCTTTGCGATTCTGCGAGCGCCCGAAACGGCCCGTTGTTTTCGGAAGTCAACCCCACGATATCAAGTGCGCACCCGGCGGCGCGGGCGGCCCAGCGCGAACACGTGCACCAGCGCCAGCCCCGCCACGAACCCCCCGATGTGCGCGAAGTACGCCACGCCGCCCCCCGCCCCCACCGCATCCACCCCCAGCGACGATACCCCCGAGAACAGCTGCATCAGGAACCAGATCCCGATCAGCACCGCCGCCGGCACGGCGAACGGCACGAAGAAGAAGAACGGCACCAGCGCGATCACGGTCGCCCGTGGGAAGAGCACGATGTACGCCCCCATCACCCCCGCCACCGCCCCGCTCGCCCCGATCGCCGGCGTCAGCCCCTCGATGTCCGTGAACGCCTGCGAGAACCCGGCGATCACGCCCGCGACGGCGTAGAAAATCCCATAGCGCAGGTGCCCGAACGTGTCCTCCACGTTGTCCCCGAAGATCCAGAGGAACAGCATGTTGCCGATGACGTGCAGCCATCCCCCGTGGATGAACATCGCCGTGATCGCCGTGAAGGCCGGCTGCGACTGCTGCTCGCAGATCACCCGCCCCACCGGCGAGAGGTGCACGTCCCGCCCGAACGCGTCGAAGGTGCAGGCGGGGATGTTGCCCCACTCGCGGATGAATCTGTCCAGCTCCGTCACGTTTCGGCTGATCGTGTCCTGGCTGAGCGCGATCTCGTAGAAGAACACCAGGAAGTTGATCGCGATGAGCGCCACGTTCACGTAGGGGAACGACCGGGAGCGGACGCTGTCGCCGATCGGGATCATCGGCCTGGCGCTTTCCCGAACGTCTCGACCGGCCGCGCCCCGAGCGCCTTCAGATCCACCGCCAGCCCGGCGACCAGCAGGTACGCCCGGTCGGCCCGCCCCGCGACCATGGCGTTCGCCGCACCGAGCGCATCGCGGAACATCCGCCCCAGCGGGTACGGCGGCACCACCCCCATCCCCACCTCATTCGACACCACGGCGATCTCCGCCTCGTACGCCGCTGCCCACGCCGCGAACTCCTCCACCCGCCCGGCGATCTCTGATACGCCCGCATCGACCATGCCCGGTAGCAGATCCTCCGGGACGGGGAAGCGCTCCAGCAGCATGTTCGCGACCCACATCGTCAGGCAGTCGAAGACGACGAAGCCGCCGGGCGGCGCCAGCGACGGGAGGTGCCCCATCACGTCGCGCGGCTCCTCGAGCGTGCGCCACCCGGCCGGACGGGCGGCGCGGTGGGCGGCGATCCGCGCCGTCATCTCGTCGTCTCGCGGCTCCATCGTCGCGACGACGAGCACGTCGCGGCCGCTAGCGACGGCGAGCCGCTGCGCCATGTCGCTCTTCCCGCTCCGCGCCCCGCCGAGGATCAGGGTCAGCATCGTGTGTGGTCTCGCCGGGAGCGTCGACGAATGCGTTGGCGCGGCGCCCTCTCGACCTCACCCCCCGGCCGCCTCTCCACAGTGTGGAGAGGGGGTGGCCGAAGGCCGGGGGTGAGGTGTCCCATGACGCGCTCGCCGTTGATGATCACGAGACCCGCCCGGGGAGGAGTTCGTTGATCATCCTCGTATTGTGCATGGTCGGTCGAATTGGCGCTCCGCCTCACCCCAGCAGCCACGCGTCGACCCACCCCCGCTCCGCCATCGCCGCGAGGAAGAGCACGACCGCCGCCTCCGACACCTCGACCGTCGCACCGTAGACGTCGCCGGTCATACCGCCGGCCAGTCGCGTCGCGAACGCGCCCGCCGCCAGCCCCGCGGCGATCGCAAAGGCGAACGCCAGCGCCCCGCCCGCCCCCAGCATGCCCACCGAGACCAGCAGCACGAACGCGCCACCGGCCAGCGTCGCCCCCGGCCAGGCGCGCTCGCGGAACCCCGCGCCCACGCCCTCCTCCCGCGCGTACGGAAAGACGGCGATGGCCACCAGCAGCGAGAACCGCGCCAGGCACGGGAACAGCAGCAGCGCTTCGACGCGCACGTTCACGGGCAGGCTGAGCAGCCCCGACCACTTCAGCAGCAGTACCGCGAAGACCGCGACGATCGCGTATGTGCCGGCGTGCACGTCGCGCATGATGCGCAGCCGGTCCTCCGCGTCCCGCCCGCCGAACAGTCCGTCGGCGGCGTCCGCCAGCCCGTCGAGGTGCAGTGCCCCGGTGAGCACGATCAGCGCCACCACGACCAGTGCGTCGACGGCTACCGGCGGCAGCGCGCGCATGGCGATCCGGTCGACGCCGACCAGCGCGGCCCCGAGAAGCAGCCCGACGGCGGGAAACCACGCCTGCGCCCCCGCCACGGCCGTCAGATCGCCCGGGGTCGCGCCGGGGACGGGCAGCCGGGTGAGGAACTGCACCGCCGAGAGGAAGGGCTTCACGCTTCCGGCCGCGTCTCGGTGTCGGAGCGCGAGACGCCGGCCGCGTCAAACGTCGCCATCTCCCGCGGGATGCGCAGCGCCGCGTCGAGCAGCGAGAGCGCCAGCGCGGCGCCGGTGCCCTCGCCCAGCCGCAACTCAAGGTCGAGCAGCGGCCGCAGCCCCAGCTGCGCGAGCGCAAGGCGATGCCCCGGTTCGGCCGAGATGTGGGACGCCAGCATGTAGTCGAGGCTCGCGGGCGCCAACGCCGCCGCGATGAGGGCTGCGGCCGTCGTCGGATAGCCGTCGAGGACGATGGGCGCCGACCGCCTCGCCGCTCCGAGCGTCACCCCCGCGAGGAAGGCGATCTCGCAGCCGCCAACCTTCGCCAGCACGTCGAGCGGGTCGGTGGCGTCCGGCCGGTTCACCGCGATCGCCTGCTCGATGGCGCGCACCTTGCGCTCAAACCCCGCATCGTCGATGCCGGTGCCCCGTCCCGCCGCGGCGTGCGACGGCACGTCCGCCAGTACCGACGTGATGGCGGCGGCGGGCGTCGTGTTGGCGATGCCCATGTCGCCCAGCGCGACCGCCACCGGCCCCGCGGCGCACAGCTCCCCCGCGAAGGCGATCCCCCGCGCGACCAGCGTCTCCGCCTCGTCGCCGCTCATCGCCGGCCCCCGCGCGATGTTCCCGGCGCCCGCCCGCACCTTCGCGACGTGGACGTGGGGCTCGTGGCTGTCGCTGCGCACGCCTGCATCGACGACGCGTACCTCCGCGCCGGCATGCCGCGCCAGCACGCTCACCGCCGCACCGCCGGCGAGGAAGTTCGCCAGCATCTGCGCTGTCACCTCCTGCGGGTAGGCGCTCACCCCCTCGTCCGCGACGCCGTGGTCGCCCGCCGCTACGACGATGATCTTGCGCGGGAGCGGGGGCGCTGCCGAGCGGAAGACGCCCGCTGCCCACACGTGCAACTCCTCCAGCCGCCCGAGCGATCCCGCGGGCTTCGTGAGCTTCAGCTGTAACGCGCGCGCGGCCGTGCGCGATGCCTCGTCCGGCGGACGGATAGCGTCGATGGTCTCGTCGATCGCGCGGCCGCGCATCAGAACTCGATCCCCGGCTGCGCCTTGATCCCCTGCTGGAACGGATGCTTGATCTCGCGCATCTCCGTCACCAGGTCGGCGTAGTCGATGAGCTCCTGCGGCGCGTCACGCCCGGTGATGATGACGTGCGTGCGGGGCGGCCGCGTCTTCAGGAACGCGATCACCTCATCGATCGGGAGCCAGCCGTAGGCAAGCGGGTAGGTGAACTCGTCGAGGGCGACGACGTCGTATTCGCCCGAGACGATCTTCTGCTTGCAGGTCTCCCACAGTTCGCGCGCCAGCCCCTTGTCCTTCTCGATGTCCTTCGAGAGCCAGGTGAAGCCGCCGCCGAGCGGCACGATCTCGATGCCCACTTTCTTCGCGGCGCGGTTCTCGCCGTAGTTGGAGGTGGTGCTCTTGATGAACTGGAGCATGCAGACGTTGTAGCCGCGGCCCCAGGCGCGGAAGAGGACGCCCAGCGCGGCCGTCGTCTTCCCCTTGCCGTTGCCGGTGTTGACGACGACCAGCGGCTTCCGGGACTCTTTCTCGGTCACGCCGGATGATACCGCCGCCGCCGCGCCGGGCGCGAAGAGACGCGCGCTTGCCGTACGTGAGGAGTTGGGGATGCCGGGGTGGGTTACTCGAAGTCGGAGTCGTCGACCTCTTCGTCGCGGGCGGCGTCGTAGAGGGTGACGTCGCGGGGTTCGGTGGTCTCTGCCTCCGGTCCCGCCTCCGTCTCCTCCCACTCTTCGGTGTCGTCGGCGGTGTCGTCGTCGTCGTCCATGTCAGAGCGCACCATGCTCTCCTTGGTGTAGGGACGGACGACCTCTCCGGCCTTGCCGGCGGGGAAGGAGATGCGCCCCACCTGGTTCGGGTGCTGAAACGTCTCCTTGATGATCACGCGCACGCTGTTGTCCTGCACACCCGCGACCGCCGCCGCGTACTTGTTGCCGCCGTCGATGAGCCGCGCCAGCCGCATGCCCAGCTTCGGCTCGATGTCGCTGATGTATTCGCCCGCCATCGTCTCGACCGAGAGCCGCGAGCCGATCCCGGCGAGCGCCACCTCGTCGCCCGCCGACAGCGTCGCCAGCAGCTTGCTGTTCACGCCCTGCAGGGTGGTCACGCCGGTCTTGCCCATCTCTTCGATGAACAGGCTCGCGTCGACCTGCATCGCCCTGTCCGGCTCCGTCTTGGCCCGCGCGCTCGCCAGCCGGTCCAGGTTCTTCCGCGCGATCGTGTTCGCGGGGTCCAGCTCGAGCGTCTTCTGATACGCCTCGCGCGCTTCCTTGATCTTGCCGTTCTCGCTCAGGGCCTTGCCCAGCCGGTTGTAGGCCTCGACATCCTGCGGGAAGGAGGCGATGATCGCGCGATTCGCGGTGATCGCCTCATCCCAGCGGCTCTGCATCGCCAGCTGGACGGCGTGCTCCGCGCGGACTCGCTTCATGCGTGTTTTGTCTTCCGTCTGGTTGGCCATGTGTCCTCTAATGGGGATTGGGGGGTGAGCGTCGCGAGAGTGTAATGTCCCCGCCATAGCAACACAAGAAAGTTATGTCCCGTCGCGCTATCTATATCGTCACACCGGGAGCCCTTCCTCAGTAGCTGGTGAGCAGATTCCATACGCCCCCGCCGCCCCCGCGGATCGCTCGCCCGATGGCCCTCCCGGCCGTACACTCGGAGATATGAGCAGGAACGATCCGATCGTGGAAGAAGTGGTGATCCGGGGGATCGTCGTAGGTGCTTTTGCCGAGAACTGCTGGGTCATCGGAAACCGCCGGACCGGCGCGGCCGTCTGCGTGGACCCCGGCGACCAGCCGGACGAGATCCTGGCCATGGCGAAGGACATGGGCGTCCACGTGAAATACATCGCGAACTCCCACGCCCACATCGACCACATCCTGGGCGTCCGCGGCGTGCGGGAGGCCACGAACGCGCCGTTCCTCCTCCACCCCGGCGACCTCGACATCGCCCGCGGGACCGCCGACTCCGCCCGGCGCTGGATGGGGATGGAGATCGCGCCCCCGCCCGAGCCCGACGCCCTCCTCGCCGGCGGCGACGAGATCAGCGTCGACGGGCTCACGTTGAGAGTCATTCACACGCCCGGCCACACCCCCGGCAGCGTCTGCTTTTACGCCAACGGCGTGCTCTTCGCCGGTGACACGCTCTTCGCCGGATCGATCGGGCGCACGGACCTCCCGGGCGGCGACTACGACCAGGAGATGGCCAGCATCTGCGAGCAGCTGCTCGCGCTGCCGGACGACACGATCGTGCTGCCGGGTCACATGGACCAGACGACGATCGGCCAGGAGCGCCAGCACAACCCCTACGTCCGCATGGAGCTGAACAAGCGCTCCGGGACCTGAGCGCTGCTATCCTTCCCGTCATGCGCACCGCGTTGATGTATCGTCCCCGACCGCTCGCCGGGCTGACACGCGCGGAACTGAGCGGCGCCTTCGCCGACCTCGGCCTGCTCGTCCCGCTCGAGGCGTCGCTGATCGCCGTGAACGGCCTCAACCCCACGTCGACGCTGCTCGGGGCGGGGATCCTGTACATCGCGGCCGGGTGGTACTTCCGCCTTCCGATGCCGGTGCAGCCGCTGAAGGCGTTCGCCGCGATCGCCATTGCGCAGCAGCTCAGCCCGGACGTCATCGCCGCCGGCGCGTTGCTGATGAGCCTCTCGATGTTCCTGCTCTCCGCGACGGGCCTCGTCGACCGGATCTACCAGTCGGTGCCGCTCGCCGTCGTGCGGGGCATCCAGCTCGGGCTGGCGTACCTGCTCGTGAAGGGCGCCTGGAACCTCTTCGACAAGCCGATGGCCCCCGAGGGCGCCCACGGGTGGCTCGGCGCACCGCTGGATCCGATGCCTCTCCTGCTCTTCGCCGGCGCCGGGCTGCTGGTGCTGCTGTTGCTTACGAAGCGGCCGCTGCTCCCGGCGTCGATGGCGCTGCTGGTGGTGGGGGCGGGCGCCGGCGCCGCGCTGGGGCGCGGCTCTCTCGACGAACTGGCGTTCGGGCCGGTCGGGTTCGCACCCGGCCTCCCGCACGGCGACGACTTCATCGTGGCCGCGAAGACGCTGCTCGTGGCGCAGCTCCCGCTGACCATCGCGAACTCCGTCGTCGCTACCGCCGATGCGGTGAAGGCCTACTTCCCGGAACGCGCGGCGCTCGCCACACCGCGCAGGCTGTCGCTGAGCATCGCGCTTGGCAACCTCTGGGCGGGGATCTTCCACGGGCTGCCCGTCTGCCACGGGTCGGGCGGGCTCACGGCGCACTACCGCCTGGGGGCGCGCTCCCAGGTCGCGACGACGGTCACCGGTATCGCACTCGTCGGCGTGGCTCTGGCGTTCGGCTCCACGGCGCTGATGGTCCGCTCGATCGTGCCGCTGCCGTTCTTCGGGCTGCTGCTGCTGTTCGTGGGGTTCCAGCACGTACTGCTGGCCATGAAGGTCGATCGGCGCGCCGACCTGTCCTTCGTGGCGCTCGGAGGCGTGCTCGCTGTCTTCTTCGATGGCAACCTTGCGTACTCGGGGCTGGCCACGCTCGCCGCGTACTGGCTGTACCACCACGCCCCCCGCCGGGCGCCACGGCTGCGGCCCGCGTAGCCATCAGCGCGCCCCGGACGCCTCCAGCTCGGAGCGGTAGGCGGCGTACCGCGCCATCGCCGCCATCGCCCGCACCGCCCGCTCGGGATAGTGATACGCCGGCACCCGCGCCTCGTCGAGCATCAGGCATCCGCGCGCGACGGCGTCGCCTCCCATGTACACCCCCATCACCGGCTTCCGATGCAGCCGCGCCAGGTGGATGATCGTCCGCGCCGTCTGTTCCGGCTCGGTCACCGCCTGCGGCGTCAGCAGCACCAGCGCCGCATCCACGCCCGCATCCTCCAGTACGGCTTCGAGCGCGTCGCCGTAGCGGCCGGCGACGGCGTCGCCCAGCACGTCGACAGGGTTGGCCGTCGCGGCCGCCGCCGGGAGTACGCTCGTGAGCCGCTTCGCGGTCGAGGCGGAGAACGTCGCCAGCTCCAGCCCGCAGCGCTCGATGGCGTCCGTCGCCATCACACCGGGGCCACCGGCGTTGGTGACGATCGCCATGCGCCGTCCCGCCGGGAGCGGAAGGTACGAGAACGCCAGCGTGAAGTCGAACAGCTCCTCCATCGTGTACGCCCGTACGATGCCAGCCTGCCGGAACGCCGCGTCGACGACAGCGTCCGACGACGCGAGAGCGCCTGTGTGCGACCGCGCCGCCCGCGCGCCGGCGGCGCTCCTCCCGACTTTCATCGCGATGAGCGGCTTGCGTATGGTCAGTCGGCGCGCAGCCTCGAGGAACCGCCGGCCGTCGCTGAACCCCTCGAAGTAGCCGACCGCGAGCCTCGTCTGGGGGTCCTGGCACAGGTATTCGAGCAGGTCGACCTCGGTGACGTCGGCCATGTTGCCGAGCGACACGAACTTCGAGAACCCGACGCCGGTGGCGCGTGCCCAGTCGAGCACCGCCGTGGCCATGGCGCCCGACTGGCTCACCACCGCCACCTCGTCGCGGTGAGGCGCAGCCTCGGAGAACGTGGCGTTCAGGTTCGCGAAGGTGTTGATGATGCCGAGCGAGTTGGGCCCGATGATCCGCACGCCTGCCGCCCGAGCCCGGGCGGCCAGAGCACGCTCGCGCGCAACCCCGTCCGCTCCGGCTTCACGAAAGCCGGCGGTGATGATCACAGCCGCCGGCACGCCCTTCCGGCCGCAGTCCTCGATGACGTCCGCGACGGCGGCGGCCGGCACCGTCAGCACCGCCAGGTCGATGGGGCCGGGGATGTCCGTCACGCGCGGATACGCCGGAAGCCCGAGCACGGTCTCCGTGCAGACGTTCACGGCGTACACGGGCCCTCCAAACCGGGCGCGCGTGATGTTGTCGAGCATCACGTACCCCAGCTTCAGCGGGTTGCGCGACGCCCCGACGACGGCGATGCTCCGCGGCTGGAAGAACGCGTCGAGCGGGTGGCTCACGCGCACATTCTAGGTGCGCGGGGACGCGCGCGCCGGGGCCGGACGGCCCTACTCCTCACTGGCGATCTGCGCTTCGTCGTCGCGCGGCAGCTGCTGCGCGCCTCCCGCCCGCTCCGACTCCACCGCCTCCTTGAGGTTCGCCAGCCCCTGCACCAGCGCCAGCTGGAACCCCTGGTCGCGCATCCCGAATGTCATGATCCGGAACAAGGCATGCTTCCAGCCGTACGGCGTCAGGTCGGCGATCACCTCGGTGTGCCCTTCGCGCGGCTCCAGCCGGTATGTCAGCCAGCACGGCATGCCGGAGATCGTCACCCGCAGCTCCAGCGAGCGTCCCGGGTCGCGGCGCAGCACCTCGAACGTCTCACCGTCGTCCGGCGAGGCCTCCGCCAGCTCGCGCTCGATCGCGGCGAAGATCTCGTGCGGTGGCGCTTCTATCGCGAACGCCTTCTCGATGGACAAGCCAGCGCCTCCCGTGGTGCCGGTGGCGGCGCGCCGCCCCTGTCGAGATAATACGCCCAGCGGGCCTCTCGGGCCGGAAGGGGAGAGATGCAGCGAACCTGCGCCCGGCTCGTCGCGGCCATCGCGGCGGTCATGCTCGTCGCCTGCTCCGGCGGCTCGGCGGACCCCACACCCATCCCCGAAGCCACAGCCCGGCCCCCCGGGGCGATCACCGTCCCCGCCGGCGGCACGCTCACGATCGGCGTGTCCGCCCCCCTCAGCGGCGACCAGCAGCAGCTCGGACAGGACGTTGCCGACGCGGCCGAGCTGGGGCTGCGGGACGCCGGCGCCAGCCTCAAGGGCTTCCCCGTCGCCATCCGGCCCGAGGACGACGGGTGCGCCGATGCCGAGCAGGCTGTGCGCGCCGCCGGGCGGCTGATCGACGTCCCCACGCTGGCCGCCGTCATCGGCCCCATGTGCACGACCGGCGCCCAGGCCGCCGACAGCGTCTACGAGGCAGCGCACGTCGTGCACATCTCCCCCGCCGCGACGCGCGTCGCCCTTTCGGAGCAGGGCGAGGCGTTCTTCTTCCGCATGGCCTGGCGCGACGACGTCCAGGCCCGCGAGCAGGCGGACTTCGCCGTCGGCACCATGCACGCGGATACCGCCGCCGTCGTCGACGACGGGGAGGCGTATGGCGTGACCCTCGCGGACGCGTTCGAGGCGGCGTTCCTGCAGGCGGGCGGCCAGGTGGTCTCGCGCCAGCGCATCGAACGCGGAGAAGTCGACTTCTCGTCGCTCGCCGCGACGGTCAGAAATCAGGACCCGGACGTCGTCGTCTTCGAGGGGCTGAACCCGGAGGGCGCGCTCATCGTCCGCCGGCTGCGCGAGGAGCAGTACGCCGGCAGCTTCCTGGGGCCGGACGGACTGCTCAGCCTGCGCGACTTCATCGGCGCCGCCGGGGTGAACGCCGAGCAGGCGGTGATCACCGGCGGACCATCGCCGGACGAGCTGTTCGGGCAGCACTACCAGGAGGCGTTCGGGCGCGTGCCGTCCACGCCATTCGTCCTGCAGGCCTACGACGCCGTGAAGGTGCTGCTGACCGCGCTCGATGCAGTCGCTGTCGTCGGTGCGGATGGCGCCCTGACGATCGACCGGGCCGCGCTGGCGCGGCAGCTGCACACGCAGGCGTCCATCGGCCTCACCGGCGTCATCGCGTTCGACGAGCGCGGCGACCGCAAGGGCGATCTGCCGATCGAGGTGGGGCTGGCGATCTACCGCGTGCGGGAGAGCCGCTTCGAACGCGTGGACTGAACGCCCGGCTACGCCGCCAGGTCGTGCTCGTCCAGGTCGTGGAACGCCCGCGCCAGGGCTTCTGTCAGCTCCCGGATGATCTCGTCCCGCTGGTCGAGGCGATCGGCGGCACGCTCCGCGAACGCCACGATGTTCTCGCTGGCCGCCGGTTCGCTGCTGAACTCGCGTTCGTGTTCCATGCGGACGATTCTCCCCGACGCAGCCCCGGCGAGCCATCAGGGTTCTCCCGCATCCCTTCAACGGCCTGTGCGCCCATGCCCCTCTCTCCGCGTCACCTGCTGCAGGGCGGGCTTTTCAGCCCGCCGCGAACGGGGTGAGGGACCCCGCACGCCTTTACGGAGGCTTTACGGAGAGTTTCCGTCCCCGCGACCGTGCCTTAACACCGGATGCCCCTTCGCCCCCGATAGTGCTGATGAGACACGCGAGGCGCGCACAGCGCCGTATCCAGGAGGAGGATGCATGTTCAGGAAGATCGCCATCATCGGGGTGGTGCTGGCCGTCGCGGCGACGGCGTTCGGGGCGCTCGCCCCCGCGGCGTCAGCCCAGGAGACGGAAGAAGAGCGCCGGGGGCGCGTGCTGCTGCACGGCCGCGGCGTCCTCGACGCCCAGGGCGACGGGGTGGCGGCGGTGAAGGGCCGCATGGACTACGACGTCTCCGCGGACGCCGGCGCGCTGCTGGTCCAGGATCACAACGGCAACGCTGACATCGAGGTCACCGGCTACGAGGGGACGGTCGAGTGGCGCGGCTTCACCATCTACTACGGCTTCGAGGGCGAGGCCCACATCATCGGCGGCGACGTGAGCGTGGTGGTGGTGGGCCGGAACATCGACCTGCACGTCGCGGGCAAGGGATGGGCGTTCCTGAAGGGCCAGGGCACCTTCGAGGTGAACGGCCGCGGCCCCTTCCGCTGGACGGAAGCCGGCGCCTTCGCCTGGTTCGAAGAGACGGCGGACGAGTAGGCTCCGCCGGGTCATGGCTGGAGAAGGGCGCCACTCGGGCGCCCCTCTCGCTTTGCGGCGATTTCACACGCGTTTTACAAAGACTTGTCCCCCGAATCTCCACCACCGGCGACGATACTTACGGGCAGGCAAGGGCCAGCCCCGGAGGAGCCGCACATGCCAGCCGCAGCCAAAGTGGTCATCGTCGACGACGACGCGCACATCCGCGAGCTGGCTTCGCTCTACCTCGAGAAGGAGGGCTTCCAGGTCGCCTGTGCCGTCGATGGCACGTCCGCCGTCGAGACCATCGCCCGGGAGCAGCCGAGTCTTATCATCCTCGACCTGATGCTGCCGGGCATGAGCGGCTACGACGTCTGCCGCGCCGTCCGCGAAAGCAGCAACGTCCCCATCATCATGCTCACCGCCCGCGATGAGGACGTCGACAAGATCGTCGGGCTGGAGTTGGGCGCCGACGACTACCTCACCAAGCCGTTCAACCCCCGCGAGCTGGTGGCGCGCGTGAAGGCCGTGCTGCGCCGCGCCGATGGCGCGCACGACAAGCCCGCCGGACAGGTGATTCGCGTCGGCGAGCTGGCCATCGACCGGCAGCGCCGCGAGGTCAAGCTGGCGGGACAGGACCTCCCCCTGCGCGCGAAGGAGTTCGACCTGCTCGCCGCCTTCGCCGAGAACGCCGGCATCGTGCTGACGCGCGAGGCGTTGCTGGACCGCGTGTGGGGCTACAACTTCTACGGCGAGACGCGGACAGTCGACGTGCACGTGCAGCACGTCCGCGCGAAGCTCGGCGATTCGGGGATCAGCATCATGACCGTCCGTGGCGTCGGCTACAAGCTCGTCGAGGAGCCCGCCGCGTAGCCGGGGGAGCGCCCGTGTTCCGAAGTCTCCGCTTCCGCCTCGTCGCATCCTTCGCGCTCATCGTGCTGGTGACGCTGTTCGCCGCCGCCGTGGCGCTGTTCGCGCGGCTCGGCAGCTACCGCGACGACCTCACCGAGACGACGCTGCGTCAGGTGGCCTCGCCCATCTATTACAACCTTACGCTCTTCTCCGCCCAGCCCGGCGTCCCCGCCCCGGCGCGGCAGCTGCGCAGCGAGCTGACGCAGTACCTCGAGCTGCAGCGCGAGAACTCCGGCGTCATCGTGCTGCTCATCGACGCCAACGGCCGCGTGATCCCGGAGAGCACCACCGACGCCGCCCTCCTCGACGAGCGGTTCGGCGTCCCCGCCGCGCCCCAGCTCGGCCCCCAGTTCGAGGAGCTGGCCCTCAACCGCCACACCACGAGCGACGGACAGGACCTGGTGTACGTCACCGTCCCCACCACCCGCGCCGTCCGCGCGCTGCCCGGCGGCATCGCGTCGATCGTGATCGCCATGCCCGAGACCTCCCGCCGCGACGTCTGGGGCGATCTGCTCCCGCGCCTCACCTTCGCCGCTATCGTCGGCGGGCTGGCCGCGGTGGTCGTCGGTGGCGTGCTGCTCGGATCGCTCTACCCTCCGCTGCGCAAGGTTACGGGCGGCATCCGCGCCGTGGCCGGCGGCGACTATCGCCAGCGCGTGCCCGTCGAGGGCCCGTCCGAAGTGCGCACCCTCGCCGCCGACGTGAACCGCATGGCCGACTCCGTCGAAGCGTCGCAGCGCACACTGCGCGACTTCCTGGCCAACGTCTCCCACGAGCTGAAGACGCCCCTCACGTCGATCCGCGGCTTTTCGCAGGCGATGCTCGACGGCACCCTCGAGAGCCCCGACGAGCGCGCCCGCGCCGCCCGCGTCATCGACGCCGAGTCCCGGCGCGTGCTCCACCTCGTCGAGGAGCTGCTCGACCTCTCGCGGATCCAGTCCGGGCAGCAGCGCATGGAGCTGGCGGAGGTGCGACTGCCCGAGCTGCTGGCGCACGTGGGCGACGTCTTCGCGCGCCGCGCCGAAGAGGCCGGCGTGACGCTGGCCGTCGCCGCCGCGCCCCTCGCCGCAACCTGCACCGCCGACTTCGACCGCATCGAGCAGGTCCTCGGCAACCTCTTCGATAACGCCTTCCGCCACACTCCGCGCGGCGGCCGCATCGAGGCTGGCGCGCGCGCGGGCGCCGCCGCCTTCGTCGAGCTGTACGTTTCGGACGACGGCGAGGGCATCCCGGCGGACGACCTGCCGCACGTGTTCGACCGCTTCTATCGCGGCGAAGGCGCGGAGGCCGCCCAGCCCGGCAGCGGGCTCGGTCTGGCCATCTCCCGCGAGATCGTGCGCGCCCACGGCGGCGAGATCAGCGCCGAGGCTCGCCCGGGCGGCGGCACGACCTTCCGGTTCACGCTGCCCGGCACCATGGGCGCGCACGCCGCCGCCCCCGACAGCACGGAGCGGCCCCGCCCCGGCCCGATGCGCGACCGCCCCGTCGAAGGCTAGGCATCTTCTCTTGTCAGGGGTCTCGGTACAGGATCATCCGTCCCAGCCCGGTGTGCGTAGGTGTATCGCAGGCCACGGGACTGCGTTCTATCGGGCGTAGGAGCGCATCCGTATCTGCGGCTGTGACATAAGAACAACTGCTATATTACTGAGACTCCAGGCGTGATCCGCACCCCGCACTCCGGCGATTCGACCGAATGAGAGAAGAAGTCTCCCGGATCCAGAGCCAGACCGCGGCTGCGCCCGCCGCTCCCGGCCGGGTCATCCCCAGCCTGCGCCTCGACGTGTTCGCGGGGGAGTGGAGCCGCGCGGCCACCATCCTCGCCCTGGCCGGCATCCTGCTGCTGGCCGGCTTCCTGCGACTCAACCACCTCAACTGGGACAACACCGGCCACCTCCACCCGGACGAACGCTTCATCACCTCGATCAGCGGCGACATCCGCGCACCGAGCAGCATCGCCAACTACTTCGATACCGACACCTCCGCCCTCAACCCCTACAACATCGAGCGCGACGACGGCAGCCGCCAGGGGACGTTCGTTTACGGCACGCTGCCGCTCTTCCTGAACAAGTTCGTCGCCACCAACCTCCACACCCTCTCCCTCGGGACGCTCGACAACTACGACAACTACGACCACTACAACCTGAGCGGCCGCGCGCTGGCTGCCCTGTTTGACCTTGGCACGATCATCTTCGTCTTCCTCCTCGGACGGGCGCTGGTCTCGCGAGGCGTGGGACTGCTGGCGGCGTTCCTCTACGCGGTCTCGGCGTTCCCGATCCAGAACGCCCACTTCTTCGTCGTCGACCCGTTCCTCACCTTCTTCGCCACCGGCGCGATCTACTACGCCGTGCGGTCGGCGCAGTCGGGAGGCTGGCGCAACTTCGCCCTCGCGGGCGCCTGTGCCGGGCTCGCCGCCGCGACGAAGATCACCGCCGTCTCGCTGCTCCCCGTCGTCGTCCTCGCGATCGGTGTGCGCGCCTGGCCCGGCGTCAAGCCCTTCGTCGCGCCCTGGTGGTACGGCCCGCGCCGGGAGTACGACCGCCAGCAGGACGGCCATCGGCTCGACTCCGCCGTCGCGACGTTCTTCCTCGGCTCGATGCTGGCGCTGGTAGCGGCGTTCCTCGTCTTCCGCCTCGCCATGCCCTACGCGTTCAAGACGCCGAGCCTGACGGACGTGGTCACGCCCACCGAGGGCACCGTCCTGAAGGTTCCGCTCGTCTACCCCGACATCATGAACCAGCAGTGGCTGGACGATCAGGTGAAGCAGCGAGAACTGCTCGGCGGGGGCGCCTTCCCGCCGAACGTGCAGTGGATCGGCCGCTCGAAGTGGCTCTGGCCCGCCCAGCAGATGATGGCCTGGGGCATGGGCCCGGCGCTCGGCGTGACCGCCTGGCTCGGTGTGGCCTTCGCGGCGTTCTGGGCCGTCCGCCGGCGGGAGGGCGTGTGGCTGGTGCCGCTGGCCTGGGTCCTGGGTTACTTCGGCTTCATGGGCGCGCAGTTCTCGCTCTACATGCGGTACTTCCTGCCGCTCTATCCGACGCTGACCGTCCTCGGCGCGGCGCTGCTCTATCGCGCCTGGCAGTGGGGGTCGGACGGCGCCCCGCTGGCGGCGTTTGGCCGATTCGGCGAACGTCTGGCGCCCGCGCGCGCGAGCCTTTCCTACGCGACGCGCGCGGGCGTCGGCGTGGTCGTGCTGATGACGCTCCTGATGGGGCTGGCGTTCTACCACATCTATACGCAGGAGGTGACCCGCTTCGCCGCGTCGAGATGGTTCCACGCGAACGTCGAGGCGGGCGCCGTCGTCGGTCACGAGCACTGGGACGACGAAGTGCCGTTCACCGTGCAGGGCGTCCCCCCGCGCCAGTTCGGCAGCGTCACCTTCAACAACTACGACGGCGATACGCCCGAACACGCCGAGCAGCTGATCTCCAACCTCGACGCCGTCGACTACATCGCGCTCAGCAGCGCCCGCCTCTCGGGGACGATCCCGCGCGTGCCCGCGGTCTGGCCCGTGACCTCGCGCTACTACGAAGCCCTCGAGTCCGGCGAGCTGGGGTTCGAGAAGGCCGCCGAGTTCACTTCGTACCCGTCGATCTTCGGCTTCGAGCTGGACGACACCGGCGCCGAGGAGTCGTACTCGGTGTACGACCACCCGAAGGTCACGGTCTACAAGAAGACCGACGCGTTCTCCGTCGAGCGCGCGCGGGAGGTGCTGGGCGTCGACGCCTTCCTGCCCGGGATGAGCATCCTCCCGAAGGACGCCGCGCAGAACGGACTGCTCTTCACACCGAACGTGCGGGCGCGGCAACATGCCGGCGGCACCTGGACCGATATCTTCGACGCATCGAGCTTCGCGAACCAGCACCCGTTGCTGGTGTGGCTGTTCGCGATCGAGCTGGCCGCGTTCGCCGTGGCGCCCCTGGCGATCGTGCTCTTCCGTGCCCTGCCCGACCGCGGCTTCCTGCTCTCGAAGCCACTGGGCGTGCTGGCGCTCTCGTACCTCGTGTACGCGCCGGCGACGCAGGGCATCACGGACTTCACCCGCGGCTGGATCGTCGCCGCGATGCTCGTGCTGGTCGCCGCCGGCGCGCTCGGGGCGTGGCGCTGGCGCGACGAGATCTCGGCGTTCGTCCGCGAGCGCTGGCGCTTCCTGCTCTTCGCCGAGGCGCTCTTCCTGCTGGCGTTCCTCTTCGCGTTCTGGCTGCGGCTCCACAACCCCGACCTCTGGCACGGATCGCGCGGCGGCGAGAAGCCGATGGAACTCGCCTATCTGAACGGCGTCATCCGCACGACCGACATGACTCAGGGCGCCATCGACCCCTGGTACGCCGACGGCTACCTGAACTACTACTACTATGGCCAGTTCATCTCCGGGACCTTCGTGAAGCTCACCGGCATCGTGCCAGAAGTCGCCTACAACCTGCTTGTGCCGATGTTCTTCGCGCTCTCGGCGGCCGCGGTCTTCTCGCTCACCTACAACCTCGCCGAGACGACGCGGCGGCTCATGAAGCGCCGCCCTGGCGGCCTGCCGATCGGCGTCGCCGGCCCGATCGTCGCCGGGCTTGCCGGCGTCTTCCTCGTGCTCATCGCGGGGAACCTCAACGCGCTCTCGGAACTGCAGGTCACGGCTTCGCGCTACAGCTCATGGGGCGACGGCGTGCCGATGATCGGCGGGGCGCTCACCATAGCCGGTGCGCTCAAGGAAGTCGCCGTCGGAGATGTCTCACTCCGGGAGTTCGTCTACGGCTACAACTGGTGGGAGCCCAGCCGGGCGGTCAGCACGAACGAGCCCGGCGAGGTGCTGCCGATCACTGAGTTCCCGTACTGGACGTTCCTCTTCGCCGACCTGCACGCCCATCTGATGGCCATCCCCTTCGCGATCACGGCCGCCGCCGTGGCATTCGGCGCCGTCACGAACTTCACGCGGCTCGCCCGCGCCGATGCCCGCTCCCGCGAGATCGCCAGCTGGCTGATGGTCGTCGTGTTGGCGCTGATCGTCGGCGCGTTGCGTTGGATCAACTCCTGGGACTACCCGCCGTTCCTGCTGCTCGGCGCCGGGGCGATCCTCGTCGCCGAACGCGCGAAGGACGGCCGCGTCACTCTGCGTGGCCTGGGCGTCGGCGCCTTCAAGTCGCTCGTGATGGTGGGCCTGAGCTTCGTGTTCTTCGCCCCCTTCATCGCCAACTACAACCAGGCGTACGCCGGCGTCAGCCAGTCGGAGCAGACGTCGGCCCTCGGCGACTTCCTCAGCCACTTCGGCGTGCTGCTCTTCCTCATCGGCGGGCTGGTGGTCTTCCAGCTGAACCGCGTGATCACGCGTGCCTGGCTCACCCGGATGATCTTCTTCGGCCGCGGGCGCCGCCGCCCCATCGAGACCGCCCCGGTCATGCTCGCGCTCATCGCCGCCGGCGGAGTCCTGGTGTGGGCCGGCACCATGCAGCGCTGGGGCGTGACCGTATTCTCCCTCGTGGGGCTTATGGCCGTCCTGCTGGCGGCCTACCGCGCGGTCCGCAGCCCCGCCCCCTCCGCTCCCGTCCTGCTCTTCGTCTACGCGATGATCGCGCTCGGCCTTGGCCTCACCGGCGGCGTGGAGTTGCTCACCCTCGACGGCGATATCGGGCGCATGAACACCGTGTTCAAGTTCTACCTGCACGTGTGGATCCTCTGGGGCGTCGCCGGCGCCTACGCGCTCTGGTACATCTTCGCCGTCATGCGCCCCCAGGAAGCGTTCTTCCAGCGCGTCGGCTCCCTCGACGCGTCGATGGTGCGCGCGCCGCGCTTCGCCTTCGCCACCCTGGCCGCGGTGCTGCTCGCGCTGACGTTGGTCTTCCCCTATGTCGGCACGCGCGCCCGCCTGCACGAGCGCTTCGACCCCGCCCAGGGCACCGGGATCAACGGCATGGACTACATGGACAGCCCCAGGGCGGCGTACGTCGACTTCGACGACCGCAGCGGCCGCGGCGGCGAGACGGACTTCGCCTCCACCCGGGACGCCATCAACTGGATGCGGGCGAACATCGACGGCACCCCCACGACGATCGAGGCGGTGACCGGCATCTACCACTTCGGCAGCCGCTTCGCGATCTACACAGGCCTACCGACCGTCCTCGGCTGGGACTGGCATCAGGCGCAGCAGCGCGTGAAGTTCGCCCAGACCGTCGAGGCCCGCAAGGCCGACGTGAACCAGTTCTACGACACGGGCGACGTGCAGCAGGCCCGCGACATCCTGCAGAAATACGGCGTCGAATGGGTGATCGTCGGCGACGTCGAGCGCAACTACTACTCCGAGGGCGGGCTGGAGAAGTTCGACGATGGCCTCAGCGGGGCGCTGGAACTGGCGTACCAGAACCCCGGCGTCCAGATCTGGCACGTCATTCCGGACGAGGAGCTGGAGCGGGCGAGCGCCACGGCCCGCTAGCGTCGGGTTCGCCGGCGCCCGGTGCTGTCACGGCCGGGGAGGTTCGATGACGCGCGCGTGCGAGCGTGACACCGAGTGCGTCCAGACATTCGCTGCCTGGTACGAGCTGGCGGGCGCTCCCGCGATGCAGGCGGTCGAGCTCGACGTGATGGGCGCGTCCACGGGGGTCAGCGGCTACACCACCCCGGCGCAGGCCGACACATTGGCCCCCGCGCTTGACCTGCGGGGCGGGATGGCGTTGCTCGACCTCGGTGCCGGGCTTGGCTGGCCGGGGCTCTACCTCGCATCGAAGACGGGCTGTAACGTCGTACTCACCGACGTGCCGGTGCCGGCGATGCGGAAGGCCGCCCAGCGGGCCGCCGCAGCCGGGATCTCCCGTCGCAGTGCGTGCGTCGTGGCCAGCGGCCAGGCTCAGCCGTTTCGCTCCCGCTCGTTCGACCGCGTCGTGCACACCGACGTACTGTGCTGCCTGCGTCCGAAGCTCGCCGTGCTGAAGACGTGCAGGCGTCTCCTCCGCCCGGGCGGACGCATGGCCTTCTACACGATCTTCGTGGCGCCGGGCCTGTCGCCGGCCGGCCGCCGGCGCGCCGTCGACGCGGGGCCGCCGGCGGTGGCATCGCGCCTCGACCAGGGCGACCTGCTGCGCGCGGCCGGGTTCACCGCCATGGAGGAAGCGGACGTGACCGCGGAGTACCTGCGCATCGCCCGCGCGTACCTCGAGGCGAACCTGCGCCACGAGGCAGGGATGCGCGGCCTCGAAGGAGATGTCCGCTACGAAGAGCGGCAGAGGGACCGCCGGAAGGGCGTCGCCGCAATCGAGGCAGGGCTGCTCCGGCGCTCGCTCTTCGTCGCCAGTGTCCCGTCTTGAGGAGGCCGCTTCCAGCTGACGTAGCAGACGAACCCGCTCTTCCCCCCCCACGGAGCCCCTCAGCGCGCGCCTCGGGCTATTCCTCGAACAGTTCGCGCTGAAGGCGCGACCGTTTGATGATCGCCCTGAGCGTACCCGCGCGCAGTTCTCGATGGTCAGGTCGGAAACGGTAATAGTGCTCTCGCCCACCTGACGGAGCATCATCATGTGACTGCCCTGCTGACGGGCGAAGACAAAGCCGTGTTGTTCCAGGATTCGCCGCACGTCTCTGCCGGAAAAGAACGCGCAGCCTACCCAATGGCCAGTTCGAGCCGTTCTACATACATCTCCGTGGGCAGGCTCTCGCGAATTTCTGACTGACTCGCAACCGCAAAGAACCCTTCGAGCGCCTCGACCAGGTTGCTTCGCGCCTCATCCACCGAGTCGCCCTGACTGGCGATGTCGAGTTCAGGGCAGGGCGCGACGTAACCGTCGCCCTCCCTCTCGATGACCGCTGTCAGGTAAATCGTTCTTGTCATGGCCATCCTCACGTACGGCTCTGCGTGCAAGGGCCACTGGCCGAGCAGTCTGCAGTCTGGTCTGATGATACAATACAGCGCTTATGCTCGAAGCCCTCAGTGACAAACTCTCGGGCGTCTTCCAGAAGCTCGGGTCTCGCGGCACCATCTCCGAAAAGGACCTCGACGAAGCCATGCGCGAGGTCCGCATCGCGCTGCTCGAAGCCGACGTCAACTTCAAGGTCGTCCGCCAGTTCATCGCCTCCGTCCGCGAACGCGCGCTCGGCGGCGAGGTGCTGAAGAGCCTCACCGGCCCCCAGCAGGTCATCGGCATCGTCAACGAGGAGCTGGTCGGCATCCTCGGCGGCAGCCCCTCGACGCTCCAGCTGGCCTCGAAGGCGCCCACGGTGATCATGCTCGTCGGGCTGAAGGGCTCCGGCAAGACCACCACCGCCGCGAAGCTCGGCCTGCACATGCGAAAGCAGGGGCAGAAGCCGCTGCTCGTCGCCGCCGACCCCTACCGCATGGCCGCCGGCGAGCAGCTCCGCTCCCTGGGCAAGCAGCTCAACATGGCCGTCTTCCAGGGCGAGGATCAACAGAAGCTCACCGACCTCTGCGCCGCATCCCTCGGCGAGGCGAAGCGGCAGGCCGCCAGCGTCGTCATCGTCGATACCGCCGGCCGCTCGACCATCGACGAGGAGATGATGGCCGAGGTGTCCGCGATGCGCAGCACCCTCAACCCGAACGAAGTCATCCTGGTGCTCGACGCCATGACCGGACAGGAAGCCGTGAACGTCGCCCAGCAGTTCCACGAGCAGCTCGGCGTGACGGGCATCGTCGTCTCGAAGATGGATGGCGACGCCCGCGGCGGCGCCGTGCTCTCGATCCGCGCCGTTACCGGTCTGCCCGTGAAGTTCATCGGCACCGGCGAGAAGGCCGACGCGCTCGAACCCTTCTACCCCGACCGCTTCGCCTCGCGCATCCTCGGCATGGGCGACATGCTGGGCTTGATCGAGCGGGCCAAGGACGCCATCAGCGAGCAGGACGTCCAGGCCATCGAGAAGAAGATGAAGGCCAAGACGCTGGACCTGGAGGACTTCCTCCTGCAGTTCCAGCGCATTAAGAAGATGGGGCCCCTGAACCAGCTCGTCGAGATGCTCCCCGGCGTCTCCCAGATGAAGCGCCAGCTCAACACGGACAGCCTGGATGACGACTTCTGGAAACGAGCCGAGGCTGTCGTGTACGCTATGACGCCGGAGGAGCGCAAGCACCCGGAGATCATCAACGGAAGCCGCCGCCGCCGGATCGCCGCGGGGAGCGGCACCACGCCCCAGGAGGTCAACCGGCTGCTGAACCAGTGGAAAGAGGCGAAGAAGATCATGCAGGGCTTCGCCAGCGGCCGTTCCGGATTCCTGAACATGTTCGGAGGGAGATAAGCGTGCTGAGGATTCGTTTGCGTCGTACAGGAAAGAAGAAGCAGCCCAGCTACCGCGTGGTGGTTGCCGACTCGCGCGCGCCGCGTGACGGCGCCTACGTCGAGATCATCGGCACCTACAACCCGCTGACCGAGCCGGCCAGCATCACCCTCGACGAGGAGAAGGCGCGCTTCTGGCTGTCGAAGGGCGCCGCCCCCTCCGACCGCGTGGTGCGCATCCTCGCCAGCAAGGGCATCGGCGAAGTGCCGCCGCCGCCGGTCCGCGCAGAGAAGGCCGTCGCCGAAGAGACACCGACAGCGGCTCCGGCAGCAGCTTCCGCGCCCGCCGCGACGGCCGTCGCCGAGGCACCGGCTCCCGAAGCAGCCGCACCCGCAGAGGCGCCCGCGCCGGCCGACGAGCCCGCCCCCGAGGCTGATGCCGCGCCCGCGGAGGCACCCGCGTCGGCCGAGACGGCCGCACCCGGCGTTGATGCCGCTCCAGCGGAGGCGTAGCCGGCGATGAAAGAGCTGATCGAGTACATCGCCAAGGCCATCGTCGACGCCCCCGACGACGTGAGCGTCACCGAAGAGGAAGAGCGCGGCCGCGTCCTCGTCCGCCTCAAGGTCGGCGAAGACGACTACGGGAAGGTGATCGGGAAGGGCGGCCGCGTCGCGCAGGCTATGCGCGCGCTCCTGAAAGTCTCCGCCATCCGCCACGAAGAGTACGCGTCGCTGGAGATCGGCGAGTAGGGCGCGTGCCCCCCCGGGAACCCGCCTCTCGCAAGTCGCCTTTCGCCAAGCGGCCCACCCGCCGTCCCGCACCCCGCATCCCGCCCCCAGCCGCCACGAAACAGCGAGCGAAGTCCCGGCTGCCCGCGTCCCCTCCATCCTCCATCCTCCAGCCTCCAGTCCCCATGGCGCAGCGAGAGAAGACGCCGGGTGAGCCGCCGCCTCCAGCCGCCCCAAGGAAGCAACCTGCTCTCACGAAGCCGCAGATGGACCCCGACCCCGGCTTCGTCGCCGTCGGGCGCCTGCTCGGCCCGTTCGGCCTGAAGGGCGAGCTGAAGGTGCAGGCGCTCACCGACAACCCGCAGCGTTTCGCCCCGAAGTCGAAGCTCTTCGCCGGACGCGAGGAGGTGACGGTCGCGCGGTCGCGGCGCGCCTCCGGGCACCTCTACCTTACGTTCGAGGGATACCCCGACCGCACCAGCGTCGAGCGGCTGCGCCACCACATCCTGCAGGTGCCGGAGGAGTCGCTCCCCGCGCTCCCGCCCGGCGAGTACTACCGCTACCAGCTCATCGGCCTGCACGTGTTCGACCGCGAGGGCCGCGCGCTCGGCACGCTCGCGGAGGTGATCGAGACGGGCGCGAACGACGTCTATCGCGTGCGCACGCCGGACGGCACGGACCTCCTCCTCCCCGCGCTCGACGACGTGATCGTCTCGGTCGATCTCGCAGCGAAGCGCATCGTCGCCGACCCACCTGAGTGGCGCTGAACATGCGTTGAGGCGCCCTGAGGCCGCTGGGTATACTGGCACCACGGGGATATAGCTCAATTGGGAGAGCGCCGCGTTCGCAATGCGGAGGTTGGGGGTTCGAGCCCCCCTATCTCCACCAGCCCCGGAAACTCTGAAGTGGGAGTGGCCCGCGTCGGGCCGCTCCCACTTCGATCCCGCCGATGTCTCGCAGCGCTTCTCATCGCCGTCGCTGTCGCAGTTGCAGCCTGCGACGATGGCACCGCCAGCGAACCCACCACCGCGCCCCTTGCCGGATCGTCCACCCCAGGCGTCATTGCGCCGACCGCGCGCCCGGCAGCATCGCCGGCGCCGTCGGATGGCCCTCCGTTCATCGTCACCCCTCCGCTGCCGCAGGACGAGGCACTCAGTGACCGCTATCTGAACGGTTCGTCATTCTTCGTCCTTGACATCGAGACAGGGCTGGTCCGCGTGTTGGACGTCCGCGCGGCCTGGTGCGGCGAAGTGCTCAGCGTCGGCGGCGAGTACTACGTGGGGGACGACGGGAAGATCTCGTCCGGGAGCGCCGGCTGCGCGCCCGAGGAGATCGGCGGACTCTCGCCGGACGGGCTCTGGTCGGCGTCGGTCGATACATCCGGCGTCGTGGCAACGCTGGTCGCGCGCACAGGCGGCGGCCGGTCATGGAGCATCTCGAACGCCGCCGAGCCGAAGTGGTCGCCGCAGAACGGCCCGCTGGCGCTGCTGGGCAACCTCTGCGCCGGCTTCGACCTGTTCGTGTTCGATCCAACGACCGGCGTGCTGCGCAACCTCACGCCGGACGACGATGCCGTCATCGTGGAGTACGCCTGGCGGCCGGACGGCGTTGCCCTGGCCGTAGACCTCATCCCCGGCGCGGACGCCAGCCCACGCCGCGCGATCGGCCTGGTCCAACTGGACGGCGGCGCGATGACCACGCTGCTGGAGATCGACCGCGAGGGAGAGCTGATCCCCGTCGGCTTCAACCAGAGCGGCACGCGACTGCTCTTCACCTACAACCCCGGCCGCGGCTTCTGTGACGGGTCCGAACCGCTCCCCCGCCCGGTGACGACGCTGACCGAGACCACCAGGCCGTAGCCGCTCGCATCGCCATACGGCCCGACGAGCGGATGTCACTCGAGATCCGAGACTTACACCATGGGACTGTCGTGTCCCGGGATCACAGGCAGGGACTCACATCGAAAAACCCGCGCAGCACGAGCGTCCGGTCGCCGGCCGTGATCACGCCGTTCCCGTTGATGTCGAAGGCGCCGTCGCTCCCGATGATTCCAAAGAACGCCTGTGCGATGAGCGTAGCGTCGGCGGCATTGGCGAGCCCATTGCCGTTCACGTCCATCGCCTCCACGCAGTCCCCCAACCCGTCCCCATCCGAATCCGCACTCGCGTTCGACGTCCCCCAGTGGCACGTCTCCCACGCATCGATCAGCCCGTCGCCGTCGCTATCGAGCGCCGCCGATCCGCAGTCCGACGGCGCCCCGTCGCGCTTCCCGTCGCAGTCCGTATCCCAGCTCGGACCATCGTCCGCCGCGTCCGCGCCGCCGTAGCAGCCTGAGGCCGGGTCGCCGTCGCCGTCGTCGTCGTAGGTGATGTCGCCGCGGGGGTCGCCGTCCAACGCGTCCGGGATGCCATCGTTGTCGTCGTCTTCGTCGCAGTCGTCGCCGAAGGCGTCGCCGTTCGGCACCGTCACGTCCTCGTCCGGGATGCCCGGACCGTTGCCGATCTCCTCCGAGTCGAAGTTCTCCTGGCCAAGGTTCGCGTCGGTGGGGCAGTTGTCGACGCCGTCCGCGACGCCGTCGCAGTCGAGGTCGCCGCTGCAGGGCGTCGGGGTGGCGGTGGCGGCCGGCGTGCCCGTCGCATCCGGGGTGGACGTGTCCGCGGGGGGCGGCGTGCTGGTGGGATCGGGCGTGTGGGTGGCGGTGGGGACGCCGGTTGGGGTGACTGTCGGCGTACTGGTGGCGGTCGATGTCGCTGTCGGCGTGTGGGTCGGCGTGTCTGTCGCGGTGCTGGTCGTAGTCGGCGTGTGAGTCGGCACCAACGTCTCGGTCGCTGTTGGCACGGGCGTCCTCGTCGCGGTCGGTGTGCTGGCCGGCGTGTCGGTCGCGGTGCTGGTCGCGGTCGGCGTGTGAGTCGGCGTGCTGGTGGCAGTCGGCGTCGGCGTCTCGGTCGGCGGAGCGGTGGACGTGGGTACGGAGGTAGTCGTCGCCGTGGGCGTCGGAGTGCTCGTGGCCGTCCGTGTCGCCGTGGGCGTCGCCGTGCTCGTCCGGGTGGGAGTGCGTGTCGGCGTGCGCGTTGGCGTTGCCGTGGGCGTGCGTGTTGGCGTAGCCGTTGGCGTAGGCGTCGACGCAGGCGAACGCGGATACTGCGCGTTCATCCCATCCCGCAGTTGCTGCCGCGTCGCCGCGCCGGGCAACACGGGTTCGACGCGATACGAGGGGGCCGTGAACGTGAGGACGAAGGCGCGGCTGCCCGAGGGCGTCAGCTCCGTCATGAGCGCATTCCCGCCCCAGGACATGACCCAGTTGCCGCCGGGGAGCTTGCCGGCGCTGCCGCAGCACGCCGACCTCAGGTTCGGAGAAGCCGTATCCCGGACGTCCTCGACGAGGGTGGCCGTCCCGGCTGCTTCGTTGATCCGATAGCGCACGCCTCGCGGCGGCCGGCCGAGGCTGCTGCCGTTGTCGTGGAGCGTCACATAGAGTTCCCCGTCGCCGGCGTCGAAGTAACGCGGGTAGTGCTGCCCGCCGAACCCCCCGCCGGAGGCGAAGACCGGGTCGCCGGAGACCGTCAGCCGCGTGCCCGGTTCCATCGTCGGGGCGGAACCGCCGAGCTTCCAGATGATGTCCCCCGCGTCCGCCGGCGCGGCGGGATTGGTGATCTTGTAGATCGAGTTCGTATACCTGAACGAGATGAGGACGTCGCCCGCCGCGTCCGTCACCGCCGAGTTCATGTGGAAGACGTCGTACGGACTCCCGACCTGCACGATGAGCTGCCACCACTGCTGCTGCACCTCGTCGAGGCCGATGTGATCGGCGGCGAACCACGTCCACACGGCTGTACCGCCGGGCGTGACCTCCTGGATCACGCTGTCCCGGATCGTCGCGCTCGACGTCCCGCCGTGGCTGCTCAGGTTGTAGCAGCACCTTGGGTTGGTGCCGATCACCAGGTAGTTCCCGTTCGCCAGGCGCTGGACCTCGTGAGCATCCAGTTGATAGCCGTCCAGGCTGATCGTGTCGTCGACTACTGAGCCGTCGAGACGGCGGTGCTGGGCGTTGTGGCCACTGAGGGTGCTGGTGCCCTCGGTATCCGCCCAGAGGATGTCGCCGTTCGGGAGAAGTTTCGCGTCCACCGGCCGGTACGGATTGGGAGGCCGCGTCCACCAGATCGGCACACCGTTCGTGTCGAACATAGTGATGTACCGGTTGGCTTGCCCGGTTGCCGTGTTGGGGACGGGAGCTACCACGTAATACTCTGCCTGCGGCGAACCCGGCCGCTGGCTCGTCCAGGTCGGATAGCCGGTCGGCAGGCAGCGGACGTAGTAGTCCTTCGACGTGGTGCCCTGCGTGACCGTGATCGTGAAGCCCTGACCGAGGCCGAGGCTGACCTGGGCGTTGAACGCACCCTGTCGCGCCGCCTGTCCGTCCACCGACACCTGCGTCGTCGTATCGGAAGCATCAGAATTCGAGACGGAGACCTGCACCGCAGTGCTGGCCGTGCAGCGGACCACGTAATCGCTCACCGCTGTGCTGAACGCAGGATAGAGCGCCGGCGTCGTCGAAAACTGGACCGTGCCCACCGACGCCGTAGACTCCGTTGCCGGATCGACCGCGACCACCACGCCGAGCGTGAGAGCTGCCGCGATGGCAAGGCTCAGCCGTCCCGACGCGCCACGCCGTCGAGGTCGCACGCTCCCCGTTGGATCCTTCACCCGCGAGCCCTCCGGCTGCCGCCGTTCGCTCAGCGGCGGATGGCGGCCTCTTTCTCTCGCGGGGGTGGGGTGGAGAGTTCCGCGACTGCCTTGGCTCCAGTCTACCGGCTGGCTTCTGGCGGCACGCGTCGGTTTACAGCCAACCGGAGCGCAGCGCGCCCTGGCTAGCCGTTGGCGTCCCCGTACTGCTTCGTCTCCGGCTTTTCGATGAGGATCGCGTGCGCGCGCGCCCCCGCCACCGGCCGATGACGCACGCCGCGCCGCACCACGAACAGCTCCCCGGCGCTGAGCGCCACCGCCTCCCGCCCCTCCATCTCGATGCGAAACGTCCCGTCCCAGCACAGGAACAGCTCGTCCTCTTCGTGCGTGTGCCACGGGAAGTCACCTTCGAGGCGCGCCACGCGCACGACGGTGTCGTTGGCGACGGCGAGGTCGGCCGGGCGCCAGGGCCCCGGCAGCGCGGCGATCGCCCGCTCGATGGAGACGGAAGCGGCTGCGTCGCCGCTCATGGCTACGCCGGCCCTTCGAGCAGGCGGGCGTTCTCCTCCTCCCGCTCCGCCGCCGCCAGCAGCTCCGCCCGCGCCGACGCATCCCCCTCCTGCTCCGCGAACGCGCGATACAGCGCCGCCCCGCTGCGCTCCAGCCGCGCCAGCAGCGCATGCTGCTCCTCGATCGGCTTCCCCGCGAACAGCGCCGCCAGCTGCTGCTCCTCCGTCCGCTGCGGCTCCAGCACGATCTGCGTCTGCGTGATGATCGCGATCAGCCGCCCCTCCGGCGACGTCACGCGCGTCTGCCACACCATGGTCCGCTTCCCCCGGTGCAGCGCGATGCACTCGCCCCGGATCGTCGTCCCCGTCCGCGCCGGCGCGAAGAAGTTCGTCTTCGACTCCACCGTCGTCGTCCCCGCGCCCTGCGGAAGGTTGATCCCCGTCGCATGCCCGCCCAGCGTGTCCGCGAACGCCATGATCGCCCCGCCGTGGAGGATCCCCGGCGTCGTGCACAGCTCGTCGCGCACGTCCAGCTCCGCCACCACCCGCTCCGGCCCCGCCTCCAGGAACCGCACGCCGAGCGCCCCGGCGAACAGCCCGTCCGTCATGCGCTGCAGCGTCGCGATCAGGTCGTCAGCCATGCGCACCTCCGCGTTTCACGTCGCCCACTGCAACACCCACAGCACACCCATCCCCGTCCCGATCGTCAGCCACACGTTCCGGCCGATCAGCGACACCGCCGCCGCCGCCACCGCCGCGATCAGCCGCTCGTTGCCGATACCGGCGCTCAGCGTATCGTCATCCCCCAGGTAGAGCACGTTCGGCAGGATGATGGCGCAGAGGATCGCCGGCGTCACGAAGCGCAGCGCGTTGCGCGCCGCGTCCGGCAGCGCGTCGTGGCTCACGAACACCAGCATCGACAGCCGGATCCCGTACGTCAGCACCCCCGCGCCGGCCACGACGAGCCACAGCGTCACGCCGCCTCCCGCGCCCGCTCCGTCGCCGTCCGCTCCGCCGCCATCCCCGCGACGATGCCCGCCAGCGCCGCCGTGATCAGCCACGTCCCGTACGGCCACCCGTGCGCCGCCACCGCCACCGCCCCCGCGACCACCGCCGCCGCCAGCGCCCCCCGCCCCGTCAGCGCCGGCACGAGCAGCGCGATGAACGTCAGCGGCAGCGCGAAGTCCAGCGACCAGCTGTCCGGCACAACGGCGCCCGCAAACACACCCACGCCCGTGCTGACCTGCCACGACGCCCACAGCGCGCACCCCGCGCCCAGCAGGTACCAGTGCTTCCCCGGCGCGTCCGTGCCGTCCCGGTAGCGCGTGATGCCGACGGCGTACGCCTCATCCGTCAGCAGATACGCGAGGAACCAGCGCCAACGCGGCGGCAGGTGCGCGACGTGCGGCGCCAGCGACGCGCTGTACAGCAGGTGACGCAGGTTCACCAGCGCCACCGTCAGCGCCACGACGATCCCCGGCACGCTCGCCGCGAACAGCTCCACCGCCACGAACTGGCTCGCCCCGCCGAAGATGATGAACGACATCGACTGCGCGAGCCCGGACGAGAGCCCCGAATCGACCGCGGTCGCGCCGTACGCCGCCCCGAACGGCACCACGCCGAGCAGCAGCGGCAGCTCCGCCCGCACCCCCGCGAGGAACTCCGCGCGCCCTGTGCGAATGATCGAGGCGGGTTGCATCGTCCCCGCTCTGGGCGGCTACAGCACCAGCTTCGCTACCTGCTCCAGGTGCCGCGGCGGGCCGCCCACCAGCATCGTCGTCAGCGCCGTCTGCTTCCACGCCCCAAGCTCGTCCCGGATCTTCTCCGCCGGCCCCACCAGCGCCACGTCCTCGATCATCTCCCGCGGGATCGCCGCCATCGCCTCCGCCCGCTTCCCCGCCAGGTACAGCGACTGGATGTGCGCGCACTCCTCGTCGTACCCCAGCCGCGCCAGCACGTCATAGTGGAAGTTCGCCCCCTTCGCCCCCATCCCGCCCACATACAGCGCCAGCATCGGCCGGATCGTGTTCGCCGCCGCGTCGATGTCGTCGTTGATCACGATCGAGACCGGCGCCACCACCTCGAACTCCGCCGCCGGGCTCCGCGCCCCCGGCCGCGCGGAGCCCTCGCCGAGCGCCTTCCGGTAGAACGCGTCGCTCTTCGGCGAGAAGAACAGCGGCAGCCACCCGTCGGCGATCTCCGCCGCCAGCGCCACGTTCTTCGGCCCCTCCGCCGCCAGATAGATCGGCAGGTTCGCGCGCAGCGGGTGCACCGTCGACTTCAGCGGCTTGCCCAGCCCCATCCCGCCCGGGTACGGCAGCTGGTACTGCTTGCCGGCGTACGCCACCGGCGCCTCGCGCGCCAGCACCATCCGGATGATGTCGATGTATTCGCGCGTGCGCTCGAGCGGCCGCGGATACGGCTGCCCGTACCACCCCTCCACCACCTGCGGCCCCGACGCCCCCAGCCCCAGGATGAACCGCCCCTCCGACAGATAGTCCAGCGTCAACGCCGCCATCGCCATCGCCGTCGGCGTGCGCGCCGAGATCTGCGCGATGGACGTGCCCAGCTTGATCTTCGACGTCTTCGCGCCCCACCAGGCGAGCGGCGTCAGCGCGTCGGAGCCGTAGGCCTCCGCCGTCCACGCGGTCTCGAAGCCGAGGCGCTCCGCCTCCAGGATTCCCTCCTCGGCGCCCGCGGGCGGTCCCGCCCCCCAGTAGCCGATGGCGTAGCCGAGCTTCATGCGTCCCTCCTTCGTCGATGCGCCGGACGTGCGGCGATCATAGCGGAGCGCTCATGCTGGAGCACCCGCGCCGAAACTCGCACCAGCCAACCCACACAACCCCTTCCCTTCAGGGAAGGGGCAGGGGTTAGCTCGGGGCGGCGCGGGGCGGCGTGCGATTGCGGACTTGAGGGCGAGGTAGCCGATCCGCGACGATGGACGCAGCGGATTACGCCGCTTGCGCCCGGTGCCTCTTTGTCCGGGGAGAGGCAACCGCAAGCCCCCGCAGGATCAGGAGGATCACGCCATGCGCAAGCGGCTTCGACAGTTCGGCCGCTGGGTGCTGGGAGCTATCGGCCTTGGCAGCGATGCCCAGTTCTCATACCAGTATCTGTGGCCATGGTTGATCGCGACAGCACTACCTGTGATCAGTACAGGTTGCGTCGTTGCACTCTCGGTCGCACAAAACGTGCCATGGCAGGCTTACCCCATTCTAGTCCCGTTAACCATCGCAATCGCTTTTGTGCTCTTTGAGGGTGTCTTAAGGCTCGTACCGAATCCTCCCTTTGCCAAGACGGCGACCCCAACGTTGCCGTCCGCTGGAGTAAACATCGCGGGTGCTGGAAGCATCCAAACTACTGCTCCGATTCAGGTCACGTCGGTCAATCAACGGGGCGGACAGACTGCTGCCACGATCACGAACCAAGGTGCGCAGAGAAGGACATTCGCCAATGTAGATCGAACGGGCGCCGTCGAACGCCTATCAGGCGCGACAGCACCCGCTACAGTGACGTGGTATCTGGGGAATCCAGAGGCAAAGGCGTTTGCCCTTGAACTGAGCCAGACGCTGCGCGAGGCAGGGTGGTCTATAGCACACGAACGCGCCGCGATCTTCCCGGACAATGGCCCTGTGATCATCTGGGCTAACGTTCAACGACAGTCGGTTGCTGATCTTCTTGTTCGAGAACTCCAAGCGATGGGTTTTTCCGCCCGACGTCGCACCGCAGAACAACGAATGGCCGTCATTGGGATCGAAGTGGGTGGATTCATATGAACTTTCACGCACGGCGAAGATGGCTGCACGACTTTTCGGCGCAGTACGTGGCTGGCATCGCCGTCGTGGCAACAGTTGCGATCGTCGGGTTTATCGGCGGCATTGGCTATTGGGCTTGGTTAGCCGGGCTACGTGGGCTTGAGCTAGCCACAATCATAGGCGGCCTAGTCGCAGTCGTACTTGTTATGGCGCTTGGAACGGTCTGGCTGAGAGAGCGTCGACGAGGCATCCCTCATGACTCACCGCCACCGTCGACCCCCGGGGCGCAGCGGGGCGTGCAATTCAACGCGCCTGTCAGCGTCAAGTCAGAAAGTCAGCGTGGGGGTCAGACAGCAGCGGCCATCACGAACATCGGCCCTCAACCCCGCACACTGCGAGGAACAGCCGCGCGTGAAGTGATCGGCAGCCTACAGCAACTCAGAGGCCTACGAATTGGCTTTGATTCTTTGATGGGGAGTGGTGAGGCTGATGCCTTTGCAGAGGAGGTGCGCGACGAATTGAAGTCGCTGGGGTGCATCACGGATGCTCACAGAACCGACACGATGCACTTCCCACCGCGCCGGGGCGTGTACGTGATCTACTACCAAGACAACGAAGAGATACGCGGTCATGCGTGGGATCTCGCTCGGGCAATCAGTAGTTTGGGGGTACTCACGATAGCTGTACTCGACACGAGTGGCGCGAATGCTAGCAAGATGGATCTCTGCCTGAGCGTCGGTTCTCCTGCATCTTCTCTGGATGAGTTCTCCGTGAATGTCCACAAAGGGCTTGGTCTTGATAGATAGTCGACTAGGGGGCAAGGCTGGTGGGCCGGGGGAGCCCCCAACTCGAGACGACATGCATTATCATCGCCTGTCGCGTCAATTGAGCTTATACGGGGCGAGGCTTGCCTCGCCCACCACCGCCTCATCGCCGTCACCCCCTCCGCGAAGCCGGAGAGGTCGCCGCGTCGATTAAGACTGTGTTACGCCCCGTCCACCTGCACCCCCACCCAGCGATCCCCCACCCTCACGTCGATAGAATGGACGCACGGGAAAGGCGCACATGATCGACGACCAGCGAGACTTCGTCCTCCAGACCTGCCGCGACCAGGACATCAAGTTCATCCGGCTCTGGTTCACCGACATCCTGGGCTCGCTCAAGAGCTTCGCCATCACCGTCGAGGAGCTGGAGGAGGCCCTCGACGAAGGGCAGGGCTTCGACGGCTCCAGCATCGAGGGGTTCGCCCGCATCGACGAGTCGGACATGATCGCCATGCCCGACCCGGCGACGTTCCAGATGCTCCCGTGGCGCCCGAAAGAGCGCGGCGTCGCCCGCATGTTCTGCGACATCCAGCACCCCGACGGCGCCCCCTTCGAGGGCGACCCGCGTTTCGTCCTCAAGAAGCAGCTCAAGCGCGCCGCCGACCTCGGCTACACGTTCTACGTCGGGCCCGAGCTGGAGTTCTTCTACTTCAAGACCGCCGACGCGCCGGAAGGGCTCGACAAGGGCGGCTACTTCGACCTGACGCCGCTCGACGTCGCCAGCGACCTCCGCCGGCAGACCGTCCTCACGCTCGAGGACATGGGCATCGGCGTGGAGTACAGCCACCACGAGGTGGCGCCGAGCCAGCACGAGATCGACCTGCGCTACACCGACGCCCTCACCATGGCCGACAATGCCATGACCTATCGTCTCGTCGTGAAAGAAGTGGCGCTGGCGAACGGCGTCTACGCCACCTTCATGCCCAAGCCTCTTGCCAACGAGAACGGCTCCGGCATGCACACGCACCAGTCGCTCTTCAAGGGCGACCGCAACGCCTTCTTCGACCCGGAGGACCCGTATCACCTCTCCGCCATCGCGAAGTCCTACATGGCGGGGCTCCTGCACCATGCGCCGGAGTTCACGCTCGTCACGAACCAGTGGATCAACAGCTACAAGCGGCTCGTCCCCGGCTACGAGGCCCCGGTCTACATCACCTGGGCCCGCCGCAACCGCTCCGACCTCATCCGGGTGCCGGAGTACAAGCCGGGCAAGGAGGTGGCGACGCGCATCGAATACCGCGCGCCCGACCCCGCCTGCAACCCCTACCTCGCGTTCGCCATCATGCTGGCGGCCGGCCTCGAAGGCATCGCGCGGGAGTACCCGCTCGGCCACCCGGTCGAAGAGAACGTCTTCGAGATGTCAGACGCCGAGCGCAAGGAACGCGGCATCGACGTGCTCCCCGGCAGCCTCAAGGAGGCCATCCTCCGCTTCTCCGAGAGCGACTTCGCCCGCCGCGCCCTCGGCGACCACGTCTTCGAGAGCCTGATCCGCAACAAGACCATCGAGTGGGACGCCTACCGCAAGCACGTCTCCGACTTCGAGATGGACCGCTACCTGGCCGTCCTCTAGGCCGCCCGCCCGCCCCCCTCGTCCTCCACTGCAACTCGCCACCACTTGTCATTCTGAGCGCAGCGAAGAATCCTCGCGCGCCGATCCCCCATACACCCGCGGGCGGCGGCGCGGGGCATCCCGCCTCCCGCATCCCTGCGTGACACCGAACGCTCGGAGCTCTCCCGCGACGCCGCTACGCTCGCGCCATGGACCGCCGCCGCCGCCCGCTCCTCCCGGGGAGTACAGCGCATCCGCGCCAGAACAATCAGCCACGGTGCGTTTTGCGCAGACTCGAAAGAGCGCACTGGGGACGTGCGTTTTTCCGAGAAACAATCCCGCAATCAAAGCCCCGACAGCGCGCTACGCCGCCGGCCCGGCCCGGCCCGCCACCAGGCGCCGGAGCAGCTCCAGGTTGTCGCTGGTCACCCCGTCCACCCCCCAACCCAGCACCTGCCGCAGCGTGGCGTCGTCGTTCACCGGCCACGTCACGACGGCGCTCGCCCGCTCCTTGAGCCCCCGCACCACCTCCCTGTCCAGCAGCCGCCGCTGGACCGAGATGGCGTGCCCTTCGTGCCCATCGAGGTGCGGCTGCAGCGCCGCCAGCTGCCCCGCTGTCCCCACCGAGTGGACGACCGTGATGCCGCCGGCCGCGCAGGCGTCGACCATGCGCCAGTTCTGCCCGCACACGAGGACCGGCCTGCCGGCGTCCCTCACCGCGGCGACCAGCGCTTCGGGCAGCCGCGGCTCGCGCCCCTTCAGGTCGAGCATCAGCCCCGTCCCCGCAGCCAGCGCCGCCAGCAGCGCGTCGAGGTGCAGGCGGGGACGCCAGGCGGGCGCCAGCTTCCAGCGGTCCCAGAGGACAGGCAGCGGCGAGAGCGACTTCAGGTGCCGCACCTCCAGCCGCCCGTGGTGCAGCCAGACGTCCGCCTCCACGAAGTCGACGCCGCCCCTCTCGGCGGTCCGGAGCTGTGTCAGAGAATTGCCCGCGCGGTGCGCGATGGCGATCGGCCGGGGGGCCCCGGCCAGGGCATCCCTCACGATGTGCCGCCGCTCCTCGTGGGCCCGATCGGCGTCATCGACGTCTCCGTCCGCGAGCGGGCAGAGGAGAGCGCCGCGAGGTTGGCGGAGATCAGAAGCCCCGCCAGCGCCACGGCCCCCCCGGCCACAGCATCGAGGATGTAATGGTTAGCCGTGAGCACGATCGCCAGGAACATGATGCCCGGCAGCAGCACGCCGAACGCCCGCATCATGAACGACCGCGACTCCCGGATGAGCGCGATGCCTATGAGCAGATTCCACCCGAAGTGCAGGCTGGGGACGGCGGCGTACTGGTTCACCAGCGCGGGAGGCTGGAGCACGCGGTACGCGCGAGAATACTGCGTGACCGTATCGACGACGCTGAGGTCCGTGAGGCGAGGGGGCGCGACCGGGAACATCATGAAGATCACCAGCCCGATGGCGCCCGAGATGATGAACGCGTTGCGGAACAGCCGGTAGGTGTCCGGGCGCCAGACGTACAGCCACGCCGCCACCAGCACGATCAGCGGCCAGTGGCCCCAGATGTACATCCAGTTCGCGACGGTGACAAGGTGGTGGCTGTCGAGGATGAGCGACTGCAGATGGGGTTCCCAGAGGATGCCGAGCGCCCGCTCGGCGCGGATCAGATCCTCAGCGTTATCGATCGCGCGTGTCTCGTTCCCCTCGGTGTAGCCGCGCACCAGGAAGTACGCGAAGTAGGCGAACACGACGAGAGCCAGCTCGCGCAAGAAGCGCGGGACGTTCACGGCCTGCCGGCCCCGGTACAGCACAAGCAAGAGCAGGGCTGCGACCAGCAGCCAGCGGCCCCACGACAGGACGCCTTCGCTCAGCGCGGACGTGACATCCATGCCCCACCAACCCTCGGCCCTTCGATCCTATCACAGCACCGCCGGGCGTTAACGGCAAGAGACAATCCTACTACGCGGATGACTCATCCGGACGGTATGTCAACCCATTCAGGGCGGGCCGCCCGCCAGGAGTTCGAGTGCCGCGCCCTGCAGACGGTAGGCCGTCCACTCGTCCATGGCGACCGCGCCCAGCGAACGATAGAAGGCGATCGAGGGCTCGTTCCAGTCCAGCACCGACCACTCAAGCCGCCCGCAGCCGCGCTCGACGGCGATTCGGGCCAGCGCGGCGAGGAGCGCCTTCCCGTGGCCGGCGCCCCCGGGGTCGGGGGGCACGAAGAGGTCCTCGAGGTAGATGCCCGGCTTTCCGAGGAACGTCGAGTAGTTGTGGAAGAACAGCGCGAATCCGACGGCCTCACCCGCGTGCTCGGCGATGAGCGCCTCCACGTACGGGTGCTCGCCGAACAGGTGCTCGCGCAGCTCCGCCTCGTCGAGCGTGACCTCGTGCGTGAGGCGCTCGTACGCCGCCAACTCGCGGATCAGGCGGGCGATAGTGGGAGTGTCAGCGGGCGTCGCGGGGCGGATCATCTCGCGACGAGTGTGGCATCTGACGCGGCGTACCGGGAGGGATCAGACGAACAGGACGCGCGTGGCCTCATCGATCGCCTCGAACAGCTGCTGCGGGTAGAGGCCGATGTAGAACACGCCGAGCATGAGCGCCACCGTGAGCCCCTGCATCAGGTAGGGGACGCGCAGCGGCTCCGCGCCCTCTTCCGGCGCGCTCACGAACGCCTCGCGCATGATCTGGAGGTAGTAGTACAGCGAGATGACGCTGGTGACGACGCCGATCCCCGCGAGCCAGAAGTAGCCCTCCTCCGTCGCGGCCTGGAAGAGGATAAACTTCGTGACGAAGCCGGCGAACAACGGCAGCCCGGCGAGGGAGAAGAGGGCCGCGGCGAGCGCCGCGGCCAGCAGCGGCGCCCGCTCGCGCATGCCCCGGAAGTCGGCGATCTCCTCGCGGCCGGTCATGTTGTACCAGGCGATGATCACCACGAAGACCACGAGGTTCGTGACCATATAGCCGGTGAGGTGCAGCACGATCGCGGAGGCGGTATCGTGCGAGAGCCCGGCGATCCCCATCAGCATGTAGCCGACCTGCCCGATCGACGAGTAGGCCATCAGCCGCTTGATGTTGTGCTGCTGGAGGGCGACGAGGTTCCCCAGCAGCATCGTGGCCGCGGCCATGCCTGCGATCATCCAGCTCCAGTCGTCGTGGACGACGTCGAGTGCGCTGCTGAAGAGTCGCAGCAGCAACGCGAAGCCGGCAGCCTTGGAGGTTGTCGAGAGGTACGCCGTGACGGCCACGGGCGCCCCCTCGTAGGCGTCGGGCGTCCACATGTGGAAGGGGACGGCGGCCACCTTGAAGCCGAGGCCGGTGACGATAAGCACGAGTCCCATCAGCAGCGCGAAGTCGTAGGCGCTGGTGTCCTCGCTCAGGGCGCGGGCGATGTCGTCGTAGTAGGTGGAGCCGGCGACGCCGTAGAGCAGGCTCAGGCCATACAGGAACCACGCGGACGAGAAGGCGCCCAGCAGCAGGTACTTGATCCCGGCCTCGTTCGAGCGCCCCTCGTACTTCTGGAACGAGACGAGGATGTAGAGGCTGAAGCTCAGCAGCTCCAGCGACAGATACGCCGTCATCAGCTCGCGGGCCGCCGCCATACCGATAGCGCCGACGGTGGAGATGATGATGAGCGCGTAGTATTCGCCCGGATGGCGCAGGCGCTCCTCCACCAGCCTGCCCGACGCCAGACACACGACGGCGGCGATGGCCATGAAGAACACGCGGAAGTACGTCGTGAAGTCATCGACCGTCACGAGGCGCGCGAAGTCGACCTGCTTGTCGATCCAGGCGCAGGAAACGCCGGCTGTCACCAGCAACCCGGAGGCGGCGACGTACGGAAGCCACGACTTGCGGAACTGCGGGACGAAGAGGTCGAGCGCGACGACGAGCGCCGCCAGCCCTACGAGCATGAACTCCGGGATGAACGCGGTGTAGTCCATGTTCAGACCTGCGCTCATGTCACCCCGGGGAGCGCGATGACGCTCTCACTGATGCGGTCGATGAACGGGGCGGGCCAGAGGCCCATGAACAGCAGGAACGAGAGCAGCAGGACGCCCGTGGCCATCTCGAGCCGCGTCATATCCTTCAGATCGGCCCAGCGCTCGTTGAAAGGCCCGAAGAACGACATCGACATCATGCGCAGGATGTAGACGGCCGTCATGGCGGCCGCGAAGATGCCGAGCGCACCCGCCCACGGGTACGTGCGGAACGTGCCAACGAAGACGTTGAACTCCGCGACGAAGCCGGAGAGCCCTGGGAGACCGAGCGACGCCAGCCCGGCGACGCCGAAGAAGAACGTGAACAGGGGCATCTTGTTCGCGAGGCCCTTGAACAGCGCCATGTCGCGGGTGTGCGCCTGGTCGTAGATGGCTCCGACCATGGCGAAGAACAGGGCCGTCATGATCCCGTGCGAGAACATTTGCAGCACGGCGCCGTTGATGCCGATGACGTTCATCGTCGCCAGTCCCATGAGGACGTAGCCCATGTGGCTGACTGACGAGTACCCGATCATGTACTTGAAGTCGCGCTGGGCGGTGGCGGCGAAGGCGCCGTAGACCACGTTCGTCGTCGCCAGAACCATCAGCCCGGGCATCCAGAACGCCGCGCCCTCAGGGAGGAGCTGTATGCCCAGCCGGATGATCCCGAAAGCGCCAAGTTTCATCAGCACACCGGCGTGAAGCATCGAGACCGCCGTGGGGGCGGCGACGTGGCCGTCGGGGGACCACGTGTGGAACGGCCAGAGGCCGGCGAGCACGCCGCAGCCGATGACGAACAGCGGGAAGACAAGTTTCTGGAAGTCCTCGTCGAACGTGCCTGGCTCGTACAGCCGTTGCAGGTCGAACGTCCCCAGCCCCGCCTCGTGGAAGGCCGCAAAGATGCCTAGGAAGATCAGGATCGACGCCGCCACCAGCATGATGGTGAGCTTCATCGCGCTGTATTCCTTGGTGCGCGCGAATGTCGGGAAGACGCTGCTGGAGCCCCAGACGGCGATCAGCAGGTACATCGGTAGCACAGCGACCTCGTACCAGAAGAAGAAGAAGAACAGGTCGAGCGACTGGAAGGTGCCGTAGACGCCGGAGACCAGCACCCAGAACAGCACGAAGAAGTCCTTGTTGTGATGCTCGATCTTCCAGGAGATGAGGGTGCCACCGAAGGCGACGACGCCGGTCAGCAGCACCATCGGCGCGGCGATGCCGTCGACGCCGAAGGCGAGCGAGATGCCATGGTCTTTCAGGAAGCCCACGTTCTCCAGCCAGTCCCATCGGATGAAGAACTGGTAGCCTTCGCCCTTGTCGACCTCGTAGGCGAAGAAGATGTACATCGAGATGGCGAAGAGGGCGGCGCCGACGCCAGCGCTGATCCAGCGCACGACGTCCCGGCGGGAGTCCGGTACGCACACCAGGATCGCCGCCGTGAACAGCGGGATGGCGATGGTCGCGATCATCCAGTAGCCGGAGTGCATGCGCCCCCTACGTCCGGTAGCCGAAGGCCACGATGGCCATCACGATCACGCCGACGACGATCGCCAGCGCGTAGTTCGGCAGCTTGCCGGTCTGCGCGAATTTCCCGAGCCACCCCGCGTACCACGCCGTCTCGCCGGCGCCGTTCACGCCGGTGTCGTTGACGATGCTCCGGTCGAACCAGGCGACCACGCGGCCGGCGGCGAGGACGAAGTAGTCGACCGCGGCCTGGTACACCTCGTCGATGTAGAACCGGTTGAGGAACATCCGGTACAGGAACGGCGAGAAGGCGGCGGCGCGCCGTGCGGGCTCGGCTTTCCCGGCCCAGATCCAGAGGCCCGCGACCAGCCCAGCCGACACGAGGACGACGGAGAGGATGCTGATGCCCCAGTTGACGTGGAACTCCTCCGGACCCTCTGCGAGGTTGTAGACGAAGCCCAGCCACCCGCTGTGGAACCCCAGCGCCTCGCCGACGCCCTCGAAGACGACGAAGCCGGCGACCGCCGCGAGCGCGCCTAGCAGCATCAGCGGCCAGCTCATCGACGCCTCCGACTCGTGAGCGTGCTCGTGCACGTGCTGGTCCTTCGGCTCGCCGAAGAACGTGAGCATCACCAACCGCACCATGTAGAGCGAGGTGATGGGCAATGTCGCGAAGACGGTGATGGCGACGATGTCGTTCAGGTGACCGTGGCGGATGCCGACGAGGATCTCGTCCTTCGCCCAGAAGCCGGACAATGGGATCAGGCCCGCCATCGCCAGCGCGCCGACGATGAACATCGGCGCGGTGATGGGCATCTTGGACCAGAGGCCGCCGAGCTTGTCCACCTCCTGTTCCTCCGTCGCGTGGATGACCGAGCCGCAGGCGAGGAAGAGCAGCGCCTTGAAGAAGGCGTGGGCGAACAGGTAGAGCATCGCCGCGCCCACCGCTCCCGATCCGAGCGCCACGAACATCAGGCCGAGGCTATTGAGTGTCGAGTAGGCGACGACGCGCTTGATGTCGCGCTGGGCGAGCCCCATGAGCGCGGATAGCACAGCCGTCGTCAGGCCGAGGGCGGTGATCAGCTCGGGCATGCCGCGCACCACTTCGAACAGCGGCAGCATCCGGGCGACCAGGTACACGCCGGCGACTACCATCGTGGCGGCGTGGATCAGCGCCGAAACGGGCGTGGGGCCCTCCATGGCGTCGGGCAGCCAGACGTGCAGCGGGAACTGCGCTGACTTGCCGACGGCGCCGGCGAACACGCACACCGCCGCGGCGGTCAGCCACTCGCGGGCGATCTCGCCCTCTTCGGCCGCGCGAAGGATCTCGCCGATGTTGAAGGTGCCGGTCTGGGTGAACAGGATGATGATGCCGATGAGCAGGCCGACGTCCCCTACGCGGGTGGTGATGAACGCCTTCTTCGCCGCCTCGGCCGCCGACTGCTTGTCGTTGTAGTGGCCGATGAGCAACATCGAGCAGAGGCCGACGAGCTCCCACGCGAAGTACAGCAGCAACAGGTTGTCTGCTACCACCAGCGTGAGCATGGAGGCGGTGAACAGCGAAATGATGGAGTAGAACCAGCCGTAGCGGCGGTCACCCCGCATGTAGCCGGTGGAGTAGATCATGACCAGCAGGGCGATGAAGCTGACGACGAAGAGCATCACGACCGTGATCTGGTCGACGTAGGTGCCCATACGGATCTCGATGTAACCCTCGACGTTGAACCACTCGCGGCTCTCGGATATGCCCGCGAAGCTCCCGACGCCAGCTTCGCCGATAGCGTCCGCGAGGTCGGCGGCCACGAGGCAGGCGAGCACAAAGGATGCGGCCATGAGCCCGATGGCGAGCCAGTCGCCCTTGCGTGGGAGCCAGGGGCTGAACAGGAGCAGCAGCACGAAGCCCGCCACCGGCAGCAGCGGGATCACCCACGCGTCGCTCATGCCGAATCCGCTGATGGCTAGCTCCCCCTCGTCACCACTTCAATGTGTCGACTTCGTCGATGTTCGCGGTCCCGCGATTCCGGAACAGGCGCAGGATCACCGCCAGCGCCAGCCCAACCTCGGCGGCAGCCACGGCGATGATGAAGATCGCGAAGATAATGCCGGCGAACAGTGAAGGCGCCGTATACACCGCGAACGCCACCATGTTGATGCTGACGGCGTTGAGCATCAGCTCCACCGACATGAGGACGATCACAGCGTTGCGCCGCGCCAGGACCCCGTACACCCCAATGGTGAACAGGATGAAGCTGAGCATCAGGAAGTGCTCGAGCGGGATCTCCTGGGTGACCGACTCCAACTAGGGCTCCCCCTCTTCCTGCATCGCGAGGATGATGGCGCCGACCAGCGCCACCAGCAGCACTCCGGAGACCAGCTCGAACGGGACAGCCCAGCGGGTCAGCAGCGCGTCGCCGATGGTCGCGAACGGTACGGTCGTGATTTCACCGACGTCGCGGGGCCAGGTTGTCTGGTCCATAACGGTGATGAAGGCGCCCAGGAGTACCAGCGCGGCCACGGCTGCCAGCGGCTTCTGGTCGCCGTCGAGGCGCTCCTGGAGCTCCCGGGCGCGGGTGAGCATCAGCGCGAACAGCAGCAGCACGGTCACGGCGCCGGCATAGATGAGGATCTGCACCAGCGCCAGGAATTCGACGGAGAGCAGGATGTAGACCGCCGCCACGCCAAGGAGTGCCCCGATCAGCGAGAGGGCGGCGTAGACGGTGTTTCGCAGCAGGACCACACCCAGGGCTCCCGCGATGACGGTCGTCGCGAAGAGGTAGAAAAATACCTGGATCATGCGCGCAAGCCGGGCTCCACCTTCCCGGCTTTGGACTGCGCCATCAACTGGTCCAGATCCAGCACCAGTTCCGAGCGGTCGTACCTGGAGAGTTCGTGCCCGGCCCACGTGTTGTTCATCCCGATCGCCTCGAAGTTGCACACCTCGACGCAGATGTTGCAGCGCATGCAGCGCCCGTAGTCGATCCAGAACTCATCGATGATCTTGCGCCGCTTGCTCTCGCCGGCGGCGTGCTTCGGGTTGTCCTTCATCACGACGGTCATGCACTCGACCGGGCAGGCGCGCTCGCAGGCGTGGCAGCCCGTGCAGAAGGGCTCGTCCTGGTCGAAGTCCCAGATGAGGATAGGGAAGGCGCGGTCGCGGTTCGGGATCTCGCGATGGACCGTCGGGTATTCGATGGTGACGGGCTTCCGCAGCGCGGCGCGTGCCGTCATGCCCATGCTCTTCAGAATACCCAGCATCAGACCGCACTCCTCACCGGGACGCTGATCAGCTCCAGCTCTCTCCGGGGCTCGACGCGTACCGTCTGGTACATCAGGACGGCGAGGAGAACAGCGCCGAGTCCAGAGGTGACGAAGAGCGCCACGTCCGGCAGATCATAGACGAGCACCAGCCCGTTGAGAAAGATCTGCAGCAGGCCGAAGGGGATCAGCACCTTCCACGCATACGACATCAGTTGGTCGACGCGGAGGCGGGGGAAGCTCGCCCGCACCCAGAGGAAGAAGACGATGAACAGCGACATCTTCCCGAGGCTGAGCAGCAGCTGGTAACCCCAACCCACGTCGCGGCCCCACGGCCACTCCCATCCGCCCAGGAAGACGAAGCCCCCGAGAAGGCTGAACACGTACATGTTCACGTACGACGTGAGCTGGAACATGGACCAGCGGATGCCGCTGTATTCGATGAACACGCCACCCGCCACCTCCGACTCGCCGGTGGGGATGTCGAACGGCTGGCGCTCCAGCTCGGCGATGGCAGCGATGAGGAAGATCAGGAAGCCCAGCGGCTGCCAGACGATCAGCGGCACCTTATCCTGGAAGAGGATGATTTGATACACGTCCGCCGACGCGACCACCATCACCACGCCGATCATCGCCAGGATCAATGGGATCTCGTAGGAGATGAGCTGCGCGGCGGCGCGCATGCCGCCGAGGAGGGCGTACTTGCTGTCGGATCCCCATCCCGCCATCAGGAAGCCGATGAACGAGAGGCCCGAGACGGCGAGCAGGTAGAGCAGGCTCAGGGGCAGCGGGCTGATCACCCAGTCGGCGGTGAACGGCACCACCACGAGTCCCAGGAACGCCGGGACGAAGATCGCGAACACCGCCAACTCGAACGCGATGGGGTCAGCGGTGGCGGGGCGGAGATCTTCCTTCGCGAGCAGCTTCACCGTATCGGCGAACGGCTGCAGAAGCCCGTAGGGGCCGACGCGCATCGGTCCGAGCCGCTGCTGGACGCGGGCCACGAACTTCCGCTCGTACCACGTCGCCACCATCACCGCGACGGTCATGATCAGCGTCATGACGAAGAGCGCGAGGAACGCACTGAAGAAGGGCTGATCGATGTCGATGGATGGCGAGCCGAGGATCATGCGCTCACCGGTCCACGTCGCAGAGCACGATGTCCATCGAGCCCAGGATCATGACCGCGTCGGCCAGGAACTGCCCGACCGTCATCTCGCGCAGGGCCGACAGGTTACAGAACGAGGGCGAGCGCATCTTCAGCCGCCAGGGCTTGTCGCCGCCCTTCGAGACCAGGTACACGCCCCACTCGCCGCGCGGCGCCTCGACCCTCGCGTAGACCTCGCCGGGAGGGGTGCGGAGGCGGCGCGGCATCTTCTCCGGGACGATCGGGCCTTCCGCCGGGAGCTGCTCCAGCGCCTGCTCGACGATGTCGACGGACTGCCGCATCTCCTCCAGCCGCACCAGGTAGCGGTCGTAGACGTCGCCGTAGTGGCCGACGGGCACCTTGAAGGTGAAGCGGTCGTAGATGCCGTACGGCTCGTCTTTGCGCAGATCCCACGGTACGCCGGAGGCTCGCAGCATCGGGCCGCTGAGGCCGTGCGCGATCGCCTGCTGCGCCGAGAAGTTGCCGATGTTCTGGCAGCGCGCGATGAAGATCTCGTTCTTCGTCATCAGGTCGTCGAGGTCGCGGATGCCCTGCCTGGTCTGCTTGAGCACCTGATGCACCCGCTCGACGAAGTTGTCGGGCACCTCCCACGCAAGCCCGCCGACGCGGAAGTAGGCGTACATGAGCCGATCCCCCGACACCTCCTCGAAGACGTCCTGCAGGTGCTCGCGCTCCCGGAAGGCGTAGGTGAAGCTCGTGCCGAAGAGGCCGGCGTCGATGCCGAAGGCGCCCGCGAACATGAAGTGACTGCTCAGGCGGTTCAGCTCGGTGAGGATGACCCGTATGTACTGCGCGCGGTCAGGCACCTGGATGTCCATCAGCCGCTCGACGGCCATGCAGTAACACAGCTCGGCGCTGAACTGCGCGAGGTACTCCGTCCGGTCGGCATAGCCGATGCCCTGGCGGAAGTCCATCGCTTCCATCAGTTTCTCGCCGCCGCGGTGCATGTAGCCGATGTGGGGGGTCACGTCGAGGACTTTCTCGCCCGAGACGACGAGCACCATGCGGAATACGCCGTGCGTGCTGGGGTGCTGCGGCCCCATGTTGATGGGGATGTCGACGATCTCGGGCGCTTCCTGGTCGATGACCACCGCTACTCCTCGCCCTCGTCGTCGCCTGAGCCCTCGCGGAGGTTCTCGCCCTGCCACTCTTCGATCTCCTGCAGGGGGTTCTCCTTGCGGAGGGGGAAGTGGTCGGTCATGTCCTCGGGCAACAGCAGCGGCACCAGGTTCGGATGCCCCTCGAAGACGATGCCGAACATGTCGCGCGTCTCGCGCTCGTGCCAGTCGGCGGCGGGGAAGATCGCCGCCGCGCTCGGCACGACCGGGTCGTCGTAGGTGACGCGCGTCTTCACCGTCAGCGTGTGCTTCTTCTCGATCGACGCCAGGTGGTACGCGACCTCCAGCCCATCCTCCTGCCAGTCGACGCCGGAGAGGCAGCGGAGATACTTCAGGTCGAGCCGGTCGTCGTCGCGTGCAGCGGTGAGGACGGCGGCCAGGTCGCCGCGCTTCACCTCGACGGCGACGCTCTCGCCGGTCATCGACGGGACGGTGTACGCCTGCATCTCCACGCCCGGGAGCGCCGCCGCGAGCAGCTCGTTGATGCTGCCGGGCGGGGGTGGTGTGCGGGGGGCCGTCTTCGGCTCCGCCTCGCGGGCGGGGCGGGCGGGCCGCTCCGCCGCCGCCTTCTCGGCCGGGGCGGCGCCGGCCGGCGCCTCTCCGGCGGCTTCCGGCGGCTGCTGGCCCGTCTCCTGCCCGTCGGGCGTCGTCATCTACTTGCCGCGCTCTTCCATGATCTTGTGCTGAAGGGCCAGGAAGCCGTCGATCAGGGCCTCGGGGCGCGGCGGGCAGCCCGGCACGTACACGTCGACCGGGATGATCTTGTCGACGCCCTGCAGCACGCGGTCGTAGCGTGTGTAGGGCCCGCCGTTGGTGGCGCAAGCGCCCATGGAGATCACCCACTTGGGGTTCGGCATCTGCTCGTACAGCAGCTTCACCGCCGGCGCCATCTTCTTCGTTACGGTTCCGGACACGATCATCACGTCGGACTGTCGCGGCGAAGGCCACGGCACGATGCCGAAGCGGTCGAGGTCGTGGTGCGACATGTACGTCGCGATCATCTCGATCGCGCAGCAGGCCAGCCCGAACGTCAGCGGCCAGAGCGACGACTTGCGCGAGACGGCGAGGACGGCGTCCGCCGGTACCTGCAGGATGCCGGGGAGCAGCTGGCGGTACATCGCGACGCCTGGTTCGTACGACGCCGGCGTCAGCCGCTCCAGCTCGCGCTCGACGCCCGTCTGCTCGCGGCGCGGCACGACGATGGGCGCGCCTTCGATCGCGGGCGCGTCGGGCGCGGTCGAGACTTCGGTGCCGGCCTCGCTCACTGTCTGCTCCATTGCAGCACTCCCTTCTTCCACGCGTAGCCCAGCCCGGCGGCGAGGATGCCGATGAACATCACCATCTCCCAGAACGCAGCCTTGCCGGCGTCGGCGAAGCTCACCGCCCAGGGAAACAGAAACACTGCCTCCACATCGAAGATGAGGAAGAGGATGGCGAACAGGTAGTACCGGATGCTGATCTGCGCGCGCACGCGCCCGATCGGCACCATCCCGCACTCGTACGCGGTCGACTTCCCGGGCACCTTGGAGTACGGCGCAAAGACTCGCGCGGCGATAAGGGCGGTAGCTACGAGGATGATGCCCAGATTGACCGCCACGAAGACGGCGAGATAGTTGTCGAGGAGCGTCTGGAAGGGCAAGGGCCGACTCCCTCCGGACGGCGTCGTGGGCTGGTCCGAAAGAGGTCTTCCGGAGCAGCGGCATCGTAACAACCGTGCCGCTTGTAGGTCAATTCACAATCGGCACGGTCAGCGGGTCGTCGACGTCTTGGCCCACAACGGCGACGAGCCCTTCATGAACCGCAGCATCATCAGCATCGACGCGACCGGACCGCCGCCGGCCGCCTCCGTGAGCTGCGACTCGAACCAGATGTACTCCGTCTTCGGCGTGTCGCCGACGGCCAGCACCTTGCCGGACGCGACATAAGCGCGTTCGGCGAAGACCGGTCCCCGCAAGTGGCGTACTTCGATCGCGCCGTACAGGCCCACGGCCGGGCCTCGCGTGCGGATGCCCGGCTGCGCCTGCACCATCAGGTGTACCAGCAGCCCGGGGTTCACGACGGGCCCGCCCCACGGCGAGGGGCCCGTGTACCAGTCGAGCGGTTCCGTGATCGCGCGCAGGCGAGGGGTGGAGATGCCGTCGGTGAGGCGCGCAGGCGCCTCCGGGAGGGCGTCGCCGGGCGCGATGCCGGCCAGGATGCGCAGCTCGCCGGCCTCGCGTGGCTCTGACAGCTTGCGCCGCAGCAGCGACGGCTCAGACGGCGATCCGACCGACGCGGTGCCCTCCAGCACGAGCGTGCCGCCGTCGCGTTCCATCCAGACATCCACCTGCGTGTCGGGAGCTGGCGTGGCAGATGTGCGCACGAACGCCTGCACCGGCTCCTCACCCATCGTCGCGTTGCGGAAGTACGTGGAGAGGGAGCCGGTCTCGAACCAGCGCTGGCCGAAGGCGCGCACCAGCAGCGGCGGGAACTGTTCCATGTGGATCGAGCCGGCGACGGTGCCGCCCCGGAAGCCCAGCTTCTGGGCCACGCTGTCGTCATGGATGCTGGCGCGTTCGGTGGCGGCGAGGTTGCGGGGCCGTCGTATCGGCCCGACGAGCACGCCGTCGCGCTCGGTGATCCCGGCCTGCGTCGTCTCGGTGGTCATAGCGCACCTCCCGGAGAGCAGGGCAGAGCATACACCATCTGATGCCTGCCGCGGTGCTATTCTGGCTGCCTCGGAATCAGATCGAGACCAGGAGGCAGCATGAAGAGCTTGCCAGAACACGGTTCGTCGCTCGACGGCGTGATGGCGCAGCTGCGGGCGATGCAGGTGCACGACGCCGACTACCACAACGCTCGCACCTTCGGCTTGATCTATAACGCCGGCCCGGACGTAGACGAGATGCTGAAGGCTGCGGCGGGCCACGTGTTGCTGGAGAACGCGCTGAACCCCTTCGTCTTCCCCAGCCTCCGCGAGATGCAGCGTGACGTGATCGCGATCGCGGCGGATCTGCTCCATGGCGGCGAGGACTGCGGCGGCGCGATGACCTCCGGCGGGACGGAGTCGATCTTCATGGCGGTGAAGACGGCCCGCGACAAGGCGCGGGCGGAGCGTAGCATCGCCAAGGGACGCATCGTCGTGCCGAGGACGGCGCACCCCGCGTTCGCGAAGGCGGCGCACCTGCTCGACCTCGACTTCGTGCAGATGCCGCTCGGCGAAGACCTCCGCACTCGCCCCGAGGACCTGCCGCGGATGATGACGGACGACACGGTGCTCTGTGTCGGATCGGCCCCGGCATACCCGTTCGGGATGATCGACCCGATCCCGGAGATGGCGCGCATCGCGTCCGATGCCGGTGTCCCGTTCCACACCGACGCCTGCCTCGGCGGCTTCCTGTTGCCCTTCCTGGAGCGGCTGGGTTACGACGTGGCGCCCTGGGACTTCCGGGTGCCGGGCGTCACGTCGATCTCCGCGGACCTGCACAAGTACGGCTACGCGACAAAGGGCGCGTCGGTGGTGTTGCATCGCCCCAAAGCGAACCTGCGCTACCAGGTCTTCCAGTTCGCCGACTGGCCCGGCGGGACGTACGGCACGCAGGCGTTCCAGGGCACGAAGCCGGCGGCGCCCATCGGCGCGGCGTGGGCGGTGATGCACTTCCTGGGCGAGGAGGGCTACCTCCGCCTCGCGCGGGAGACGATGGACGCGACGAAGCGGCTGCTCGACGGGATCGAAAGGATCGACGGGATCCACGTCTGGGGCGAGCCGGAGATGAGCGTGTTCGCCGTCGGGTCACGCGACCAGGACGTCTTCGCCGTCGGAGATGCGATGCACGCGAAGGGATGGTTCTTCGACCGGCAGGAGACGCCGCCCGCGCTGCACCTCATGATCAGCCCGCGGCACCGCCTCGTCGTCGACGAGTTCCTCGCGGACCTGCGCGAAGCGGTGGCGACGAACGCCGGCGCCAGCAGGACAGCCGCCACCTACGGCGACGACGTGAGCGCCGAGGCGGCGTCTCGTTGAGCATCTCAGCTTGCGAGGCGGTTGGAGGCCGGAAGATGGAGGCGGGATCGCCCTGTGCTGCCTGGTGTTTAACCTCTAACCTCCAACCTCCAGAGACCACAACATGCGCATCCTGATGCTCTGCGCGCTCGACGTGTGGTCGCTTGACCGGGGGAAGGGCGCGCCGACCCTCGAACGCACGCTGCGCGCCTACGGCGAAGCCGGACATCGTCTCGACGTCGTGATGCCGGACGTCGGGGCGAACCACTTCTACGACCCGAAGCGCCCGGGCGCGACACCGGAGGACCGTCCGCGGACCCCGGGCGTCACGTTCCACACGTTCCACCTGCCGTCGTTGCGCGATGTGCCGCTGCCATCGCTGCCGGGTCCGGTCGCAGCGGTCGACCAGAAGCTTCGCTTCGCGCTGGCGTTCCCGTGGCTGGCGGCGCGTCGCGCGGAGGAGCTGCTTCGTCACGCGCCCGAGCCCTACGACGTGACCTACGGCTACGAGGTGCACGGCGTGCTGGCGGCGCGCCTGCTGCGGCGCCGTGGCTACCGGCTGTCGCTGGTGACGCGCTTCCAGGGCACAGTGATGCACCCGGCGCTCAACGACACGCTGCTCTACTACCGGCGCTACGAGGAGGTGCTGGCACTGAAGACCCGCGCGGACCTCTGCATCATGACCGACGACGGCACGCGGGGTGACGAGGTACTGGCGCGGCTGAACCCCGCGTCGAAGGGGCGGGTGAAGTTCTGGCGGAACGGGCTGGACATGGATCGGTTGCGCCCGGCGTCTCCCGAAGATCGCACCACTGCGCGGGCGTCGCTCGGGCTGCGCGACGATGCTTTGGTGATGCTGACGGCGTCGCGGCTGGCGGCATGGAAGCGGGTCGACCGCGCGATCCGCGCCCTCCCCCGCATCAAGTCCTGGGTCGGCGAAGCGCTGCTGCTCGTCGTCGGCGACGGAGAGGAGCGGGCGCGGCTGGAGGCGCTCGCCCGCGAGGTGGGCGTGGCGTCGGCGGTGCGCTTCGTGGGGGCGGTGCCCCAGGCCGACGTGATGCGCTACATGCACGCGGCGGACGTCTTCCTGGCCGTCGCCGACCTGTCGAACGTCGGCAACCCGCTGCTCGAGGCGATGGCCTGCGGGATGTGCATTGTCGCGGTCGATGCCGGCGACACGCGCGACCTCATCGCCGACGGCGTCACCGGGCGGCTGGTCGACACCTCGCAGCGGTCGGGCGTTGCGCGGCCGCTGGAGGAGCGCCTGGCGGACCTGCTGGTGTCGCTCGCCGGCGACCCCGCGCAGCGCCATCGCCTCGCCGGTGCCGCCGCCTCCCATGCCCGCGAGCATTTCTGGACGTGGGATCAGCGCATGGCGGCGGAGCTTGAGGCGGTCCAGTCGCTCGCGAGGGCGCCCTAGAGCGAGGCTCGTCTCGCCCTTCACGCGCGTTCGGCGACCTCCTCGCGGATAGAATCACCTGATGCAGCCCGCCTCCGAAGCGACCACTCGCAAGAGCTTCCTCGAGAGCGTGAACGTGGTCGTCGTGACCTACGCCGTCGACGGGCTGCTGGCGTTCGCGACGGCGGCGCTGGTCGCCCGCGCGCTGGGCGATGAGGGGCGGGGCGCCTATGGCATCTTCATCCTCTCGACGGCGCTGGGGCAGCTGGTGCTGGGGCTGGGGATCGGCAATGCGGCGATCTACTACCTGAACCGTCGCGAGGTGGCGCTGCGGGACGTGGTCAGCGCGGTGCACCTCGCGACGCTGGGGTCGCTCGCTGTGAGCGCTCTCGCCGTCGCGGTCGTGGCCCCTTGGGCCGCAGGGCGGGCGTTCGGCGACGGGATCGCGCCCTGGCTGTTCATCCTCGCCGTGCCGGCGCTGCTCTACCTGAACCTGCTGCGGTTGGTCCTGCAGGCCCTCAGCCGTTTCGTCGACCTGGGGATCACGACGATCGGGCAGCAGGCCCTCCTGCTCGCCGCCGTAGCCGTTGCGTTCGCGGTCGGCGACCCCTCGCCTGAGGAGATCGTCGGCTACTTCATCGCCGCGAGCGTGGCGGCGGGGCTGTTCGCGTTGTTCCGCATCGGCGTCTCGAACATCGACGTGACGCAGATCGTCCGTCCGCGGTGGGACGTGCTGCGCCGGCTGATCCACTTCGGCGCGCAGGGCGAGGCAGGGAACGTGTTGCAGGCGCTGAACTACCGATTCGACCAGTACCTGGTGCGCGGTTTTGCGGGCCTCGCGGCCGTCGGCGTCTATGCGGTGGGGGCGTCGATGACGGAGGCGCTGTTCGTGCTGGCGAACGCCGTGGCGCTGGTGCTGATGCCGCGGCTCACGTCGGCGGACGCCGACGACGTCGCGTGGATGACGCCGGTCGCCTGCCGGAACATGCTGCTGGTGGCGGCGGGCGGTGCGGTGGGGCTGGCTGTGGTTGCACCCGTGCTCGTGCCGGGTGTCTTCGGCGATGAGTTCGAGCGATCGGTGGACGCGCTGTGGTGGCTGCTTCCCGGCACGGTCGCTCTCTGCGGCTCGAAGGTGCTCACCAGCTACATCTTCAGCCGGGGGCGTCCGCTGGTGAACACCGGCATCACCGCTGTCTCGCTCGTGGTGACGCTCGTCGCCGACTTCGCGCTGATCCCCGTCTTCGGCGTCAACGGCGCGGCTGCTGCCAGCTCGCTCGCGTACGGCGCGCACTTCGCCGCGGCCCTGTACGCCTACGGGCGGATCTCCGGCCAGCCCGTGCTGGAGGCGGTGATCCCTCGTCCCGCCGATGGCCGGCTCTACGGTGACGCCCTTCGCGGCGCGCTCGCTCGTATCAGCCGGGGGCGGGCGGAGGCGGGCCGGTCGTGAGCGTCGAGCGGGTACCGCCGGAGCGGCGGCTGCGCATCGCCGTGCTCGGCGACTTCGACGGCGTGCACACGCGCTCCTGGCTGCGCTGGTTCATTGACCGCGGCCACGAGTTGCACGCCATCAGCTACTACGAGCCCCGCGAGCCGATCGACGGCGTGACGCTGCACGTGCTGCGGCCGGGACGGCGGAGCAGCGGTGGCGCGGCAGCGCGGCGCTCCGCGCCAAGTCGGGTGCCGCGCGGCGCAATCAGGCTCGTGCACGCCGTCCGGTACTGGAGGGCGGGGCTGCGGCGCGTCGTGAGGGAGATTGCGCCGGACGTGCTTCACGCGCACTTCCTGGTCGAGCACGGCTTCTACGGGATGGCGGCGCGCTTCCACCCGTACGTGGTGACGGCGTGGGGCTCGGACGTGCTCGTCGAGCCGTCGCGGGACCTGGCGTCGGGGATGATCGCACGGCGCGTGGCCCGGAGCGCTGACTTGCTGACGTCGAACAACGCGTACATGGCGGAGCGGATCGTGGCGCTGGGGGCGCCTCGCGACCGAGTCCACGTCGTCACGCTGGGTGCCGACCGCTTCTTCCTCGACGCGTGGGAGCGTTCGGTGAACGTGCGTCCGCCGGAGCCGGGACGGACGCCGGCCGTGATCAGCACCCGCGCTCACGAGGCGTTGTACAACGTCGGCGAAATCATTGATGCCGTCGCGCTGGCGGAGAACATCGAAGACACGCGGCTCGTCGTCGCGCACGGCGGGCCGGAGGCGGAGGAGTTGCACCGCCGCGCCGCGCCGCTCGGTGGCCGCGTGGGGTTCGCGGGCTTCCTCGACCAGGCGGCGTTCCGCGACGCGCTCAGCGATGCGGAGGTCTTCGTTTCCGTGCCGTCGTCAGACGGGACATCGGTTGCCCTGTTGCAGGCGATGGCGGTGGGGTGTTTCCCCATCGTCTCGGACCTGCCGACGCAGCGGGAGCTGGTCGAGGACGGCGTGAACGGCTTCCGGGTGCCCCTGCACTGCTCCAGTTGCCTCGCCGAGGCTATCGAGCGAGCGCTGGCCGATCCGGAGCTGCGGCGGCGGGCGGCGGAGGCGAATCGCCGCATCGTGGAGGAGCGCGGGCTCAACGAGACGCAGATGCTCCGTATGGAGGAGCTGTTCCTATCGCTCCTCGATCGCCCGGCGGCCTGAGCGCGCGACTGGACGCTATGCTGGATCCGTGATCAGCGAACACATGCGGCGGGCGGCCAGGCTGGGGTTGCAGGTGCTGGGCAGCACCAGCCCCAATCCGAACGTCGGCTGCGTGATCGTCCGCGGTGGCGTGGTCGTGGGGGAGGGGGCAACGCAGCCGCCGGGCGAGGCCCATGCCGAGGTGGTGGCGCTGCAACGCGCCGGCGAGGCCGCCCGCGGGGCGGAGGTCTACGTCACGCTGGAGCCGTGCGCGCATCACGGACGCACGCCGCCCTGCGCCGCGGCGCTCATCGAGGCCGGCGTGGCGGCGGTGCATGTGGCCGTCGTCGATCCCGACTCCCAGGTCTCCGGCCGGGGGATCGAGGCGCTGCGGTCGGCCGGCATCGAGGTAGCGGTGGGGGATGGCGAGCCGGAGGCGGCGCGGTCGATGGAGGCCTACCTGAAGCACCGCCGCACCGGGCTGCCGTTCGTCATCGCCAAGTTCGCGGCGACGCTCGACGGGAAGATCGCGGCGGCGAGCGGCGACTCACGCTGGGTGGCGGGGGAGGAGGCGCGGGTGTGGGCGCACGAGTTCCGGACGCGCGTCGACGCCATCATGTGCGGCGTGAACAACGTCTTGCTCGACGATCCGCAGCTCACCGCCCGCCCGGGCGGCGTGGTGGCGGAGCGGCAGCCGCTGCGAATCGTCGCGGACTCGCGAGGGCGGACGCCGCTCGCCGCGAAGGTGCTGGGACCGGGCGGGAAGACCATCATCGCGACGACGGAAGCATCGCCTGCGGCGTGGCGGCGCGCGATCGAGGCGGCGGGTGCTGAGGTGCTGGTGCTCCCGACAGACGGCGCCGAGCGCGTGGATCTGCGCGCACTGCTTCGGACGCTCGGGGAGCGTGGCGTGCTCTCGCTGCTGGTCGAGGGCGGGGGCGTGTTGCACGCGGGCTTCTTCGCGGCGCGCCTTGTCGACAAAGTGCACGCCATCATCGCGCCGAAGATCGTCGGCGGGGAGCGCTATCCCGCCGTGGCCGGGGCCGGCGCCGAACGCATGGCGGACGCCATCACCCTCCAGGACATCGACGTACGGCGTCTTGGCGACGACGTGGCCTTCCTGGGTTACGTCCCGACAGGCTGACGGCAGGCGTCACGCGTGGTGCAGCTTCGCGGCTTCCTTTTGGAGGTCCCCCCGGAAGTCGGGGTGGGCGACGGCGATCAGCTCCCGCGCGCGTTCACGTGACGTCTTCCCCCGCAGCGTGGCGATGCCATGCTCCGTCACGACGTAGTCGACGTACGTGCGGGGCACCGTCACCACCGTCCCCGGCGGGAGCTGGGCGACGATGCGGGAGTGCCGCTCGCCGCCGACGGTGGAGCTGGAGGGGACGGCGATGACCGAGCGACCCCCCTCGCTGTACGACGAGGCGACGGCGAACACCGTCTGCCCGCCGGGGCCGCTGTAGACGAGGCCGTTCAGCGTCTCCGCGGTGATCTGACCGGTGAGGTCGATCTGCAGCGCGTTGTTGATGGCCACAAAGTTGTCCTCGCGGACGAGCGTGCGCAGGTCGTCCGTGTGGCAGAAATCCCACAGCTCGAGCTTCGGATTCATGTGCGCCAGCGCCAGCTCCTCGCGCGGGACGGCCGCGAACGCCGACCCGACGACCTTCCCCGGCGCCACCTGTTTATGCTTGCCGGTGATTACCCCCCGTTCCATCAGCTCCAGGACACCGCCGGGGATGAGCTCTGTCTGCACGCCCAGGTCCTGCTTGTTGCCAAGATAGAGCGCCATGGCGGACGTGACGTCACCGATGCCGATCTGCAACGTGTCGCCGTCGTGCACCAGCTCCTCTGCGACGAGCGTGCAGATCACCTCCGCCGCCGCGGTCACGTCATCGGTGCGCGGCGGGATCGGTGGCTCGCGGTCGTCCGATGCGCGGTGCTCCGCGAGTGCTGTCACCTCCGAGATGTGCACGAAGTTCTCGCCGAAGGTGCGGATGAGCCGCTCGTCGACCTCGCAGACGATCTGGCGCGCGATGTCGCAAAACGTGCGGTTCAGCCAGAGCGCGCTCCCGAAGCTCATGTAGCCGTGCTCGTCGGGTGGCGAGGTCTTCGCGAAGAACACGTCGAACTGTCCGACAGCCTCCTTCACGTAACTCTCGCGGAAATTCCCGACGGGCAAGTAGTCGGCCATGCCCGCCTGCACCTGCTTGCGGTCGGCCGGGGTCGTGAAGCCGGTGACCAACCGGAACGCACCAGCCGTCTCCGGCGTCGCCCAGACGAACGGCGCGACGTAGTGATGGACTGTCACGTCCCGCAGCTCGTCCTTGCGGCCGAGCACAGCCCCGGCGAGGGTCTCCGGCGTGCTGCCGAACATCCCGAAGCCGATCTTGTCGCCGGAGTGCACGATGCGCGCGGCATCCTCGGGCGTCCGGAGCTTGTCGGCGTGCTTCGTGCGCCATTCCATGTGTTCGCTCCTCCGTGCGGCGGCCTGCTGCGTGGGCCAGCTTCGCGCGAGAGTGGTACGATCGTCAATGGGCGCCGGGCGGAGCGGGAAGAGACGATCCCGAAGCGCACTTCGCGAGTTTCGCCTTCTGTGAGGCTATCGGCTGCTGTTTTCGCAGAATTCAGCGATCTGGTTGACCGAAACGTGACTTGGTGTTAAGGTGACACTTACTCGGAGGGGCTGATGTTCACCGGCATCATCGAAGAGGTCGGAACCGTCCGCGAGGCGCGCGAAGGCGAACTCGTCATCCGAGCGAAAAGGGTGCTGTGGGGCACGAACCTCGGTGACAGCATCTCCGTCAACGGCGTCGACGTCACGGCCAAGCACTTCGACGAAGAAGGTTTCTCCGCGAATGTCATGCCGGAGACCTACCGCCGCAGCAACCTCGGCGACCTCAAAGCCGGCGACGCGGTCAACCTCGAACGATCACTGCAACTCGCGGGCCGCGTCAGCGGACATCTCGTGCGTGGGGTGGTCGAAGCGACCGGTACGCTCGACTCTTTCACGCCCGAGGGCGAAGCGATCATCCTGCGGGTGAACGCGCCGTCCGACATCCTGCGCCACATGGTCGTGAAGGGCCCCGTGGCGATCGATGGCATCAGCCTGACCGTCACGGCGAAGGACGAACGCTCCTTCAGCGTGTCGCTCGTGCAGTACACGCAGGAGCATACGAACCTGCACACGCGCCGGCCGGGCGACCGCCTGAACCTCGAGACGGATATCATCGCCCGCTACGTTGATGAGCTGCTGACGGAGCGGCGAGAGAACGGAGCCACGCCATGACGGACGCGAAGGCAGAGAGCACCCCACGCGCCAGGCGCACGAGGGCCACCGGCAAGGACCGCGACGTCGACGAAGCCCGCCGCGCGAAAGGGCTGGCGACGATCGAAGAGGCGATCGAGGACTTCCGGAACGGGCGCTTCGTGATCATCATCGACGACGAGGACCGCGAGAACGAAGGCGACCTGACGATCCCCGCCCAGTTCGCCACGCCCGAGGCGATCAACTTCATGGCGCGCTACGGTCGCGGCCTGATCTGCGTGCCGATGACGCCGGAGCGCCTGGATCAGCTGCACATCCCGATGATGGTGACAAACAACGACTCGCACTTCGGGACGCCCTTCACCGTCGGCGTGGAGGCGCGGTCGGGGGTGACGACGGGGATCTCCGCGGCGGACCGAGCGCGGACAACGCAGGTGCTCATCGACCCGAAGGCGCGTCCGGAGGACCTGGTGATGCCCGGCCACATTTTCCCGCTGCGTGCGCGCGAGGGAGGAGTGCTCGTTCGAGCCGGCCAGACGGAGGCGACCGTCGACATGTGCAAGCTCGCGGGGCTGTACCCGGCGGGCGTGCTCTGCGAGATCATGAACGACGATGGCACCATGTCGCGGCTGCCGGAGCTGCGCCGGTTTGCCCGGAAGCACAACCTGAAGATCATCAGCGTCAATCAGCTCATCCAGTACCGGCTGCACAAAGAAAAGCTGGTGCGGCGGGTCGTGGAAACGCGGCTGCCGACGGAGTTTGGCGAGTGGCGATGCGTGGCCTATAAGGCGCTCACCGACCCCGACGAGCACGTGGCGCTGGTGATGGGCGACGTGAGCGGCAAGGAGCCCGTGCTGGTGCGCGTGCACAGTCAGTGCGTCACCGGCGACGTCTTCGGGTCGCAGCGTTGTGACTGCGGGGACCAGCTGCGACTGGCCATGCAGATGATCGCCGGCGTGGGACGGGGCGTTGTGATCTACATGCGGCAGGAGGGCCGGGGTATCGGCCTGCACAACAAGATCCGCGCCTACAACCTGCAGGACGGGGGAATGGACACCGTCGAAGCGAACGAAGCGTTGGGCTTCCCCGCCGACCGGCGCGACTACGGCATCGGCATGCAAATCCTCGTCGACCTAGGGCTGAAGAACCTTCGGCTGCTCACGAACAACCCCGCGAAGCGGGCCGGGCTTCTCGGCTACGGCCTGGAGCTTGTCGAGCGCGTTCCGCTCATCGCGCCGGCCAACCAGCACAATCTGCGGTATCTCGAGACCAAGCGGACGAAGATGGGTCATCTGCTCGACGCTCAGGACGGGTCGTCATAACGGTCCCGATCGGACATAACGCAGAAGCAGTTGTGGATTCTGTCTGTGTGGGAGATGGTACATTCGTACCCCTCGCGCCGCGGACGCATCCGCTAAGCTGTGATCGCCCGGAGGGCACGTGACGAAAGGCGGCATCAGCTTCGAGGGCGGCCTCGACGCAAGCGGCCTGCAGATCGCCATCGTAACAGCGCGATTCAACCCGCACGTCACATCGCTCCTGTACGATGGTTGCCGAGACGAACTCGAGGGTCGCGGACTCCGGCCGGATCGTCTGCGTTCGGTAGAAGTTCCCGGCTGCTTCGAGTTGGCGGTCACCGCGCAGACGCTGGCGGCATCGGGCCGATTCGACGCCGTCGTGTGTCTCGGGGCGATCATCCGGGGCGAGACGCCGCACTTCGAGTTCGTCGCGTCGGCCACGGCGAGTGGGCTGCAGCAGGCGGCGCTCGCGACGGGTATACCGGTGGTGTTTGGGGTGCTGACGACGGAGACGGAGCAGCAGGCGCTCGACCGGGCAGGTGGGTCCGCCGGGCACAAGGGCCGCGAGGCGGCACTCACCGCGATCGAGATGGCGCACCGGATGCGCGATCTGCGCGAGGGCCGCGGAGCGGACGACCAGACGTGAGGGAGTGGGGCCTCATCCCCCGCCGTACAGGAGGCAACACGCGTGGCAGTCAAAGCTGACGAAGTCCTGCACCCGGACCAGATCGAGGACGACTTCGACTGGTCGGCGATCGAGGGTGAGCGACCAGACACGGAGACCCACAGGACGCTGAACATGGCGCACCGCGCCATCGCGAAGTTTCCGGAGTTGAAGGGGAAGTACAAGGCGTACGCCGGTGCTGCCGCTGTTGTCTCGAGTGCTCTGACCCTGATGGCGGCCGTTGCTATCAGCCGCAAGATGCGAAGCGGCGTAAGCCCCGAGCGCGTGCTGGAGGCGCTGACTGTCGCCGACATCGAGAACGCGACGCGCGTGGCCGGGCGGGAGCAGCGCTACAAGCGCCTCCTCCGCAAGATCCGCCTGCGCCCCCGCCGCCTCGCATCCGTAGACTCCGACTAGGCTCTTGCGCCGCCGCGACGGCTTCTTCTACTGGGAGTGGCGCGGGCCCCAACGCGAAGACTTCGGGCCGCTCGGCCTTGCTGTCCGTTTCGTCGTCAACATCGCCGCACTCTGGGTGGCGCAGTGGCTCGTGCGCGGTTTCGCCATCGAAGGCGCGCCGGCGCTGGTTGTCGGGGCACTCATCTTCGGCGTCGTCAATGCCTCGATTCGCCCCGTTGTCGCCATGTTCTCCTGCCTCTTGACTGTGCTCACGCTGGGGCTCTTTACGCTCATCATCAACGCGGCGATGCTCGGGCTGACGGCGTGGATCGCCGGCCTGTTCGACCTTGCGTTCAAGGTCGACGGGTTCATCGCGGCGTTCCTGGGTGCGCTTGTCATCACCGTCGTGAGCACGGCACTGACCCGGTGGGCGGACGCCAACGTGCTGCGGCCGTCACGTTAGGTGCCCTCATTCTGCGGTACTGCGCAGGTACCATAACGATTGCCTTCGGCGCGAGTATCTGATATATTCGGGGCCCCGAGTCTTCGTGCACGGCGGCTGCCCGTCCGGCCCGCGTGCGATGCGGCCTGGGACTGTCTCCGACGAGGTGGGACGCCGATGGCGGCGTGAATCCGGCGCGGGATGCCGGCTGCGGGAAGGCTCCGAGCGTGCATGTAACGGACGTGGCGTGCGAAGCGCTCAGCCAGATGCTTATCCGTCGCGGGGCCGTCGAGCAATGTCTCCGGCTCAGCACCTTTCAGGGAAACTACCGCTTCATCCTCGACGAGCCCATCGAGCAGGATCTCACCTTCAGCTTTGAGGAACGCACGGTGCTCGTGATCTCCGAGACCATCTCCCGGGATCTCTGGGGGATCACGGTCGACTGCGTGGAGGAGGCCGGCAAGCGCAAGCTCATCTTTCGCAAGGCTGCGAACGGCGAGCCGCTCGACGCCGTGCACGAGAAGCCCGACAGAGCGCCCATGGAGTGGAAGGCGCAGGAGCACGAGCGCCTGCTGGCCGAGATCGCGGAGATCGGCCAGCGCATCGCCGCGCTGAGAGGCGGCTCGAAGACGACGCTGCGTGAGCAGCTCCAGGTCCTCGAAGCGGCCAAGCAGGAGAAGTGGGACGCCATCCGGGCGCTCTGGGCGGGGGACGGAGGGTGGCACAAGCGGGTTGCGGCGCTTCAGGCGAAGGCCGCCGCCGAGTGATACACTGCGCCGTTCGTACGGGATCTAGTCAGGAGACGCTGTGACCGCGGTAGACCTCAGAGACGGGGAATCCCCCGAACACCTGATCACTCGCTTCCGGCAGGCGGTCCAGCGCGACGGGATCCTGCGGGAGATCAAGCAGCGGCGCCACTTTATCCCCAAGAGCGAACGCAGGCGCATCGCGCGGGCCAAGGCCGCCCGCCGCCGCCGCCGCGCGAAGCGGCCGGTGACGTAAAGCGCACGCTCGCCCCGACGTCGAGGGGCGTACTCCGCTACGGAGTCTGGCCGGGCATCCCGCCCTTGCTATTGTCGATCAGGCCGATGATGTTGCCGTCCGGGTCCTTCAGCGTCACCAGCCGTCCAGGTGGGATGTCGAAGGGCGGCTCGTTGAACGCATAGCCGCGGGCGGTGAGCTCGGCGTGGGCCTCGTCGACGTTCTCGACCTCGAACCAGACGCCGGTGCCGCCCCGGCCCGTACCGGGCGCGGACTGCGCGAGGATGAGATACGCGTGCTCGCTAAACCGGAAGTAGGGGGCCTGGTAGGGCGTAGGCTCCACGCCCAGCAGGTCGGCGTACCAGCGTGCCGACGCCTCCGGATCCGCCACCCACTGCAGGACGGTTTCGATGCGGCGCGCGCGCACGGTCATGATGCGGGCTCCGCGAAGGAGTCCGGACCCGCGTCGCCGCCGGCGCCAGCCACGACCAGCCGTTCGAGGTAGTGCTGCCAGCCGTGGCGGTGGTCCAGGCGGGCCTCCTCGCGCAGACCGCGGTGCGAGAGCTTCACGATCGTGCCGTTGCCATCAGGAGTGAGGGTCACCTCCACGGTCGACGATCCGGCAGGGATCGGGTGACCCTCTTCGTCCCATCCGAACGTGAACACCACGCGTCGATGCGGCTCCACCGCGACGTATTCGCCGAGGGCAGTGTTTCGCCCGTTGATGTCGACGCGGAAGAGGCCGCCGGGCCGTGGCTCAAGCGTTGCGTCGCGTCCCATCCAGCGCACCATCTTCTCCGGTTCGACGAAGAATGCGAACAAGGTCTCGGGGCTGGCTTCGACGCGCATCTCCAGCTCAACGGCGTCAGTGTCTGCGACCACGGCGGCTCCTCTCCTCGTCCTCGGCCGCGGCCTTGAGCCGGTCGAAGCCCGATGTCCACATGGCGTCGAGAAACTTCCGTAGCTCCTCCAGCCCCTCCGGACGCGCCCGATAGTAGCGTCGTGTGCCGTCGCGGCGTTCGGTCAACAGCCCGGCATCCTTCAGCACGCGAAGGTGCTGCGAGATGGCGGGGCGGGTGATGCGAAAACGGGACGCGATCTGTCCGGCGGGCAGCTCGCGGTCGCGCACCAGCGCGAGAATCTGGCGGCGGCGGGGCTCGGCGATGGCGCGGAGGGCGGCTTCCATGCCGGTAGTTTAAGCCGTCGCTTTCGTAAGGGTCAACTAACTGAATCTACTGTTCGTTCAGCGGGCGTTCGCTCTTGAGATATGCGCGCATCAAGCGCGAGGCATCGTCGGAGCGCATCGTGCGCCAGAACGCGTCCTGCTCGAAGCGAAGGCCGTCCAGCAGGGGCATCTCACCGCCGCGCAGCACGCACTGCTTGATCTCGGCGAGGCTGATCCGCGGACGCGAAGCCAGCTCTCGCGCCAGGGCCGTCACCTCCTCCGTCAGGCGGCCGGCATCGACGGCGCGATGCACGAGCCCCACGCCGGCGGCAGCATCCGCGTCCAGCGCGTCGCCGAGGAGCATCAGCTCCAGCGCCTTCGCCGCGCCGAGCAGCCGCGTCATCCGTTGCGTGCCGCCTGCGCCGGGGAGGATGCCGACGCGCACCTCCGGCAGACCGATGACGCCCCGGCGGGCCATGATGCGGAAGTCGCAGGCGAGCGCCAGCTCGCAGCCGCCGCCCATCGCCGTGCCATTGATGGCGGCGATCACCGGCTGCGGCAGCGACTGCAGCTTCAGCAGCAGGCGGTGCATCTCGTGCAGGTCGGACCCGCCACCGACCGAATCCCGCTCCCGGGCCGCGTCTGACACCGACGACAGTTCCGCCACGTCGTAGTGTGTGATGAAGATGCCATCGGCGCCGCCGGTGAGGACGAGCACGCGCGCCGACTCGTCGCCGTCGAGTTCTTCCGCCACGGACGTCAGCTCACGGACCATCGGTGCGTTGAGCAGGTTGCGGGGCGGGTTGTTCATCGTGACCGTAACGACGCCGCCGTCGCGTTCGACGCTGAGATGGGTGTGAGCGGGCACGGTACTCCTCCTCGGACCAATTCAGGGAACGCTGAGATGAGGAGCCGCGAGGACCTCCCGCAGCGCCGCTTCGCCGTCATCTTCGAGCGAGCGCACGGTCCGCCCCTCTTCCACTGCGACCGGAACACCATCGCGGAAGATCACGGCGTTGGTGTGCAGTGCCGCCACGCGCGGGCCGGGGGTGATGATGCCGCAGAGGTTCAGCGGGTCGCAGGCGTTGACCCGCACCGTCTCGCCCGTGCGCTCTTGCTTGCGCACGCGGCGCAGCCCCTCGACGGCGTCTGGCAGCGCGTACTGCTCGCCGATGAAGCCAGACACGAAGCGGCCGCCGCGCACCACGCCGCGCGCCTCCTGTCGCCGCAGCGCCCGCAACACGTCGCGCCAGGGCACGCCGAGGTTCTCTCTTGCGACGAGGTCGCGGAACACGACGCCGTAGCGCGCGAGCAGCTGCATCCCGACGGCCTCCGCCAGCTCGTCGGAGGGCGTGGCGGCGGCCGCAAAGCGCTGCACGATCGACCAGCGGCCCTGCGGCGTCGCCAGCCGGGGCAGCCGCGCCGCACCGTAGCGGGCGTGGCGGCGTGCCGCCCGGGATCGCGATCCTGCCGGCGTCATGATGCGCCGCAACGCCGAGAACGCGTCGCCGGTGACGATGCCGCGCGAAACCAGATCCCAGAGCGCCTCCTCGATCTGGACGGGGAGCTGCCGCGCCGCCGCCGCAATGTCGTCGAAGAAGAGCGCGCCGTGCTGCCGGAGCGCTTCGAGCGCGGCGGCGGCGACGCCGCTCGAGGGGTCCTCCGGCTCGGTGTCGCCGCGGACGGACTCCAGCAGCCACGGCAGGTCGCGGCGCAGTGCGAGCGTGATCGGCGTCCCCCGGGAGGGGGAGACGGCGCGCGTCGCACCGTTGCTCTTGCGCAGCGAGAGCCGCGCCCAGGCGACGTCACCGGCGAGGCACAGTTCGTCGAGCCACTGCGGGTTGTAGGAGGCGACCCGCGACGGCAGCACGTCTCGTTCCCACGCCGCCGCCGCGATCTCGAAGCCCTGCAGTTGCGCGATGGCCTCGAGCAGGCCGCGCTTGCCTTCGAGGCGCCGGCCCCCGGCGACGTGCTGGCGCTCCAGCAGGTACCGCATGAAGTCCTGAGCGCCCACCGGCTCGATCTCCCGCCGCAGCCGGTCGAGCGTGTAGCGGTGGATGCGGGCCAGCAGGCGCCGGTCGCACAACTCCTCGCCGTCCGTGCCGGGGGTGAAGCGCCCGCGCAGCACCAGGCCTTCGCCTTCGAGGCGGGCCATCGCCGAGGTTACCTCGCCGGGCGTGAAGCCGAACTCCTCGGCGATCTGCGCCGCCGTCACCGGCCCCCGGTATTCCACGTGGCCCCGCACGACGGCCAGGACGGCTTCCTCGCGCTCGGGAGGCGGCCCGTCGAGGTGCGCGGGGATGCGCACGGCGGGGACGATGCCGGCGTCCGGGTACAGGGCCCGCGCGGCGCGGAGGCACTCCGTGGCGGACCACATGTCGCCGGCCTCAGTGCGGATGGTGGCTGACCGGCCGGCTTCGACCAGCTCGTCGAACCATGGCCGCCAGGCGCCGCACTGGTCCGCGCGAGCGACGGTCACACCGAGCAGAAAGTCGTGCAACTCGTCGGCGTCGCGTGGCTCGGGGCGCGCCTCCTCCCGGACGCGCTCGATCGCCTCGGTGTCGAGCTGGCCGAGGTCGCGCGCGTGTGCCGGCAGCGTCCGGCGCAACGAGACCGCGCGCGTGCGGCGCTCCTCCAGGGGTGCGTCGTCGAGGAAGGCGTAGGGTTTCGCGTTCAGGATCTCGTGTGCGAACGGTGACGGCTCTGTCGTGTCCCGGGCGTGCAGGCGGATCTCGCCGCGCTCCATCCGCTTGAGGATGTCGGTGAGCCGGACGATGTCCATCGCCTCGTACAGGCAGTCGGCGACCGTCTGCTTGATCAGGGGATGGTCGGGGATGGGCAGCGGGCCGGTGATGTTCTCCTGACACCCTACCTGCTCCGGGAAGACGGCGGCCAGGAGGTCGTCGGAGCGGATGCGCTGGATCGGAGGCGGGACGCGACGGCCGCCGTTCTGCCGCGGCACAGCCAGCGCCCGCGTGGCGTTCCAGCGCCAGCGCGCCCCGAACATCGGCGTCACCAGGATCGCCTGCTCCAGCGATTCCCGCAGGACGTTCGAATGCACGAAGTGGAAGGCATCTTCGAGGGGGAAGCTGTGCTGCGACCCCATCGAGAGGACGACGGAGTCGTCGGTGGCCGCCGCCTGCAGTTCAAAGTCGAAGTTCACGCAAAACCGCTTGCGGAGCGCCAGCCCGAACGCACGGTTCACCCGGCCCCCGAACGGCGCGTGCACCACCAGCTGCATGCCGCCGGCGTCGTCGAAGAAGCGCTCGAAGAGCACGTCTGTATCGGACGGGACGATGCCGACGGCGCCGAGCTGCGCCGCGAGGTAGTCCGCCATTTGCATCGCCGCCGCACGGCCCAGCGCGCACTCCGCGGCCAGCCAGCTCACGACGTCCTCATCCCGTTCGATGCGCTCGACCGCGTCGCGGCGGAGACGGCTGACCTCGCCGGACAGCTCCCACGTGCGAGAGGGTGCTTCGCCGAGCCAGAAGGGCACACTGGGCGGCTGGCCGTGCCCGTCCTCCACCCGCACCACTCCCCGCGCCGACTCGATCCGCCGGATCTTCCAGGAGTGTGTGCCAAGCAGGAACACGTCGCCGGCCATGCTCTCGATCGCCCAGTCCTCGTCGACGGTGCCGAGCACTGTCTCGTCCGGGTCGAGTACCACGCGGTAGTCGGCCAGCTCGGGGATGGCCCCGCCGCAGGTGAGGGCGATGAGGCGCGCCGAGCGGCGCCCGCGAACGGTGCGGGCGATCTGGTCCCGGTGCAGGTAGGCGCCGCGCCCCCGGCCGATGCGTTCGGCCGGGCCTTCGCTCAGGATCTCGATCACGTCGTCGAAGTCGTCGCGGGAGAGCGAGGCGTACGGCGTAGCCTGTTGCACCATCTCGTACAGCTCATCCTCGCCCCACGGGCGGCAGGCGCACTCGGCGACGATCTGCTGCGCAAGGATGTCGAGCGGCGCCACCGGCGGCTCGACGCGGTCGAGCATGCCCGCTCGCACCGCGCGGATCAGGGCCGCACACTCGACCAGCTCGTCGCGTGACGTGGCGAAGAGGCGCCCCCGCGACACCAGACCCAGCGCGTGCCCGGAACGGCCTATGCGCTGCAGGAACGTCGTGACCGCCCGCGGCGAGCCGATCTGGCACACGAGGTCCACCGTCCCCACGTCGATCCCCAGCTCCAGCGATGCCGTCGCCACGATCGCGCGCATCTCGCCTGCCTTCAGCCGCTGTTCGACTTTCAGCCGGCGCTCTTTCGAGAGGCTGCCGTGGTGTGCGCCCACGTGCTCGGCGCCCAGGCGTTCGCTGAGATGATGCGCGACGCGCTCGGCGGTGCGGCGCGTGTTTGTGAAGACGAGCGTGGTGCGGTGCTCCGCGATCAGCTCCGCGAGGCGGTCGTAGATGTCCGACCACTGTTCGCCGGTAGGCACCGCCTGCAGGTCCGTGGGCGGTACCTCGACGAGGAGGTCGAGGTCGCGCTGGTGGCCGACGTCGACGATGGTGCAGGCGGGCGTCCCGTCCGCGGCGACGTGGGGTGTGCCGACGAGGAAGCGCGCCGCGTCCTCGATAGGATGAATCGTCGCCGAGAGGCCGATCCGCAGCGGCCGGCGCTCGCAGAGCGCGTCGAGCCGGGCGAGTGTGAGCATCAGGTGGCTGCCGCGCTTGTCGCGCATCAGGGCGTGCAGCTCGTCGACGATCACCGTCCGTACCTTCGTGAGGAGCGCGCGGCTGCGCTCGGCGGTGAGCATCAGGTACAGCGATTCCGGCGTGGTGATGAGGATGTGCGGCGCATGCCGCAAGATCGCGGCCCGTTCGGCCTGGGTGGTGTCGCCGGTGCGCAGCGCGGTCCGGATCTCCGGCGCCTCCAGGCCCAGCTCCCGGGCCATTTCGCGGATCTCCAGGAGCGGCGTCTCGAGGTTGCGCTGGATGTCGTTGCTGAGCGCCTTCAGCGGCGAGACATAGACAACGTCGATGGCGCCGTCCAGCAGGTCGCCGTCGATGCCGCGCCGCAGCAGCTCATCGATACTCGACATAAAGGCGGCGAGCGTCTTGCCGGAGCCGGTCGGCGCCGCGACGAGCGTGTCGCGCCCTTCGCGAATGGCGCTCCAGCCGCGCAGCTGTGCCTCCGTAGCGGCGGGGAAGCGCCGCTCGAACCACGTGCGTACGGCGGGGTGGAAGGTGGAGAGCACATTCACGAAAAAGACCTGTCGGGCGTGCGCGTACAAACGTTCGATCGGTGCGAGCAGTGTAAGCCCGCGCGATCAGCGCTGGCAACGCGGGCTGACCGTCCTCCTGACAGGACGAGTCAGCAGCCCGCTACGCCGAGGCAGGCTCCATCTCGTGCACCGGCATCCCGCCCGCAAGCGGCTGGATGTACCGGCGGATCGAGAGCGCCACGGCGGCCCCCTCCCCCGCAGCCGACGCCGCCTGCTTCGTGCTCCCCGCGCGGCAGTCCCCCGCGGCGAAAATCCCCGCGACGCTGGCCTGCAGGCCCAAGTCCGTCGTGATGAAGCCCATCTCGTCGGTGGCCACCTGATCCCGCACGAGGGCTGTGTTCGGCGTCAACCCGATGAAGACGAAGACGCCCGCGGGCGTGATCTCCCGCAGCTCTCCGGTGCGCGTGTCCTTCAGCACAACCGAGGAGAGTTTGCCGTCGCCGCGGAACTCCGCGGGGGTCGTGTGAGTGAGCACCTCGATCTGCGGGTGCTCCTCCACCTTCTCGACGACCACGCGGCTGGCGGAGAGCTGTCCGTCACGCGTGGCGATGATGACCTTGCTGGCGAACTTCGTGAGGAAGATGCTCTCCTCCCCGGCGGAGTTTCCCCCGCCCACCACCAGCACCTCGCGGCCGCGGTAGAACGCGGCGTCGCAGGTGGCGCAGAAGTGCACCCCCGCCCCGATGAAGTCGTCCTCGCCCGCCACGCCGAGCCGCCGGTACGTCGAGCCGAGCGCGAGCAGTACGGCCCACGCCCGGTACTCCTCGCCGCTCGCAGTGCGCACTACGCGGTATCCCTCCTCGACGCCGACCGACACCACCTCCTGCGCCGACAGGATCTCCACGCCGAAGCGTTCGGCCTGACGGCGCAGCCTGTCGGCGAAGTCAGCCCCGCTGATCCCCTCCGGGAAGCCGGGGAAGTTGTCCAGCAGCTCGGTGACGCCCGCCTGCCCGCCCACTCCCGCCCGCTCGATCACCAGCGTATCGATACCCTCGCGCGCGGCGTACAGCGCCGCCGTCAGCCCAGCCGGCCCGCTGCCGACGACGATCAGGTCGTAGAAAACGCGCTTCGCCGCCGTCCGCAACCCCAGTTTCGCCGCCAGCTCGGCGTTCGAAGGCTCGACCAGCGTCGACCCATCGCCGAACAGGAGCACCGGGATGATGTGCCTTCCGCCGTTCGCACGCTCCACGACGGCGATGCCCTCGGGATTGGCGTCGATGTCGACGAAGTCGTAGTGCACGCGCTGCTCGCCGAAGAACTGCTTGGTGCGCTTGCAGTCGCCGCACCAGAGTGTGCCGTACATGGTGATCTCGGTGTGGGCCATGTCTCCTCCGATCGCGTCTGGCCGACTGCGTTGCCCGGCCCGGCCGGCGCTGTTAGCCTCACCCCATCCTAACCGGAGGGGAAGCATTGGACTGGCGCGAACGCTACGCCGAGCAGGTCACCACGCCCGAGAAGGCGGTGCGCACGGTCAGGGACGGCGACCGCGTCGTCATCGGCATGCACTACCAGACGCCACTGGCGCTCTGCCGCGCGCTGGCGGCGCGGGCCGATAAGCTGCGCGACGTCGAGATCGAGAACTCCATCGCGACGTTCGTGTCGTGGTGGTCCGACGACCGGCCGAACGGCTTCACGGTCCGGACGTTCTTCCTCCAGGCGACAGACCGGCCGCCCATGCGGAAGGGGCTGCTGGACTACGTGATCGCGCCGCCGATCCGCGCCGACCAGAGCTACTGGCTGGACCGCAAGCCTGACGTCTTCCTGGTCGCCGTCTCGCCGCCGGACGCGGAGGGCTGGTGCAGCTTCGGCATGAGCGTGTGGGGAGCGCCGGAGGTCGCGCGGGAGGCGACGCATCTGATCGGCGAGGTCAACGATCGGCTGATCCGCACCGGGGGCGACAATCGCATCCACGTCTCGCGTTTCGAGAACCTGGTCGAGGCGCCGCGTGAGTGGAAGTATCTGCGACGTCCGCCCCGGACTGACGAGGAGACCGGCATCGCCGAGGTGATCTGTTCGCTGGTGGCCACGGAGATCGTACAGGACGGCGATACGCTGCAGATGGGCACCGGCACAGTGTCGGCGGCGCTGGCGCCGTTCCTCTCCCACCGGCGAGACCTCGGCGTACACACCGAGCTGATCTTCGGCGGCATCCCCGACCTTGTCGACGCCGGCGTGGTCACCGGCGCCCGCAAGACGCTCCATCCCGGGAAGGTCGTCGGGGCGTCGTTCGGGCCGTACTCGCAGGAGGAGTTCGCGCGGGTAGACGGCGACATGCGCTACGAGCTGTACTGCATGAGCCACACGAACGACATCGCCATCATCGCCGCCCACGAGAACATGGTGGCGGTGAACAACGCGCTGCTGGTCGACCTCACCGGCCAGATCGACGGCGAGACCATCGGGCCGGAGATCTACAGCGGGACCGGCGGCGCATTCGCGTTCCACGTCGGCGCGCTGCACGCAAAGAACGGGCGCTCCGTGATGGTCCTCCCGTCTACGTCGGTCGTCGACGGCGAGCGCCGGTCGCGCATCCTGCCGGTGCTCCCGGAGGGGACGGCGGTCACCGTGCCGCGGGTCTACGCTGACCTCTTCGTGACCGAGTACGGCATCGCGCGGCTGAAGGGAAGGTCGTTGCGGAAGCGCATCGACGAGCTGATCGCCATTGCCCATCCGGACTTCCGCGTGGAGTTGCGCCGCGAGGCAGCGCGCCTCTATCGGGTCTGAACGCGTTTCGCAAGCCGCCGCCCTCCGCTACACTCCGCGCACTATGATTAAGAAGGTGCACCACATCGGCATCGTCGTGCGGGACATGGAGCAGGCGATGCGCTTCTACCGCGACACGCTCGGCCTCCACGTCCACAGACAGGAGATGATCGAGGATCAGGGTGTGAAGGCGGCGCTCCTCACGCTCGGCGACAGCGAGATCGAGCTGCTGGAACCCGTGGCGCCGGATACAGGCGTCGCGCGCTATCTGGAGCGCCGCGGCGAGGGGCTGCACCACCTCTGCTTCGAAGTGCTCAGTGTCGACACCGATCTGGCGGGACTGAAGCAGAAGCAAGTGGAGCTGATCGACCAGGAGCCGCGCGACGGCCTCGCCGGCCGGATCTGCTTCCTCCACCCGAGCGCTCTCGACGGGACGCTGGTCGAGCTTTGCGAGCCGGTGGCGTCGTGAGCGACCTGCGACTGGACCACATCGTCATCGCCGTACGTGACCTCGACGCCGCCACCGACGACTACACGGCGCTGTTGGGCCGGCTGCCGTCCTGGCGCGGCACTCACCCCTCCTACGGGACGCGCAACGTGCTCTTCCGCATCGAGAACACGTACGTGGAGCTGCTCGGGGTCGGTGGGGATGGTGGGAGCGCCAGCCGCTGGCCCCGCGAGCTTGGGAACTTCCTGGACGAGCACGGCGAGGGGCTGTTCATGCTCGCCCTCACCACACCGGGCGTCGACGAAACCGTGCGCGAGCTGCGCGCAAAAGGCGTCGAGCTGCACGACGCTGCGGATGGCGAAGGTTTCGACGAGCTGACGGGAGAGCGTCGCCACTGGCGGAACGCGCCGGCGCCGCTGCGGGACACGCGAGGCGTCAGGCTGCTGTTCATCGAACATCGGTCCCACGCCGACGCTCTGCCCGTGGCGCCGTTCGATGCGTCCGAAAGCTCGGCGGTGCGGCGCGCCGACCACGTCGTGGTGCTGTCGACGGACCTCGAGGCGTCGCGGCGGCTGTGGGCGGGCGTGCTGGGGGCGCGGCTGGCGCTCGATCGGACGTTCCCCGACCGCAACGCCCGCATCCTCTTCTTCCGCCTGGGCGACGTGACAGTCGAGATCAGCGGCGGTGCCGTGCAGACGGAAGAGGGGCTGAGCCGGCCGGACCGTCTGTGGGGCATGGCGTGGGGCGTCGACGACGCCGAGGCGACGTGCAGGCGGTTGGCCGCAGCAGGCTTCGAGGTCTCGGGCCCGCGTGCCGGCGCGAAGCCTGGCACCCGCGTCGCGACCGTGCGCGGCGACCGCACGCACGGCCTGGCGACGCTGCTCATCGAACACGCGGTGGAGTCCTTCCGGCCCGAGGCTCGGAAAGCACAGGGCAGCGCGTTCGACAACGCGGCCCAGCGTCGCGCGTTTACGCTGGGCGCGCTCGACCATGTGGTGCTGTCCGTCTCGGATGTAGATGCGACGTCCGCGAAGTGGGCGGACCTGCTGGGTCTGCGCGTCTCAGACGACGTGACGCCTGAGGGCACGCACATGCGGCTGGCGAAGCTGCCCGCGGGGAATGCCTTCGTCGAGCTGGCGCAGCCGCTCACCGAGGACCACCGCATCGCGAAGGCGATCGCGGAGCGGGGGGCTGGCATGTTCTCGATCTCCCTCGCGGTCGACGACCTCGCCGCGGCGGTGTCCGACTTGCGCGTGAAGGGCGTCCCTGTGTCCGACCCGGAGCCGGGGGTGTGGCCGGGGACGATGATCGCCCGGATCAACAAGAGCGCGGCGAATGGCGTATCCATTCAGCTCATCCAGCGGATGGCGGGGTGAACGGCCCTGGCGCGGCCGAAGCGTCGCCGCCGTCGCGATCAACTCGGCTCGGACAGCGACGCGTCTCCGCCCAGCGCCCCCAGTCCGCCGTGCCCCGGCCGTGCGAACGACCGGGCGAGCCTGCCCTCACGTGCGGTGCGGATGGCGCGGGGCAGGGCCGGGAGCAGGTCGCCCGCGAGCATGCCCCGGTCGCCGAGCGCGTCGCCGGCTTCCTCGGCGGCCAGGCCGTGCAGGAAGACCCCGCAGCAGGCCGCCTCGAACGGCGCCATCCCCTGCGCCAGAAGGCCCGCGATGGCGCCCGCCAACACGTCCCCCGTGCCGGCGGTGGCGAGCAGCGGGTTGGCGTGCGGGCTGACGCAGGCGCGTCCGTCAGGAGCGGCGATGACGGTGTGGGCGCCCTTGAGCACGACGGCCTGCCTCCACTCCGCCGCCGCCTTCACCGCGACGCCGAGCCGGTCGCCCTGCACAGCCTCGACCGTCGCGCCGAGCAAGCGGGACATCTCGCCGGCGTGCGGCGTCAGCACGCAGGGCCGGGTGATCTGCTTCGACCACGCTGGCTGCTGCGCGAGCGCGTTCAGGGCGTCCGCGTCGATCACGCACGCGGCGGCTCGCTCGGGCACCTTCGCGAGGATCCCCGCGACCACGTCGCCCACGCCCGGCGCCTGGCTCAGGCCGGGGCCGATCAGCAGCACGTCGTAGCTGTCGAGCGCCTCGATGATCTCGCGTCCGGCGGCAGGGGTCAGCGCGCCTGACTCGCTCTCGTACGGAAGGTACGTCGCCTCCGGCAGCGCCGGCGCGATCGATGGCTGTACTTGTGCCGCGCAGGCGACCGTCACCAGCCCCGCCCCCACGCGGTACGCCGCTTCCGCCGCCAGCCGCGGGGCGCCCACGTAGCTCGATGACCCGGCGACGACGAGCACGCGCCCGAACGTACCCTTGTTCGAATCTTTCGGCCGGGCGGGCAGACGGTCGCGCACCCAAGCGGTCCTGAGCAGCTCGACCGGCAGGTCGCGCTCCGCTTCCTTCGGGATGCCGATATCGACGACCTGCACGCTACCCGCGTATTCGGAGCCGGGAAGCGTGTAGAGGCCGACCTTCGCCGCCCCGAACGTGACCGTGAGCCCGGCCCGGATGACCAGCGGGTCCGCGCGGCCGGTGTCAGCGTCGACGCCCGTCGGCAGATCGACGGCGACCACCAGCGGCGGCCTCGGCCGGATGCACGCGTCACGCACCCGTTCGAGGATCGCCGCCAGCACGCCCTCGATCGGGCGGCTGGGGCCGGTGCCGAGCAGCGCGTCGATGATGATCTCTGCCCCGTCCAGCGCCTTCGCCAGCGCCGCGTAGCCGGCATCTTCGGGCGCGACCTGCACCGGCACGCCAAGCTCGCGCACCTTCTTGAGGTTGGCGTCGTCGGGCCGGGGTGCCAGCAGGTAGACAACGACGTCTGCCTCCCAGTCAGCGAGATGGCGCGCCGCGACCAGGCCGTCGCCGCCGTTGTTACCGGGGCCCACCAGCACGAGCACGCGGCGCCCGGCGATGACGCCAAGGCTGAGCCATGCCTCCTGCGCGACCGCCAGCCCGGCCGCCTCCATCATCGCATCGATGGACGTCCCGGCTTCGACCGCCCGCTGCTCCAGCTCCCGCATCTGCGCCGACGTCACGAGCTTCACAGCCGGCCTTGCTCCTTCAGCCACTCCACCAGCCGCCGGCGGTGCTCTGCCCGGTCGACCGGATCGGCGTCGACGACGCCGCCGACAACGGCGATGGCCAGCTCGCGGGCGTGCGTGAGGCTCACGTCGACGCTGCGCAGCCCGATCGCATCGCCTCGCGCCTTCGCGCGGCCGTGCAGGTAGACCAGGGGCTTGCCCCGCCGGTTCGGCAAGATCTCGATCTCCCGCCAGGCGAGGCCGCGGGCGCCCGTGCCCAGCGCCTTCATCACCGCCTCCTTCGCCGCGAAGCGCGCCGCCAGCTCTTGCACCCGACCGCGGCAGAACGCGACCTCCTCGGCCGTGTAGACGCGGCTGAGGAAGCGCTCCGGATGGCGCCGGAGCACCGCGCGCACACGCTCGATCTCGATGGCGTCGACGCCGATGGTCAGCTCCATGCGCCGATTGTACGGGCGGCCGCGGCGGCGCGGTATCAGCGCTGTGCCTGCGATGAGTGCCCGTTACACTGGCCGCGTTCCGGGAGACGTGACCTCATGACGGCACAGGTCATCGACGGGGAGGCGATCGCCCGCGAGGTGCGCGAGGAGCTGCACAGCCGCATCGAGCGGCTGCGGGCACGCGGCGTCGAGCCGGGCCTGGTCGTGGTGCTGGTGGGCGACAACCCCGGCTCGGTGTCGTACGTACGGGGCAAGACCCGGGACGCGCAGGGGCTTGGCATGCGCTCCGAAACCGTGCGCCTCCCGGCGACGATCACGCAGACGGATCTGCTGGCGGTCGTCGCGGAGCTGAACGCTAACCCGGGTTGGCACGGCATCATCGTCCAGCTGCCGCTGCCGGCGCACATCGAGGAACCCGCCGTCACTTCCGCCGTAGCCGTCGAGAAGGACGTCGACGGCCTGAATCCGGCCAACCTGGGGCGGCTGTTCCGGGGCGAGCCGGCGTTCCTCTCCTGCACGCCGCACGGTGTAGTACAGCTGCTGCTCCGGTCGGGGCACGACCCGGCGGGCAAGCACGTCGTCATCTGCGGTCGGTCGAACCTCGTGGGGAAGCCGCTCGCGGGGCTGCTGATGCAGAAGGCGCGAGGCGGGAACGCCACCGTCACCGTCTGTCACACCGCCACCCCGGACATCGCCGAGCACACGCGCCGGGCCGAGATCCTGGTAGCCGTGATGGGGCGGCCCCGGGCCATCGGCGCGGACATGGTGCGCGAGGGCGCCGTCGTCATCGACGTCGGTGTGAATCGCATCTCCGATGCGACGAAGAAGAGCGGTGGCCGGCTCGTGGGCGATGTGGACTTCGAGGCGGTGAAGGAGAAGGCGGCGGCGATCACGCCCGTGCCGGGCGGGGTAGGGCCGATGACCCGCGCGATGCTCCTCTACAACACCGTACTGGCGGCGGGTGGCGGCCCGGTGGCGTTGGGGACGGACCCGGCGAGATAAGCGAGGAAGCCGGTCCTCCTGTACCGGCTTCCTCCCGAGCGCTCCTGGTCCAGCCGATTCAGTCTTGCAGGGAAGGGCGGCTGGCCATGCCGCCCCCGGAGCCGCCCCCTTCGCGCCGGATTCCCCGCCTTGTTGCCACCAAAGCACGGCGCATCAGGACCGTCTCGCTTCCCGGGACCCTCTCCTTTCGGATCCGCCGCCGCACCTCTCCCCCCAGCGGGGCATCCTCTCGACTCCCCCGGTGCGCCGGCCTCAACTGCGAATTCCTCTCCCGATCCCTGGGCTCAGGCCTTGCAAACTCGTGAACACTAATGCATGATGTTTAAGGACTGAACGCCGTAACACGTCTGAAACTTCGTGAATGAAAGCACATGAACCATACAACCTGATTTCTATAGCCTGATTGAATATGCATGTATTGTAGTTCGTGAAACCGTCGTGTCAAGTACCTGGCGGGGGAAACTTGAGCCTTTTTCGCGTGTCACGCACGCACGGTAAGGAGACCGGGATGGCACACGCTACGTGGGGCTTCCTCACCAATCACGCGTTGGTGCTGATTTATGTGATCCGGCACAGCGACTCTACGGTCCGCGAGATCTCGGCGGGCGTTGGCGTCACCGAGCGCTCGACGCTGGCGATTCTGCGCGAGCTGGATGAGGGTGGCATCGTAGAGCGACATAAGGATGGGCGCCGGAACACCTACTCCGTCAACTTCGAGCACCTGGCGGCCTACCGGCGCGAGGGCACCGTACAACTCACGCCTCGTCCCTTCGTCGACGGGCTCATCCGGATCCTGCTCCAGATCTCGCACCACGACGGCAAGCGCAACGGATCGAGGCCACAGCCGCCGGACTCCGGCGCGCTGGAGCCTCGGAGCGGGACTTGGGGGTTCCTGACGAACCACGCATTGCTGCTCCTGTCGATCGCCATGGACAACTCCAGCACCGTGCGAGAGATGGCGGCCTCAGTGGGGATCACGGAGCGGGCGGTTGTCGCCATCCTGAACCAGGTGGAGCACGACGGCATCATCGTCCGCAACCGCCAGGGGCGCCGGAACAGCTACACGATTGATTTCGATGCGCTGCGGCAGTTCCCGCGCTGGTCGCCCGGCGAGTGGCAGCTGCCTCCCGAGCTGATCGACATTACCGTCTCAGGCCTTCGGGCGATCGCCGGCTCGAGCCAGTCCGGCTGAGGCTCAACTGCACCATGCTCGGATGAATGAGATGCGCGCGCGAGTTTGGGCGCGCGCACGCGTTCGTCGGCGCGCGCCAGGGAGCTAGCCGACGCCTGCTTCCTGAGCTTCTTGCTCGACGCGCTCGGCAGCGGGCTCCGGCTCCGCGTCGGCCATCTGGTTGCGCTCGTAATAGAGGCGGACAAGCGCATCGGCGAGCTTCTTGGAGTCGTGGCGGTACCGGTTCTCCTCCGACACGACATCGGACTTCACGACTCGGGCGCCGTTCAGGGTGCTGCTGTCGACCTTCACCGGCTCGGAGTGCCACTCCTCCGGCAGCACGGCGTCGGTGTTGCTGTTCGCCAGCACGAAGTCAAACGGCGCGGCGCCCTTCAGGTGCTCCTTGAGCTTGTGGTAGTGGTCGCTCACGGTGAACGAGTCCGTCTCGCCGTGCTGCGTGGCGACGTTACAGACGTACACCTTGAGCGCGGGCGATACCTCGACCGCACGCCTGATGCCCTCGACGAGCATGTTCGGCAGGACGCTGGTGAGCAGGCTGCCCGGTCCGCAGACGATGAGGTCGGCCTGGAGGATGGCCCGGATGGCGTCCGGGTTCGCCTGGATGGCCGGAGGGTCCAGGAAGACCTCCCGGATGCCGCCTCGCTCCGTGATCGCCGACTCGCCCCGGACGATCTCACCCTCGTTTGTATGGGCGCAGATGGTGAGGGAGGAGAGCGTCGCCGGGAGGATCTGGCCCCGGACGGCGAGGACTCGGCTGGTCTCCCGTACTGCCTCCTCGAAGTTCCCCGCCACCTCCGTCATCGCGACGATGAACAGGTTCCCGAAGCTGTGCCCCTCCAGGCCCTCGCCCTCGGAGAAGCGGTACTCGAACAGTCGCGACATCAGGGGTTCGGCGTCGGCCAGTGCCGCGATGTTCTTGCGGATGTCGCCGGGCGGCAACACACCCAACTCGCGCTGGAGCCGGCCGGAACTGCCACCGTCATCGGCGATTGACACGATGGCCGTGATGTTGCCGGTGTACTCCTTCAGCCCGCGCAGGAGCGTCGAGAGGCCGGTGCCACCGCCGATGACAACGATCTTCGGGCCCCGCCGCAGGTAGCGGTGGTTGTAGATGATGTCCACGATGCTCTCGTTGCGCTCAGGCTTGATGAACGCGGAGAGCAGCGACTGGTTGAGCTTCCAGACGGCGAAGCTGATGATCCCCAGGCTGGCGCTGACGAACAGCGCGCCACGGAACCACCGAGGGAAGAACTGCAACGTGAGGTAGTAGACGAAAGCCGGGAAGGTGTAGGAGACGTACACCTCGCGGAGGAAGTAGCCGAAGCCCAGCCCCATGATGGCGACGCCGGCCAGCAGCAGCAGCAGCCAGCGCTTGATGTGCATCCCGAAGTAGAACCACTTGATGAACCCGGGATCCCTGATTATCTGGCGCATGCTGACCGCCGCCTGGATGCCTCAGGGTTGGGATGGGGTGTGTTGGTCAATTCTCAGGCCTTCGCTTCCAGTCGTGCCCTCAGAATCTCGGTCATCGTCGCCGGGTTGGCCCGCCCCCTCGACTCCTTCATGGCCTGCCCGACGAGGAACTTGAGCGCCTCTTGCTTCCCGCCGAGGAAGTCCTCGACCGGTCTGGGGTTGGCCGCGATCACCCGATCGGCGATCTCCTCGATCTCATCCGACGCGCTGATCTGCTCGAGGCCCAGCTCCTTGACGGCAACATCGGGCGGTTTGCCCGACTGAAACATCTCCTCGAAGACCGCCTTGGCGGTCCGCCCGGTGATGGTCCCCTCCTCGATGAGAGAGATCATAGCATAGAGATCCCGAGGGGCGACCTTCGAATCAGCTATGTCCATGCCGGAGGCGTGGAGCAGCCGGGCGAAATCTCCGAGCATCCAGTTCGCCACCTGCTTGGCATAGCGGACAGACGCCACTTCGTCCTTCGCCCGCGCCGGCGCGACGGCCTGCTCGTAGAAGTACGCGCGGGCGCCCGTCTCGGTGAGGAGGTTCGCCTCGTACGGGGAGAGGCCGTATTCGCGTTCAAAGCGGTGAAGCTTCGCGTCGGGGAGTTCCGGGAGCTTGGCGCGGATCCCCTCGACGAACGCCGCGTCGAGATGGAGGGGCGGCAGGTCGGGCTCCGGGAAGTAGCGGTAGTCGTGCGCCTCCTCTTTCGAGCGCTGCGAGACGGTGCTCCCGTCTTCGATCCAGCCTCGCGTCTCCTGGACGATGCGGTGCCCCGCGTCAAGCTCTTGCGTCTGCCGCTCCACCTCCGACCGCAGGGCCTGGAACACGGCGCGGAAACTGTTCATGTTTTTCACTTCGACCTTCGCGCCGAGGGCCTCGGAGCCGGCGGGCCGGAGCGAAATGTTCGCGTCGCAGCGGAAGTTCCCCTCCTCCAGGTGCACGCGGCTCACGCCCAGGTAGCGGAGGATCTGGCGCAGCTTGATCAGGAACGCCCGTGCCTCCTCGGCCGAGCGCATGTCGGGCTCCGTGACGATCTCCAGCAGCGGCACCCCGGCGCGGTTCATGTCGATCAGCGAGAAGGTCTCGCCGGAGCCGTCGGTGCGGTGGGTGAGCCGGGCGGTGTCCTCCTCCAGGTGGCAGCGGGTAATGCCCACCCGGCGGGGCTCCTGCCCCTCCACCTCCACCTCCAGCCACCCGTTGCGGGAGAGCGGCAGGTCGTACTGCGAGATCTGGTAGCCCTTCAGGAGGTCCGGGTAGGGGTAGTTCTTGCGGTCGAACTTCGAGTAGGACGGGATCTCGCAGTTCAGCGCCAGCGCCGTCATGATCGAGTACTCGACGGCGCGGCGGTTGATGACCGGGAGCACGCCGGGGAGGGCCATGCAGACGGGGCAGACGTGGGTGTTCGGGGCGGTGTCGTGGTAGGCGGCGCGGCAGCCGCAGAACATCTTGCGTTCTGTCTCGAGCTGGACGTGGACCTCCAGCCCGATGATCGTCTCGTACTTCGTCGCGGGGACAGTCGTCATGCGTTCGCTCAGGCGCCCGCCGCACTATAGCAGCGGCCCGGATCGAATCGTAGGGCGGCCCAGCGTGGCCGCCCTCGTGTGGTCAAGCTGCGGGTGGGGTGGGCGACGGCTCCAGCAGCGCCCGGAGCAACGCCGGCAGCTCCTCCACCAGCTGCGAGCGGGCGACCACCGCCTCTGCGCCGGCCTGCCGCGCCGCCCGCAGCGCCGCGGCGTCGGTGTGCCGCCCGAAGGCCAGCACCCGGGCCCCAGCCGCCTTCGCCCGCGCGATCAGCGCCGGCGCGTCGATGCCCTCCGCGTGCAGGTCAATGACCATCGCCGCCAGCCCCTCGCCCAGAGCCGCCTCTGCGGAGCCCGCCGTATCGGCGATCCGCGCATCCGCCCCGATCGCCCGCAGCCCCTCCGTGATCCGCGGCTGGAACATCAGGTCTGATACGACGACGGCGACGATCGGCTCCATCGCGTCCATCGTACCGCAGCCGGCGATCGGCTACGGCACGTACTGGTCGATGATCCGCCGCGCCGCCGTCAGCGACAGGATGTCGTTCGAGCCGTCCTCGATCATCGACGATCGGGCGTCCCGGAAGAGCATCTCGATCAGCATCTCCTTCGTCAGCCCGTAGCCGCCGTGGAGCTGGAGCGCGTCGCTCGCCACCTCGAACGCCACCTGGGTGCAGTACACCTTCGACGACATCGAGTAGTGAGTGCCGGGAGGCTGCTGGCGGCTGTTGTACACCGTTACTGCCCGCGAGAGCTGCCGCGCCGTCTCCACCTTCACGAACATGTCGAAGATCCGCTTCTGCACCAGCTGGTGCTCGACGATCGCCACGCCGCCCTGCACCCGCCCCTTGGCGTACGTCAACCCCTCCTCGAACGCCGCGCGCGCCAGGCCGGTGAACGTCGTCCCCATGTACGCGTTGGCGCCGGCCAGCACCGCGTCGATGGCGAAGGTGTAGGCCTCCGGCGGCACGATCATGTAGCTCTTGGGGATGCGCACGTTGTCGAAAAAGATCTCGCCCTGGTTCAGCGCGCGCTGACCGATCTTGTTCAGCGGCGGCCCTTTCGACACGCCCGGCAGGTCGAGTGGCACCAGCGCCACCCCGCCCCCCGACATCCCCTTCGACTTGTCGACGCCGAGAAAGGCCAGCGCGTGCGTCGCGATCGTGCCGTTCGAGACCCACGCCGACTTCTGGCCGTTGAGCACGTACTCGTCGCCGTCGAGGGCGGCGTTCAGCCCGTAGGTGATGTTCGGGTCGGAGAAGACCTTGGTGCCGGGCATGAGCGTGTCGGAGCCGTGGCCGGGCTCGGTGATCGCCCAGCAGCCGATGTAGCGGCCCTGCCGGTCCTCGCAGAACGGCATCACCACCTCTTCCATCAGCCGCTTGTCGTCGGCGCGGATGGCGGCGAAGGTGAACGGCAGCGAGGTCACGCTGAGGGCGATCGCCAGCCCGGCGCTGCCCCAGCCGAACTCCTCGTTGACGATGTGCGACTCCACCGGCCCCAGCGCCGCGCCGCCCAGTTTCTCCGGGAAGTTGCGGACGTGGTAGCCGGACTCGTAGGCGGTCTTGATCACGCCCCACATCGGCGACCCCTCGGCGATGGTTTCTTCGGGCGTCATCTTGTCCAGCGCGATGCTCGCCGGGCGCATCACCTGCGCCGCGAACTCGTGCACCTGGTCCTTCAGCAGCTTCTGCTCGTCCGTGAGGTCTTTCTTGAGATCGACGTACATGGCGCGCTCCCTGGCTCCGGATCGGGGCCTACAGCATCCGGGACGACGCGGTTAGGCGAAAGTGCCGCTCGGGTGCGGGCTGATACGATGAGGGCGCGTGGTCGTGCCGGGGTGGCGGAACTGGCATACGCAGCGGACTTAAAATCCGTCGTCGCCTCGGCGACTTGTGGGTTCGACTCCCACCCCCGGTACCACACGATGGAAACTCGTGGTCAACTGCTGTCTTCGCCAACAGACGTGAAGCTCCACATCATCGGCATGGCGGGCAGTGGGAAGACGACGCTTGCACGATGGGCCGCGGCCGAGTTCGGCATCCCTGCCCACGATCTCGACTACGTAGTCTACGGCGACGCGGGCGAGCGGCCAGAGGCGGAGATCGTCGCGCGCCTTGAGGAGATCCGCGCGGGGCGGGGGTGGGTGACCGAAGGAGCTTACCGCAATGCCTGGCTCCACCCCCTCCTCGCTGACAGTGACTCCATCGTCTGGTTGGACGTCCCTCTGCGGACCTGTCTGTACCGGATCGTGAGACGACACGTGATCGCGGAGATGTCACGGACGAACCCTCATCCTGGCTGGCGGCGGCTCGTCTGGTTCCTGAACTACACGCGCAGGATCGCTCACTGCGCAGACATCGAGTCGCGCGAGCTGCTGGCTCCGCACCGCGACAAGGTGACCCGATGCCAGTCGTCGGCCGACATGCGCGCGGTTCGTACCGAACTGAAGCGCCTCGCGTCGCCCCGGCTGGGCACCGGCTAGCACCCGTTTGGGTAGCCTCCGCGTTGTCCGGGGCTCCGCGGTGAGCCCGGCCTAATGCCCCCGCCGGCGGAGCCACGCCGCGTCCACCGACGTCCCACGCGAGGACCAGCGCTCGAACTCTACGACGATGAGCGCATCCTCCGGCGAGAGCAGCGGCGCCAGCCAGTCGCGCACATCCGATGGAGGCGCGTCGGTCTCGACGATGAACACCGCGTCGCCGAGGCGGCGCACCTCAGCTCCCCCCGCGCGCTCTGCCAGCACGCCGGCGATGCGCTCGCGCACGCTGGCGTCGGGCGAGGAGACCGCGACGAGCTTCAGGCTCACCCCGCGAGGTGGCGGTGGAACCAGCCGGTGCACTTCTCCCAGGCGTCGGCTGCGGCGTCCGGCCGGTGGCTTGGGCGGCCTTCGCTCATGAAGGCGTGCCCCGCCCCTTTGTACGAGTGGAACTCGTGCGGCTTGCCGAGACGCTTCAGTTCGGCGTCGATCTTCGCGACGTCGTCCGGGTTGGGGTTGGCGTCGTCCTCGCCAAACAGGCCGAGCATCGGGCAGTTGATCCGCTCGCTGATGTCGAACGGCGCCGGCCCGCCCTCGCCCCACGCAGCCATGATGCTCCCCCCGTAGAACACCACCGATGCCTTCAGCGCCGGGTCCTGCGCCGCCATCAAGTACGCCACCCGCCCGCCCATACAGAAGCCGGTGACGCCGGCCAGGTCGCCGCGCGCCTCCGGGAGCGAGCGCACGTGGTCGAGCGCCGCGCCGCAGTCGCGGAGGATGTTCACGTCGCGAAGACGCATCATCCGCCGCATGGCGTCGTCGCCGCTGTTCGGATCCTCGCGGTGGTAGAGGTCCGGCGCGATGGCGACGAACCCCGCCTCCGCGAAGCGGTCGCTCATCGTCCGTATGAACTCGTCGACGCCGCCCGCGTGCTGGGCGACGAGGACGGCGGCGTGGGGGCCCGCGGCCTCGGGCGTGGCGACGTAGCACCGCATGGCCGCCCCGTCGACCGTGACCTCATCCCATCGTGATGGCATTGTGTGTCCTCCCTGGCGTCAGGCTTTGTTGACGGCGCGTGTGCCGGCGATCGCGGGAAGCGCCGGATCGCTGACGTATCGGATCCGCGGCAGGCCGGTGTCACAGAGGGCGTAGCAGCCCGAGACCGGCCACACCGGGTCGACACCGCCGGCATTCCACGCATCGCGGTCGAACACGTCGACCTGGGGCCGGCCGCGCTCGGCCCGGTGGAACGTGTACTCCGGGTCGACCTGCACCAGCACGCCGCGCTCCTTGCCGCTCTCGACCGTCCGCGCGAGGTTCATGTTCGCGACGTACTGGATGTCGCCGCCCGAGATCGCCTGCGGGTCGATGATGGCGATCGAGAGCACGTCGCGGCCGCCGGCGCGCACCCGCCCTTCGACGCGATCGTGATAGCGGCGCAGCGCCACCTCTCCGGGGCGGCAGTCGAACCCCCAGCGCGAAGACAGCGCCTCACAGGCGGGGCCGGTATCGGCGTAGGCGCGCAGCAGGAAGCCCCGAGGACGCACGCCGGCGCGGCAGCCAGCACGCACCTGCGCCAGCAGGAACGGCCCCACGGGGCTCTCCGGGAACCGCGTGACGCTGAAGATCGCTACCGGAGGGATCGTCGGGTGCAGCGCAGGCGGCAGCAGCGACGTCATGACCGCGTCGTCGATTTCGAACATGACCTGCAGGATCTCGGCGCGCTCGAGTGGCCATGGTTCGGTGCCGAAGCCGTCGAGCAGCGGCGCCTCGCGCAGCAGCGACGAGAAGTCGCGCGTGCCGGTCAGCGGCATCAGTCGCCCCCGGCGGCGGCCACGGGTGCCCGCTCGAACTTCGGCATCACTTCTCGCGCGAAGAGGCGCAGGCTGGCCAGCACGTCCTCCTGCGGCACCGTCTCCATCGCGTTGAGCAGGAAGTTCACGCGGTCGACGCCGACCGACTCCCACTTCCGCAACACGCCGATGATCCGCTCCGGGTCGCCGATGCACAGTCCTTCCGGCAGGCGGTTGCCATCGCCCGGGCCGGCTGCCTCCTGCCGGAGCTGCGGCAGGAGGCCCAGCGAGGGGTACGAGCGCGTCGGATACGCCTCGCGCGCCGCCAGCAGCTGCGCCGCCAGATAGCTGAACGTGCCCGCGAGCCGCTGTCCCGTGCGGCCGCCGGTCTCGTTGTCCTCGTGGCAGTAGAGGAAGTTGACCGTGGCCACCTGCTCGTTCACGAACGCCCCGACCGGCTCGCACGACCGGATGCGGCGCCGGTACTCGGCGATCTTCGCGTCCTGTTCCGCAAACCCGCCGAACGTCAGGCCCAGGCTGCCCAGGCCGCGCTCCGCCGCATCGATCTCCGTGCCGGGGCTGGTGACCGCCACCCACATCGGCGGGTGGGGCTTCTGGTACGGCTTCGGGAGCACCGCCCGCGACGGCATGGAGAACGCCTCGCCCTGGTGGCTGAATCGCTCCTGCGTCCACATCTTCGGCAGGCAGCGGACGAACTCGTCCCAGGTCTTCTTCGTGTTGTCCGGTTCAGCCATGAAGCCGCCCAGCTCCGTCCACGTCGCCGAGCGACCCGTGCCCATCTCCAGCCGTCCGCCGGAGATGATGTCGAGCACCGCCGCCCGCTCCGCGATCCGGACCGGATGGTTGAACTGCGGCACGCAGACGACGATGCCGTGGCCGACGCGGATGTTCTTCGTCTGCACCGCGCAGGCGGTGAGGAAGATCTCCGGCGCCGAGCAGTGCGAGTACTCCTCGAGGAAGTGGTGCTCGACCGCCCAGACCTGGTCGAACCCCAGCTCGTCGGCCAGCCGCACCTGTTCGAGGGCGCGCTCGTAGACCGTGCGCTCGGACTCGCGGTCCCAGGGGCGGGGGACGGAGAGTTCGTAGAAGATGCCGAATTTCATGGTCACCTCCCGGTGAGCGCGAGGCTACACCCGCGCCGTTGCAGGATCAACTTTACAGCGTGTCGGCGGCGGGGACACGCCGCGCCTCGGCGGCCCGGATGCGGGCGTAGCCCGGGTGCGATATTGCGACCAGGAGGAGCGACACAGCCACCAGCGCCCCCACGCAGCCCATCATGGTCTGGATGCCGATGGCGTCGGCGATGATGCTCTCGGGGAGCGCGACGAAGGGCTGGAACGACCAGCTCAGCATGTACACGCTCATCACCCGCCCGTAGTACGCGTGGTCGGTGGCGCCGAGGACGAGTGTGTTGTTGAGCGCCCAGTAGCCATTCCCCGCCAGCCCCACCAGCACAAGAGCCGCCATCCCCGGCAGCAGCGAAGGAGCGGCGGCGAAGAGCACCAGCGACACGCCGAATCCGACGCCTCCGATGATCTGGATCGTCGCCCGGCGGGAGGTCTCCGTCAGCGACGCCACGCCAAGCGAGCCGACGAGCGCGCCGATGCTCATCGCCACGCCCATGACCCCGAGACCAACCGAGTCCACGCCGTAGACCTCGTCGGCGAAGACGGGGAAGAACTGACGGTACGGCATGCCCAGCACGATCGCGACAAAGCCCATGGTCAGCAGCACCGGCAGCGTCGCGTGGCCTCGGACATAGCGCAGCCCGTCGACGAGGGCGCGGTAGGGCGGCAGGTGCTGGCGGTCCGGGTCGGGCGCCCCGCCGGGGACGCGCAGCAGCAGCACCACCACCATCGCGAAGCATACGGACATGACGATGTACGAGCCGGTGAGTCCGACGAACGGGATCGCGATCAGCGCCCCCGCCAGCCCCGGCCCCACGATCCCTGTCGCCGTGAAGGCGGAGCTGTTCAGCGCCACGGCGTTCATCAGCTGCTCCTCGCCGACGATCTCCGGGATCCACGCCTGCCGCGCCGGCACGTTGAACGCGAACACCGTGCCGCCGACCAGCGCCAGTACGAAGATGTGCCAGATCTCGATGAGGCCCGTCTGGATCAGCGCCGCCGTGATCAGCGACGTGACGGCGAGCGTGCTCTGGCTGACGATGATGAGCCAGCGCTTGTGCAGCCGGTCGGCCGCCACGCCTCCCACCAGCGTGAACAGCAGCTGCGGGATGCCCCACCCCAGCCCGATGATCCCCAGCGACGTCGCGCTGCCGGTGATCCGGAACGTGAGGTATCCCTGCGCGACGAACATCATCTGGATCGCTGTGAACGAGAACAGCATGCTCGTCCACAGCACCCGGAAGTGCCGGTTCGAGAGCGACGAGAACGTGCGTGACCAGCCGCTCTGTTCCGGAGCGGCGGGAACCCCCGCGATGGCGGCGCCTGCGCCCGGAGGGGTCGCGTCGGAAGAGGAGGCGCTCATGGCTGGACAGTCGGACCCTGACGCCGGTGGATGTGGATGGATCATCGTAGCACGCGCCGCCCTGCGCACACCGCCTACGGCGCGTACACTTGCCGCGAGATGTCAGCAGACGCAGGTGGCGCAGCCCGCATCGAGGCGATCTACATCTCGCCGGTGAAGTCGCTGGCGCTCGTCGCGCTCGACCGCGCGCACGTCGGGCCGGACGGGATCTACGAGGACCGTCGCTTCTTTCTCTCCGACGAACGGGGGCGGCTGATCACGCAGCGTGAGTACGGCTCGCTCGTGCGGATCATGCCGTCGTACACCCGCGAGCCGGAGCAGCTGCGGCTGCGCTTCCCGAACGGCAGCGAGGCCGCCGCCGCGCCCCGCGAGGGCGAGTCCATCATCGTGCGCTTCTTCGGGAAGCGCGATGTCGAGGGCACAGTCGTCGAGGGGCCGTGGGCGGCGGCCCTTTCGGCCTTCACGGGACGCCCGCTGCGACTGGTGCGCGCCGCCCGGACGGCGTTCGACGCGCTCCCCGTTTCGCTGTGCTCCGACGCGTCCGTGGCGGCGCTGCGCGCCCAAACAGAGGGCGTGGCGGTCGACGCGCGCCGGTTCCGGCCGAACTTCGTGCTGTCCGGCCTCGGCGCGCACGGTGAAGACGCCTGGGTGGGGCGGTCGGTGCGCATCGGCGCGGCGGTGGTGCACATGCGCCTCCGCGATCCCCGCTGCGCGATCATCAACCACAATCCCGACACGGGCGAGCGTGACTTGAATACGCTGAAGGTCATCACGTCGTACCGGACGGACCAGCCGAGGGAAGTGAACTTCGGCGTGTACGGCACGGTCGAGCGCGAGGGTGTCGTGGCGGTCGGCGATACGGTGGCGCCCCTTGCTGACGGCGTCGCCGCGCCTTCGGAGTAACGGAGGGGGACGCACATGGGCGAGATCACCGAACGCGTGGTGAGCGCTATCGAGGCGAACCGGACGAAGTTCGAGGCGTTCTGCCGCTCGCTGTCCGACGAGGAGTTGGACCGCCCCGTGCCCGACTCGACGTGGCTGGTCCGCGACTTCGTCGCCCACCTCGGGACGCTCGACCCGCAGCTGCAGCGCTGGTTCGACGCCGCATCCGATGGTAAGCCCATCGACGGGGCCGATGGTCCGGCCGGCGACAGCTTCGACATCGACGCCTTCAACGGCGCCGTCGTCGCCGAACGCCGGACATGGCCGTTGGAGCGCGTACTGGCGGAGGCGGCGTCGAACCGCGCGGGGATGATCGCGTCGCTTCGCCGCATGGCGGATGAGCAGGCGCAGGCGAAGATGTACTTCGCCGGCGACGCCAAGCGTCCGGCCGCGACCATCCCGCTGAACCTCTTCCTGGCTGGCTGGGCGCAGCACGACCCGATCCACGTCGCCGATATGGTGAAGGCGCTGCCCGAGCGTGCCGGCGATGCGGAGCTGCGGGCATGGCTCGACAACGCCTTCGTCGCCGGCTACCAGCGCGCCATGTCCGGCCCTCCACGCGGGTAGCCGCCCCAGGCGGATACTCGGCGATACACTGGGCGTCGATGGAGCGTTACGTAGCCGAAGCCGTGCACGACATGCACGCGGCCCGCGACCAGCTGCTCGCCGCCTTCGGCGAGGTCGGTGCGGACGACTGGCGCCGTTTCGTCCCCTACGGCGACCGCACGCTGCACGACCTGCTCGCCCACGTCGCTGCGTCTGACCACGCCTGGGCGCTGGCGGCGAAGGGGCTGCTGAAGGGCGAGAGCGAGGAACGGGACGCTTCGGATCGCATGGCCGCCGAGGCCGCACGCGAGCGCGCCGTCGCGCGCGGACGGCGCCGATCCCCGGAGCAGCTGCTCGAGGAGATGGAGAGCCGCCGCAAGCTGCTGCTCGGCCTCTTCGAGCTGCTCGAGCCCCGCCACCTGGCGCTGCCCCTGCCAGCCTTCGGCGAGCGCTACAACTCAGCCCGGGAGCGCATCTGGCTCGGCTGGCACGACCGCCAGCACGCCGCTGACGTCCGCGCCGCGCTCCGCATGGCCTGGCACCCGCCGAAGCTCAAGCTGCTGCCCGAGGTCCTGCCGGCTGGCCGCGCCCTCTCGCCCGACGCAGCCCTCTATGTCATCCACAGCGTCGATCAGGTGGAGTGGGAGAGGCCGTCGCCGCTCGAAGGCTGGACGAACCGGGGCCTGCTCGCGCACATCGCCACCGGCGACTGGGTCTTCCAGAAGCACCTCCGTAGCGTCGTCGAACGCGGGTGTGTTGCCGAGTGGCCCGACGTTGCAGCTGGCAACGCCCGTCTGCTCGAGGAGCGCCGCTCCTCGACGGTGGGGGCGCTGGTCGAGGAGTTCCGGTCGATGCGGCACGAGAGCGTACTGCTTCTCGCGAGGCTCAAGCCGAAGCACTTCGGGCTAAAGCTCACGTTCTGGTGGGAGCCCCAACCGAACGAACACACGCTCCTCGAGTACCTGCTGCGCTTCCCGCGACACGAAGCGTCGCACGCGGAGCAGCTCCGCCCGGCCATGCGCCACATCCGCTCGGACGGAGGCCGCTGAGATGCCGCTGTTTGGACGCAAGCCAAAACCACCGTCACCGCCGTCGGTCGAGCTGCCAGCCGGCGAGGAGATCGAGCAGGCGACGCGCGCGACGCTGCTGCAGGGCAAGTCGGCGATGAGCGGGAAGCTGTACCTCACGAACCGCCGCCTCCTCTTCGAGGCGGAGAAGGGCGAGGCGCGCTGGATGATCGTGCCGTACAGCGAGGTGCGGTCAGCCGGGCTCTATCCGTGGCCCGGCGCCACCATGGGCGCGCCCCGCAGCCGGCAGCAGTGCCTCTGCGTCGAGACGGCGCAGGGCGAACAGGTGTGGTGGGACTTCGGCGAGAAGGAAGAGCGGGCGTGGCTGCCGCTCGTGCAAGCGCATATCGGCGTCGCGGAGCCCGCCGCGGAGCCGCCGGACGCGTGATCGCTCAGCGCGGCAGCTTGAGTTGTCCCGCGACGAGGCGGTCGCGCATGCGGTCGGGGACGATCTTCACCAGCGCCGCCTGGAGCCGCGCGTCCCGCCCAACGATGTAGCGCGTCTTCGGCGTCTTTGCCGTCAAAGCGTGCGCCACGAACTTCGCGACGGCGTCCGGTGGGATGCCCCTGTCCGCGAACTCAACAGCGGCCTTGCGGACGGCGTCGACCGCGGGCCCGTACATCTCCAGCGCCTTGGGCATCTGCTGCTCGAGGGCATCAGCCGCCGCCTGACTCTTGTCCCATAGCGGCGTCGCGATGCTCCCCGGCTCGATGATCGAGACGTGAATCCCCCACGGCCGCAGCTCCAGGCGCAACGCGTCGGTGATCGCCTCAAGGGCGAACTTCGAGGCGTTGTACGGCGCGATGAACGGCGTCGACATGCGCCCGCCGATCGACCCCATGAACACGATCCGCCCCCTCGCGTCGCGCAGCATCGGAAGGAACGCCTGCGTGACCGCCACCTGACCGACGACGTTCACTTCCAGCTGTCTGCGCAGATCGTCCAGCGGGACGAACTCCAGCGGTGCGGCGACGACGATGCCGGCGTTGTTCACCAGCCCCGCGAGTCCGCGCTCGCCGGTCGCCGCCCGGACCGTATCGACGGCCGCGGCGATCTGCGCTGCGTCGGTCACGTCGATGATGAGCGGCGTCAGCCGCGACGATCCCTTCGCCTTGAGCGCGTCGCCGTCGGCGGGCCGCCTCACCCCGGCGAAGACGCGAAAGCCCATCCCGTCGAGCCGCAGCGCGCACGCCGCTCCGATCCCGGTGGATGCGCCGGTGATGACCACCGCGCCGCGTTCCGGTGTTGCTCCGTTCGCCGCCATGGGGCCGCTCCTCTCGCGGAATGATCGTTCCGTTGTCGTACGGGCGACTGTATCACACGGCGGGCTTGCGCGCCCGCTCTTCGTCCGCGACGCGCTCGCGAAAGCGCCGCACGGCGAGGCGCAGCGCCTCCTCCGCGTCAATATCGCGCCGCCGGGCGAGGTTCACCAGCGCGAACAGCAGCTCGCCGAAGGCCTCGGCCGTCACCGCGTCGCTCAGCATCGCCCCGATCCGCGCCTCGGGTAGGGCGGGCGCGTGATGGCCTTCCCTCTCGGCGCGGCTCTGCACGGCCTGAGCCTGTGCCAGCGCCGGCAGGGCTTTCGGGACGGCATCGAGGAGCGGGGCGTCGCCGCGTTCGTCCTTCTTCAGCTGCTCCCAGTTGCGCAGCACCTCGTGCGCATCCTCGACGACGACGTCGCCGAAGACGTGGGAATGCCGGCGGATGAGCTTCGCCGTGATCGAAGCCAGCACGTCCTCGATCACGAATGTGCCTTCGTCCTCAGCGACCTGGGCGTGCAGCACCACCTGCATCAGCAGATCGCCCAGCTCCTCCGCCAGGCGGTGCGGGTCACCCTCGTCGAGCGCGTCGATCGCTTCATATGCCTCTTCAAGCAGGTAGCGCTTCAGCGTCTCATGAGTCTGCTGCAGGTCCCACGGGCATCCTCCCTCGGGCGCCCGCAGCCGCGCGATGACAGCCCGAAGCCCCTCGAACGTGCGGATATCGTCCGTGGGGGCCAGTGGCGGCACGTACAGCGTGCACAGATGATCGAAGACATCGGTCCGGTCGAGCTCTTCCAGACGCACGTCCGTCACCTGCCCCGCGCCGTCAGCGGCCCGCACAATCCGCACGGGGTGCTCCGGCGGGTAGGCGGCGAGGAGGGCGAGCTTTGCCAGCGACGCGGTGCGCCGGTCATACACCTGCGCGATGAGCGCCGGCCGCTGGGGAATGAGCATCCGGCGGGCCTCACCGAGCGAGAGCGCATCGAGCAGGAGCAGCCCTTGGGCCAGCGGGTCGAAGCCGAGCGCCACTGCTGAAGCGTCGACGAAGCTCACGCCCGCCACGATGCGCACGGCCAGACCCTCGCTGGCCGCGTGGTCGAGTAGCGCCCGCACCGTCGCCTCGCCGAAGAGCGGGTGGCCGGGCACGGCGTACACCACGCCATGGGGCTGGCGGGCCAGCTCGAGCACCCGTGCCACGATGGTCGCGTAGACCTTTTCGAAGGATGCCGACCGGTCGTAGACATCGTCGAATGACGAGTAGCGCGGCCCCACGGGTAGCGACGGCACCGTGGGGTGCCGCGAGGTGCGGAGCCAGACCTCGGGAGCGGCCGAGAGCACATCGCGCGCCTCGACCGTGAGGAGGGCAGGGTCGCCGGGTCCGATGCCTACGATCGTCAGCGCGTTGGATATGGTCACGCCGGCATTATCGCGACCGCCGCGATGCGCCGGTAGCAGCGGTTTGTCCGCTGGCCGCCATACTCCAGGCGGAGCTAAGCTCTGGTCATGGAAGGCGAATCACCCGATCCCACAAGCGAGCCGCTTGACAACTCTCCGCCACCGGAAGAGAATCAGGGTGTCGCGGCGGCGGGGCGGCAGAGGGTCACCCACATGGGTTTCGCTCGCGCGCTCGCCACGACCGTCTTCATCCTTGCGCTTCCGGTCGCCCTGGTCACCTCGAACGTCCGGCTGCTGATCAACGCGCCGCTCGTCTACAGCTACTCCTTCGACCGCTACGACGCCGAAGACGCCACCGGGCTCTCCCGCTCCGATATCGACGCGACGGCGGGCGCCCTCAGGGGCTACTTCAACAGCGGGGAGAAGACCTTCTACCACGAAGTCACCGAGGGTGGCCTGAAGGAGCCCGTCTTCAACGCCCGCGAGACCCGCCACATGCAGGACGTGAAGCGGATCGTCTCCTGGACGAATCGCGTGCAGGAAGTGGCGGCGATGTACGTGCTGGCCTACGTCGTCGCGTGCTTCATCTGGGTGCGGGACGGGAGCCTGCGACAGCTGGCCGGGCAGGCGCTGGCGGGGCTGGCACTGGGACTGGCAGCCGTCGGGGCGGCCGGCATCGCTGCCGTCGTGAGCTTCGACGCGGCGTGGGACCGCTTCCACGCTGTGATCTTCTCCGGCGGCTCGTGGCAGTTCGACCCCGCGACGGATCATCTGATCCAGATGTTCCCGGAGGCCTTCTGGCGCGACGCGGTGCTCTTCCTCGGCGCCATGTGCGCTGTAGAAGCATTCCTCATCGCCGCCGCGTCCGTGGTGTACCTGATGGGCACGCGGTCGGAGCGCACGCGCCTCCCCGCGAGCCTCGACGTCTCGTCCTCACGCCCGCACGCCGCGTAGTTACGCAGCCTGGTTGGTGGATCCGAGTGGCTCGACGCTGGGAGCCGGTTGCGGCGGGCGTCCATGGAGATGCGGGGACACCGCGTCCAGCGGCACTCCTGACGGAAGCTGCGCCCGGCGGCTACCTCGCGCACTCAGTCCGAGCCGTTCGAGGACGAGGTATACGGCGGCTGCCCAGATGAACCCCGTGACGACGTCGATCAGGTAGTGCTCGCCCGTGTAGACGACCGCCCACGCGATGGCGCTCGCCCAGATCACCAGCACTGGCCCGAGCCATGGTGAGCGCGCGTCCTTCCGGCGGGCGAACCAGAGTGCATAAGCGAATGGCACCGCGACGTGCAGGCTGGGGAGGGCCGCGAACGGGTTGTGGTCGAGCCGTGTGCCGTTGCCGAGCTGGATCTCGATGATGCGCGACACGCCGATGTCCATCCACGGCGGCTTCGTTGGGGCGATCGCATAGATGAGGTCAGCGGAGAGCACGAGTGCCGCGTGCAGGAGCAGCAGGCGGAGGAAGAGGCCGCGACCGTACACGAGGAGGACGTAAGCGACGAGCAGGATCGGGATGTAGAACAGCGTCTGCCACACATAGAAGCCGAGTACGCTGACAACGGAGTCGGTGCCGAGCACGTCCTGCAGCCACACGGTTGGATACGCTCCGAGAAGGACGCGATCGAACACGGAGGTGTTCTGCGGTGCGAACGGAGCGATGTCGTCCGCGTAGGCTCGCGCATAGTTGTGCATGATGTTCACAGCGACAAACAGGACGTAGCCAGGCGCGATCACCCAGCCGCCGCGCAGCCATCGCGCCTTGGCCCTGAAGTCTTCAAGCCATCGCTGATCGACGGTTCGGCTCATGCGCCGGTCGCGCGGCTTGGCTGAAAGCCGCCGCGAAGGGCGGTCCCCCGCGGAGGCCGGGAGACGAAGCGGGACACGTACTCCCATGAGCAAAGCGCCACCAGGCAAACCAGCATGTACGACGTGAAGATGTTGATGCCCCAGGTCGCCGTGGGCGTGCTGCCGAACCCCAGGAGCAGCCAGCCGAACGCCAGCGCGCCGCCCGCAACCCAGCGTGCGCCTTGACGCTGCGCGGCGGCAACGCCGACCGCCGCTGGCACGATGATGATGATGTCCTGCAAGTAGAAGTGCAGGTCGACCAGGACCGTAGCGATCGTGAGCAGCAGCCACAGCGAGGGAAAGCGCTCTCCTCCCGGGTCGGCGTCGCCTCGCCAGACCACAGCAACGGCGGCGAGTGTCAACAAGGAGAGCGGTAGTGCCAGCGATGTGTGACCGCCGGGATTGCCCGGAGCAAGGAGGCTGCTCAGGAGTCCATTCCAACCGTACATGTTGCCGGTGCCTGCGAAGGCCGCCTCCCGCAGGTACCCAGGGTAGGCAACGGTCTCGCGCAGTCCGATCATCACGATCGACACGGTGGCGGCGACCGCAGCCGCCGGCAAGAGCGTCGATAAGACGGCGCGACGGCCCTTCCACGCGAGAAGCAACGTGACCGGGATCAGCAGCTCCGGTTTGATCAGGAGCGGCGCAAGCGCGAGCCCGGCCGCCCGCTCGCGCCCGCTCCGTAGCAGCAAGTAGGCCGACGACCACGATGCCATGAGGATCAGCGAGTACTGGCCCAGCCTGAATGCGAACGTGACGGGGTAGAGAGTCAGCAGCGCGATGGTCAGAGCGGCTTGCCATGCCAAGCCGAGCGGTGCGGCGATGCGCCAGAGCAGCCATGCGTTGAAGGCCAGGACCAGCAGATTGAGCGAGAACCACACTTGGTACGCGCGATCAAAGGACAGCCATGAGATGGGCGCGAAGAGGAGCGCAAAGAAGGGCGGGTTGTAGTATCCGAGCGTGACGTCTTGATGCGTCGGCAGGAGCGCGCTCTGAATCGGCGTGAAGGCCGACGGTGTGTACAGAAGATGCGCGTCACCGGCCGCCACGAGCTTGCCCGCGGCGTAGAAGACCGCGAAATCCTCGGCGTCCCACCAGAACTCCCGACGGCCGAAGAACGCATGCCAGGGGGCCGCCCACCAACCGGCGACGGCGGGGGCGACGACCCAGCCGAGGATGGCGAGCGTCGCCCACGCCCCTAAGGCAACATATCTTTGCTGCATGCGACTAATCTCCCCAGAAATATCGGCTTCGGCTCGCCCGATCTTGAAGCCATCCGGTTAGTTCGCATCCTTCGGCCGGACCGAAATGATGGTTGCGCCCGGTCCGTCGAAGACCGTCCTGTATCCGGGGTCGCGCAGCAGGGCGGCGCGGAGCGCCGCGCAGCACTCGTCCTTGTCCAGGGTGGAGAAGTTGCGCGGCTCCAGCCGCGGCAGATAGATGTAGTCGAACGCGTACGCCTCCCCAAAGCGCGCTCGCCAGGCGTCCAGGCATCCAGCATCGGAGGAGGCGCAGCGCTGGGCGGCGATGTACGCCTCGATCTTCTGCTCGAGGGCACGGCCGGGCACGAATTCGTATCCCTGTGGCGTCGCCACACTGACCCTGCCCGTGAGTGCCGGGAACCATTCTGACGTCCGGTCGATCGCCCAGCGGTCGCCCGTCACGACGAGAAACCGGCTCGATGAGGGTGTGTTCGCCGCCGCCCAGGCCATCGCGTCGCGCTCATCGCTCGTCATCGCGGACAGCGTCTTCGGCGAAGTCAGCGCCGCCGAGAGCAGCGTGTAGAAGACGGCGGCGACCGCGGCTGCCGCGGGAAGCCAGCGCGGAGGCAGGATACGGCCGGGGTGTTCACTTCGCGCCGGCCCCTCCAGCATCGGCAGCATCACGCCCGTAACGCCACATGCGACCAGCAGCGCCAGCGGGACCATCGCCACCGTGCCGAAGGCCGTCGGCTCCAGCACGAGGCAGGCGAGGAACCAGCCGGGCAGCAGGTAGCGCCGCCCGGCGACCTCCGCGATCAGCCCGATGAGTCCCAGGGTCGCCAGCAGGGGAAACAGTGGCTCATCCGTAAAATGGAAACTCAGCAGGCTCACGAGGGGATTCGCTGACGTCTGCGAAGCCGTCTGGCTCGCCGCCAGGAACGGCGATAGCCCATGCTGCGCGATCACAGTCCCCCACCACGGGGCGGCCAGCGCGACCGCCACCACCCCGGCGATGCAGGCGTCCCGAAGGTGCTCGCGGCGAAGGCCGTGGCCGGCGATGAGGATCGGCGTGCTGAACGCGACGAACCAGGCCCACTCCAGGTGGCTGAGCGCCGTGAGCCCGGCGAAGACGCCCGCGGCGATCGCGTGCCTGGCGCCCCCCGACCGGCACATGACCACCACCTGATGCAGCGCGAGCAACGCGAACAAGAGGCCGAACGAGCGCGTCAGCCCGCCGCCCATGATCATCCAGTAGAACGCGCGGGGAAGGAGCGCGAAGGCGAATACCGAGACCACGACCGCCAGCTGCGAGCGGATCAACGATCTGGCGAGGAGGTGGAACGCGAGGATGCTGAGCACGCTCGCGGTGAGCGGCAGGATGCGGAGCGTCTGCAGCATGTCCAGCGGCGTCAGGTCGGCGACGAGGGCGCCGGCGTAGATCCCGAGCGGCGGGTACGCGAACGGGATGTCGCTCGCGTTGTACGACGTGAATGCCGGCAGGGCGTACCCGGAGTGTTGCAGATCCTCCGCCATGACGAAGAAGAGTCCACCATCGCTGAGCGGGAAGTCCTGCGAGAGGACGAAGCTGGCGCGGACCAGGGCTCCCAGCGCCACGGCGAAGCAGATGGCGACGCCGTACGCGGTCGGCGAGAGCCGAGTCTCCGGCGGCGTGTCGCGCTGGCCTTCGATCACAACGAGCCGGGGAGGGCGAGCGGGCCGAGGCTGCTGCATTCCTGCCGTCCTCAGCGCTTCGCGAAGACGGTCGCACCGGGGCCGTCGTAGACGACCCGATAGGCGGTATCTGCGAAGAGCGAAGCGCGCAGCGCCGGGCAGCACTCGTCCCCTTCGGCTGATGGAGGCGTGCGCGGCGAGAGCCTCGGCAGATAGACGAAATCGAACGTGCGTCCGGTGTCCCTCGCCCAGTTCGTGAGACACGCGGCATCGGCCTGCGCGCATTCCTGCACCGCCCGATGCGCATGGATCTGCGCGTCGAAGGCCGGCTCGCGGAGCCACTCCCGTCCCTGCACCGTGGCGACGCTCCTACGGCCCGCAAGTGCCGGCAGCCACTCGGACGTGCGGTCGCCGTCCCAGGCTTCGCCGCTCACGACGAGGACGCGCGCAGCCTCAGGCGTGGAGGCGGCCACCCACGCCATCGCGTCCCGCTCGTCCGGCGCCAGCCCCGTGAGCAAGGTCGGCGCGGCGACCAACGTGCCAATGAGGGCGTAACAGGCCATGATGACCCCGCCCGACGGCAACAGCCACGCAGGCGCACCGGGGCGGAGACGCGGCACCAGCAGGTCGTCGCTCCCCGCGGACAGCGCCGTCCGCGCCGGGTGGTGGAGGAACGGGACCAGCACGTCCTGCACGGCGATGCCGGCAAGGAGGGCGATTGGGACGCTCGCAACGGTGCCGAACCCGCGCGGGTCGAGCAGCGCGCAGGCCGCCACCCAGACGGGCAGCACGTACTGGCGATTGACCATGCAAGCGAACGCCCCGAGCGCCGCCAGAGTGGCGATCAGGGGGAACAGCGGCTCGGCCGTCATCCGGAACTGGATCAGGAGCACAACCGGATTCGCCTCTGGTGATCGGGTGTCGGCGGCGGCAACGAACGGCTCGATGCCGTGCTGCGCGAGGACGTTTGCCCACCAGGGTGCGGCCAACACCAGAACGCCGGCCGCCACTGCGGCCGATGAGATCACGCCGCCGCGGCTGCGGCCGTGTATGGCGAACAGCAGGCCGCAGCTGAATGCCGCGAACCAGGCCATCTCCACGTGGCTGAGCAGCGTGAGCGCACCCAGGCACGCGGCCAGCGCCGCGTGCCGCCGGCCACCCCGTGTGTACAAGAGCAGTGCCTGCTGGACGGTGAGGATGGCGAACACGAACCCGAATGATCGGGTGATGCCGCCGCCCATGATCATCCAGATGAAACTTCGCGGGACCAACGCGAATGCCGTGACGGCGACCACGACGGCGACGCGCGTCGATAGCATGGTCCGGGCCAGCAGGAAGAACGCGACGATCGAGAACGTGCTGACGAGCAGCGGCAAGAATCGGAACGCGTCGAGCATCGAAACGGGCGTCAGGTCGGCGAACAGCGCCGCTGCGTAGATGCCCAGAGGTGGGTAGGCGAACGGGATCTCGCCGCCGTTATACGCCGTGAAGCCGGGCAGAGCGTATCCGTTGGCCTGCAGGTCGCGGGCCATCACGAAGAACATGCCCCCGTCGTTCAGCGGGAAGTCCGCGCCCAGCACAAAGCTCGCCCGGACCAGCCCGCCGAGCGCGACCGCGGCCGCCAGCGCAGCGGCGTACCGAACGTCGGGGCGGGCCAGCAGCGATGGGCGGCTCGCACCTTCGACGACATGCAAGCCCTTCCCGCGGGCCGGCGGATTGGCGTAGTCTCGCAGTTGCACGCTGAGGTCCCCGCCGGAAGTATCGGCGCGGACGAGGAGGATGATGCACGATCGCAGCGCCGCGGCTGGCATGCGCGGGGTTTGCCCTAGGTGCGAGCGGTGTAAGCCCTACTTGCGCAGGTGTACGGGCACGTACGTGAAGGGCACCGGATCCCGCGGATCGGCCTCGGTGCAGCGCTCCAGCTCATAACGAAGCCAACCGTTCGCCTCATCGAGCCAGGCAAGCGGTACCAGCACCCGGCGCAGGTCGCGCCCGAGGGCCTCTTCGCGGAGCCGTTCGAGCGCCTCTGAGAGATCCATGGAAAGCTCGGCGAGGCGGTCCATGGCTGCCTCCTTGCAGAAGAACCGATCAAGTATACGCTCCGCTGGCGCCCCAGGTAGGGCTGGGTTATGTCTCTGTCACGTTAAAATCGTGCGGCGTCGGCACGAAGCCAGCGTGAGGATCGGTAGAGCCGTGGCTGATGCGATCGAGAAGCGACCGACTGGCGACCGCGTGCTTTTGGCCCGAGGGCGGTCGCTGCCGCTCGGCGCCCGGACCTACGTGATGGCCATCCTCAACCTCACGCCCGACTCATTCTCTGGGGACGGTGTTGGCGACGATGTCGATGAGGCGGTACGGCGCGCCGCCGTCGCGGCGGAGGAGGGCGCGGACATCATCGACATCGGCGGGGAAAGCGCCCGCGCCGACGTGCCGGTCCGCGACGACGGCGAGGAGGCGACGGCAGTCGGCGGGGCGGTGCGGCGCATCGCGCGTGAGGTCGATTGCCTGATCTCCGCCGACACCTACAAGCGGCCGGTTGCCGAGGCCGCACTACAGGCAGGCGCGCACATCATCAACGACATCGGTGGGCTGCTCGAAGGCACCGGCTCTGCGGAGGCCGCCGCCGCGTCAGGAGCGGCGTTGGTCGTGAACTACACGTACGAACGTCCGAAGGTCCGACCGAACGAGCCGCCGCGCTACGTCGACCTCGTCGCGGAGCACATCGCCTTCCTGCGGGCGCGCCTCGCCGAAGCCGAGGCGGTCGGCGTGGCGCCCGAATCGATCATCATCGACCCCGGCATCGCCTTCGGGAAGTCCCACGACGAAGATCTCGAGATCCTGCGGCGGCTGGGCGCGTTCCGGGCCCTGGGCCAGCCGCTGCTGGTGGCGGCGTCCCGGAAGCACTTCATCGGCAGCGTGCTCGGCCTGCCCCCGGACCAGCGGGACGAAGCGACCGCGGCCGTGACGGCGCTCGCTATCGCCCAGGGCGCGGACATCGTGCGCGTGCACAACGTGCGGACGACGGTGCGCGTCGCGCGCATGGCCGATGCGATCGTTCGGGGGCGGTCGGGCGACTACGCCGCAACCAGCAGCGCGTCATGGCCCTGGGCGCGCGACGCGGCGCCGATCCCCGGCACGACTATCCGGCGCAAGCCGGACGGCACAGCGTGAACAAGCCACGACGGCTCCGCATCGCCGTCATCGGCCATGTCGAGCACGTGACCGTCGGGCTGGTGCCGGCGGTGCCCGGCCCGGGCGATATCGCCCACCTCGAGGAGCCGCTGTGCCTGCCGGGCGGAGGCGGAGGTATCGCGTTCTTCCAGCTCGCGACGGCCCCGGCCGAAGTGCACCTGTTTACCGCACTCGGTAACGATGACGCTGCGCGAGCCGTCGAGGAGCGTCTGCGCGCGACCCGCGCGCAGGTCCACGCCGCCCGCCGCGATGAGCCCCACACCCGCGACATCGTGATGGTCGCGCCGGACGGTTCTCGAACGATCGTCGTCGTCGGGGAGCCCCTGCATCCGAGGCGCGACGACGCACTACCGTGGGACGTTCTCCAGACGTGCGATGCTGTGTACTTCACAGCGCAGGACCCGGAGTTGCTGCGGGCCGCGCGCGCAGCGGGGCTTCTCGCTCTCACGGCGCGCCGCGCGTCTGCGCTCGCCGAGTCCGGCGTCCGGGCGGACGTCGTGATCGGCAGCGCGGACGACCCGCGCGAGGCGGGCACCCTCGCGGACTACGCGGTGCCGCCCGCCGCGCTGGTGATGACGCGAGGCGCCCTCGGCGGCCGGATCGAGACGGCCGACGGCGTCTCGGAGTTCGCCGCGCCCCCGCCGCCGCACCGCATCGTCGCCGACTACGGAGCCGGCGACAGCTTCGCCGGGGCGCTGGTGTGGTATCTCGCCTCAGGCCTGTCGCTGGCGGAGGCGTGCACCCGTGCAGGTGCCCACGGGGCAGCCGTGCTGCGCGGCCTCGACCCCACGGCGCTCCAGCGCCCGTTGACGTAAGGGCGTACCTGATCGAGATCGATAGCCAGCGGCTGTTATCATCGCTCCGGTGACTGCGCTCTGGCTCGTTGCAGGCTGGCTGGCCATCGTCGTGGGGTCGATGGCCATCGTGGCGTACGTGGCGCCGCGTTGGGGGCGCGACCCCTTCGGGTGGGCGCTCCTGGCGGCGGCGATGGGCCCGTTCGCCATCGTGGGCCTCATCGGCACCCGCCAGTCGGACGTGCGGCGGGCGCCGGCGTTCGAGCTCGGCGACGGGGCCGCGCGCCGCCCCGCCGGTGAACGCATCCTCGCCGCCTGCGACGGTTCTGACATATCGGTCGAACTGGCGCGGCACCTGGCCATGACACATGCCGATGCCGAGGTGCTCGTCCTGGCGGTGTTACCGCACGAGTCGCGGCCCGGCGCTGATCCTGCATCGCAAGCGGACCACGACCGGCGGGTCGAGGACATGACGGCGGAGGCGCTGAGGGTGCTGCGCGATGCGAACGTCCCCGTGAGAGAGATTGTCGGCTATGGCAGTCCGGGCGAAGTCATCCTCCGCTGCGCCGACGAAGAGCGCGCCGACGTCATCGCCGTGGGGCGGCGCGGCAGCGGTCTCTCCCGGGCCATGCTGGGGTCGGTATCAGATCACGTCGTGAAGCACGCGACGCGGCCGGTCGTGATCGTCGGCTGATCAGGCGGTCGCGGCCGGGACCTTCAGGGACTCGGTCGCCAGGTCGGCGTCGACCATCATCTCGATCAGCTGCTGGAAGCTGACCTCGGGTTTCCACTTGAGCTTTTTGCGGGCCTTCGACGCGTCGGCGCAGAGCAGGTCCACCTCGGCCGGACGAATATACTGCTGGTCGGTGCGGACGTGCTCCTCCCAGTCCATCCCCAACCGGGCGAAGGCGATCTGCGCGACCTCCTTGATCTGGTGCGTCTCACCCGTGCCGATGACGTAGTCGTCGGGCTCGGGCTGCTGGAGCATGAGCCGCATCGCCCGGACGTAGTCGCCGGCGTAACCGTAATCGCGCCGGGGCTCGAGGTTGCCCATCGCCAGCTCCGGCTGCAGGCCGAGCTTGATGCGTGCTGCCCCCAGCGTGATCTTCCTCGACGCGAACTCCGGGCCCCGCCGCGGCGATTCGTGGTTGAACAGGATCCCGCTGCACGCGTAGATGTTGTGGCTCTCCCGGTAGTTCACGGTGATGTAGTGCGCGTAGCACTTCGCCACACCGTACGGGCTACGGGGGTGGAAAGACGTATCCTCGTTCTGCGGCGTCTCCCGCACCTTCCCGAACATCTCGCTGCTGGACGCCTGGTAGAAGCGAATCCCCTGCGCCGATCTCGAGCGGGAGGGCGAGGCGGCGGTGGAGATGCGGATCGCCTCGAGCACCCGGAGCGCGCCCAGGCCGGTGATCTCGCCCGTCAGCTCCGGCTGGTTCCACGAGAGCATCACGAAGCTGATGGCCGCGAGGTTGTAGATCTCGTCCGGCTTCACCTGCTGCACCACGTTGATCAGCGAAGCCTGGTCGAGCAGGTCGCCATCGACGATGTGGACATCCGGAAGTGTGCTCTCGACGATCGGCCGCTTGGGGTTCGCCTGCCCGCGGATGAGGCCGTAGACCTCATAGCCCTTCGAGAGCAGGTGCTCCGAGAGGTAGAACCCGTCCTGTCCGGTGACCCCCGTTATCAGCGCGCGTGGCATTCGTTGCTCCGTTCCTTCGCGCAAGGATAACGGACATGTGGAGCTACTGCCCGGCGACGTGCTCCGGCTGGATGCGGATGACGACCCGGACGTCACCCGGCTGGTTGTACGGATAGGTGTCTTGCCCCAGGTACTTCTTCGCCAGCCGGTCGATCCCTTCGGCGCCGCCCTCCGGCGTGACCTCGACGACCCGGCCGCGGAACTCCAGGTACTGGTAGGGGTTCTCGGGGTTCGTGAGGCTCACCGAAACCCTCGGGTCGCGCTGGATGTTGCGGACCTTCCGGCGCTTCTGCTCGCTATTCACGACGATGTGCGTGCCGTCGTGGTCGATCCAAACGGGCGTGACCTGCGGCGACCCGTCGGTGTTGATGGTGCCGAGGAATGCGAATGCCTTCGCGTCGAGCAGCTTCTTGTGGGCGTCGGTGAGTTGGATGGGCATGGGGCGGGCCTTTTGAAGATGAATTCCGGGTGTGGTCTCAGGCTACTCCGCCGCCACCGCGCGCGCAAGAAAAAGTACTGTGCCATTCGTTGCTATCATCCCGCGAAATGCCCGACACACCCGTCCGCGCCATCGTCTTCGACGTGGGCCACACGCTCTGGTTCATGGCCCGCAGCCTCGATTGGACGCACATCCTCCCTCAGCAGGGGGCGCGCCTGCGGCCGCTCGTCGCCTCGTGGGGGATCACGCTCGACGAGCCTGTCGAGCAGGTCCAGCGCGAGATCTGGGACGCCGTCGAGGAGGCGTACCGGGCCGAGGAGGAGCGCGGCACCCGCCGCGACCCCAGCGTCCCCTTCCTGATCCGCGGCGCGCTCGCCGTCCGCGGCGTCGACGTCACAGAGGCGCAGGCGGAGGCGTGGTTCCGGGCGGCGTACCTGTCGGTGTCGGAGTTCGGTTGGCAGCTTTATCCCGATACGCTCGATGTACTGCGCGAGCTGCACGGGAGGGGGCTACGCATCGGCGTGGCTACGAACCGTCCATTCCCGGCCGAGATGTTCCGCGAGAGCCTCGCGGAGTACGGGATGGCGCCCTACATCGACGTCGTGGTCTGTTCCGCCGACGCCGGCCACTTCAAGCAACACCCCGCTGTCTTCGAGCTGGTGCTCAGGGAGCTAGGCTCGGCCCCGGGCGAGACGGTGATGGTCGGCGACGACGCCGAGGCTGACATGCGCGGCGGGAAGGCCGCCGGCATGCGGACGGTGTGGAAGCTGAATGGACGCTACGAGCTGCCGCCCTGTCGGTACGCCGACTACACCATCCACGACCTGGGGGAGCTGCTGTCGCTTCCCCTCTTCAGCTCCGGCCGGCCTGCCGCAGAGAGCCTCACGCCCCACGATGACGCCAACGCCGACCGCTACTGACGCCGCCACGAGCGCCCCGCCCGTGCGGTACGATCCCCGTATGCCGCAGCCTCCGCGCGTCTACAAGACCCCGGCGATCGTCCTCCGCCAGCGGGATCTGGGCGACACCGACAAGATCCTCACCCTGTACACCGCCAACTTCGGCAAGGTCGACGTCGTCGCGAAGGGCGTCCGCAAAGCCCGCAGCCGCCTCGCCGGCCACGTCGAGCCGCTGGCGCAGGCGACGTTCCTGCTGGCGAAGGGGCGCAACCTCGACATCGTGACGCAGGTCGAGACCATCGAGGCGTTCCCGCCGCTCCGGGAAGACCTCGAGCGGATGAGCCGCGCCGTCTACGCGTGCGAGCTGATCGACCGGTTCACCGAACCCCACCACGAGCACTTCGGCGTCTACCGGCTGCTGCTCGACACGCTGCGACGCCTCGCGACGCGCGACGACCTCGACGTTGCGGTGCGCTTCTTCGAGATGGCGCTGCTGAACGTCCTGGGCTATCGCCCGGAGCTGGAGGAGTGCGTGCGCTGCCGCCAGCGCCTCGAGGCGGTGACGAACTACTGGACGGCCGGCGGCGGCGGCGTCGCCTGCCCCGCCTGCAGCCGCGAGGAGATGGCCGTCCGGCCCATCTCGGCCAACGCCGTGAAGCTGCTTCGCCTGCTCCTCCACGGCAGCTTCACCGACGTGGCGCGCGTGCGCGTCGACGCCGATCTGGCGGAGGAGCTGGAGCGCGCGCTGCGCGAGTACGTGCGCTGGGTGCTGGAGCGCGACGTGCGCTCGGCGGCCTTCATCGATACGCTGCGCCGGCGACGCGGCAGTCGCGTGCCGGTGGGGGAGGGCTGAGCGTGCCCGTCTACGAGTACTTCTGCAAGAGCTGCGACGGCATCTTCGAAGCCATCCGGACGATGGCGCAGGCGTCGGCTCCGGCGCCCTGTCCGGTCTGCGCACGCACCGCCGGCCGCATCCCGCCGACGTCGTTCGCCGCCTTCACCATGCGCGAGGGCTACCCCCGCGCCATCCCGGATCGCGGCACCTACTACCACCTCGGCAAAGAGGTCAAGACGCGCATCTCCGGCAAGGTCCGCGCGAACGAGCACCCGGAGCTGACGAAGCCCCGTCCGAAGCCTACAAAGTCGAAGGGCGAGCTGGAGATCGCGCGAGAGAAGCGCCAGCTGCGGGCGAAGGAAGAGCGCCGCAAGCGCGCCGACGGCGCCCCCATCATCCACGACCGCACCCCCCGCCCCGACGACGACTAGGGCTCAGGGGTCAATCCACTCGTTGTGTGCCCGGCCTATCAGACGCAAGGCCGCCGCATCGGCAGTTCGCACCATGAACGGATCGTGGCGGTTGGCCGAAGCTAGACGCCGAATAGACCGCCAAGAAACATTCCCGCAGCAAGTGCGATCGGGATGAGCGGGATCGCAAGCCATTTCCTCCGCAGCAACGCGAGCATCTCGGCAGCGATGAGCAGGAGGGGGATCAACAGTGCGAAGACAAGGGCGCCGTTCCCGCGCAGGCTCCATCCGTCGCCCGATGGCCCGTGATGATTGGCCCAGTCGATCAGCAGCCGCAAGGCCAAACCCCCCGTTGCCACAGCGACGAGCGCATGCAGCGAGACTCGTTCGAGCATGCCTTGTCTCGACGCATTTTGCTCCTGATGGGTATCGTCACGATGAGCCGATGGTGTTGACCGCCCCTCTGGGTTGGGCTCGATTGCGATTGTTCCGTGCTGGATTGCGGGCTCAGGCGCCCTGCCGTTTACCCCACCACGCACGACGCCGCATCCACGTCCGGGCGGAGGGCGCTGAAGATGGGGAAGCGCAGTAGCCCCTCCCGGGACCACTCGCTGAAGCGCACCCGGCACGCCATCGACGGCTGCGTCCAGTAGATGAGCCGTGGGATATCCGGCGACTCCGCGAACGGCGGCGCGTCGACCACCAGCGGCTCCAGCAGCGCCACCAGCCGCTTCGCCTCGGCGTCGCTGAGCCCGCCGCTCACCGCCCCCACGAACTCCAGCTTCTCGCCCGCCCGCGCACCGGCGTAGGCGCCGACGAGCAGCTGCCCAAACGGCTCGCCCTTCCGCCGCGCCCCGCCGAAGGTATACCCCCCGACGACGAAGTCGGCGGCCTGTAGCGCCCGCACCTCCAGCCAGTCGCGCGAGCGCTCGCCCGCGCGGTAGGCGCTGTTCTTCCGCTTCGCCACGATCCCGTCGAGCCGGCGCTCCAGCACTGCCTCGAAGAACGCCACCCCCTCGTCGTCGACGAAGTCCACCGCGGCGAACTCCGGCGCCGGCGTGATCGCGTCGTGCAGCCGGTTCTTCCGCTGCCAGAGCGGCATCTCGACCAGCGACCGCCCGTCGAGCCAGAGGATGTCGGACGCCTGAAACGTCAGCTGCCCGGCGATGCGCTTGGGCTTGACGGCGTCCGCCGGCACGCCCGCCGCCAGCGCGTGCAGCCGCGGCCGCAACAGCTCGAACGCCGGCGTCCCCTGCGCGTCCAGCGCGACGATCTCGCCGTCGAGGATCGCCTCGCGCGCGTGAAGCAGCTCCGGCAACGAAGCCAGCTCCGGGAAGAGCGGCGTCAGGTCGCGCCCGTTGCTCCCGGCGAGACGCGCATAGCCGTCGCGGACGAACGCCATCGCCCGGATACCGCCCCACAGCAGCTCGAAGATGAACTCCGTCGAGTCGAACGGCTCCGATGCCCGCGACGCGAGCATCGGCCGCGCGCTCTCCGGCATGCGCGCGACGAGCCGCCGGTCGATGTTCGAGGGGTCGCGGGTGGAGGCTGACGTCATCCGGCGCGACGGCGGCGGGCAGGCTTGCCCTCCGCCTGCTCACCATCCTCGGAGCCTGAGGTAGCGCCCTCGCGCTCCCGCCGCGCGCTCTCGATGCTCTCTCGCAGCGCCTCCATGAGGTCGGTGACTTTCCCGGCGACGGGCGCCGGCCGTTTGATCTCCTCGCCCTCCGCCTTGCGCTCGATCAGCTCCAGCAGCGCCTCACGGTAGTTGTCGTGGTACTTCTCCGGCTCGAAATCGCCGGTGAGCATCTCCACCAGCGACTTCGCCATCTGCAGCTCCTTCTCGCCGATGCCGGCCGCCTCGGGGATCTCCAGCTCTTCGGTGCTGCGGATCTCGTCGGCGTGGAACATCGTCTCCAGAGCGATGGTGTTTTCGTACAGACGCAGCGTGCAGAGCTGCTCCTTCTGACGCAGCGTCACCTTCGCCAGCGCCACCAGCTTCGAGTCCTTGAGGACCTCCCGCAGCAGCGCGAACGGCTTCGCGCCCACCTTCTCCGGCTCCAGGTAGTACGTCTTCTGGTAGTAGATGGGGTCGATCTGCTCGTGCGGCACGAAGTCCGTGATCTCCACGTTGTGGGTCGTATTGACCGGGACCTTCTCGAAGTCGTCCGGCTCCATGACCACGTACTGGTCCGGCGCAACCTCGTAGCCCCGCACGACGTCGTTCCACTCGACGACCGCATCGTCCTCGGGACAGTAGCGCTGCTGCCGGATGCGGGAGTGGTCCGTCCGGTGCAGCAGGTGGAACGACACGTCCTTCTCGTCGGTGGCGGTGAACAGCTTGATGGGGATGGAGACCATCCCGAAGCTGATGGCGCCCTTCCAGATCGCTCGCGGCATAGGCCTCCTCCGGCGCGTGGGTCTCGTTTGCCCCTTCAGCTTCCGCGACGGGGTGCAGGCCTGTCAATCCGCGCCTTCCGGCGGACTCTGTCACAGCTTCGCCCGGGCGCCCATGTGCGCCTTACGTCGAGACATTGGATCATGCACCACATGCTCACGGCTGAGGGCTGATGACTGGCGAGTACGGACTCACGACAGAGGACCTGCCGTTGCTGGCGCTGCCCGATGGCGCCGCAGGCGTCGACGCGGGCCTGACCCTCACGAAGGTCGTGCGGGCAGCCGGGGGCGCGGTGCGCGGCGAAGTGGCGCCCGGCCGCGTCTCGCTCGATGGGGCTGCGCCCGTCGGCGTCACCGGCGCCGCGATCACGCCGCTCGGGCTGTCAGGCGTCGAGACCCACGAGCTGGACGCCGCGGCGCGAGGCGCGATGGCGCTCTGCGCGGCGGCCGGACGCCCCGTCAAAGGTCCGTTCGTGCTGGCGCTCCTCGGGACGGGCACCGGGACAGCGCTCGTGCGCGAAGGTGCGGTCACCCACCTCGGCGGCACCGCGCTGGGCGGAGGCTCCTTCGCGGGCATCGGGCGACGGGTGGCGCCGGAGCTGTCGTACACCGAACTGCTGGCGGCGGCGCACCGGGGCGATCGACGGAACGCCGACTTGCTGATCGCCGACGCTTATCCGGAGGGCATCGGCCGCATCGGCGCCGACCTGACGGCGGCACACCTCGCGCGCACACCTGGCGGATCGCTCGACGACTTTCTCGCCGGGCTGCTGAATCTTCACGCCGAGAACATCGCCCAGATCGTCGCCTCGCGAGCGCGGATCGCCGGCGTCGACCGCGTCGTGCTCGCGGGCGGGTTCGCGCACGGAAACCCGGCGCTCGTCGCGTCGCTCTCCGCCATGGCCGGCATGTTCGGCCTGGCCGTCGATCTTGCGCCGTCTCCCGGCTACGCCGGGGCGGTGGGTGCGGCGCTCATCGCCGTTGAAGCAACAGGAGGCAGACCATGAGGATCGGCGCCATCTTCCCGCAGATCGAGATCGGCAGCGACCCGGCCGTCATCCGCGACTACGTGCAGGCCGTCGAGGGGATGGGCTACGACCACCTGCTCGCCTACGACCACGTGCTGGGCGCCCACCCCTCGCACTTCGAGGGCAGCTTCCGCCCGCCCTACACGCACGAGTCGCTGTTCCACGAGCCCATGGTGCTCTTCGGCTATCTCGCCGCCGTCACCAGCCGCATCGAGTTGGCGACGGGCATCGTCATCCTGCCTCAGCGCCAGACGGTGCTGGTCGCGAAGCAGGCAACTGAGGTCGACATACTGTCGGGTGGCCGCTTGCGACTCGGCGTGGGCATCGGCTGGAATCACGTGGAGTTCGAGGCGCTCGGAGAGGACTTCAAGACGCGCGGCCGCCGCGTCGGCGAGCAGATCGCCCTCATGCGCCGCCTCTGGTGCGAGCAGCTGGTGGACTTCGAGGGGAAGTACCACACCGTGCGTCAGGCGGGCCTGAACCCGCTGCCCGTGCAGCGGCCGATCCCGGTGTGGATGGGCGCGATGACCGAGCCGGCCCTCCGTCGCGCCGCCCGCATCGCCGACGGCTGGTACCCGCAGTTCCGCGCCGATGCGCGTGGTGCCGAGACGATCGAGCGCGTGCGGGGCTGGGTCCGGGAGGCCGGACGCGACGCCGCCGCCTTCGGTGTCGAGGGCCGGATCGGCTTGCTCAACACGCCCGAGGCGGAGTGGGCCGCCGCCCTCGAAGGGTGGCGCGTCGTCGGCGCCTCACACGTGAGCGTGAACACTATGGGTGCCGGGCTGGCGTCGCCGCGGGACCACATCGACGCATTGCGGCGGTTCATCGCCCTCGCGAAGGCGTAGGCGTGCAAGGCTCGATGGACTAGAAGAGAGCCGCCCACTTGAGGGCGGCTCTCTTCCGTCAGTTGGATGTCCGGATTTACGCCGCCCGCCGCCGAGCGAGGGCGAAGGCTGCGCCCGAAGTCATCGCACCGGCTAACAGCAGCCCCGCGAGGACGCCGTACATGCCGGCGTTTGAGCTGCCGGACGGGCCCGTGCCCGCGTTCGGTGCGGCGACGGGGACCGCGTCCGTCATCGGAGCCGGCGCCGCCACGGCTGAGGCCACCTCCGTCACCGGGCAGTTCACCACCATGTCCGTCTGCGTGATGGGGAAATCCGACGCCAGCACGTCCGCCGCCGAGCGGATCGAGTTCGGGACGTAGTCCTGGGGCGCCGTCACCATGTTCACGCGCCAGAACGCACTGTAGCCCGGATCGCCCGGCACCGAGTCAATGATGTTCTGCTGCCCCTCGACGAAGTCCGGTGTGCCGTCGGGGTTCATGCCGTGGATGAAGACCCAGATCGGGATCGCCGTGGGGCTGTTCTGCCCGAAGTCCGGGTAGAACACCTCCTCGCCCTTGTTCCACCCCTGGACGAGTGGCTTGCCGTCCTCAAGGGTGGTCCCCTCCGGGACGATGGGGCAGTTCACGAACATGTCTGTCTCGGTGATCTCGTACCCCGCAGCGTCTATCTCGTCTTTCGACGTGATTGAGTCCGGCTCGTAGCCATCCGGCACGGTGACGAGCATCACCTGCCAGAGGTCGCTGTAGCCGTCGTCGCCGGGCACATCGTCAACGACGTTGTGCTGGCCCGCGACGAAGTCGGGCGAACCGTCGGCGTTCATCCCGTGGATGAAGACGTAGATCGGCGCGGTCTGCACCGTGTTCCCGCTCGCCAGGGGAGTGTTGGCGCCAAAGTCGTAGTACTTGACCGCGCGGTCCTTGTACCAGCCTGAAACCAGCGTCTTCTCTTCCGCCTGTCCGCTGACCGCCGGGGCAACGAGTACAGCCGCCACGACGGCGAGAAACGCGGCCGCAACGGCCGCCATCAGGGTGGATCGCATAGCACCTCCTCAGGCAACGCAAGATCGTCCCGGCCACGTTCCGGGCGCACGACCTCACGCTATGCCCGCGAGGTGAATCTGCCGTGACATTTCTTACAGAAAGCTGACGCCGGCGGCGCCATCGCCGTCAACTCCGGGTAAGGAATCCGTAAGGATCAGCGGCTAGAATGGACGATAACGACGGCAGGAGGGCTGACGTGGCTGCAGGTGGGCGCCGGATCCTCGTCGTCGAGGACGAGCACATGGTGGCCGAGGTCGTCGAGCGCTACCTGCGCCGCGACGGGCACGCCGTCCGCGTCGTACACGACGGCCGCTCGGCCCTGGAAGAGTTCAACACGTTCGAGCCCGACCTCGTCGTACTCGACGTCATGCTCCCCGGCATCGACGGCTTCGAAGTCTGCCGCCAGGTCCGCGCCGCGTCGGAGACGCCCGTCATCATGCTCACGGCCCGCGGCGAGGAGGTCGACAAGCTCGTGGGCCTTGGCATCGGCGCCGACGACTACGTGACCAAACCCTTCAGCCCTCGTGAGCTGGCGGCGCGGGTCTCCGCGGTGCTCCGGCGCGCGGGGGGGCAGGCCGGCGCTCTCGGCGACTGGCTCCGTTTCAACGACCTCCGGATCAACGCCCGTACCCGCGCCGTCGAGGATGCGCGCGGGCTGATCGCAGTCACCGCCACAGAGTTCGACCTCCTGCTGTTCCTGGCCAGCCACCCGTCCCAGGTCTTCAGCCGCGATCAGCTCATGGACAACGTCTGGGACTACGAGTACGCCGCGGACACCAGCACGGTCACGGTGCACATGCGGCGCCTGCGGGCGAAGGTCGAGCGCGACCCGTCGCGGCCTCGGCACCTCAAGACCGTCTGGGGGGTGGGGTACAAGTTTGAACCGTAACGTCGCCGCCCGCTCGCCCCTCTTCGCGGTCCCGGCGCCGCTGGCGTCGGCGCTCGCGCTGGGCCTCGCCGTGGGGCTCGGCCTGCTGATCACCGAACTGCTCATGGCGCCTCCCGCCGGCGAGATGCGCGACCTCGCCGCCTACCTCACGTTCTCGGGCGCCGCCACGCTGGGTGCTGGCTGGGCCCTCCTGCGCTTCGCTGACCGCGGCCTCAGGCTCTCGATCCGGGCGCGGACGTTCTGGGGAGCCACGATCGGCAGCGGTGTCGCGCTGCTCAACGTGCTGATCGTGGCCCAGCTCATGTTCGTGTCGACCTCGCACGACCTGAAACTGCTGCTGGCGCTCGTAGCGTTCAGCGGCGTCATGGTGGCGTTCTTCACGATCTGGGCGGCGAGCGCGGTCTCGTCTCGCATTGAGGCCGTGGCCAGCGGGATCCGCGCGCTCGCCGAGGGGGACTATCAGACGCGTCTCGGGATGGCTGGCGCCGACGAGGTCGCCCGGCTGGCCGAGGACGTGGACACGCTGGCGCGGCGCCTCCACCGCGCAGGCGAGGAGCGCGCCGCGCTCGACCGCGAGCGCCGGGACCTCACCGTCGCCATCTCGCACGACCTGCGCACGCCCCTGGCCAGTGTGCGTGCCATGGTCGAAGCGCTCGACGACCGGGTGGTGTGCGAGCCGGAAGAGGTCGCCCGCTACCACGCCGTCATCCGCCGCGAGGTCGACCGGCTGAGTCGTATGATCGACGACCTGTTTGAACTTGCCCGCATTGACTCCGGCGCGCTCAAGCTCGACCTGGGCTCGGTCTCCCTTGTCGAGGTCGCCGCGGAGGTGGTGGATGCCATGCAGGCGCAAGCACGGCGGGCTGGCGTCGCGCTCGCGCTGGACGTCGCCGGGCCGGTGCCGGAGCTGCCGCTCGACGGCGCCCGCATCGAGCGGGCGGTCGCGAACCTTGTGCGTAACGCGCTGGAGCACACGCCGGCGGACGGGCGGGTCGACGTCCGGCTGGCCGCCGAGAACGGAGCCGTCCTGCTCTCCGTCTCTGACACCGGAGACGGCATCGAGGCCTCGGACCTTCCGCGCGTCTGGGATCGCTTCTACCGCGCCGAGAAGTCCCGCAATCGCCCCGCCGACGGCGGCGACGGTGCGGGGTTGGGTCTGGCGATCGTACGAGGCATCGTCGAGGCGCACGGCGGGGCCGTCGACGCGCGGTCATCGCCGGGGCAAGGCGCCGCGTTCGTGGTGCGTCTTCCGCGCCAGCGGGCGTAACGGCCGCCTGCATGACGGCCCCCGGTCGTGCTACCCTCGCCTCGCCAACATCAGACGAGGAGCATGATCATGGCTTACTTTCTTGCCAAGACCGACCCTGACACCTACTCACTCGACGACCTTAAGCGCGACAAGAAGACGGAGTGGGACGGCGTGCGCAACCCCATGGCCATCAGCGCGATCAAGCAGATGAAACCCGGCGATACGGTGTTCATCTACCACTCGCAGGGCCAGACGGCGGTCGTCGGCGTCGCCGAGGTGGTGTCCGATCCGCGGCCCGACCCCAACGAGACGCGCAGCTGGGTCGCCGACTTCAGGTACGTCCGGCACACGGCCCGGCCGGTGACGCTGCGCGAGATCAAAGAGTCGCACAAGTTCGACGATTGGCTGCTTGTCCGTCAGGGCCGCCTCAGCACCATGCAGGCGCCCGCGGCCTTCGCGAAGTGGCTGGAGAAGCAGGAGAAGTCAGCGCCGAGCTGAATGGCGCGATGGCCCTCCATGAGGCGGAGGGCGGGTAGCTGGCTGCCGGACTAGGATTCGAACCTAGATTCACGGCTTCAAAGGCCGCTGTCCTACCATTGAACGATCCGGCATCCGATGCCATGGTAGCGAATGCCCGAAGGGCCGGGCGACGATACCGGCCGCCCTTGCCGATAGCGCTGCGGCTGCGTCGCCGGGGTGTCGATTCGGCCGCGCCTCGCGCGTCGACCCATGCAACGGTACGCCGGAGCATGACCGGGGCGCATGCAGCTCGGATCGTGGATAATGTCGGCTCGCGGAGGAGTGACGGTGCCGCTCTACATGGATGTCCACGGCAACATGCGCGGGGCGAAGCCCGAAGAGGTGTCGGACGCCCACCTCATCGATCTTGCCGTCCAGGAGCGCTACGGCGTGCAGTACCACACTTACTGGTTCAACGAGCCCGGCGGCAAGATCTACTGCCTCATGACCGCCCCCAACGTCGAGGCGGCGGTGGCCGTGCACCGCGAGGCCCACGGCCTCCTCGCCGATGAGATCATCGAGGTGGAGATGGGCGCCGTCGAATCGTTCATGCACCTCGACCCTGCCATGTTTCCCAATGCCCAGAGGCTCCGCGATGACCCGACGGCGTTCGACGGGGGGTTTCGCACGGTCATGTTCACAGACATGGAGCGATCCACCCCCCTCACCCAACGCCTCGGCGACGCCGGGGCTATGGACTACATGCGCCGTCACAACAGCATCCTCCGCGAGTGCTTGCATGTGCACGGCGGCAATGAGATCAAGCACACCGGCGACGGCGTGATGGCGTCGTTCGTGTCGGTGTCGCGGGCCGTGGAGTCGGCCATCGCCATCCAGCGCGCGTTCGAGGTGCACAACGCCGAGGCGCCGCGGGAGGTCATCCGCGTACGCGTGGGGCTGAGCGCCGGTGAGCCGGTGGGCGAGGGCGAAGACCTGTTCGGCGCCTCGGTGATCGTGGCCCGCCGCATCTGCGACCACGGCCAGCCGGGCCAGATCCTGATCTCGAACGTCGTGCGCGAGCTGTGCCTGGGGAAGTCCTTCGTGTTCGAGGACCAGGGCGACGTGGCGCTCAAAGGCTTCGACCAGCCGTTCCGCATCCACGAAGTGCGCTGGAAGGAACCCACCGGCGCGTCCTTCTGAGCCTGCCCCGGCCTGATTGCCCGAAGCCTCGGCGCGCGCCATAGTGTGGGGCATTCTGTCAATCAGCCAGCTTCGCGGCCTTTCAGGAGGAGTCTTCCATGCCATCGTTCGCTCTACGCGTCGAGACCATCTTCGGTGAGGGCAGCGTCACCGAGGTCGGGAAGCGCGCGAAGGCAGCCGGCTACAAGCACGCGCTCGTCGTCACCGACGGCGGCATCAAGGCCGCCGGCATCCTCGACAGCGTCCTGGCGTCGCTCGACGAGGCGGAGGTCGCCCACACCGTCTTCGAGGACGTGAATCCCAATCCCACGATCCCGGAGGTCGAGGCCGGCACAGCCGCCTTCACGGACGGCGGCTGTGACTTCGTCGTCGCCGTCGGCGGGGGGAGCGTGATCGACGCCGGGAAGGGCGTCGCCGTCACGGCGCAGATGGGCGGCAAGCCGAAGGAGTACCTCTTCGGCGTCGGCGGTACGCCGTTCCCGGCGAGCATGAAGCCGCTCTTCGCCATCCCGACGACCTGCGGCACGGGCTCCGAGATCTCCGGGGCCGCCGTCATCACCGACCCCGAGACGCACTACAAGCACTTGATGCTGAACTGCACGCCGCATCTGGCGATCCTCGACCCTAACCTCATCGCCAACATGCCCGCTCCGATCACCGCTGCGACGGGGATGGACGCCCTCACCCACGCCATCGAGGCCTACGTGAACCCCGGGAACACGCCGTTCACGCGCATGTTCGCCACGCGCGCGATCCAGCAGATCAGCAAGCACCTCCGGCAGGCCGTGAACGGCCCGAACCGCCCGGACGCGCTCAAGCACATGCTCTACGCCGCCGACATCGCCGGCCAGTCGATGGCCATTGGGCTCGGGCAGGTGCATGGGCTCTCGCACGTCGTCAGCGGCCGCCTCGGGACGCCGCACGGCGTCGCGAACGCCATCCTGCTGTCGCAGGTGCTGGACTACCACAGGGACTTCCTGAAGGATGACCTGGCCGAGATCGCACCGCTGATGGGGATCAACGCCTTCGGCGTGCCCGCGGACAAGGTCGCGAAGGACGTCGTCGCCGCCGTGCGGTCGCTCCGCAGCGACATCAAGGTAACCTCGAAGCTGACCGATGTCGGGATGAAGGAGTCCGACATCCCGCAGTTCGTGGAGGACGCTCAGAAGTCGCAGGGCATCTTCATCGCCGCGCCCCGCCCCGGCTCCGCTGAGGACCTCACCGCCATCTACAAGAGCGCGCTCTAGAACCGCTGGGTGTGCTCGACATCCGTTGCCCGCGCCCGCGGCCTCACTCTAAAATGCGCCTGCGAGGCGCGGTGAAGGCCGACTTCGGCATCGATCTTGACGAGGTACGCCGCGTCATCGACGCGGCCGACGTGCTTGTTGTGCGCTTCGCTGTCTGCGACCGGCGGCTCCTCGTGGATGCCCGGACGAACGCCGAGGAGGGCCCGATGCTGAAGGTGGTGCCCCGCGCCGGCTCCGCCGAGGAGCGTTTCAAGAGCGTCGAGATGCTCCGCCCGCGCTTCCGCGTCCCCGAGCGCATCCTCACGTTCCACTGGCCCCGCCACGCCCGCGCCCTCGTCGACGCCGGGATCTGGGATCACATGGCACGGCGGCTGTGCGCCTCCGGCTTCTCCGACACCGCCGGACAGTGCGATGCCGCCCTGCGGGAGCTGATGGACGAGGAGCGGTTGGTGGAGATGACGGCCATCCGCGGCGGCGAGGGCTTCCAGACGATCTGGGAGGGCGCCTCGTGACCGAGCGCATCATCGACCTGCGGTCGGATACGGTGACCCTCCCCTCCGACGCGATGCGCCGCGCGATGGCCGGGGCGGAGCTGGGCGACGACGTCTTCGGTGAGGACCCGACCGTCCGCCGGCTGGAGACCATGGCGGCCGGGGTGACCGGCAAGGAAGCGGCGCTGCTTGTCGCCAGCGGCACGATGGGGAATCTCGTCTCGATCATGTCCCATTGCAACCGCGGGGACGAGGCCATCGTCGGCAGCGAGGTGCATGTCCTGCACTACGAGGTCGCGGGCGCAGCCGGCGTGGCGGGCGTCCAGCTCCGGCCCGTCCCCGACGACGTCCGCGGGCGCATCGACCCGGTTGAGGTAGAGCAGACGGTCCGCGGCGAAAACGTCCATCTCCCGCGGACTGCTCTCATCTGGATCGAGAACACCCACAACCGCCGCAGCGGCGCCGTGGTCCCGCCGGAGGACATCGAGGCGCTGGCGGACGTGGCGCACCGCCACGGCGCCCGAGTGCACGTCGATGGTGCCCGCATCTTCAACGCGGCCGTGGCGCTCGGTGTGCCGGTGTCGCGCCTGGCAGGCGCCGCCGACAGCATCGGCTTCTGCCTCTCGAAGGGGCTTGGGGCGCCGGTGGGGTCGCTGGTCTGCGGCTCCGGCGAGTTCATCGCCCGGGCGCGCAAGAACCGCAAGATGCTCGGCGGCGGGATGCGGCAGGCCGGCATCATCGCTGCCGCCGGGGTCTACGCGCTCGAGCACATGGTCGAGCGGCTGGCCGAGGACCACGCGAACGCCAAACTACTCGCGCAGGGCCTCGCGTCGCTCCCGATGGTCGAGCTTGATCCCGGCACCATCGAGACCAACATCGTCATTATCTCCGTGAAGGGCGACTGGCTCGGCTTCGCGCGGGCGCTCAAGCAGGGGGGCGTGCTCACGACGATCCCGCGCCCCGGCGACCTCCGCATGGTCACACACTTCGGCATCGAGCGCGCCGACGTCGAGGAGGCGCTGGAGCGCGCCCGGAGCGCCGTGGCCGTCCTCGCATGACGCGTCATCGCATGACGCGTCATCGCATGACCCTCTTCCGGGCTCTGGTGCTGGTTCTGGCAGTCACGCTCCCGCTCGCAGCCGCTGCCTGCGCGCCGGACGACGGAGTCGACACGCAGGACGTCGTGACGAGTATCCCTTGGAGCGCGCCGGAGGAGCTGCACTATCGCCTCACCGACGATGACGGCGACCGACTCGGCCAGGCCGTGTTGCGCATCGACCGCACCGGCGATGCGTTCGCGCTCTCACAAAGCACGCAGGACGGCGACGGGAACTCCGACGAGTGGCGCGTCACCGTCGACGCTGCGACTCTGAAACCACGCGCGATGGCCCGCACGATTCTCGACGCCGCCGCCGACCGCCGCGTCGTGGCCGAGGCCACCTACACGACCGACGAGGAAGGCCGTGAGATCGTGCGGGTCAAAGAGACGAACTACTCGCCCGCGGGCTCCGACGAGCCGGATGACATCCGCAGCAACCCCCTCCGGGTGCCGGAACACGCCTACGACAACCACGCATCGCTGTTCCTGTGGCGGACCATCCCGTTCGAGGAGGGCTATACCGCCACCTACGTGACGGTGTTCTCAAACCGCCGCGAGACGCGGACGCTCACGCTCCACGTGAAGGGTCAGGAGGCCGTCGAGACGCCGGCAGGCCGCTTCGATGCATGGCTGCTGGAGATCGAGGATGGGCGCGAGACACAGCGCGCGTGGTACTCCGTCGAGGCAGACCGGCGCCTTCTGGTCTATGACAATGCCAACGACCAGGTGCTGTTGCTGGAGGAGTAGCGCCGGAAAGCGCTATCCCAGCCGCACCGCCAGGCACGTGGTCGTGCGCTGCACCCCCGCGACGCGCTGGATGCCGTCCGTGATCGCGTTGCCCAGCTTGTCCAGATCGTCCGCCTCGAGCTGGACGATCACGTCGAACGGGCCGGTGACCGTGTCGACGGCGAGGACTCGCGCGTCCTTATGGGAGACCTTCTTCACCGCCTCGCCGACGGCCTTCGCCTTCCCCACCTCCGCCTCGATGAGTACGTAGCCCCGGACCGCCATGGTGCGTCCTCCCGTCGTGTGCCCGCAGCGTGGTTGTGCCGATCATAACGGCACCGCTGCGAGAGGGGGAGGGCAAATGGGCGGCTCGCCCAGTTCATGCTCGGCCAGATTCATCCGGATAGGGCCACCAGCCTCACGGAGGGGTGAGCGCTAGGCTTGAGAGCACCGCATCATAGGCGCGCCGCACGTAGGTTTCGTCGACACTCTCACCCTGCCGGTAGAAACCCACGATGTAGATGGCCCGTCCGGCGAGGTGGATCTGCGTCATGATCTCCCGATAGGGCGTGTCGTCGCCCGTCTCGGCCACCAATCCCAGCGGCGCCTGCCTCTCAAACTCCACCCGGAACGCTGGCCGCTCGGCGACGGTTTGCGCTTCCGGCTCGCCCAGCGGCAGGGCGCGATTCGCGCTCCAGCAGAATGTCGTTCTGCACCCGGCGTCGAGGGCCAACTCGAAGATCTGGATGCCGTGGGGATACCGTACGTCGGCCGGCCCCAGCACCGTGCAGGTGATGCACGTCGCGTACGGCATCGGCGCCGCGCCCGCACGCCAGTTCGAGGGGTACGACAGCTCGATCCCGAGCGCGTCATCGAGATAGGCGTTCGGCCCCGGCGACAAGATCGTGTCCGCAAGGATCGTGCAGTCGTCCTGCCGGCGCCCGGTGGCCTGCAGCTCGATCCCCGTGCGCACGTCTTCGAGTCGGGCGAGGTCGCCGCCCCAGTCGGTGTTGTCGGTGACGGTGACGATGGCCCGTTCGCCCGTCGGGATCTCGAGTGTGCTCTTCGCGGGCCCCCAGAACTGGGGCCGGATGCCGCCCGGACTGAGGCCGTCCACCGTGATGAGCAGGTTCGCGAACTCGCCGGGCGGCGGTGAGCAGTTGATGAAGGGTCCCAGGAGATAGTCCGGCTGCTCGAACCGGTACGCGATCTGCTGCGCCGCCCCCGCCGCGCCGCACTCATTCCCCAGCCCCGTGACCGCCCCGTCGTCCTCGAGGTACCAGAACGAGACCGGCGCGGTCGGCTGCGACGGCATGTCGGGCGTCACCGCCACCGTGTAGCCTCCCGCCGGCGCGCCCGTGCCGTGCCCGCGAAGGACGGCGTAGATCGCGGCGCTTGGCTGCCGGACGAGCGCCGCCCCCAGGGCCGAGTGGACCGCGTCGTCATCCGTCAGGTAGGTGCCCTCGCAGTAGCCCACGGGGAAGGCCTCGACCGGCGTGCCGTCGGGCGTCCCGGGCTGACACGGCGGAGGGCTGCCGATCGTCTGCTCCACGCTGCACCCGATCGTCGTGAGGCGCACGCGGCCCATCAGCCCGTCGACGTCCCGACGTACGAGCAGTTGGATCGTGTCGTCGACCGCCGGGACGCCTGTGCGAGATGCGCCCGGTTCGTCGTCGCCTCCGGCGATGATGCCCCAGGCGAGCAACGCGACGCCGACGCCGGCCGCACCGATCACCACGCCCCCCCCCCCCTTCGCGCCCCAGCCGGGTACGGCTTCGCGGCCGACCCGCAGCGGTGCGAACGCCGCGCTCCACCAGTGCCGGTCGCCGCCCTGCGGCCAGAGCGCCGCCTCCTGGCGGTTGTCGACGCCGAGCCGGGAGAGGATTTCGGAGACGTGCCACTTTGCGCCGTCGAGGCTGATCCCGAGCTGGCCGGCGATCTCCTCGTTCGTGAGGCCCCGGCGCAACAGCTCGAGGACCTCGCGCTGGCGAGGCGTCAACTCCCGCAGGCTCCGCGGCTGTCCGGACTCGGTCAACGAGAGGCGCTCCTGCTGCCCACGCGACTCACTCTAGCCTTCGCTGGATCGCGCGCGCCCTACCCGATACCTGCGGAATTCGCGCACAATGCGCAGAGGCCCCCGCGGCAGGCGAGGGCCTCTGGATGCGCGTCCAAAATCGGCGGTCAGGCGAGGGCGGGTTCCGCCTGCTTGTCCAGCACGATCTCGTCGTTCTGGACATCTATCAGCACCGTGTCGCCGGGCACGAACCGCTCCTGCAGCAGCGCCTCCGACAGCCGGTCCTCCAGCTCGTTCTGGATGACGCGGCGGAGCGGGCGGGCGCCGAACACGTGGTCGTAGCCCTTCTGCCCAAGCCAGTCCTTCGCCGCCTCGGTGATGCTGAACGACACGCCCTTCAGGATGAGCTGCTTCTCCAGGTCGCGGAGCAGCAGTTCCACGATGTGGCGGATGTGCTCCTGCGACAGCGGGTGGAACACCACCTGCGCGTCGATGCGGTTCAGGAACTCCGGGCGGAAGACGCGCTTCAACTCCTCCAGCACCTTGTCCTTCATCTTCGAGTAAGCCTGCTCAACCGTCTTGACGTCATCCTTCGTCACCGCGAAGCCCAGGTTGCCTTCCTTGCGGATGAGGTCGGAGCCCACGTTGCTGGTCATGATGATGATCGTGTTACGGAAGTCCACCTTGCGGCCCTTGGCGTCCGTCAGGTGACCGTCGTCGTAAATCTGGAGCAGCATGTTGAAGACGTCCGGGTGTGCCTTCTCGATCTCGTCGAGCAGGATCAGACAGTACGACTTGCGGCGCACGGTGTCGGTGAGCTGGCCGCCGTCGTCGTAGCCGATGTAACCGGGAGGCGCTCCGACCAGCCGCGAGATGTTGTGCTTCTCCATGAACTCGGACATGTCGAGCTTGATCATGGAGTCTTCGCTGCCGAACATGAACTCCGCGAGCACCCGCGGCAGGTACGTCTTGCCAACACCAGTCGGGCCCAGGAACATGAACACGCCGATCGGCCGCTTCGGGTCCTTCAGGCCGGCGCGCGAGCGGCGCACCGACTTCGCGATCGCCACGATCGCCTCGTCCTGGCCGATGACGCGGGCGTGCAGCGCTTCCTCCATCTGGAGCAGCCGCTGCGACTCCTCGCTGGCGATGCGCGCGACCGGAATGCCAGTCCACATGCTCACCACGTCGGCGATGTCGTCCTCGGTGACGATGGGCTTGTTCTCTTCCTGTTGGACCTCGATCCCCTGCTCCAGCTGCTCGATCTTCTCCTGGAGCTTGACCTCACGGTCGCGCAGCTCGGCCGCGTACTCATACTGCTGCGACGAGATCGCGGCGTCTTTCTCGCGGCGCAGCGACTCCAGTCCCCGCGTCGCCTCCTTCAGGGAGGGTGGCGTCGTGGAGCGGCGGATGCGGACGCGGCTGGAGGCTTCGTCGATAAGGTCGATGGCCTTGTCCGGCAAGAAGCGGTCGGCGACATAACGGGAAGCCAGCTCGGCCGCCGCGTGGAGCGCCTCCTCGGAGATGATGAGCTTGTGGTGCTCCTCGTAGCGCTCCTTGATCCCCTTCAGGATCTCGATCGTCTCCTCGACGCTCGGCTCCTCGACGAGGATGGGCTGGAAGCGGCGCTCCAGCGCCGCGTCGCGTTCGATGTGCTTGCGGTACTCATCGAGCGTAGTCGCTCCGACACACTGCAACTCGCCGCGCGCCAGCGACGGCTTCAGGATATTCGCCGCGTCGACGGCGCCCTCGGCCGCGCCCGCGCCCACCAGCATGTGCAGCTCATCGACGAACAGCACGCAGTTGCCGCTGCTCTTGATCTCTTCGATGACCTTCTTCAGCCGCTCCTCGAACTCGCCGCGGTACTTCGTCCCGGCCACCAGCGAACCGATGTCCAGCGTCAAGAGGCGCTTGCCCTGCAGCGTCTCCGGCACGTCACCCGCAACGATGCGGTGCGCCAGCCCCTCGGCGATCGCCGTCTTGCCAACACCAGGCTCGCCGATGAGCACCGGGTTGTTCTTGGTGCGGCGTGACAGGATCTGGATTACCCGCTCGATCTCCTTCGAGCGGCCGATGACCGGGTCGAGCTTGCCCGCCCGCGCGGCCTGCGTCAGGTCCATGCCCAGCTGGTCGACGGTAGGGGTGCGGGTTGAGGACGAGCGGGCGCCGGCCCCGGCGCTCTGCGGCATGCTCTGCGAGAGGATGCGCGTCGTCTCGGCGCGGACCCGCTCCAGGTTCACGCCCAGGCTCTCCAGCACCCCGGCAGCGATGCCCTCTCCCTCCCGGACGAGGCCGAGAAGCAGGTGCTCCGTGCCGATGTAGTGGTGGTTCAGCCGGCGCGCCTCGTCGACCGCCAACTCGATGACCTTCTTGGCGCGCGGCGTCAGCCCGATGTCCCCGAGGACCGCGCGGTCCCCCCGGCCGATGATGAACTCCACGGCGGAGCGCACCTTGTTCAACTCCACACCCAGGTTCGCCAGGACCTTCGCGGCCACGCCGTCGCCCTCGCGGACAAGGCCCAGGAGCAGGTGCTCTGTGCCGATGTAGTTGTGGTTAAACCGCTGGGCCTCCTCCTGAGCCAGAGTGAGGACCCTGCGTGCGCGTTCTGTGAATTTGTCGAACCGGTCAGCCATCCCGACGCTCCAACCCTAAATGCTAACTTTCCGTATCCAATTTAGCACAGCTCAGGCTTCGAAGTCCAGTTGACCGAAGTTACAGATCTGTGTCGCCTGCCTTCGGTCTCACTGTCGGGCGCTGTCGTTCGCGTCTCGACCGGTGCTCCTGATGTTGCTCGGCCCTCCGCGGCCGGATCTCCCGTTGCGCGCTGGTTCCTCCGGCGCGATCCTAGCTGCCCTCTACACCCTCTTCCGCCGGCGCTTCGGGCGAAGCCTCATCAAGTACAACGCCGGAGGGGGCCTCTTCGGTTACCGCCTCCGACGCACTCTCCTCGGGCTCTTCCGCGGCAACCGCCTCCGGTGCCTCTTCAGCTACAGGATCGGCAGCCGCGACAGCGAGTTGCCCGCCTTCGGCCGCTGGTTCTTCGACTTCAGGTGCGGCTTGAGCCGCGTCTGCTTCAGGTGCCGCTGGAACAACGTCCTCGGCTTGGCCGGGGGCCTCATCGTCGCTCCGCGGCTGGACGGTGATGCCCTCCCGCTCTTCAAACTCGGTCCGGACATCGTCCGGCACTGCCATCACCTCGCCCGCCTCGGTGAAGCGGAAGCCCATCCGCTCCCCCTCCTCACGGGCGTCGCGGAGGCTCAGCCCCAGCCGGTGCCGGTCGCGCTCGATGCGGACGATCTTCAACGGGAGCAGGTCGCCCTCGCGCACGACCTCCTTGGGGTGCGCGATTCGCCGGTCCACCAGCTCCGAGACGTGGATCAGCCCCTCGACCGGCCCCTCGATGCGGGCAAACGCGCCGAACGTCACCAGCTTGGTGACCATGCCCGGCACCACGCGGCCCACCTGGTACTTGTCGACGATGAGGTCCCACTCCTCCGGCTGGGCCCTGCGCAGGCTCAGCGCGATCTTCTTGGTCTCCGGGTCCACCTTCATGATGTAGACGTCGACCTCGTCGCCGACGCGGTACATCTCCTCGGGCGCCTTGTTGCGGTCCCACGACACCTCGCTCAGGTGCGCGAGGCCGTCCGCGCCACCGAGGTCGATGAACACCCCGAAACTGCGGACGCTGGAGACACGACCCTTGCGGATCTCGCCCTCCTTCAGCTCGGCGAGCAAGCGGTCCTTCTGCTGCGAGCGCCACTCCTGCAGTGCCGCGCGTTCGGAGAGGATGACGCGGTTGCGCCGGCGGTTGATCTCGATCACCTTCAGCCGCAGCTGCTTGCCGACAACCGTCGCCAGACCGCCGTCTCCGCCACCCTCTTCGCGGTCGGGGCGCACGCCCACGACCTGCGAGAGCGGGACAAACGCGTGCACGCCTTCGACGTTCACCAGCAGCCCGCCCTTGTTGAAGCCCGTCACCTCTGCCTCGAACGCTTCGCCCGCCTCGTAACGCGTCTGCAGCACGCGCCAGCCCCGCTCACCTCGGGCCCGGTCGACGGACAGCAGGATCTGCCCCTGGTCCGCCTCCGGCTGCATGACGTACACGAGGATCTTGTCGCCGACTGCGAGCTTGCTTATCGCCTCCGCGCCCAACGAGTGCATCTCATTCAGCGGAATGATGCCTTCGGACTTGGACGACACGTCGACCAGCGCCCCGTCGCGCTGGATCCCCATGATCGTCCCCTCGACGACTTCGCCTCGGTGCAGCGTCTTTAGATCGGTGCTGTCGTCGAGCCAGTCCTGCATCGTGAAGGCGGCGTCGTCGGCATCCCGCGGGATCTTCTCGGCGACTCCGCCGCTACGTGTCTCCGTCAACTGATGGGCCTCCCTATGACAAAATGAGCCGCTCCGGCTTCGGCGACAGACCGCTGGTCTGATGCGTCGACCGGTCCGGCTTCGTGTGATTCTAGCACAGGCCTGAGAGAGCACGAAACCGCGGTACTCGTCCAGCGCCTTCGGGGCGTCTATACTTGCGCCTGTCCCACCGTCACGGCGCGGGTGGCTCGGGCCGTCCGTTCCGCTTGCTGGGCGATCCCGCGGAAGGAGGTGTGCTGGTGAGTTCGGTCGTTAAGAAGCGCCGCAAAAAGATGCGGAAGCACAAGCACCGCAAGATGCTCAAGAAGACGCGCTGGCAGCGCAAGCACAAGGGCTGAGCGCGCCGCACAGCGTCAGATGGAACGAGGGCCCCGGAAGGGGCCTTTTCGTTGCCCTGTTACAATCGGCGCGCGATGCCCTTTGCGCTTCGGCTCACACATGACGAACCCCGCCTCATCTCCCTCGCGCTCGTGTATCACCTGGGGCGCCCGGGATCGGAGCTGGATCCGGATACGAAACTGCCCGGTGCGCACGGCCTCCGCGACGTCGCGCAGCAGTTGCGCCCACACGCGGACGATGCCGAGGCAGTGATCGAGTTGGACGAGCAGCAGTATCGAAAGCTGCTCTCGGCGGTCTACGGCTCCGTGAACGAGTTGCGCGTCCACCACATGCGCCAGGGTGCGACCAGCACCGTCGCCGGGTTCACCGACGAGATCAGGCAGCTGTTCCCCCAGATCACGGCCGATCCGGAGGCCGCGCTGGAGGTGGCGGAGGCGATGATGATGCTCCACCGCCGCCTCGAGCGGGCGGTTGGGCGCGCCGCGGCGGATTCCGCGGCTGCTGACGCTGCTCAGAAGCCGCAGCGGCGCTGGTTCGGGCGCCGCTAGGGCCTTGCTGGCAGCGCTTGACATCACGTGCTAGAATCACTCATCTGATATAGCGTCTTACAGGTATCGAGGGCGCGGTGGTTAGCAGTCCCTTCGAGAACTATCTCGATCTGGTGGAAGCGGCGCGCCTGCTGGGGATCCATCCGCAGAGCCTGCGGCGCCTGATCAAACAGAAAAAGGTGCCGGCGGTCCTCTTCGCCGGCAAGTACCTGATCGAGCGCGACAAGCTCGAGATGTTCAAGTCGAACTACGATCCCCGACCGGGACGCAAGCCCATCCGGCGCCTGCTCTAACCCGGGTCGCCCTCCAGAAAAACCATGCTCTTCCGGTACCACTCCTCGTCGATCTTTCCGCTCGACATCAGGTAGGTGAGCAGCACCTCGATCGTGAGGACACTCACCAACCGGATGCCCTCCTCCTCCATCCTCCCCCGGCCGCCGGATTGGCGGTCGAAGAGTACGACGGCGTCGCGCACGAAAAGACCCTCGTCGCGCAGGCGGTTCGCCGTGAGCACGATGCTGCCGCCGCCGGTGATCAGGTCGTCCATGATGAGCGCCGTCTGGCTCGGCTGGTAGAGCCCCTCGACGTCGGAGTCCAGGTCGTCCTTCCGTGGGTGCAGGTAGATGAGCGGTACCTTCGCCGTCAGCGAGAATGCCTGCGCGATCATCAGGCCGCCGAACGGTACGCCGCAGACGACGTCGAACGGGTCGACCTGCGGGTTGCGCATCGACTGCAGCGTCTGAATCTCCTGCAGCAGGATGTGCGCCGCGCGGGCCAAGGCTGTGGGGTGGGAGATGAGCAGCCGGAGGTTGACGTAAATAGGCGAGTGGACAGTGGTGCGCCCGAGCGTGAAGTCACCGAACTGAACCGCGCCGAGCTTCCACAGCGTGTCAGCCAGCCAAAGGTTGGACTGATTGCTCAGCGCGTCCTCGGACATCAGTCTCCAGCATAATAAAAAGGCCTTCCGGAAGGGAAAGCCTCTTTATTCGGTTTCTGGTTGTCCTGACAATCGGCAGGCCCCGTTACGGGTCAACCCCCGTCTCGGCTGGGAAGCGCCACATACGGGCGTCCAACATGTCCGATGATCTGGTGGGGCCTTGCCTCGTCGGCGTGCCCTGCCCGCTGGCCGGCCAGGGCGTTATGCGTCGACTTGCCAGATACCCCAACGAATGCGGTCCGTCATGAGACACCTCCTTACGAATCGTGTCCCCATGAAGTCCGTACGGACTGATCTAACATAGTGCGCCGTCGCGAAGGCTGTCAAGCGTTTTGGTCGCGTCTTTCGATCTTGAGATGTCTGCACCCGGCGAGGAGTATCATCGGCGCTGAGGGCACCGAAGGCTGGAGCAGATGCAACCACACGCTCTGCACCTCGAAAGGCGACCGCCGCCGGAGCGAACGTGGCGCGCCCTGCGTGCCGCGCGCATCATTCACCCCTTCCCGACGTTCCTGAACGTCGCGGCCACAGCAGGGCTGGGGTTCGTCGCGACTGACGGCGCCCCCGATGCGTGGACGCTCTCCCGCATGCTGCTGGTGATGCTTTGCGCCCAGAGCGCCATCGGCGTCGCCAACGACTACTGCGACCGCGAGCTTGACGCGGCCACGAAGCCCTGGAAGCCCATCGCGGCGGGGGTGCTTGCGCCCCGAGCCGCGGCGTGGCTGGCGCTGCTGCTCATTGCCGCCACGGCAGCGGCCGCATCGACGCTGGGTGCGGGGTCCCTCGCTCTTGCCCTGCTGGGCCTCGCGTGCGGGCTCGCCTACGACGTGCGGCTCAAGCGCACGGCGCTCAGCCCAGTCCCGTTCATGGTGGCCATCCCAACGTTGCCTGCGTGGGTCTGGGTGACGCTCGACGCGCGAGACGAGGCCCTCTGGTGGCTGCTGCCGCTCGGCGCGCTCGCGGGGCTGTCGCTGCACCTCGCGAACACGCTCCCGGACATCGAGGCGGACGCCCGGCAGGGCGTCCGCGGGCTCGCCCATCGTCTCGGCCCGCACCGTGCGATGCTCCTCGCCTGGAGCGCGTTCGCGCTTGCCCTGTCGATGACGGCCGTCCTCGCCCCGCTGCTGGACTACGATCTGCGCTGGTACGCCCCGGCCGCAGCGGTCGGGGCGGGTTGCCTGGTCGCCAGCATGGGCCTCCGCCTGCTCCGCCGCGATGCTTCTGCGCTGCAGGCCGGCTTCGGCTTGATCGCCGTCGGCACCCTGGTGGTGGCGGTCGGTTGGCTGGCTGCCGTCTGAGTAGCCCCGTGCGCCACTCCTGCCTCCGGCTCTCGCGTCCAGCCTCTCGCGCACTGTAGGCTGAGGTGTGGCCTCCACCGGCGGCGCGATCGCCATCTACCTGCACATCCCGTTCTGTACCGCCAAATGCGGCTACTGCGACTTCAACTCCTACGCCGGCCACGACCATCTCATCCCCGCGTACTCCGCAACGCTGCTGAAGGAAGCGTCGCTATGGGGCCGCACGCTCGCCGGGCGGCTGGTCCAGACCGTGAACTTCGGCGGCGGCACCCCCAGCCTCACCCCCGTCGACGAAATGGAGCGCATCCTGCGCGGCCTTCGCGACTCGTTCGCCGTCGACGCCGCTGCCGAGGTGTCGCTGGAGGCGAACCCCGGCAGCGTGACCAAGGAGTATCTTCGCGGACTGCGCGACATCGGCTTCAACCGCATTTCCATCGGTGTGCAGTCGTTCGATGACGACGAACTGCGCGCGCTCGACCGCATCCACACCGCAGATGATGCCCGGCGGGCGTACGCCTCCGCGCGTGAGGCGGGGTTCGAGAATGTGAACCTGGACCTGATCTACGGCCTCCCGGAGCAGGCCCTGTCCTCGTGGCAGCGCAACCTCGAACAGGCGGTGGAGCTGGCCCCCGACCACCTCTCGCTGTACGCCCTCACCGTCGAGGAGGGCACGCCGCTGGCGCGAGACGTCGCCCGGGGTCGCACGCCCGCGCCCGACGGCGACGCGCAGGCGGAGCAGTACGAGTGGACGCAGGAACGGATGGTCCGCGCCGGGTACGAACACTACGAGATCTCGAACTGGGCAAAGCCCGAACGACAATGCCGCCACAACCTGACGTACTGGCAGAACCGCGAGTACCTGGGACTCGGCGCCGGAGCGCACTCCTTCGTCGACGGCGTGCGCTTCTCGAACGTGCTGCTTCCCAACCGCTACGTCGAGCTGGTCGACGAGTCGCTCGCGGCGTCGCGGGACGGGAAGCGGACGCTCCGCCACGTCGCCGGCGTCGAGAAGATGACCCCGGAGCTCTCGATGTCCGACACGATGATCCTCGGTCTGCGGCTGGTCGAGGGCGTCGCCGTCGCCGCCTTCCGGGAGCGCCACGGACGTGATCTGGAGGAGGCATACGGCGCCGTGCTGTCTGAATTCGAGGGCTACGGCATCGTCGAGCGCACGGACACCCACGTCCGGCTCACGCCGCGAGGCCGCCTCCTGAGCAACGAGCTATTCGTCCGCCTGCTGCCGGCGTAGCCTGGACGACGCTCACCCGAGTCGCAGGTGGGCGCTCTCGTACTCCTCGCGCGTTGCGATCTCCAGCAGGACGATCGAGTCGTCGAGCGGGACGAGGTGCACGGTTGCGTGGCGCTCGATGAGCATCTCCAGATTCCCCGGAGCGGTGAGATTCCGCAGCTCCGCCAGCGCCGCCGTATCCACGACGATCGGCCGCCCCGCCGTCCCTTTGAACGTGGGTACCGTGATCCCCGCACCATTCCCGAGATGCGCGTCGAGTAACCGGCGATAGATCTCCGCCGGCCGCGGCTGTATGACCTCGACGATCAGCGCCGTCTCCGTCCCCCGTGGAACCGCTGACGCCCCCACCCGCAGCGACCCGGCGACGCCGTCGCGCCACCGCGCGTTCACCACGGGCTCCACGTTGTCGCGCGCGACAAGCGGGATGATGCGGTCCGCATCCGCGCCCAGCACCACCTCCACCGCGCCCACACCCGCTTCCAGCAGCTGCGCGACCTGATATTCCACAAGCGTCTCGCCGTCGTGCCAGGGGAGCAGCGCCGGCGGTCCGCCAAGCGCGGGCACGTCGCGGTCGGCGAGGAGGATCGCGGCGATGGACATCAGCCGGGAAGCAGCAGCTCGCCCGTGAGCACGGTGACGGCGCTCCCGCCGACGCGCACGACGAGTGAGTCGGTCGGGCCGGAAACGGAGACGCGGACGCGCCCGGGCTGCCGCATCTCCGACCCCTGCTCCGCGACATAGCCGATCGCACCGTCCCGCGGCGGCAGCAGCCCGTGCTTTGCGATGAACGCCGCGATGCACCCGTTGGCGCTCCCCGTCACCGGGTCCTCCGGCACGCCGCCGCCCGGCGCGAAGCAGCGCACGTGTACCTGTGCGTCCGGTGCGTCCGCCCCGATGCAGAAGACCGCCAGGAAGTGCTTGCTGAGCGCGGTCATGTCCGGCTGGACTCGCATCATCGCCTCCAGCGACGTCACCTGCGCCACCGGCCAGAAGATCCCCGTGGACACCTGCTCGGCACGGACGATGTCTCCGGGAGCCAGTCCGACCGAGCGCGCCAGTTCATCGAGAGGGACGTCGACGTCACGGAAGACGGGCGTCGCCTGCGTCATGGTGTACATCGGGATCGAGGCGTCGACCTCGACGGGGATGACGCCCGCGCCGGTCTCGAGCCGCAGCGGCCGGCCGCCATGGCTGACGATGGCTTCTGTCGAGAGGATGTGCGCCGCGGCGATCGTCGGGTGACCCGCGAACGGAAGCTCTGTCGCCGGCGTGAAGATCCGCAGCTTCGCGTCGTTGTCCGGCGCGTCCGGAGGCAGCAGGAACACCGTCTCTGAGAGCTTCTGGTTCAGCGCGATGCGCTGCATCACCTCGCCGGACAGCCCCTCGCCGTCGACCACCGCCGCCGGGTTGCCCTCGAGGGGCGTCGACGTGAACGCGTCGACGTGACGGATGCGGCAGCGCACGCGATCAGCCGCCGCGGACGACGCGCAGCGCGCGCGCCGACGTGCGGATGGCTACCGTCCAGAACAGCGCGCTCAGCAGCACGTTGATCGGATACAGCATCCACATCCGTTCCGCCGCGCCTTCCTCGTACGCCTGCCCGGCGCGTGTGCGCGTCACGATGAACTGGACGACGGCGGTGATAAGCAGCGAACGGACGAATGTCTTGCGCATGCCCGAATACTACCGCGCCGAATGCGGCGGCGCCCACCGCCGGCACGCGCTGTCAGTAGGCGGGCCGGTCTGCCGGTGCTAGAATTGGCGCACCATGGACGCCGTCACCCACGCGCGCACGCTCATCGCCTACACCGGGTGGGCCGACCGCCGCATCCTCGCAGTCGCCGGCGGGCTGGATGAACCGCGCCTCGACGAGCAGCTGCACCCCACCCAACCCGCCATCCGCGACGTGCTCACCCACTACGTCGGGACGTATCTGTTCTGGCTCGCGAACTGGGACCACGCGCCCTTCGACGATCTTCCGTCCGGTCAGCCCTTCGCGGCCGTGACGGACCTCTTCGCCGGCGCGCACGACAATCTCGGCGCCTTCGGCCGCTCGCTCGCCGACACCGACTGGGATCGCGCCGAAGCATGGTGGAAGCGCTACGGCTTTGACCAGACCGCGCCCCTCGGCCAGACGCTCGTGCAGGTGATTAACCACGCGACGCAGCATCGCTCGGAGGTCGCGATGATGCTCACGGCGTTCGGCTCCTCGCCCGGCGACCTCGACTATCTGGTCTTTCTCCGCGAGCTGGCGGAAGGCCGGGTATCGATCGAGTAGAGCCACGCCTACTCAGCGCCCAGCACCGTGAAGATTGCCTCGATCTGCGCCAGGCTGTTCGGCTGGAAGTGCAGCGCCAGTAGCACCGTCCCGTCGCGGTCGATGACGAAGATGGCGCGCCGCGACCGCCGCGGGTCCCCTTCGTCGACGACCCCGTAGGCGCGTGCCGCCGCGAGCGATGCGTCCGATGCCAGCGGAAACGGCACGCCGCCGAGACGCTCGGCGAACGCTTCGTGCGATGCGACGCTGTCGGCGCTGACGGCGATCACACTCGCCCCGAACTCCCGCAGCATCTCCTGCGCGTCCTTCAGCATCGCGATCTCGGTCTGGCAGGTCGGCGTGCCGTCCTCGGTGTAGAACGCCAGCACGAGCCGGCCGTCGCGCAACAGATCGTCGAGCGAGACGTCACCGTTCGTGGACGGAAGGCTGAATGGCGGCGCCTTCGTCCCCGCCGAGAGGCTATCCGGCATCGCTGAAGCCCCACAGCGGCGCCTCGGGTGCGTCCTTCCCTTGCAGCAGCACCCGAATCCGGCCGAGACCCGCCGGATCGATGAGACGCATCACCACGTCGCGGCGGGCGAAGTACTCTTCCATCTGGTTGCGCTCCGCCGTCGCTGTGAGCCCCGCGCCGATGCCCAGCCGCACGAGGAACTGCGCCTGGTCGGTGGAGCCTAGCGTCCGCAACCCGGCCCGTTCGCCCGCCCGCCTCAGCGTCGTGAAGTCGACGCTCGCGGTCATGTCCTGCATGCCGATGCGCTGATACGGGTCGCTGCCGGCCGACTGCCGGTAGAAGCAGAGCAGTGTGCCGTCGCGGCGCCACGGCGCGTACAGGTCCGCCGCCTCGTAGCCGTAATCGAACGTGAGCACGTAGCCGCGCGTGAGCGCCGCTGCGACATCCTGTATCCACGCGACCGCATCGAGGTTCACCTCCGCGAGGCAGCCCTCGCCCGGCAGCAGATCGAGCTCATCGAAGTACGCGCGAAGGTGATCATCTGACACCGGGCCGTTCTCGTCCGCGAAACCTCCGTCCCTCCAGGCGACGTAGACCTCCCGCAGCTCGCCGCCCTCGCGGGCGACGCGGTGCACCGGGAACGCGTCGACCAGCTCGTTCGAGAGGATGCAGCCAGACACGCCGCGTGGGAGCGCGTCGAGCCAGTCGGTCGCGTCAGCGAAGCCCGCGTCTTCGAGTCGGCGCCGTTGGCGCTCCCGAAGCCGCGCGATCGGCTCCACGATGCGGTAGCGCAGTGCTGAAGCGAAGTCCGGCTCGCGGTCGCGCGCCCAGCCAAGCACGTCGCGGGCCAGCGTTCCATCGCCCGCGCCCTGCTCGACCGCGTCGAAGGGCGCCGGGCGGCCGAGCAGCTCCCACATCTGGCAGAGCTGCTTCGCGACGAGCGCACCGAAGACGGGATGGACGTGCGGGCTCGTGACATAATCCCCGCTTCTTGTCGACGCGTCCGGATGAGTCACGTAATACCCGTAGAGCGGATGATAGAGCGCTGCGTCCATGAACGCCCGGAATGTGATCGGACCGTTGGCGGCGATACGCTCCCGCAGCTCCTCGACCAGCGGCCGGGATTCGGTCATGGGCTCGAATTCGTCGCGGATACGCTGCGCCATCAGGCCAAATGGTAGCGGAGGAGCGTCCCGGCGGTTCAGGAGTCCTCGTGCGGAACCGATCCTTACATAAGATGAACACCGTGCAGTCGTCGCCACTGTCTGATCGCACTCCAGCGCCACCAGCTCGAGATTCAGAGCCGATGACTCATGCCGCGCCGATCCCCGTCATCCCCCGCGAGCCTGCGCCCCGCCGACTCCCGCTATCGGGAGCCATCGGCTGGCTCGCCCACCTCTGGCCCGTCTGACGTCCCGGTAGGGGACGGGATTCTTCGCTTATCGTGCTGAGCGAAGCGAACCATTCCTGGGGCCGCAACCCCTCACGGCCATCACCCGAAGTTGTGCTCCACCCCGGCGTCGGGAATCATGCGCCCCGTATGCCAACCGTCGATCTCAACAGGATCCGTATCAACTACGAGGAGCACGGCAGCCCCTCCGGCGCGCCCATCCTTCTCACCCACGCTTACGCCGCCACGCTCCAGATGTGGGAGCCGCAGTTCGACGCTCTCGGCGACTACCGCCTGATCGCTTGGGACATGCGCGGCCATGGCGGGACCGGCAGCCCGCCCAAGCAGGAGGACTACACCGAGAAGCTCACCGTCGAGGACATGGCAGCGCTCCTCCGCCACCTCGGCGTCGAGCGGGCGGTCGTCGGCGGCCTGTCGCTCGGCGGCTATATCTCACTCGAGTTCCAGCTGGCGCACCCGGAGATGGTGCGCGCACTGGTGCTCTGTAACACCGGCCCCGGCTATCGCAAGGACGACGCCCGCGCCGGCTGGAACGACTTCTCGATCGGCTACGCGAAGCGCTTCGAGGAGCGCGGCCTCGAAGGCTTCGGCCGGGGCATCGAGATCGACCGCACAAAACAGTACCAGCGCTCGGCCGAAGGGCTCGCGTTCGCCGGCCGCGGCATCCTCACTCAGCGCGACGCGAAGGTGATGGAGCATCTGGAGGAGATCGCCGTCCCGACGCTTATCGTCCTCGGCGCCGACGACCAGCGCTACCGCGCCGGCTGTGAGTACATGGCCGCGAAGATCCCCGGTGCCCGCCTCATCGTCATCGAGGGTGCCGCGCACGCCGTGAACCTCTACCAGCCGGAGCGCTTCAACGAGGCCGTCTTGCAGTTCCTCCGCGACAACGGCATCAAACGCTCGTCACCTGACCGGTAGATCCCGCGGTCAACAGTCGTTGCGTGATGGGTCACAAGCGCGTACCGTCACGACATGGGCCGGACGGCGATCGAGACACTGTTGCACATGATGGAGGTGGCTTACCGGGCCGATCCGTTCAGCTCCCTCCGCCGCAATCTGGACTCTGTGCGTGACGACGAGTGGGAGATACGTCCCGCGAAGTGGAGTATCGACGAGTTCGGCACGCAGCCCGAGCTATCGATCGGCGACCTCGTGTTGCACATCGGCGGCCCCAAGCGCATGTACGCCGACCGCGCGTTCGGCGACTGCACGCTGGAATGGGCGACCATTCCCCGCCCGTCAGCGTTCGATCGCGAGAGCGTGATCGCTTGGCTGGACGAAGGGCACCGCCTCCTCGCCGACGGGCTCGCCGCGCTCACCGACGATGCGGAGCTTGCAGTCGAACGCCCCGCGCCGTGGCGGGCGCCCATGGCCCGCCAGCAGCTCATCACGATCATGATCAGCCACGACCTCTACCACTCCGGCGAGATCAATCGGCAGCGCGCGCTCATACGCGGCGCCGAGGGCTGGAGCCTGCCTGCCTCATAGTCCGCCGCATGTACACGGCCCACCCGTGAACCTAACCCCCACCGGGAGTAGACTCATCCTCGCCGATACCTGAACCCACGGAGGCTGCACCATGGTCGACTTCGTCATCCCCCAGGAGGTCCGCGCACAGCGCAAGCAGGCGAAGGCCTTCCTCGACGAGCACATCATCCCCAACGAGCACATCCTCGAGCGCGGCGACGCCGAATCGGCCGCATTGATGAAGGACCTCCAGGCGCGCACGAAGGCCATGGGCATGTGGGCGATGTTCATCGGGCCGGAGGCCGGCGGCACGGGGAAGGGCTTCCTCCCCTACGCCTACGTGAACGAGATCCTCGGCCGCAGCCCGTTCGCGCCCCGCGCCTTCGGCTGCGCCGCGCCCGACACCGGCAACGCCGAGATCCTGCACCAGTTCGGCTCGCCGGAGCTGAAGGAGCGCTACATGAAGCCGCTCGTCGCCGGCGAGATCCGCTCCTGCTTCTCCATGACGGAACCGGAGGTCTCGGGCGCCGACCCGACGGGCCTGCAGACCCGCGCCGTCCGTGACGGCGACGAGTGGGTGATCAACGGCCACAAGTGGTTCACCAGCGGCGCCATCGGCGCGTCCTTCGCCATCGTCATGTGCGTGAGCGACCCCGAGGCGGAGCCCCACCGGCGCATGTCGCAGATCGTCGTCCCGACCGACACGCCCGGCTTCAACATCATCCGCCCCGTGCCGGTGATGGGCGAGACCGCTGGCGCCCATTGCGAGATCCGCTACGAGGACTGCCGCGTGCCCGTCACCAACACCCTCGGTGAGCCCGGCGACGGCTTTCGCATCGCCCAGAGGCGCCTCGGCCCCGGCCGCATCCACCACTGCATGCGCTGGCTTGGCCAGATGCAGCGGGCCTTCGAGCTGATGTGCGAGTACGCCCTGAAGCGCAAGGCCTTCGGCAGCACCCTCGCCGAGAAGCAGACTGTGCAAAACTGGATCGCCGACTCCGCCGCCGAGATCCAGGCGTCGCGGCTGTTGACGATGCACGCCGCTCACAAGATCGACCAGGGCGACGAAGCGCGCGTCGAGATCTCGATCATCAAGTTCTGGGGCGCGAAGGCGCTTCACGACGTCATCGACCGCGCCATCCAGGTGCACGGCGCTCGCGGCGTCTCCGGCGACACGCCGCTCGAGGGCATGTACCGCAACGCCCGCGCCGCCCGCATCTACGACGGCCCGGACGAGGTTCACCGCATGGTCGTCGCCCGCCGCATCCTGCGCTCCTTCAAGGAAGGCGCCGGCTGGGAGTTCGAGTAGGCATCCGCGATGACTGACCGATTCGACGCCATCATCATCGGCTGCGGGATCGGCGGCGGCGCCCTTGCGACCGTCCTCGCTCGCGCCGGACGCTCCGTCCTCGCCCTCGAACGCGCGACCGTCTACCGAGACCGCGTCCGCGGCGAGTGGATCGCCCCCTGGGGCGTCGCCGAGCTGCGGACGCTCGGCCTCTACGACGACTTCATCGCCGCCGGCGCTCACCACCTCGTCCGGCACATCTCCTACGGCGACGACGCCACCCCGGAGCAGGCCGAGGCGGCGGCGCTGCAGCTCGGCGTGCTGCCGGGCATCCCCGGCCCGCTGACCATCGGCCACCCGCGCTCGTGTGAGCTGCTCCGCGACCTCGCGACAGCCGCCGGGGCCTGCGTGTTGAGCGGCGCCAGCGACATCACCATCACTGCCGGCGCGTCACCCTCGGTGACGTACACCCATGGTGGCAGGCAGCAGCGGGCGACCTGCCGGATCATCGTCGGCGCCGACGGGCGTGGCTCGCTGGTGCGGCAACAGCTAGGCATCGAACTCCACCAGGACCCGCAGCACCACTTCTTCTCCGGGCTGCTCGTCGATGGCGCGCACGGATTCCCCGACGACACGCAGGCCATCGGCGCCGAGGGCGACGTGCACTTCCTGGTGTTCCCGCAGGGGGACGGGCGCGCCCGCCTCTACCTCGGCTACCCGAGCGAGCAGCCGCAGCGCCTCTCCGGCCCCGACGGCCCCCGCGTGTTCCTCGAGGCGTTCCGGCTGCAGAGCATGCCGCTCAGCGAGCACATCGCGAACGCCACGCCCGCCGGCCCCTGCCATTCCTACCCGAACCAGGACGGCTGGACGGAGACGCCGTACGCGCCGGGCGCAGTGCTCATCGGCGACGCCGCCGGCTACAACGACCCGATCATCGGGCAGGGGCTCTCGATCACGTACCGCGACGTGCGCATGGTGCGCGACGCCCTGATCGCGGACGACGACTGGTCGCAGCCGGAGATCTTCGCCCCGTACACGGAGGAGCGCCGCGAGCGCATGCGCCGGCTGCGCTTCTCGGCGATGGTGCAGGCGGAGCTGCTGAACGAGTTCGGCCCGGAGGCGCAGGCCCGGCGCAAGCGCGCCCGCGAGCGTCAGGCCGCCGACCCCACGCTGCTGCTCTCGCTGGCGGCGACGATCATGGGGCCGGAGGTGATGCCGGAGATGGCGTTCGAGGACGCCCTGCGCGACCGCCTCTTCGCCCCGTAGCGACTGTCCCTGCCCTTCTCGTCCACGGAGAGGGTGGCCGAAGGCCGGGCGAGGTGCCTACACCGGCTCCAGCCGCGCCCCCGCCGCCGCCCCCACTGGCGCCTCGACGCTGATCGCACCCCCCGCCCGCACCTCCCCGCCCCCGACCACCACCTCCATCACCCCCTGACCTACCGCGGCGTCGAGGCCCCCTCCGGTGCCTTCTCCGCCGGGCGCCGGATCGCCTCCTCTCCGAGGTCCCGCCGCACCTGGATGAACCGCATGATGTCCCCGCGCGTCAGCATCCCCACCAGCTCCCGCCCCTGCACCACCGGCAGCTGGTTCACGTCGTGCACCGCCATCAGCTGCAGCACGCGCGTGAGATTGTCGCCGGGCTGCACGGTGTGCAGCCGCGTGGCCGGCGTCATCGCCCGATAGACACTCGTCGCTCCCCACTCCTCGCGGGGCAGCCGGCGCACGTCGGTCAGCGTGATCAGCCCCGCGAAGTCGCCCCCCGCCATCACGGCGAAGCAGCGCGCGCTCCGGCGGAGCATGTGCTCCGTCACCAGCTCCTCGACGCTCATGTCCGGCGGCACCTGCTCGATGTCCTTCTGCATCACGTCGCGCACCGTGATGCCGCTGAGCGTCGTCTCCATCAGCAGTTGCTCGTAGCTGGCGCTCGAGGCGTTGCGCAGGAAGAAGCCGATGAGCAGGAACCAGACGCCAGAGAGATAGCCGCCGAAGAGCGTGAAGGCCACGCCGATCCCCATGATCCCGTAGGCGATCCACTCGCCGACTCGCGAGGCGAGCCGCGTCGCTCGCAGCCGGTCGCGGTTGCGCGCCCACACGATCGAGCGGAAGACGCGCCCGCCGTCCAGCGGGAATCCCGGCAGCATGTTGAAGACGGCAAGCGACGTATTGATCAGCGCGAGGTTCGCGCTGATGCCGGCCAGCCCTTCGCTGAACGGCAGCAGGGCCACCCAGGCGACGGCGAACAGCGCGCCCAGCCCCAGGCTGGTCAGCGGGCCGACGATGGCGATCCGGAACTCCGTCGCGGCGTCGTCCGGCTCCCGCGAGAGGTTTGCCACCCCGCCGAAGACGAACAGCGTGATGCTGCGCACAGGCAGCTTGTTCCTGTTTGAGATGATGGCGTGCGACAGCTCGTGCGCCAGCACCGACAGGAAGAACACCGCCGCGACGAGTGCGCCCGCCGTCCACCGCTGGGCGTCCGTCCACTCCGGGTAGTAGTGGTCGAGCACACCCGTCGCGAACGTCCAGGTGACGATGAGGAAGATGAAGACCCAGCTCCAGTGGACGCCGACGTCGACGCCGAAGAGCCGCCCGATCTTGAGAGAGCTACCCACGTACGCCTCCCGCGCTCACTCCATCATACGGGCGCGCGGGACGCCATGCCGTTGGCAGTTATGAGGACGATGTTGCGGCGCCGGCCTACGAGAGCTTCGCCTCCAGCCGGTCGAGGCACTCGCGCACGGTCTCGATGCGCCAGCCGCCCCAGACGGGGCCGTTCTGGAAGTCGATGTACTCCTGCTTGGCCGCCGCTGCCTCCTCGGGGGTCTTGTCGGCCTTGCGGAGCCGCGCGTACATCGGCGCCAGCTCGTGCATCTGCTGGGTCGCCAGCGCCGGGCGCTCGATCCACTGGGCCAGCTCCTCGAAGTCCTGCGAGTAGAAGACGGCGACCGGGATCGACTCGAACTCACCGGCGTTCATGTACTCCGCCATGATGTCTTTGTGCTGGTCGCGCATAAACACGCGCAACTCCAGGCCGGCCGCCTCGGCGATGCGCGCGAACACGGGCATGCCGCGGAAGACGTCGGGGCACCAGTCCTCACCGAGCACCATGAGCTTCTTCGGGCCGTCCGGCCGGGCGACGAGCGCCTTCAGCCTCGCGACCAGGTCGGCCGGGATCTCCGTGCCGGCGTAGTTCTCCTCGAAGCGGGCGCGGTTGCGCTCGATCGCGTCGAGATACTGTGCGTAGGTGAGGCCCTTCGAGAACCGCTCCGGGGTGACGACGCTTTGCTTCTGCTGGACCACGACGGCCTCCTCCTGTGCGAGCACGGCGATAACGGGGCTACGGAGGCAGTGTAACATCTACAGTGCCCGGCGAATATACGCCTCGCGGCGTCAGGGTGCCGCGAGGCGCATGTTATCCTCGGTTTGTGGCGCTTCCGCAGGCCTCCGCCTCGAACAGCTTCCCCGACCGAATCGCCGCTCGCTGGCGCCGCGACCTTCTCTTCTTCCTGATCGCCGGCGGCATCGTCGCCCTCGACCAGCTGACAAAGTGGCTGGTGCGGTCGAACCTGGAGTACGGCGAAGCCTGGCCGGATAGCGGCGGCTTTGTCCGCATCGTCCACGTGGTCAACAGCGGCGCGGCCTTTGGCATGCTGCAGGGTCAGACCACTTTCCTCATCGCCACCAGCCTGCTGGGGTTGCTGGCCATCCTGCTCTACTACGTCTACCCGCCCATGGAGCACGGGCTCATCCGGGTGGCGCTGGGGATGCAGTTGGGGGGCGCCGCCGGCAATCTCATCGACCGCGTGCGCATGGGAGAGGTGACCGACTTCATCGACGTGGGCCGCTTTCCCACGTTCAACGTCGCCGACTCGAGCATCAGCATCAGCATCGCCGCCGTCCTGATCTTCTTCCTCCTGCAGGAGCAGGAGGAGATGCGCAAGAAACGCCCGCCCGATGCCGGACCGTCAGTCGCCGGCGAGGACTGAGCTGACCGCAGACCGGGACGGCGAGCGCCTCGACGTGTTCGTCGCCCGCGCGCTGCCGGATCTGACGCGATCGCGCGTCCAGAAACTCATCGCGAAAGCTCACATCACTGTCGGCGGCGAGCGCGCGAAGCCGGGGCTGCGCCTCATCGCCGGCCAGCGCGTCGCCGTAGTCGTGCCTCCGCCGGAACCGATCGACGCCCGGCCCGAGCCCATCGCCCTGGACGTGATCTACGAGGACGCCGACCTGCTTTCGGTGAACAAGCCGCCCGGCATGACCGTGCACCCCGCCCCCGGGCATCCGCGCTCGACGCTGGTCAACGCCATCCTCGCCCACTGCGACGATCTGTCCGGCGTGGGGGGAGCGCTGCGGCCCGGCATCGTGCACCGGCTGGACAAGGACACGTCCGGCGTCATCCTCGTCGCCAAGTCGGACGCCGCGCACCAGGCGCTGGCGCGCCAGCTGAAGGCGCGCACGGTCGAGAAGACGTATCTCGCGTTGGTCGAAGGCACGCCGAAGCCACCGCAGGGCGTGATCGATGCGCCCATCGCGCGCCATCCCCGCGACCGCCAGCGCATGACCGTCGCGGAGGGCGGCCGCGAGGCGGCCACGGCGTACCGCGTCATCGAACGCTTCCGCGGCTACTCGCTGGTCGAGGTGCACCCCAGGACCGGACGCACGCACCAGATCCGCGTGCACCTCGCGGCCATCTCTCACCCGATCGTCGGCGACGTCAAGTACGGGCGGCCGTCGGATCTCGTCGGCCGGCAGTTCCTCCACGCATGGCGCATCGCGTTCGTGCACCCGCGCACCGGGGAGCGGGTAGAGCTGGAAGCCCCGCTGGCACCGGACCTGGAGGCGGCGCTGGGGCGGCTGCGGCGGACGTAGCGGCGCCTGTCATACTTCGGCGTGCGGATCGGCATCATCGCGGACGTGCACTGCAATCACGAGGCGCTGCGCATCGCCCTCGACCGAATGGGCGACGTCGACGAGCTGCTCTGCGCCGGTGACGCCGTCTACCAGTTCCGCTTCTCGAACGAGGTCATGCGGCTGCTCCGCGAGCGCGACGCGCGCTACATCCTCGGGAACCACGAGGACGTGCTGCTCGGCAAGTGGGGCGGTCACGCCCGCTCGCGGCCGTCCGTCCGGACCGACGAACTGGCGTACATGGCGTCACAGCCCTACCGGCTGGAGACGCGCATCGACAGGAAGTCTCTCGTGATGGTGCACGGCAGCCCCTGGGAGCCGTACAACGAGTACATCTACCCGAACAGCCCCAGCCTCTCCCGACTGGCGGAGATCGGCAGCGACTACGTGATCCTGGGCCACACGCATTACCAGATGGCGGAGCGCGCCGGCCGGACGCTCGTCATCAATCCGGGCTCGGCGGGGGAACCGCGCGATCCCCGGAACGCCTTCCGGCTCTCCTTCGCTGTGCTCGACACGCAAACCGGCGAGGTGACGTTCACCGACTTCCCCGACCCAACGCGCCCTGCCGTCGACCCCGCCATCATCCCCGGTACGCCGACAGACGCGCGCCCCGGCGGCGCCGTAGAACCGCAGAACTCCAACTTCTGGATGCCCGGCCAGTGAACGACCGTCCTGTGGGGTGACCGTCTACAATGTGACCGAGGGGCGAGATGGCGACCGAGATACGGACCGAGCACCCACACGTCGTGATAACGCCGGACGTCTGCGGCGGGCGCCCGCGGATTGCGCGAACGCGCATCGCCATCGACTTCATCGCCCGCTTCTTGCACTCGGGCATCGGCGCGACGGAGATCCTTGAGATGTACCCGCACCTCACGCCCGCCGCTGTGCACGATGCCATCAGCTACTACTACGACCATCAACCAGAGGTCGACGCCAGCATCAAGGGCAACACGCTGGAACAGCTGGCAAGCAAGTATGACTTCGAGGTCGGAGAAGACGGCGTTGTCGTGTTTGGCGAGCTTTGAGGCCTCGCCTCTATCTCGACGAAGATGTCAGCCCATTACTGGCTCGCCTCGTGCGGGCCGAGGGCCATGACGTTGTAAGTGTCCACGAGCGAGGGACATTCGGACTGAGTGATGAGGAGCAGCTCGCCGCGGCTTCCTCGGAGGGCCGGGCGATCCTCACCTGGAACTATCGCGACTTTCTGCGGCTGGGACGAGAGTGTGCGCAGACAGGGCGCCAGCACGCCGGGATCATTGTGTCGTATCGCCAGTACACATCGCGCGACGTGGCTGAGGCCGTGCGTGCGATCGCACGACTCCAGACGACCGTGAGCGAGGAGGATCTGCGGAACGCAGTGCTCGTGCTGGATCAGTTCTTAGTAGGGCGACCTTGCAAGACCCGACGATTCGACGAGCTACCACCGGCGACCTGCCCGACCTCTGCGTCTGCTCGGGCAGCTCACCGAGGGCGAGGCCACACGGGCGGCCCTGCCCACCGCCGACGAGCGCCGCGCGTTTGGGGCAGTGCTGGCTGACCCCCGGCAGAAGCTGGTAGTCGCCGAGCGGGACGGGCGCATCATCGCGTCGGCGGTGAGCGTGCTGGTGCCGAACGTCACCCACGACGGGCGTCCCTACGCCATCCTGGAGAACGTGGTGGTCGATGCCGCCGAGCGCGGACGCGGCGTCGGCGAAGCGCTGGTCCGCCACCTGGCCGAGGAGGCGCGGCAGGAGGGCTGCTACAAGGTCGCCCTCACCAGCAACAAGCGCCGCGCCGGCGCTCATCGTTTCTACACGCGGATCGGCTTCATCGCCACGCATGAGGGCTTCCGGATCGAGTTCTGACAAGACTCGGCTACCCTGCCTCGGGAAACTGTGCTAAAGATGGCCCTGCCCCATCCGGGTCTGGAGTAAGGCGTGTTCAAGAAGATCCTCGTGGCCAACCGGGGCGAGATCGCGCTCCGCGTGATGCGGACCTGCCGCGAGATGGGCATCGCCACCGTCGCCGTCTACTCGACCGTGGACCGCAACATGCTCCACGTCCGCTACGCCGACGAGGCGTACCACATCGGAGAAGGCCCTCCACTCGAGAGCTACCTCAACTACCAGAAGATCCTGGACGTCGCGAAGGCGTCGGGTACCGACGCCGTGCACCCCGGCTACGGCTTCCTCAGCGAACGGACGGAGTTCGCCGAGGCCTGCGCCGAGGCCGGGATCACGTTCATCGGCCCTCCGCCGGAAGCGGTCCGCCTGCTGGGCGACAAGGTGACCGCCCGACGAACCATGATCGCCGCCGGCGTGCCCGTCGTGCCCGGCACCGAGGGCCGCGTCGAGGCCGACGATGCCGTGAAGCTCGCGCCGTCGGTCGGCTTCCCGCTGATGATCAAGGCTGCGGCGGGCGGCGGCGGCAAGGGCATCCGCCTCGTCCGCACGCCCGAGGAGATCGAAGGAGCGGTTCGCGTAGCGTCGAACGAGGCCCGATCGGCGTTCGGCGATGGCGGCGTCTTCCTCGAGCGCTACCTCTCGCCCGTCCGCCACGTCGAGGTCCAGATTCTCGCCGATGCGCACGGAAACGCCGTCGCGCTGGGGGAACGCGAGTGTTCCGTCCAGCGCCGCCACCAGAAGCTGCTCGAGGAGTCCCCTTCGACGGTCGTCGACCAGCCCCTGCGCGAGCGCATGATGGCGGACGCCGTCGCGGCGGCGAAGGCGTCCGGCTACGAGAACGCAGGCACTGTGGAGTTCCTCGTCGACGCCGGCACGAAGGAGTACTTCTTCCTGGAGGTGAACACACGGCTGCAGGTGGAGCACCCGGTGACCGAGTGGCTGACCGGCCGTGACCTGGTGCGCGACCAGATCCGCATCGCCGCCGGCGAACCACTGGGCTTCGCCCAGGACGACGTGCGCCTGCGCGGCGCGGCGATCGAGTGCCGCATCGCCGCCGAGGATCCGTACAACAACTTCCTCCCGTCACTCGGCCGTATCGACTTCGTCAGCGAGCCGAGCGGCCCCGGCGTCCGCGTCGACAGCTCGATCTTCAGCGGCGTGGAGATACCGTACTTCTACGACCCCATGCTGGCGAAGTTGATCTGCTGGGGCGCCGACCGCACGCAGGTGATTGACCGGATGAAGCGCGCCCTCCGCGAGTACGTCATCGTTGGAGTTCAGACGAACATCCCGTTCCACCTCCAGCTGCTCGATGATCCGCGGTTCGTGGCAGGGCAGGTGCACACGGGCTTCCTGGACAGCGAGTTCCGCATGGAGGAGCCGTCCGCGCTGGACGAAGATGAGTCGGTGGCCCTGCTCGTCGCGGCTGTGCTCTCCCACGCGAGGCGGGCGGCGAACGGCGCATCGCCGGCAACGATGCCGGCGAACGCCGCGGGCTGGAGCGTCGCCGGCCGGGATCGGCTTGTGGCGCGGCGCGCGCAGATGGCGCAACAGAGCAGTCGATGGCGTCGAAGTACCGGCTGAAGCTCGGCGACGCGGACCACGAGGTGGAGGTAGAGCCCGACGCGTCGGGCGGCTTCCGGGTGACCGTCGGCGACCGCACGTCGCTGGTGAGCTTGGAGCGGATCAACGACTCCGCACGGTACTCGCTCATTGTCGACAACCGCCCCTACGACGTGTTCGCCGAGGAGGGGCCCACCGGCTTCCACGTGGTCGTGGGTGGGCGCACCATCCCTGTGGGCACTCAGACCGGGAGGCGGGGTGGCAAAGGGGCTCCGGCGGCGCTCGACGTCGATGCCGGCGGCGAGTGGGTGCTGAAGTCGCCTATGGCGGGCATCGTGCAGGAGATCATGGTCAGGGCCGACGACGAGGTGCAGCAGGGGCAGGTGCTCATCGTCGTCGAGGCGATGAAAATGCAGAACGAACTCCACGCGCGGCGGGCGGGCACCGTGAAGGCGGTCTACGTGAGCGTCGGACAGCGGGTGGAGCAGGGGACGCCCCTACTGGTCTTGCTGTAGTCCCGCCCGGGCGTTGCAGGCCGTTTCGGCGAGCCGCTATAGTGAGCCCCTGAACGCTCCGGCGCCCGCGCCGGCACACAGGGAGAACGGGTATCGCGCGAGAACTCCGCATCAACGACCGCATCCGCGTCCGTGAAGTCCTCATTATCGATGAGGAGGGACGCAAGACTGGCGTCGTGCCCATCCAGCAAGCCCTCGACATGGCCCGCGAAGCAGGCCTCGACCTCGTCGAAGTCGCCCCGAACGCCAGCCCGCCCGTCTGCCGCATCCTCGACTACGGCAAGTTCAAGTACGAGCAGGCGAAGAAGGAGCGCGAGGCTCACAAGCACCAGCGCCACAACGTCGTGCGCGAGGTCCGCTTCAAGCCGAAGATCGGCGCCCACGACATCGACTTCAAGACAAAGCTGATCGAGAAGCTCCTGCGCGAAGGGGACAAGGTGAAGGTCTCCGTGATGTTCCGGGGGCGTGAGATCACGCACCCGGAGATCGGCAGAGGCCTGCTGCAGCGTGTCGCCGAGAATCTGCGCGACGCCGCGCAGGTGGAACGCCCACCGGGCATGGAGGGGCGCTTCATGACGATGCTGCTGACGCCGACTGCCCCGAAGGCCCCGCCCAAGCCACGCCCTGTCCGCGAGAAGCAGCCGGCGGCCACCCCCGCCGATGGTCCGGCCGACACGGCGATGGCGGCGGCGTTGCAGGCCGCCCAGCAGAGCGCGGACGCCACCACACCCTCCTGAGGCCGTCCGTGCCCTTGTTCCAGACTCCGACCCGTCGGATATACTGCCGCTCGCGCCAGCTGCGGTCGGCCGCGTCGATAGCTGGCGACTGAGAACTGGGGATCGACGGCTCACGATGCCAAAGATGAAGACGCACAAGGGCGCGGCCCGGCGCTTCCGGGTGACCGGCTCCGGCAAGTTCACCCGGCGCAAGGGCAACATCAGCCACAACAAGCGGCGCATGTCGCGCTCGTCGCGCGGCCTGATCGACGAGATGATCGTCGTCAGCAAGCCCGCCCAGCGCCTCCTCAGGCGCATCATGCCGTACGCGCGATAGGACGGAAGAAGAGACATGGCGAGGGTGAAGCGCGGCGTCACGGCGCACGCCAGGCACAAGAAGATCATCGGGATGGCGAAGGGCCACAAGGGCCAGCGCCACCGCGTGTTCCGCCGCGCCAACGAGTCCGTCCTGCACGCCCTTGACTACGCCTACCGGCACCGTCGGGAGCGTAAGGGCGACTTCCGCAAGCTCTGGATCGCCCGCATCAACGCCGCCGCCCGCCTCCATGGCACCACCTACAGCCGCCTCATCGACGGACTGAAGAAGGCCGGCATTGCCCTCGACCGGAAGGTGCTCGCTGACATCGCCGTGCGCGAGCCGCAGGCCTTCGAAGCGCTCGCGAAACGCGCCATCGAGGCGTCGGCTTCGGCGTAGCCACATCCCCCATGCCCGATCCCGTCCAGCATACGGTCGTCGTCTTCACCCAGGCCGCCTGCGAGTTCTCCGAGATGGTGCGCCTGCACCTGGAGTCCCGCCGCCAGCCGTACGACGAGCGGGACATCGATCTCGACCCCCGAGCGCGCGACGAGTTGCTCCGCCTCGGCGCCACCGGCACACCGGTCACGGTGATCGACGGCGAGGTCATCGTCGGCTACGACGAGGTGTCGATCGACGAGCTCCTGGGCTTCGAGCCGTACGGCCCCCGCGAAGACCTGAGCGCTCCGCTTGCCGACGTCGACTAGATCACGGGGCGAGCATCCGCCTGCCGCGATACGATCGGTCATGCCCATCACCCGCGTCCGCGGCAAGCAGCTCGACGAGCTGTCCGGCGACGATCTTCGCGCCATGGTGGCCGGATACGCCCGCGTCGTCGTCGATCTGGGGACGGGGGACGGCCGCTTCGCGTACCACTACGCGAAGGCGCATCCCGACGCGTTCGTCATCGCCATCGACCCGGTGCGCGAGAACATGCGGGAGTTCTCCGCCCGCGCGTCAGGCAAGCCGGCCCGCGGCGGCCTGCCGAATATCCTCTACGCCGTCGCCTCGGTGGAGATGCTTCCGCCGGAACTCTGCGGCCTCGCCGGTGAACTGCACGTCGTGCTGCCGTGGGGAAGCCTGATGCGCGGCTTAGTGCTGGGCGACGAGGTGGTTCTCGGGGGCGTCGCGTCGCTGCTGAAGACCCGCGGGACGGCGCGGATCGTGCTGAACACCCGCATCTTCGAGGATCCCGTGCCGCTCGAGGCGCGCGACCTCCCTGAGGTCACGCCAGCCTACGTGCGGGAGAGGCTGGCCCCGCGCGTGCATGCGTGCGGACTGGTGCTCCGCGAAGCCCGCGAGTTCACCGCCGACGAGGTCGCGGCGCTGCCGAGCACCTGGGCGAAGCGCCTCTCGCACCGGACGCCGCCGCCGTCGGTGCTGATCGTCCTGGAACGCGAGCGTGACGATGCTGGTTGAGCTGCCGCCGCAACAGCACGAGCGGCTGCGTCAGGTGTTTCGCGGCTGGGACACGCGCCTCCACGGCTGCGTCGAGGCGATCTTCAGCGGCGCCTTCGCGAAGGTGTGGGTCGACGATCCGGACGACCCGCGCGCCGCACTGGTGCTGCTCGATTTCTGGTTCGTCGCCGGCGATGCGACCGCGCCAGCCGCCCCAGACGTCGCCCGCGCGGCCGTCGGGCCGGGCACCGTCGTGACCCCACCCGGCGAAGCGTGGCCTGATCTGCTCCGCGAGGCATCGCCCGGGAGAGTCACCGAGCGCACGCGCTGGGCGTTCTCGTCGCCGGAGGCGTGGGATGTCGAGCGCCTGCGTGCCTACCGCGACGCCCTCCCGTCGGGCTTCACCCTCACCCGCATCACGCCGGATAACGTCGGCGCGTACATCGCCTGCGAGAAGGCGCTCCTCGGGACGTTCCCCTCCGCCGAGACCCTGATGGCGCGCGGCGTCGGCTACGGCGTCGAGCGTGAGGGCCGCTTCGTCGCCGGCTGCTCGTCGTTTACGCTCGCCGGCGGCAAGCTCGAGTTCGAGATCCAGACGAACGCCGGCTGGCGCCGCCACGGCCTCGCGACCGCCGCCGGCGCCGCGATGGTCCTGCACTGCCTCGACCACGGCCTGGAGCCGTGCTGGGACGCCCACAACGAGATGTCCGCCAGCCTGGCGGACAAGCTCGGCTTCACGGACAAGTCGCCCTACACCGTCTGCGTGATCGAGGCACCATGACTCAGATCCGGCCCCTGCACATCGATGACGCGGCCGCCTGCGACGCCGTGATCGCCAGCCTGCCGTACTTCTTCGGCGACCCCGACGGCGTCCGCCAGTGCGCCGAGGCCGTGCGCACGCAGCGCGGCTTCGTCGCCGTCGCCGAGGGTGGCATCGCCGGCTTCATCACGCTGGAGCAGCACCAGCCCGGCAGCGCGGAGATCTCGTGGCTCGCCGTGCAATCCGGCCACCGCCGCGGCGGCATCGGCCGCCAGCTCGTCGATGCGGCGGCGGAGCTGCTGGCGGCGGAGGGCGCCCGCGCGCTCTTCGTGATGACCCTCGGCCCCTCCGTGCCGGAGGACGACCGCGACGGCGACAACTACGAGGGCACCCGCCGCTTCTACCGCGCCAACGGCTTCGTCCCGCTGCGGGAGCTACAGCTCCGCGACTGGAACGACGGCTTCGCCCTCATCCTCGTCCGCCCGCTTCGGGGAGATGACTCCTGACATCCGCCGTCAGCAGCCTCGACAGAGGGGCGTGACACCCCGAACAGGCGTGCTAGAATGGGCCTCCAGCAGTAGCTGCGTCCCGAAATGCGCCAGGCTGAGCCGAGAGTACCCCGACTTCCGGCCTCCGACCTCCAGGAGCCAGCAGAACATGCCACTGGACGCCATCATCGTCAAAGGCGCCCGCGAACATAACCTCAAGGACATCGACGTCACCATCCCGCGCGACAAGCTCGTCGTGATCACGGGGCTGTCGGGGTCCGGGAAGTCGTCGCTCGCCTTCGACACCATCTACGCCGAGGGTCAGCGCCGCTACGTCGAGTCGCTCTCCGCCTACGCCCGCCAGTTCCTCGGGCAGATGGAGAAGCCCGACGTGGACTACATCGAGGGGCTCTCGCCGGCCATCTCCATCGACCAGAAGGGCGCCAGCCACAACCCCCGCTCCACCGTCGGCACCGTGACCGAGATCTACGACTACCTGCGCCTGCTCTACGCGCGCGCCGGGACCCCCCACTGCCCCACCTGCGGCCGCCCCATCGAGCGCCAGACCGTGCAGCAGATCGTCGACGCCATCCTCGGCATCGAGCCGGGGAAGCGCCTGATGCTCCTCTCACCGATCATCAAGGACCGGAAGGGCGAGCACCTGCACGTGTTCGAGGACGCCCGTAAGGCCGGCTTCGTGCGCGTGCGCGTCGATGGGCGCATCCGCGACCTCGCGGAGCAGATCGACCTCGACAAGAAGAAGAAGCACACCGTCGAGGTCGTCGTCGACCGGCTGCTCACCGAAGGCAGCGGCGGCGACGGCAGCGCGTCGTCGGCGAGCCGGCTGGCGGAGAGCGTCGAGCAGGCGCTGAAGCTCGGCGGAGGCACCGTCCTCGTCGTGATCGATGAGCCCTCGGACAAGCCGGGCAAGGCTTCGAAGCAGGAAGAGCGCATGTACTCGGAGCAGTTCTCCTGCCCATTCGACGGCACCAGCATCGGCGAGATCGCACCCCGGAACTTCAGCTTCAACAGCCCGCACGGCGCCTGCGGCGAGTGCACCGGCCTCGGCGTGAAGATGGAGCTGGACCCGGCGATGGTGATACCGGACCGCTCTCTGAGCATCGAGGGCGGGGCGATCGCGCCCTGGTCGCGCGCGGCGTCGGTGAGCACGTGGTACTTCCGGATGGTGGAGGCGCTGGCGAAGAAGCACGGCTTCAAGCTCAACGTCCCGGTCGCCGACATGAAGCAGAAGCACCTCGACCTGGTGCTCTATGGCGACGAGGACAAAATCTCCATCCGCTACCAGACGTCCGGCGGCCACACGAACCGCTGGGACACCAACTACGAGGGCGTGATCCCCAACCTGCAGCGGCGTTACAAGGAGACGGACAGCGACTACATCCGCGCCGAGATCGAAAAGTACATGGCGGCGGTGCCTTGCTCGGCCTGCAAGGGCGCGCGCCTCAAGCCGGAGAGCCTCGCCGTCACCGTCGCGGACAAGAGCATCGACGTCGTGACGTCGATGGATGTCCGCGAAGCGTGCGCCTGGGTCGAGCAGCTCGCAGGCGCCGAGACAGCCCTGAACGAGCGCGAGCAGATCATCGCCCGGCAGATCCTGAAGGAGATCCGGGCGCGGCTCACCTTCCTCTTCGACGTCGGCCTCGACTATCTCTCGCTCGACCGGGCGGCGGGCACGCTCTCCGGCGGCGAGGCGCAGCGCATCCGGCTGGCGACCCAGATCGGCTCCAGCCTGATGGGCGTGCTCTACGTCTGCGATGAGCCCAGCATCGGGCTCCACCCCGTGGACGACGAGCGGCTCATCCGCACGCTGATCCGGCTGCGCGATCTCGGCAACACCGTCCTCATCGTCGAGCACGACGAGTCCATGATGCGCGCCGCCGACCACATCATCGACATGGGGCCGGGGGCCGGGGAGTCGGGGGGCCACGTCGTCGCCGAGGGGCCCATCGAAGCCATCATGGCCTCGGAGGAGTCCATGACGGGCGCCTACCTGAGCGGCCGGAAGCAGGTGCCGCTGCCCGAGGAGCGCCGCGCGGGCACCGGCAAAGCCCTCCGCATCATCGGGGCGCGGGAGAACAACCTCAAGAACATCGACGTCGACGTCCCGCTCGGGAAGTTCGTCTGCGTCACCGGCGTCTCCGGCTCCGGGAAGAGTTCGCTGATCAACGAGCTGCTGTACAAGAAGGCGGCGCAGGTGCTCTACGGCTCGCGCGACCGCCCCGGCAAGCTCACCCGGATCGACGGGCTGGCCGAGATCGACAAGGTCGTGAACATCGACCAGTCGCCGATCGGCCGCACCCCCCGCTCCAACCCCGCCACCTACACCGGCACCTTCACGCCTGTGCGGGAGCTGTTCGCGACCGTGCCCGAGGCGCGGCTGCGCGGCTACACGCCCGGGCGCTTCTCCTTCAACGTCAAGGGCGGCCGCTGCGAGGCGTGCTCCGGCGACGGTTACATCGAGATCGAGATGCACTTCCTCCCCGACGTGACCGTGCCGTGTGAGGTGTGCAAGGGGAAGCGATACAACCGCGAGGCGCTCGAGATCGCCTACAAGGGCAAGAACATCGCCGAGGTGCTCGACATGACGGTCGCCGAGGCGCTCGAGTACTTCGAGCGCATCCCGCGGGTCCGCGGGAAGCTCGAGACGCTGTGCGACGTTGGTCTGGGGTACATCCGGCTCGGCCAACCGGCGACGACGCTCTCCGGCGGTGAGGCGCAGCGCGTCAAGCTCTCGACGGAACTCTCGAAGCGCTCCACCGGCCGCACGCTCTACATCCTCGACGAGCCGACGACCGGCCTCTCGTTCGAGGACACGCGGGCGCTGCTGGGCGTGCTGCAGCGGCTGGTCGACCAGGGCAACACCGTCGTCGTCATCGAGCACCACATGGACGTGGTGAAGAACGCCGACCACCTCATCGACCTGGGGCCGCTGGGGGGCGACCGGGGCGGCGAGATCGTCGCCATCGGCACGCCGGAGGAGGTGGCGTTGGTAGAGGCCAGCTTCACAGGACAGTATCTGCTTAAGGTGCTTCCGAAAGAGCGCATCGAAGCGACACGCCGCGCCGCGCGGCGAAATGGCGCCTCCGACGCGCCGCCGAAAAAGACTGTGGCCGCGGCAAAGCCCCGGCAGAGCGCCAACGGCCGCTCGAAGGCCGGGGCGAAGACGCCCGCCAGGACGTCGCGGCGCTGAGCCGCGCGATGGACCGTTTCGCACGTCAGCTGCGCAGAGGTCTGCTCGCCATCGATGGCGTGCTCCTCGGTGGTGACGTCTTCAGTGGCGGTGATGCGTTCTGGGTGAACGGCACCGAGATCGCATACCTTGACGGCGACACCGCCCTCGCCGTGAGACTGACCCGGCGGGTCATCAGCGAGCATCGCAAGCAGATACGCGCGGACGCGCGGATCACCCGAAGGGCGCCATCGTCGGACTGGGTGTCGATGTCGTTCGCATCGGCCGCCGACATGCGGGCGGCGCTGGAATGGACCGAGCTGGCCGCGGCGGCGCACCGGCCGCCGTCCGGAGTGCCCGCGAAGGCCCCGCCTGAGGGCGCGGCGCTGGCGCGTCGGCGCCGGTTCCACTGAGCGAGAGGGACATGACGCGGCAACAGCTCCTTGAGGCCATCAAGCAGGAGCGCGAGACGCTGGATACGCTCGTCGCCTTACTGGACGAGGCGCAGCTCATCGCAGCGCACGGAGGCTGGGCGGTGAAGGACCACCTCTCGCACATCGCCGCCTGGGAGCGCATGATCATCGCCCACCTGCGGGACGGCTCCGACCACGAGGTCGCCGATATGGACGCGACCTCGTACGCCGTCGCCACGCTCGACGAGCTGAACGACCGGCTCTACCGGTTGCATCGAGACCACCCGCTGGCCGGCGTGCGCGGAGAGTTCGCCGCGGCGCACCGGGCGATTGTTTCGTACATCGAGGAGATGGCGGAGGAGCGCCTCTCGGCCGTGTACTGGGACGATGATCCATCAGGCCGTACGGTCTTGGAGAAGATCTCCGGTGACACCTACCTGCACTACCGCGAGCACGCCGGCTGGATACAGGAGCTGATCGAGCGAAGGACAGAGGCGCGATGACGAAGAGCGAGCTCATCGCCAACATCAAGCGCGACCGTGACGCGATCGAGGCTGTCCTCGCCCGGGTAGGCGACGCGCGGATGACGCAACCTGCGCTCGAGGACGGCTGGTCCGTGAAGGACATCGTTGCCCACATCACGTCCTGGGAGCAGCTCTGTCTGATCTGGGTGCGCACGGGACATCGCGGCGAAGGGCCCTTCACGCCGGAGACGCTGAATGCGCTGAATGCGAAGATGCACGCCGAGCGCGCCAACCAGCCGCTGCCGGATGTGCTCGCCGAAGCAACATGCTCCCACGCCGAGCTGTTGGAGATGGCGGAGGCGCAGACCGGCGAGGCGCTGGCGGCGCCACCGTCGTGGGGTCAGGCGAACCTTGCCCAGATCATCAGCTCCAACTCTGACGAGCACTACCGGGAGCACGCCGAGCAGATAGCTCGCTGGCTCAAGGCGACGCCGCAGGGCCGGCCATGACCGCCGCACCGAAGGCCATCTTCTTCGACATGGACGGCACGCTACTGGACTGGCAGTCGGGCATGGAGGAGTCGTGGCTGGCCGCCTGCGAAGCACACGCTGACGGGCTGATCGCGCCCGAGGCGTTGCATGCGGCGATTCGCGAGCGCCGCACGTGGTTCTGGGGCGACTCGCAGCGCGCGTACACCGGCCGCATGGACCTCGACGGCGCCAGCCGGACCATCGTCCGGCACGCCTTCGCGGACCTCGGCCTCGGCGACACCGAGCGTGCGCATCGGATCGGCGACGACTACCGGACCCGCCGGACGCTCGCCATCGCTCCGTATCCGGGCGCCATCGGGACGCTGGAGGCAGTCCGGGCGCGCGGCATCCGGACTGCGCTGATTACGAACGGCAACGGCGAAGCCCAGCGCCGCAGCGTCGTCCGGTTCCGCTTGGAGCGCCACTTCGACTGCGTGATCATTGAAGGGGAGTTCGGCGCCGGCAAGCCGGACGAGCGGGTGTTCCGCCACGCCCTCGAAGCCGTCAGCTGCGCGCCCGAGGCGGCGTGGATGGTCGGCGACAGCCTGGAGGCCGACATCGCGACGCCGGTGCGACTCGGCATGCACGCCATCTGGATCGACGCCGAGGGCGCCGGCCTCCCCGCAGACGCAGAGGTGCGCCCGGACCGCATCGTCAAGTCCGTAACGGAGCTGCTCTAAGCCAGTGAACTCAAGTGGTAGAATCGTCCCGTGATGGGTTCAGGGGTATTTCACGTCATCAAGGATGGTGTCGTCTACGAGCTTGAGCGCGAGGAGGACGGCAGCTTCGTCATTGCTGTGCCGGCGCTTCCGGGCTGCATCAGCGTCGGAGAGACGATCGAGGAAGCGCTGGACATGATCGCCGACGCGATGGGGGGCTGGCTTCAGGTCGCCCGCGACGAAGGGTTCCCCATCCCCTCGCAGTTCGAGACTGTGGCGCGAGCCTCTTAGGGTGAGCGATAAGCTCCCCTCGGCCAGGCCAGATCGCATCATTCGTGCCCTTGAAGCGTGTGGACTTCGACAGGTCCGGCAGACGGGCAGTCATACGATGCTCACGAAGCCCGGACTGCGGCGGCCGGTCGTGGTGGCTCGGCATCGTCGAGAGTTAGGCCCGATAGCCATCGCCAAGATCCTTCATCAGGCAGAGGTGTCGCCGGAGGAGTTTCTGGCGAAGCTCTGAGGACCGCTAATGCGGCATCAACTCGCCGGCGTCCAGCTCCTCGATCGCCGCGGCCCGGCGGCGCAACCATTCGTGGAAGAGCTTCATCCCACGCTCGTTGGCCGCATCGAGCGATCCCAGCGCTATCACCGTGTACACGTGCATGAACAGCAATGACGCGCGATAGTCGCGGAACGCGTCCTCGAACGTATAGCCGGACCGCCCTGCACAGGCGGTGTCGTACCAGCGCCGGATCAGGCGCATCTCCTCGCTTTTCCGGATAGCCGGATCACAGCTCGTCGAGAGGAAGTACGCGACATCGAACACGCCGCGGCCCCTCATCGAGATCTGCCAGTCGATGACGGCGAACGGATCGGACGTCTTGCCGTCGCCGAAGAACACGTTGTCGCCCCGGAAGTCGCCGTGGACGATGGTGCGCGGCGCCGGCTCCAGCACGTCCAGCAGCTCGAGGATGTGGTGCTGAAGCTCCTCACCAACGGCCCGGACCTTCGGTGACATCTCGTCCCCGAACTGCTGGAGGAACGGCCCCCACGCCTGCTGGTACGCCGGCTGGGTCGAGTGGTTGACTGGATCGTTGATGTTGGGCATCCAGTCCAGCCGTGCCAGCTCCGGCGAGTCCCACCACCCCGCCTGGAAGCGCGCGAGGCTGTCGATCGCCCGCTCGCACTCAGCGGCTGAACAGCCGGCTACTTCGTCGCCGCACCGGGAGGGCTCCATGTTCTCGAGGAGCATCAGGTACTCATCGCCCGGTACGTCAATGGCGCTGTAATAGCAACGGGGCACCCGCAGGTCGATGCCAGCGGCGATCTCCTCGTAGAACCGGATCTCGCGTTCATAGAAGCGGAACAGGTTCCCGATCTCTCGCCCGCCCGGGTCGACCGCCGGCAGCTTCGCGATCAGCGAGGCCGGCGCGCCCTCCTCCGGCCGGTCGTAAGTCAGCGAGACCTTCGCCAGCTGCCCGAGGAACCCCGCGCCCGCACCGATGCGGTGCTGGCTGACCCCCGAGACCTTCGAGTGGCGGATGACGCCGCCCTCGCGGAGCGCCGAGGTCAGCCACTCCGGTGTGAGTTCTTCCGGTGTGCGCGGGATCGCAAGCTTGCCCATACCCTCTCTCCCTCGCAGCCTCTCACCGGCGATCCGCGACCTCCGGCCTCCGACTTCCGTCCGCCGTCGGGCTTAGAACCCGTCCGGACAGAACGGCGCATACTCCGTCCGCCACATCGCGTCCCACAGCTCGAGGGGCGCGGCCGCCGCCGCCTCCGCCCGCCCGGCGCGGACGGCATTCGTCGGCGAGACCTGCCCGAACAGCAGCTGCGCCAGCGCCGAGACATCGAGCGTGAGCTGCGGCGCGTCCTTCGTGCGCGAGGCCGCCGCACCCTCCGGTCCGGCTTCGAGCGCCCAGCGCCCAGCGTTCCACGGGCACATCTCGTCCCGCACCTCGAATGTCACACGTCCTTCCTGCCCGTACGGCCGCAACGGGAGCGCCCGCTCGACGTCGATGATGCGCCCGAGCAGCCAGTCGCCGAGTGTGGCGCGCAGCTCGCGCGGGTCCAGCAGGAGGTCGAACGCGGGGTCATCCATCGGCTGGTGCATGAACAGGATGCGCGATGCCAGGTCAAACGTCTTCAGGAAGTCCCACGCGGCCCGATACGCGGCGGGCGTCGTCCACACGAAGTCGCGCACGAAGATGCGCTGCCCGGGCGGGCCGCCGTCCGGCGCGGTCTCGAAGTGGCGGGCGGCATAGGTCAGGTAGCCCCGCGCCTCGCCCCCCTCCTCGTAGACAGCGATCAGGCTCGGGCCGAGGTCGCCAGGACCGAAGGTCTGTGGGCCGATCCCCAGCACCTGTCCCTCCCAGATCAGCGGCGCCCGGTGCAGGTAGCCGTTCCGCGGCCCCGAGAACTCCCGATAGAGCCCCTGCAGAAGGGGCAGCTCGTCCTTCGAGGCCTCCCGCCAGGTGCCGCCGGCCGGCGGCACCGAGGGCGCCATGTTGATCCACTTCGGGTCGATCGTGAAGCGCTGGTTCGTCGAGCAGACGGCGTATCCGTAGCGCTGATAGATGCCCGCGATCGACGCCAGCAGGACGGCCAGTGGCTCCATCCGCTGCTCGTAGCGGCGGCGGAGGTCATGCTCCATGATCTTGCGCAGGTGTCCGCGACGGCGGAACCAGGGCAGCGTACCAACGAACGTCACGCCGGCAGCCGGCGCCTTCGCGCCATTGAGGCGCATCATGAACGGATAGGCGGCGTACGTCGTCGCGAGCACGCCGTCCTCGAACGCGCAGAGTGACCACTCCGGCGGGACCTGCACACCGCGCCGCTCCGACACCGGCTCGGCCGTGTAGTTGCCGAAGACGATGGATGGCACGCGGAAGAACGCCTCGGTTTCTTCCTCACGGTAGGGACGGATCTCCAACGCCACGCGATGCTCCTCGTGCGGGGATGACGCGGGATTGTAACAGACTCCGGCTTCAGCCGAGCTTCACGGCCGTGCCCGCGGCCGTCACCATCAGCATTGCCCCGCCGCTGCCCACCGTTTCGTAGTCGATGTCGACGCCGATGACGGCATCAGCGCCGAGTTCCGCCGCTTGCGCCTGCAGCTCCTGGATCGCCGTCTCACGCGCTTTTCGCAGCTCTTTCTCGTAGCCGGCCGCGCGCCCGCCCGTGATGTTGCGAATCGACGCGCCGATGTCCTTGAAGAGATTGGCCCCCAGGATCGTCTCGCCGGCGACAACGCCGAGATACTCCCGCACGGGCCTTCCTTCGATCGCGGTAGTGGTGCTCACGAGCATGTGCCTGCGTCCTTTCGGTGCGTTTGCTGATCCCCGACGGCCATCATCGCCGCCGGGAGGGGGCTGCGTCCACGCCGCCCGGGCCGGGGCGGGGAAGGCACCCCCTGGCCGACCATAGAACTAGCCGATGGTGCCATAGACGCGGCATCGGCGAGGGCTTGACAGACGGGCATGATTATGTCCCCTGGGGGTCTTGTCATGGAGTTTTCTCGGCCGGGATGCCACCGGACGCTGCCCGAAGGGGCCTCCGTCGCGTTACGATCTGGGCGGGCAACCAGGGTCTTGGACAGGCCCGGGCCAGCCCCGTGTATCGCGGTCGCGGCGCGAGCGTTTGAGGACATAAGGCGTGGATCTGGATTCGGGTGAGGCTGCATGGTCAACCGGACGATGAACGGCGAAGGATACATGATGCCGCTCGGCGGTCCCGAGTTCTGGCTGCAGGCCGAACTCCAGGACGCGCTCGATCGAATTGCGAAGACGCGCTTTCGCGACGTGCTGGCGATGGCGCGCGCGCCGTATCCCACCGTCGAACTGAGCGGACGCATGACGTCGAGCGCCGGCCGCTGTTACCCCGATACGGGCGAGATCCGCATCGCCACGCTGTACCACCGGGACCACGGCATCGATGCCACGCTGCTGGTGCTCAAGCATGAGTTGGCCCACTGGGCGGCCCGCTGGCGCTACGGCAGGAAGATCGCTCCGCACGGGCCCGAGTTCCGCAAGGTCGCGCATGAACTCGACCGGCGCATCACCGTCACCTGCCCGCCGTTCGCTCACCGCGAGCGCGCGCAACGACGCGTCTGGCACATGATGTGCCCGCACTGCGGACGCAAATACGAGCGCCAGCGCCGCGACAAGGTCGCCTGCAGCCGCTGCTGTGACAACTACTCGGGCGGATACTACGACCGCCGCTTCCGCCTCGTCGTCTCCCGTGCGGAGTGACCTCGCTGTCCTCTTCGATCTTGATGGCGTGATCGTCGACAGCCGGGAGTTCCACCTCGCTGCGTGGGAGCGCTGGGCGCGCGATGCCGGCGTCGACGCGGATGAAGGCTACTTTCACGGTGTCTTCGGCCTGCGGAACGACGCCATCATCGGCGGCCTGCTTCCGGACATCGCCCCCCGGGATCTGGCCCGGCACGCGGACCGCAAAGAGGCCCTCTTCCGGGAGCTGGCCCGCGGTAACCTCGTGGCCCTCCCCGGCGTCCGGGAGCTGCTCGACGCCCTGGACGCCGTCAGCGTCCCGAGAGCCGTCGTGACCTCGACGCCCCGGGCGAACCTCGCCATGGTGCTCGAGACGCTGGGCCTCGAAGGGCGCTTCCAGGCGCTGGTCGCCGAGGAGGACGCCGCGAAGGGCAAGCCCGACCCGGAGGGCTTCCTGTCCGCGGCCGCCCGCCTGGCCGTGGAGCCGGCGCGCTGCGTCGTGATCGAGGATGCGCCGGCGGGCGTGCGGGCGGCGAAGGCTGGCGGGATGCGCGCGATCGCCGTCACCACCACCCGCCCCGCGGCAGACCTCTCCGAGGCGGACCTCGTGGCCGCCTCGCCGGGTGACGGCGCAGTCCGCGCGTTCATCCTCGGCTAGGCAGCCCGGACTGAGCGCGTCGCGCGTTCAGGAGTCACGTCGACAGCGCCGCCGCTCTGTCGTACGATGGCGCTCCGGCCGCGCACGCTGACATCGGCGGATCCATGACCACTCCGGCCCGCCTTGCGCAGGCTATCGCCATCGTCACAGCCGGCTCGCTGGTGGTCGCGGGACTGGTCCTGCTGCTGCGTGACGCCGGCGCCTCAGGCCCGTCGCGGAGCGCGCCGGAGCCTCCGCCGCCCCTCATCTTCGCCCGCGAGGGCTGCTCCCTCACGAACGACGACGCCGCCCGCGCATTCGTGACCGGCGCCGACGGCGGCGCTTCGCTCGTCGTCGGCGACCGGAGATACTGGCTGTTCGGCGATACGGTGCTCAGCGCCGCCTCAGGCCGGCAGATCGAACCGAATAGCATCGCTTCGTCCGCCGTCCCGGCCGGCCGGGGTTGCCCGCAGCTGACTTACCACGCAGGCCCCTCTGGCGCCGTGCCGTTCCTCGAGAAGGACGGCTCCCTCACCGTTTGGCCGTCGGGCGCCTGGCCGCTCGATGACGCCTCCTTCCTCGTCTACGCCACGTACGTCTACGGACAGGGTCCGTACGACTACTGGATCGGTGAGGTCGGCGTCGCCCGCGTCGATACGCGCACGATGACTGCGGAGGTGCTGGCCCGCCGGCTCTGGGACGCCGACAGCGGCTTTCGCTCGCAGGTGATCGGGACGCAGGTCGTCGAGGCCGGGAGCGATGGCCGCCTGCGCTTCGTGCTGGAGACGGAGTCGGGGCATCGGCTCCTCGCCCGCGCATCGCCCGGCCAGATCGCCGAGGCTGCTGCGTACGAGTTCTGGGACGGCGACGGCTGGACCGCGGACGAAGCGCGTGCGGCCCCGCTATGGGCCATCGCAGCCGCGTCATCAGACCTCGAGAGACTGGTCTCGGAGGAGGCGGCCGGGACGATCGCGTACGACGATGCGGGCGGCCGCTACCTCTCGATCGTGAACGTCGGCGCGGCGCGGCTGGTCGCCCGGACGGCCGCCCGGCTCGAAGGCCCCTGGAGCGCGCCGGTCGACTGGCTGGACTGCACGTCGTTCGCCCAGCCCGCGGTGCCCGTCTGCTACAGCCCGTATCAGCATCCGCAGCTGGCCTCGGAGGACGGCCGGACGATCTTCCTCACCCTGACCCGCCTCGCGACCTACGACGTCGTGGCCCTGGAGCTGCGCCCGGCGACGCCCGTGCGCAAGTACCGCCCCGACGACGGCACCGTTACCTACGGTGTCACCCCGCCGTCCGGGGCTGATGAAGGCATCGCCTTCTACGCGTCCGACGTACTCCTCCCGGGCTTCGCGCGCATCTACGCCTGGACCCGCGGTGAGGAGACGATGTTCGGCGCGGACGCACCCGAGGGCTTCGAGCGGGGCGAGCCGCTGTTCTACGCGCCTCTCGCCCAGAAGGTCGACGGATCCCTCTTGACGTACCGCCCGGTGTACGACTGGCGCGCCGGTGACACCCACCTGCTCTCGAAGCAAGCCGCGGGACTCGAAACCGAAGGCTATACCCGCGGAGAAGTGGTGTTCTATGCCCCGTAGTCGACAGGGCCTCACAGAGGCCGTCAGGCGGTGGAGGCTGGTGTAGCGGCGGCGCGCCGCCCTTCGTCGAGGATGAGGTCGAAGATGCGGCGCAGTTCCGCAACCGGCTGCGCGTGATCGTCGACCCGGACGTTCATCTCGTAGCGGCGCGGGTCGAAGTCCAGCTCCGCCCCCGTGCCGATGACCATCGGGGTCACCAGCAGCGCCGCCGACTGCCGCCCCCGCTTGTCACCGCCGGCCGCCTGCCCCGCTTCCAGCGCCGCCATCAGCCGCAGCCCCAGCCACTTGCCGGCGCTCCCCTCGAACGCCTCCGCCATCGCGTCCACCGTCGCCTGCCCGACGAGCATGTTGCCCTGCACGGAGTAATCCTGCCCCTCGCGGCTGCCGTACCAGTCGACGCAGTCCTTCCCGGAGTACGCGAACGTGCGCCCCTTCGCATCGATCCCCGCCACCTGCCGCAGGTGCGCGCCGACATCCTCCGCGAGCAGCCCTTCGAGGGCAGCCCGAGGGCTCAGCCCCAGCTCCAGCAGCCGCAGCCCCTCCCGACCCAACGCCACGTTCGCGTACGACTGCGTCGCGATCGCGCCGACGCCGCTCTTCGCGTGCGGGACGATCGCCCCGACACAAGGCACCGCCGTCGAGACGGCCACCCCGAACGCGGCGCTGCCCGGGTCGCGGGCGATGATGCTGAACGTCACGACACGCTCGCTGCCGGGCGGAAACGGATGAGCGTCACGTCGTCCGATACGTCGTCGAACGCCGCCTCCAACTCCATGCCGACGCGCAGCTCATCCGCGGCGACGTCCGTTACGGCCGAGACCATCCGCGGCCCCTCCTCCAGCTCGACCACGGCGAACTGGTACGGCGTCTCCTCGGCGAACCCGGGATGGAGCTTCTGGTGCATGACCCCGAAGCTGTACAGCGTGGCCCGCCCGCTCGCCTGCGCCCACTCGGTGTCGGTCGACCAGCAGTCCGGGCAGCGCGGCCGAGAAGGCAGCCGCCAGGCCCCGCAGCGCCGGCAGCGCATGAGCATCAACTCGTGGCGGCGGGCGCCCTCGTAGAACGGCGCGGACTCCTCGTCGGGCAGCGGCAGCGGCTTCGTGTACGTTTCCGTCATCTGTTGTGGCTGGCAGGCGTCATAGATCGATGTCAGTTCACGCGCCGGGTCGCCCCGGCCCAGTACCGCTCGCGGATCAGGAACTTCTGCAGCTTGCCCGTGACCGTCCGGGGCAACGAGTCCACGAACTCCACCGACGTCGGGCACTTGAAGTGCGCCAGCCGCTCCCGGCTGAAGGCGATGATCTCCTCCTCCGTCGCCCGCATCTCCGCCCGCAGGACGATGAGCGCCTTCGGCGTCTCGCCCCACGTTTCGCTCGGCACGCCCACCACCGCGCACTCCAGCACCGCCGGGTGCTTGTACAGGGCGTCCTCGATCTCCGGCGAGCTGATGTTCTCGCCGCCGGAGATGATCACGTCCTTCTTGCGGTCGACGATGTGGATGTTCGAGAACTCGTCCCACACCGCCAGGTCGCCGGTGTGGAAGTAGCCGTCATAGATCGCCGCGTCCGTCTCCTCCGGCTGGAGCCAGTAGCCCTTCAGCACCACGTTCGAGCGGGCGCAGACTTCGCCGATCGTCGTCCCGTCCTTCGGTACAGGCTGGGCGTCGTCGTCGAGCACCTGGATGTCCGTGCCGATGGCCTCGACGCCCGCTCGCGCCCGCCGCGCATAATCGTCCTTCGACGTGTGCGCGTCCGGCGTCGAGACGGTCAGAATCGGCGACGTCTCGGTCAGGCCGTAGATCTGGATGAACTCCCACCCCAACTCCTCCTCGAGCCGCTGGATGAACGCCGCGGGCGGGGGCGCCCCGGCGATGGTGAAGCGGGGCCGCGTCGTGATGCGGTGCTCCTGCTTGTCCGGGTAGTTGAGGATCGCGCTGAGCACCGCCGGCGCCATGCACGCAAACGTCACGCCGTGGCGCTCGATGAGCGTGTAGATGTCACCCGGGACGACCGCCCGCAGCACGACGTGCGTCCCCCCCATGGCTGTGATCGCGAACGGGCCGCCCCACCCGCTGGCGTGGAACATCGGCAGCGTCCACAGCTCCACGTCCTCATGCTGGATGCGCAGGTGGGCGATGAAGTTGTAGGCGTTGATGTAGCAGTTCCGGTGGGTGAGCATCACGCCCTTCGGACGGGCGGTCGTGCCCGACGTGTAGTTGATGGAGAACACGTCGTCTTCGTCGATCTCCGCCGGGGACGCCGGTGTGTCCGGCTCACCGGCGATCAGGCGCTCCCAGTCCGTCCAGCCGTCCGGCGCGTCACCGCCGTCCTGGGCGACGATCCAGTGCTGGACCGCCGTGAGCTGCGCCCGGATCCCGTCGACGACCGGCACGTACTCATGGTCGACGAGCACCACGGTCACCCCCGCGTGGTTGATGATGTACTCGTGGTCGGCCGCCGCCAGCCGGTAGTTCAGCGGCACGATGATGGCGCCGATCTGCGCCACCCCGTAGTAGCTCTCGAGGAAGAAGTGCGAGTTGGGGCTCAGGATGCAGACCCGGTCGCCCGCCTGCACCCCGAGGCGGACCAGCGCGTGCGAGAGCCGGTTCGCCCGCTGCTGGAACTCGAGGTACGTAAAGCGCCGCTCGCCATCGATGATGGCGGTCTTGTCCGGGTACAGCTTCGCTGCCCGTCGCAGGAAGTCGCCGATGAGAAGAGGGACGCGCATTGCTTCCTCACAGCCGGCGGCTCCAGCGCGCCGGTAGTTGCGACGGTACCGCATGGCGGGATGCGAGTCTACGAGGGGACGACGATAGGCCGGGCGTTGGTGCCCGGCCTGTTCGGTGTCTGCTGGTAGCGCATGCGGGATTCGAACCCGCGATCTCCGCCTTGAGAGGGCGGTGTCCTGGGCCGCTAGACGAATGCGCCGGATGGCTGGGGATGGAGGATTCGAACCCCCACATACGGATCCAGAGTCCGCTGTCCTACCGTTAGACGAATCCCCAGTGCGCCTGATCTTAGCACGGGCATTCTGAGGCCGACAACGGGAAGACCCCTGATCCGAAGCCGCTCACAGCTTTTCCGCCGCCTCGCGCAGCCGCCGCAGGCAGCGCTCTTGGCCCAGGATCTCCATGCTCTCGAACAGCGGGGGCGTGATGCGACGCCCCGTCACCGCCACCCGCACCACCGAGAACAGGTCGCCCGCCTTCATGCCCCTCTCCTCCGCCAGTGCGCGCAGCGCCGCCTCCAACCCATCGTGTGACCACGTGTCGAGCGCGGACACCGCGTCGGTCGCGCGGCCCAGCGCCTCGCGGGCGTCCGCAGGCCGCTCGCGGTACGCCTTCCCCAGCAGGTCCTCGACGCTGTAGCGAAGCTCGTCGGTGAAGAAGAAGTCTGTATAGTCCACGACCTCCGAGAGCAGCTTGATGCGCTCACGGATCAGCGGCGTGATGCGCGCGACCAGGCCCCGGTCGACCGGGCGCGGGACATTCGCGGGGAGGTCGCGCTCCAGCCGATCGGCGATTCGCTCCGCCAGCTGGTCGAGCGGCATCTCGCGGATGTACACGCCGTTCATCCACGCCAGCTTCTCGACATTGAACACCGCCGGGTTGCGCACCACCCGCTCCAGCGAGAAGTGCTGGACGAACTCCTCCCGCGAAAGGATCTCCGTCTTGTCGTCGAGCGACCAGCCAACCAGTCCCAGGAAGTTGAACAACGCCTCCGGAAGGAACCCCTGATCGCGATACTCGAAGACGCTGGTGGCCCCGTGACGCTTGCTTAGCTTCGAGCCGTCCGGCCCCAGGATCACCGGCAGGTGCGCGATCACCGGCGGCTCGAACCTCAGCGCGCCGTACAGCAGCAGGTGCCGCGGGGTGGACGAGAGCCACTCCTCTCCCCGCAGTACGTGCGAGATGCGCATGATCTCGTCATCCACCATGTACGCCAGGTGGTACGTCGGGTAACCGTCGGACTTGAGAATCACGAAGTCGTCGAGCGTGGCGAGATCGAACGTGACGTCGCTGCGGACAGCATCATGCAGCGTGATCGCGCCGGAGAGCGGCGTGGCGAAGCGCACGACGCACGAGCGGGCTTCGGCCTCCGCCTCCCCGCGAGAAGCAGCGCGCCCGGCTTCGTCGCGGCAGCGGCGGTCGTACTTCGGCGGCAGCTTCTTCCGCGTCTGCTCGGCGCGGAGGGCGTCGAGCCGCTCCGAGGAGCACCAGCACTCGTACGCGTCGCCCTGCGCCAGCAGCCGGTCGGCCGCCGCCCGGTACAGCTCCCGCCGCTCCGACTGCACGTACGGCGCGTAGGGCCCGCCGATGCCCGGCCCCTCGTCGTAGTCGAGTCCCAGCCACGCCAGCCCCTCGATGATGAGATCGACCGCCGCCGGGTCGTAGCGCTTCTGGTCCGTATCCTCGATGCGCAGCAGGAACTGACCGCCGTGATGCCGCGCCAGCAGCCACGAGAACAGCGCCGTGCGGATGTTCCCGATGTGCGGCCCGCCGGTCGGGCTCGGCGCGTAGCGCGTGCGTACGGTCATGCCTCAGGGTATCGCCTGCCCGATGCGCGCGCGACGATCAGAGGCCGTGCAGCTCTCGGACCTGACGCAGGATCTCGTCGATGCGCGGCGCCTCCGGCGACACGATCGTGCCGAGCGGGTCGGCCGCAGGCGCATCGCCGAGCAGCAACTCCAGCGTACGGCGTACGCACCACGGCAGCGCTACGAGGTCGTAGCCGCCTTCAAGCGCAAGCAGGAGCGACCCGCCGCAGAGCGCCGTCGCTGCCTGCATGAGCATCGAGACGAGCGCGCCGTAGCCGTCGACGCTCAGCTCCATTAGCGCCAGCGGGTCGGCGAAGTGCGCATCGAAGCCCGCCGAAACGATGATGAGCTCCGTCCGGTAGCGCTCCAGCGCCGGCAACACGGCCTCCCCGAATGCCCGCCGGTACTCCGCGTCGCCGCAACCGGCCGGCAGCGGAATGTTGATGGTGTAGCCGCGCCCGTCGCCGGCCCCGGTCTCGTGCGCGGCGCCGGTGCCCGGATAGAACGGATACTCGTGTGTCGAGATGTAGAGCACGCCGGGGTCGGCGTAGAACGCGTCCTGCGTCCCGTTGCCGTGGTGCACGTCGAAGTCGACGATCGCCACCCGTTCGAGGCCATGACGCGCCCGCGCGTAGGCCGCCGCGACCGCGACGTGGTTGAACAGGCAGAACCCCATCGCCTGCACCGGCGTGGCGTGATGTCCCGGCGGCCGCACCAGGCAGAACGCTGATGACACCTCGCCGTCGATGACCGCGTCGAGCCCCGCGAGTGCTGCGCCCGTCGCTCGCGCCGCGACATCGTACGATCGTGCCGTGATGAGCGTGTCGGGGTCGGCCCACCCTCCGCCCCGCCCCGCCACCCGCCGCACGCCCTCGACGTAGGCCGGGTCGTGCACCAGCGCCAGCTCATCCGGCGTCGCGTCGCGTGCGTCAACGCGCCGCAACCGCCCGAGGATGCCGCTCTCTTCGAGCAGCGCCATCGTCGCCGTCAGCCGGCGCGGGTTCTCCGGGTGCTCACCCGTGTCGTGTTCGAGGAACAGTGCGTCATACGCGAATCCAACGGGACGTTCAGCCATGAACGCCACACTAAACTCTCCCCTTGCCTTCAGGGAAGGGGCCGGGGTTGGGTCGCGTGATGAAGCGGTCGTGCACGACGGAGCGGATGCCGCCGGTCAGTCGGCGATGCCTTCGGCGGCATGTGGGGCTGGCTTGCGGCCGGTGATCCTCCGCCAGAAGCGCGGGATGTCGCCCTGTTGCCACGTGACCAGCAGCATGCTGGCGATGAACACCGAACTGTACGTCCCCGTCGAAATCCCGATCAGCAGCACCAGCAGGAAGTCGCGGATGCTCCCGCCACCCAGCAGGAGCAACGCCAGGATCGAGAAGATCAGCGTGAGCGACGTGTTGAACGAGCGCCCCATCGTCTGCAGCAGGCTGTGGTTCACGGCGTCCGGGAAGCTGCGAATGGCTCCGCGAGCCACATTCTCGCGGATGCGGTCGAACACCACGATCGAGTCGTGCACGCTGAAGCCCACGACGGTCAGCAGCCCCGTGATAAAGAACGTGTTGACTTCGATGTCGAAGATCTTCCCCAGGATCGAGAAGATGCCGACGACCAGGATCACGTCGTGCACCAGCGCGATGATCGCGGAGACGCCGTACCGCATCGAGTTCGGCACGTTGCGGAACGACCACGAGATATACAGCGCGATCGCCGCCGCGGCGGCCAGGACCGCGTATCCGGCGTTGCGGCCGATGTCGCGCGAGACCGCCGCGGAAACCGTGGAGAATTCGATGAACTGCGTGGCCGGCTGGCCGCTCGTATCGAGGAACCCGCCGAATTGCCCCCCCAGCTCCGCTTCAAGGCGCTCCCGCTCGGAGGGGATCGCCGGCCCGACGGGCGGCGTGCTCGTCGAGCCCTCCACTTCTTTTGTCTGTATCAGGAACTGGCCCTCGCCCGTGCGCTGCACCCGCGCTTCCGGGTGCCCGAGCCCGTCGATCAGGTCCTTCACCTGCTCCGACGTGGCCGGCTCCGCGTACCGGAACGCGAACGTGGTGCCGCTGGTGAACTCGATGCCCGCCTTCAGTCGCGGCGGCACCATCAGAGAGATGGCGCCCGGAATCAGGGCCAGCACCGAGATCGCGTAGAACCAGTTGCGCTTGGCGACCAGGTTACGCATGCTCGGCCCCCTCCGCCCCGCTGACGGCCGTTGTCCGCAGGCGCCCCTCCGGCTGGTCGTCCGTCCAGAGCCACAGCAAGCGGCGCAGCGGCGTGCCCAGCGCCAGGCGCAGGAGCGTCCGCGTGACCGTGATCGCGGAGAACATGCTGATCACGACGCCGACCGCCAGCGTCAGTGCGAACCCCTTGATGAGCGTCGACGCGAGTGCGTTGCCCATCCAGTAAAGGATGGCGCAGGTGATGAGCGTCGAGACGTTGCTGTCCCGGATCGAGGACCACGCTCGCTCGAATCCCGCCTCGACCGCGGGGATGAGGCTGCGGCCCGCCCGGAGCTCCTCGCGCGTGCGCTCGAAGATCAGGATGTTCGCGTCGACCGCCATGCCCACGGACAGCACGAACGCCGCCACCCCCGCGAGCGTCAGCGTCACCGGCCCCACCCCGGGAATACCGATCTTGAAGATCGCCAGCACCACCGCCGTGTACACCACCAGCGCACCGCTCGCCAGGATCCCCGGCAGCCGGTAGTACAGCGTCATGAACGCCATGATGATGAGCAGCGCGACGATGCCCGCCTGCACCGAATGGCGGACCGCCTCATCCCCGAGTGTGGCGTCCACGTCCTGCTGCTGCACCACCTTCAGCGGTACCGGGAAGGCCCCGTTGTTGAGCAACGTCTTGAGACGCTGGGCGTCTTTCAGGGCCAGCCCGGTCGTCTGCCCCGTGTCCGTGATCTCGCCCTGGACCGTCGGCGCAATGATGCCGCCTTCGCGCCCGCGGATCGGGTCGCCGTCCAGAAACGTCGCCAGCGGAAGGCCCTGGACACGCCGCGTGAGCGATCCGAACACCTGCTTCCCGTCGTCGGTCATGTTGAAGATCAGGAAGGGCTGGCCGAGCTGGTCGAACTGCACGGTCGTGTTGGACTTCAGGAACGCCCCGGTCATCACCGTCTGCGCGCCGTTCAGATCGCCGGTCGCCGGCGTCCACACGATATTGTCGCGCCCGCTGCTCAGATCGACCTCTTGCAGTGTGGTGTACGTTGGCGCGAGCCTGCCGATGGATCCGTCGGCGTTGATGACGGCCACGGCACCGTTCTCGTCAACATCCGGCTCGCAGCCGCCGGCCTTGTACGCCACTCGTGATCCCTGAGGCGCACTCGCGATCTGGGCGCCCGCGCCGCTGCCCTGCGCGCCCTGCTGGAGCGGTTCGCAGAACATGAGGATCGCCGGACGCGTGATGTCGCGCGCGGTGTTCGCGCTCACGCCCGGCAGCTCGACGACCAGGCGGTCCTTCCCCGAGCGCTGCACCTGCGCCTCCGATACGCCGAACGGGTTGATCCGGCTCTCGACGATCTCCTTCGCCGCCGAGAGCGCTTCGTCGAGGTCGATGTCGGTCCGCCCCTGGAGGTCGGCCTGCAGCACGATGCGCGAGCCTCCCTGGAGGTCCAACCCCAGCGTCATGCCCTTGCAGTCGGCCGAGTCGCTCTCGTTCGTCTGATCTTCGGAATGGCACGGGAGCTGGAGTCCGGCGATCTCACCGGGGACGCCGCGCCCCGACGGCCACGGGATGGCATCCGGCAGATAGCGGTCAGGTTCGTCCGGCCAGATGGCGTAGATCGACCCGGCGGCGACGAGCACGAGGATGACCATGAAGGTCCGGTCCCACCACCCGCGCATCATCTGCGGCCCTCTTCATGTCCGGCCAGCGCCCCGGCATGCCTCGTCTGTCCCGCCGCCACCCGCTGGGCGATCGCCGTCGAGAGCGCGTGTACCTCGATGCCGCTCCCGAACTCGAGCACGATCTGCACGGGCCCCGTCTCCGGAATGTAGATGTCCTTGACGGTCGCCAGGAAACCGGACGTGGTCAGCACTTCGTCGCCCACCTGCAGGTCCTTGATGTCCTTTTGCTGCCGCTTCTGCTCCTGCTGCTGCGGCCGCAGGATAATCAGGTAGAACGCAACAATCACGCTGACAACGACGATCGACGCAACGGTGGCTTCGCTCAACGCTTCCTGCCGTCCGTGATGTTTTCTGCCTCCGCGAGCTCCCTCACGAACGCCAGCGCACCCTCTGTGCCGGTGACCTCGCCCGCCGCCTGCGCCTCGTCCAGCGCTGAGAGCAGCCGTCCGATCGCGGGGCCCTCCGCCAATCCGAGGGCAGTCATGATGTCGCGCCCGCTCAGAAGGCGGGGCGCGTGAACTATACCCTCATCCCCATAGGAACGCACGAGCACGCTGTTCATATACCGCGCCTGCCTTGACCACGACTCGTGCGTGAGGCCAGGCCCGCGCGCCCCGGCCGCGTCCGCGAGCGCGAGAAACACCACGCCGGGCGCCGCGTCGCCCAGGTCGCGCCAGAAGCGATACAGCGCTCGCCGCGTCGGCGCCTCTCCTGCGTGCGCGAGCTGCACTGGCCGCAGGTGCTCCGTCACCAGCAGCGCCACGAACCGGACCTCTCTTGACGAGAAGCGCAGTCGTCGCAGCACGGCCGCCGCCACCCTGCCGCCCAGGTCCGCATGGCCGAAGAACCGCACCCGCCCGTCCGCCTCGATGCGCCGCGTCTGTGGCTTCGCGACGTCATGCAGCAGTCCCGCCAGCTTGACGAGCGCGCGGCGCGAGCGGCCAGGCGTCAGCTCCTCGCCGAAGTATGTCCGCAGTACGCCCGCCAGCGACCCGAAGGCGTCCCACACATCCGCCCACAGCCATCCATCGTCGGCCGGCGCCTCCGCCCGCAACATCATGTCGAGCGACTCGACGGCCCGCATGGCGTGCTCGAACACGTCATACGCATGGAACTGCTCCGGCTGAGCGACGCCCTTTCCGGCCGCTACCTCCGGCAGCAGAACGTCGAGCAGTCCTAGCGCATCGAGCGTGCGGAGGGCGCCGTACACGTCCTCGAGCGCGAAGATCCGCGCCACCTCGTCGCGCTGGCGCTCCGGCGAAGCCTCGAGCACGGCCGCCGCCCGCCGGTGGATGGCCGCCGCCGTCGCCGGTTCGATGTCGAACGCCAGCTCGGCGGCGATGCGGACGCCCCGCAGCAAGCGCAGCGCGTCAGCATCGAGGACCGTGTCCGACGTCATGCGCACCAGGCGCCGGCTGAGGTCGTCGAGCCCGCCGAGCGGGTCGATGACCTCCCCGCCTTCGAGCGGAACGGCCATCGCGTCTACTGTAAAGTCGCGTCGGCGCAGGTCCTCGTCGAGCGTGCCCTGCAGCTCCGCGACGTCGACGGTGCGAAGCGGACCATCGTCCAGCACCACGCGGGCGACGGCGTTCTCCTCGTCGAGCGGCACGAAGTGGCCGCCGAGGGCACCGGCGAGCTGCTGCGCGAACGCCATCGCGGCGCGGTCGACGGCGAGGTCCAGGTCATGGACGTCTCGCCCGAGCAGTGCGTCACGGACCGCGCCTCCGACCACATACGCCTCGACGCCGGCATCACGCGCCAGCGGGGCGATGCGCGCCAGCAACGGCTTCAGTGCGGACGGTGGGACGAAATTCGGCATCGAATGAGGCTGGACCGGCCGCTAGGCGAGGATGACCTCGGCCTCCCGCGGCGCATCGTCGTCGACCGACGGGCGGACGGGGATCAGCTCGTCGGTGCTCGTCAGGTGATCGATGTACAGGATCCCGTTGATGTGGTCGATCTCGTGCTCCAGCGCCTGGGCAAGCAGGTTGTCGGACGCCTTGATGCGCACCTCCTTGCCGTCGCGGTCGAGCGCCTTCACGGTGACGTTGCGGTGGCGCGTGATCTCCGCCTGGTAGCCGGGCACGGAGAGGCAGCCCTCGATCAGCCGGCGCTCGCCGGACGACTTCACCACTTCCGGGTTGATCAGCACCATCAGGCCGTCATCCGGCGTCTCGATGACCACGACCCGCAGCGGGTGCCCGACCTGCGGCGCCGCCAGGCCCACGCCCGGGGCAGCGTGCATCGTGTCGATCATGTCGTCGATCAGCTTCTCGATGGACGCGTCGATGCGGCGCACGCGCTTCGCCTTCTCGCGGAGCACAGGGTCGCCGGCGATGCGGATCGGGAGGATGCCCACCTCAGCTCACCTCGGCCGACATGCTACCAAGCGCGCCCCGGGGTCAGGAACGATCAGACGGAGGCAGGCTCGTAGCGGTCGGCGAGGCGGCGGAGCTGCCAGAGGTGCGACAGGTCGTGCTCGTTCATCTCGCGCGCGACCTGCGTGATCGTCAGCGGCCCGAGGTACGGATGCACGCCCCGCCGCTCCCAGTCGATCTCCGCGAGCGACCAGAGCAGGTACACCGCCTGCCGGCGCAGCACCGCGAACTCCTCCATCAGGTCGAACACCGTCTGGAACGCCGCCGCCTCGTCGTGCTCGATCGAGTCCGCATCGAACGCATCGATCCGGGGCTGTTCTTCGCTCACCATGCACTCGAGCCGGTCGATGTAGTGGCGTTCCATCTCGCACATGTGCAGCGCCAGCTCGCGGCAGGACCACTCGTCGTCCGCCGGCCGGCGGTCGAGCGCGTCCTCGTCCAGCTCCCAGATCAGCGACTCCATCGCGTGCGCGGTCTCGCGCAGCGCCTTCAGCAGCCAGTTCTTCGCGTCGTACTCAGGCACCGGGCGCATCGCCTCGCCTCCGTCCACAGACGTCTCGATCGCGATCCTACGCCGATCGCCGGACGGTTACAAGTGCCCTGATCGAACTCGTCACAGGTCTACACTGTCTGCGATGCGCTCTCATCCCGCGCCGCCGCCCGTCTCGCCGCCGTCGCCAGACCGCCGTTTCGACGATCTGGTACGCGACGTGCACGCCTGCACCGCTTGCGACCGGATGACGCACGCCCACGTGCTCGGCGACGGCAACGGCCGGCGTGACGCCCGTGTGATCTTCGTCGCGGAGGCGGTCGGCCGGCGCGGCGGCGCCGTCACCGGCGTCCCGCTCACCCGCGACGAGTCCGGGCGGCGGTTCGCGGCCTTCCTCTCGCTCGCTGGGCTACGGCGTGAGGACGTCTTCGTGACCAACGCCGTCCTCTGCAACCCCATCGACGCCGCCGGCCGGAACCGGCCGCCCGCCCTGCGCGAAGTCGCGCGCTGCCGCACCTTCCTCGCCCGGACTCTGGAGATCGTGCGGGCGCCGGTCGTCGTGGCGCTGGGACGGGCCGCGCTCGAGTCGCTTCGCGCGATCGCGCCACACGACGCCGAGCTCCCTCGCGGCGTACCGTTGGCGGTGCCGTGGGACGGGCGCGTGCTCGTCGCCATGTACCATCCCTCGCGCCAGTCGACGCTGCACCGGTCGCAGGAAAGGCAGGAGGACGACTGGCGCCGGTTGGGAGCGCTGCTCAGCGAGATCGACTGTCAACCTCGCGTTGCCCGGCGGGATCGCCGCTCCTACCATGATCCTGCATGAACCTCGATGCCCTGCCGTACACCTCGTTCATCGTCCTCGTCGAGTTCTCCGTCGGGAGCCTGCTCGTCTGCCTGCTCGCCGACTGGCGAGGGAGCGTCGCTGCCAGCTTCGTGAAGTTCAGCGCCGCCATGGCCGCCTGCGCGGCGCTTCTCGCGCTGCTGAACGCCCTCGTCCTCGACCCGCAGTCGGTCGTCGGCGGATATGAACTGGACGGCGACCTTCTCACGCCCGTGAAGGTGCTCACCGCCGCATTCCTCGTCGCCACGCTGCCCTACAACCGGGCCGTGCTCGGCGAGCGCCGCCGCGAGTCGATGCTGACGGGCGCCGCCGCCAGCACGGTCGGGCTGGCGCTCGTCGTCGCCGTCGCCCTCTATGTCAGTCTGCCGACGTGGGGCGTCGCCGGAGCGCTGCTCAGCATCGCCGCCGGCACGCTGGCCGTCGGCGCTGTCGTCGGCGCGATGACGCTCGGACACTGGTACCTGGTGACGCCGCGCCTCCCCCGCCAGCCGCTTGAAGAGCTGACGCTGGTGCTCCTCGCCGCCATCGCTCTTCAGGCGGTGCTCCTCATCATCAACGTCTCCATCCCCGTCCGCGAGGCGCCCGAGGCGACGGCGTTCCTCGGCTCTACCTCGCTCGGTGCGAACCCGGCGTTCTGGCTGCGGATCGGCATCGGCCTGCTCTTCCCGGCCGCCCTGACCTACATGTCCTACGTGTCCAGCAAGGGCTACCCGGCGAACGAGAACGCCATGATGTCCGCGACTGGGCTCCTCTACATCGCCGTCGGGGCGGTGCTGGTCGGCGAGCTGCTGGCCCGCGGGCTGCTCTTCCTCACCGGCGTCCCGGTGTAACGCTCATGCGTCTGCTCTACCTCGTCCGCCACGCCTCGCCCCGCGTCGATCCGGCTGTCCCCACGGCCACCTGGGAGCTGTCGCCGCGGGGCGCCGAGGAAGCGCGGGCGCTCGCCCGCGTCGCCGTGGGCTGGAACCTGCGCGCCCTCTATTGCAGCTCCGAAGCCAAGGCGCGCGGCACCGCGCTCATGCTCGGCGGACCGGCGGGCCTCGTGCCGAACGCCGTCGAGGGCCTGGAGGAACTCCGGATCGACGACTGGATCGCCAACGCCGACGAGTTCGCCGAGCGCGTGCGGCGTGTGCTGGAAGAGCCCGAGCTCTCGCATGCCGGCGCGGAGAGCGCTGTTGCCGCCGCCGCGCGCTTCGCGGCCGCGCTGGATCTGATCGCGGCCGGGCCGTTCCCTGCGGCCGCCGTGACGCATGGCCGCGTGCTGACCGCGTATCTCTCCGGCCTGCGAGGTGTACCTGAGCCCTTTGCGCTGTGGCGGTCGATCCCCATGCCCGCCTGGGCCATCATCGATCTCGACGCGCCGCGCGGCCTGCAAGGGCCGTTTCGGGGGCTCTCGCCAGCACCCTGATTGCGACGGCCGCCCCCGGCGGCTATCCTGCCCCCCGTTATGGATGTCAGTCACCTGGTCGATTTGCCTGAGAACGAAGCGGTCGAATCGTTCGGCCCCGGCGACACCGTGCGCGTGAGCGCGAAGGTCGTCGAGGGCGAGCGCGAGCGCACGCAGGTGTTCGAGGGCGTGGTCATCCGGCGCAACCACGGCGGCTCCGGCGCCAACTTCACCGTCCGCCGTATCGCCCACGGTGTGGGCGTCGAGCGGACGTTCAACCTCCACTCGCCCCGCCTTGAGAAGGTGCAGGTGATGCGTGAGGGCCGGGTGCGGCGGGCGCGCCTCTACTACCTCCGGGGCCTCACCGGGAAGGCGGCCCGCATCAAGGAGAAGGTCCGCCCGACAGCCGCCCCTTCCTGACCCTTCGCCCCCTCCCCGCTTTGAGCTTCCCCCACGAACGTCCATCATGAATGGATGACCGCCACCGCTCCTCCCCGTACGCAGCTCTACGCCGAGGTGGCGGTGAACTCCGCGTTCCCCCATCAGCAAACGTTCAGCTACGCCGTGCCCCTCGGGCTGGACCTCCGCGCCGGCCACGCCGTGTACGTCCCCTTCGGCAAGCTCACGCTGCAGGGTATCGTTGTCGAAGTCCACGACACCCCCGTCTTCTCCGCTCCGGAGAAGATCCGCCCCCTGCGGTCGACCATCGGTGAACAGCCGCTGCTCGACGACGATCGCGTCGCCCTCGCTCGCTGGATCTCGGACTACTACCTCGCCCCAATCTTCGACGCTCTCGCCCTGATGCTGCCACCGGGCTTCGAACGCCGCCCGCTGACCCTCGTCCGCCCGCTGGTCGACCCGGCCGAGATCGACGGCCTCGACCTCACCCGCCGCCAGCGCGACGTGCTCGCCGCTATCGCGGCCTCGGGTGCGACGGACCTCGAGCTGCTCCGGAGGAGGCTGCGCGCCCCCGTCGAGACCGCGGTGGCTCAGCTCGAACGGAAAGGCTACGCACTGCGCGAGTACCGTCTGGCTCGCCCACGGATCGGCCCGAAGACGGTCGAGACGGCGTCGCTGCGCGTGCCGGAGCGGGAAGCGCACCGCCGCATCGACGAGGCCGAGCCGCCGAAGCACTCGCGCCGGGCAGCGCTGCTGGAGCTGCTTTCGGTCGAACGCACGACGCCGGTCGAAACCGCAATGAAGCTCGCCGGGTCGCGCGCGAACCTCGAACGCCTCGTGCGTGCGGGCGCCGTCCGCTACGCCGGCCGCGGCGGGCGTGACGTACAGCTTTCGGCCTCCGCTCTCGAAGCATCCGAGGAGGCCCGGCGCCTGCGCCGGACGAAGCGGGCCGAGCAGGCCCACAATCTCGTGCACGCGCTGGCATCGGAGGGCGGGCAGGATCTGTCCGCCCTGCGAGCGAAGCTCGCCGTCGATGCCCCGACCGCCCGCTGGCTGGCCGAGCTGGGGCTGATCGAGATCACCGACCGAGCAGTGGAACGCGACCCCCTGGCGGAGATGCACGTGGTCCGCCGGCCGGCGCCGGAACTGCTGCCTGCGCAGACCGCTGCGGCGGCGGCCATCGGTCAGGCGCTCGACGAACGGCAGGCACAGACGTTCTTGCTCCACGGCGTTACCGGCAGCGGCAAGACCGAGGTCTACCTCGCGGCCCTCGACCGCTGCATCGCCGGCGGCCGCCGTGCCATCGTCATGGTGCCGGAGATCGCCCTCACCCCGCAGACCGTGCGCCGCTTCCGTGAGCGCTTCGAGCGTGTGGCGGTGCTGCACAGCGGCCTCAGCGACGGCGAGATGTTCGACCAATGGCACGGGATCGCCGAGGGCCGCTACGACGTTGTGATCGGCTCGCGCTCCGCCGTCTTCGCCCCGCAGCCAGATCTCGGCCTCATCGTCATCGACGAGGAGCATGAGTGGACCTACAAGCAGCACGACGCATCGCCGCGCTACCACGCCCGCGACACGGCGATCGAGCTGGCCCGGCGTAAGGACGCCGTCGTCGTGCTCGGAAGCGCGACCCCGGATGTCGCGTCGTACGAGCATGCGACGCGCGACCGGTACACGCTGCTCTCGCTGCCGGAGCGGATCCGCCCGGACGGCGACGGACGTCCGTCGGCGACGCCCGCCATGCCGCACGTCACCGTCATCGACCTCCGCGAAGAGTTGAAGGCGGGGAACCGCAGCATCTTCAGCCAGGCGCTCCAGAACGCCCTCTCCGAAACCCTGGCCGCCGGCGAGCAGGCGATCCTCTTCCTGAACCGCCGCGGCCTCGCCGGGCACGTCCAGTGCCGCGACTGTGGCCACGTGCCGGAGTGCAGCAGCTGCGCCGTCGCCCTCACCTACCACCGCCAGCAGGATCGGCTGGTCTGCCACCAGTGCAACCGCCCGAAGCGGATGCCGGCTGCCTGCCCGCAGTGCGGAAGCGCCCGCATCCGGCTGCTCGGCGCCGGCGTCGAGAAGGTCGAAGCCGAGGCGCAGCGGCTGTTCCCGAAGGCGCGGCTGCTGCGCTGGGACCGCGACGTGACGCGCGGCCGCCACGCGCACGAGCGCATCCTCGCCACTTTTCTGGCCCACGAGGCGGACGTGCTCATCGGGACCCAGATGCTGGCGAAGGGGCTCGACCTGCCCGCCGTGACGCTCGTCGGCGTCATCAGCGCCGACGTGAGTCTGCACCTGCCCGACTATCGCACCGGCGAGCGCACGTTCCAGCTGCTCACGCAGGTGGCCGGCCGGGCGGGGCGCGCCGAGCGTCCCGGGCGCGTGATCATCCAGACTTACACGCCGGACCACTACGCCATCGGGGCAGCCGCGCGTTACGACTACGAGGGGTTCGCCGCACTCGAACTGAAGGGACGCCCGCAGACGGGCTATCCGCCCTTCGCCCGCCTCGCGCGGCTGACCGTGTCGCAGACCGACCCCCGCCGCGCCCGCGATGAAGCGCTGCGCCTGCAGCGGACGCTCGCGCATCGCCGCGCGGAGCTGGGCTCGGATGTCGAGGTGCTGGGGCCGTCGCCGGCCTACGTGCAGCGCCTGCGCGGCCGCTGGCGCTGGCAGCTCCTGCTGCGTGGCCGTGACCCGTCGCAGCTGCTGCGCGGCCTCCCGCTGCCCCCGTCCTGCGTCGTGGACATCGACCCCGTGACCCTGACGTAGTCGCGGCCTCAGCCCTCCGGGGTCGGTGTATCGGTTGGCGCCGGTTCCGGCGTATCGGTTGCCGCCTCGACCGTATCGGTCGCAGTCGGCTCGGGCGTGGCGGTATCTGGAAGCGGCGTGGGTGTCTCCGTCGGCACGGGCGTCCACGTCGCCGTCGGCGTGTGCGTCGGCGTCGGTGTTGGCGTTTCCGTCGCGGTTTCGGTCGGTTCGGGCTCGGCGGTGTCCTCAGGCAATGGCGTGTCCGCTGGCACCTCCGGTTCGGGAGTCTCCGCGATGGCATCCGCCGGCGGCGCGACCGGCGCCGGGTCCGCCTCGATGAGTGTCGGGTCGGCGGGCTTCGCCACGGGGTTGAATGGACGCTCGACGCGTCGCGGTATGAGCTTCACCTTCTGCGGCTTGCCCCGCCCGTAGTTGCCCGACATGTACGACGTGCCTTCGGCAGGCACACCCTCGCCCGCGCGCACGTCGTCGAAGGTGACCGGCAGCGACTGCGTGAAGTAGCGATTCTCCTCGGTGCGCTGCACCTGGAAGTGCAGGTGGCCCCCCGGGCCGCTCTCGTCGTCCGCGCACGTCAGGCCCGTCTCGCCTGAGACGGCGATCGCCTGCCCGCGCTCGATCAGGTCGCCCGGCTGTACGAGGACCGAGTCGTACGCCAGGTGCAGGTAGAGCGCCGATGTTCCGTCGCCGTGGTCGATCACCACGTAGTTCGCCGACGACGAGAACAGCGCGCTGCATCCACCGGTGTTTGAGTCCTCGCGGATCAGCGTCACCCGCCCGGGCCGGGCGGCGATCACCGCGTCGTACGAAAGGTCAAGGTCGAAGGCGTAGGCGGCAAGGCCGTTGTGAGTGAACGTCGTCTCTTCGCCCTGGCTGACGCTGTGGATCTCGCCCCCCGCCCACGGCAGCAGGTAGCCGGGCGGCGCGGGGTATAACGCCTCCTCACCGTCGGCGAGGCCGGGTGTGTGGATGGGAGGCACCACCGCGGCCACGACGGTGAAGGCTACGGCGAAGGCCACGGAGAAAAACGCCACAGGCGATGGACCTCACGTTCCGTTCGGCGGGCAGGCGCGTTCATGCACGGTGGCGGGCGGCCGGGCGGGGGCTTACAACTGTACCCGGCTCGGGGCCAAATTCAACCAGATTTGTGCTAAATCGGAGGTGGCGCGCGTCAAGGGTCTAGGCGACATAACGGAGACTCAAGGCACCTCGACGCCGGCTAGCACGCGGCGGACCAGGTCCTCGGCGGTCACGTTCTCCGCCTCCGCCTCGTACGTGACGACGATGCGGTGCCGCAGGACATCGAGCGCCACCGCTTTTACGTCGTCGGGCTCCACGTAGCCCCGGCCCCCGACAAACGCGTGAGCCCGCGCCGCCTGCGCGAGGTAGATCGTCGCCCGGGGGGAGGCCCCGTACTCCACGAGCGGGCGCAGCTCCTTCAACTTGTACGCCTCCGGCTCCCGTGTGGCGTACACCAGATGCACGATGTAGTCGCGCAGCCGCTCGTCCATGTGCACGTCTTGCATCGCGCGCATCGCGCTGACGATGGCCTCCGGCCCCACGATGCGCACTACCTCCGGCTCCTCGCCGGACAGAGCGAACCGCTCGACGATGCGCTTCTCCTCCTCGCGCGTGGGGTAGGTCACGTGCACCTTCAGCATGAACCGGTCGAGTTGTGCCTCCGGAAGCGGGTACGTGCCCTCGTGCTCGATCGGGTTCTGCGTCGCCAGCACCATGAACGGCTCTTCGAGCGGGAACGTCGTCCCGCCGATGCTCACCTGCCGCTCCTGCATCGCCTCCAGCAGCGCCGACTGCACCTTGGCCGGCGCCCGGTTCACCTCGTCGGCCAGGACGATGTTCGCGAAGATCGGCCCCTTCCGGACGTGGAACTGGCTGTCCTGCGGGTTGAAGATCGTCGTGCCGGTGATGTCGGCGGGGAGGAGGTCGGGCGTGAATTGGATGCGGACGAAGCTCGCGTTGATCGCCCGGGCCAGAGTGCTGACCGTCAGCGTCTTCGCCAGCCCCGGCACCCCCTCGATCAGGACGTGGCCGCGGCACAGCATCCCGATCAGCAGCCGCTCGACGAGCTGGTCCTGCCCGACGATGACCTTTGCCACCTCCCCCTTCACCCCCTCGATGAAGCGGCTCTGGGCGCGGACACGCTCGTTGATGGCGGCGAGGTCGAGGCTCAACGGCCCTCCGGTACGAGTTTCGCTCAGTCTAACGGTCGTCCCACGAGGTGGCCACGCACGATGACGGCGATGGGCTATACTCACGCCACTTCGGAGGAAGGCTGATGCGGACGACGAGGATCATCGCGATGCAGCAGGTGCTAGGGGCGGCGCGCCTCTCGTCGGCCTGCGATCGCGTCCCGAGGCCTGCCACCGCCCGCCGTACCTGACAGAAGCAACCGTCGAGCGAACGCAGGCCCACCAGCGATGGTGGGCCTGCTCATTTCCAGTGAGGAGGGTGCATCATGATCGAAGGCAAGATCGTCAACCTGCGCGCGCGAGAGATGACCGATCTGGCGAACTTCACCCGCTGGATCAACGACACCGAGGTCACGCGCCACCTCTCGATGCGCTATCAAATGTCCCTGCTGGCGGAGGAGAAGTGGCTCTCGGAACTCGTCTCGCAGCCGATGGCGTACGACCGCGTCGCCTTCTCCATCGACACGAAGGATGGCGTGCACATCGGGTCACTCAACTATCACATCATCGTGCCCGAGGAGCGCAAGGCGAGCCTCGGCATCATGATCGGAGAGAAGGAATACTGGGCGAAGGGCTACGGCACCGACGCCATCGTGACGCTCCTCCGCTTCGGCTTCGACGAGATGAACCTGAACCGCGTGGAGCTGCGCGTCTTCGCGGACAACGCCCGCGCCATCGCCTGCTACCGGAAGTGCGGCTTCGTCGAGGAGGGCCGCCTGCGGCAGGACCGCTTCGCCCGCGGCGAGTACACCGACACGCACATCATGGGCATCCTCCGCGACGAGTTCTACTCCCTACATGGGAAGTAGCAGCTCGCACGTGCAGGCGCCTCACCCACGTCGATCTCGCCCGGCCGCCATCACCGCCGACCAGTGAGCGAACGCCAGGATCGCGAAGCCGAGCAGGGCGTCCGTGAAGATCGTCGCGTACCAGAACGGCGGAATGTGCGGCGACCCCTCGGTGAAGTGCCCCAGCGTCGCGATGCCGAGCAGGGAATAGACCGCGAGCAGCGGATACGAGGCCGCATAGCGCCGGCTGGCGTAAAGCCAGTACCCCAGGATCCCGATCGCCGTGAGGGCCGGCCAGGCGACGACGATCGCAAGCTTGATCGTCGAGTTGCTGAAGAGGCCCGACGGCGGGTAGTGCTCGATCTCCAGGTAGTTGTGCGTGTAGTGGGCCGTGGTGGAGACCATGCAGGCGACGATGAGGACGCCCAGCACAGCCAGCCTCCGCTCGTGGCTCATGGAATTGGAGACCTGACCGGCGCGGGACAATGCGGCTGCCATCTAACCCTCCATCTCTCTTGATAGAACGTTCTAGCTAGTGTACGATCGGTTCGGGCGGATCTGCAAGCCCCCGGGAGGTGAGGGTGGCGCCAGTCGGCACAAAGGAACGCATCATCGAGGCTAGCGCGGAGCTGTTCCGGCGCCAGGGCTACGCTGGCACCGGTATCAAGAGCATCGCCGAGACGGCTAGCGCCCCGTTCGGCTCGCTCTATCACTTCTTCCCCGGCGGCAAGGAAGAGCTGGCTGACGCCGTCATCCGGCGCTCGGGCGAGTTCTACCTGCGATTGTTCGAATCCATCGTTGACGCCTCGCCCGATGTGGTCACCGGCATCAGGAACTTCTTTTTGGGCGCCGCGGAGACGCTCCGCGCCACGGACTACGCCGACGCCTGCCCGATCGCGACGGTGGCGCTGGAGGTCGCCAGCACGAACGAACCGCTCCGTCAGGCCACCGCTGATGTCTTCGAGACATGGCTGGCTGCCCTCTCCTCGCGACTGGCTTCCGCCGGCATCCCCGAATCTCGGGCTCGCGACCTCGCGATTGAGGCTGTGGCAGCTCTCGAGGGAGCGTTCATCCTGAGCCGGGCGGCGCGTTCGGCGACGGCCGTAGAGGTCGTCGGCCGTGCCATGGTGGAGTCGGTGCGCGCAGCTTTGGCGACACACCCCTAGGCGACCCGGTCACCGGTCGCCGAACTTCCCGTCCCGCCAGTCCAGCGCCGCCTTCAACCCGTCCGTCATTGCGATCCGCGCGAACTCCCGCACCGCCGGCGCCAGGTGCCCCCGCGCGTCCATCTCCGCCGCCATCCGCTGCACGGTCCGCGCCCCCATCATCTCCATCGCCACGTTGACGATGCGCTTGTTCGGCGAGAGCAGCTCGATGTCGATCATCTCCATCTTCGACGCCAGCCCCTCCACCTCCGCCTCCAGCTGCCCGGCCGGGACGGACTTCCACACAAGACCGATCTCTGCTGCCTGCTTGCCCGTGACGCTGTCGCCCGTGAGCAGGAAGTACTTCGCCCACTGCGGGCCCACGAGATACGTCCACATGTGCGCGACAGGCGACCCCATCGCCCGCACCGCCGGGAAGCCGATGCGCGCGTCGTCCGCCGCGACGACGATGTCGCAGAGCAGCGCCAGGTCCGTGCCCCCGGCGAGGCAGTAGCCGTGTACCTGCGCGATGACCGGCTTGTGCAGGTCCCAGATCGCCATCCGCTCCCGCTGCTGCCGTTCCAGGTGCCACGCGTCGTCGTCGAAGGTCGCCCCGCCCCGGTAGACGTTCGTGTACGCCTCGTCCCGGTCGGGCCGGGTGCCCGCCCCGCCCATGGGCGTCATGTCGTACCCAGCCGAGAAGGCCCGCCCCGCGCCCTTGAGGATGGTCACGTGGACCTGCGCGTCGTTGTCGGCCTCCCAGAGCGCCTCGTTCAGCTCTCGCTGCAGCCGCATCGAGAGGGCATTGAGCTTCTCTGGGCGGTTGAGCGTGATCCGCGCCTTCCCGCCTTCCTTCTCGTACAGGATGGTCTCGAACTCCATGACTGCCTCCTTCGCGGCCCAATCGTAATCCAGCCGGCCGTCGGCAGATAGCCGCCCGTCGCAGCGTTGTCATCCCGAGCCCGGCGAGGGATCCTCGCGCGCTGCTCCACCGCTCCAGCCCCCGCGTCTACGTTCTCCTTCCTTGCGTCCAAGAGGCTTGGGAACACCACGACCCATAGGAGCCCTCCCTCTAGTGACCCTGGAGGGCTTGACGGGGAGGCCCGCGAGGGTGTAGAAATCAGAACACCCGTTCTACGGGACGCTGGTCAAAACCCCACCCATACGGAGCGGGGGGCTGCCGGAAGACCCAACAGTGAGGAAACAACATCCAGAGGTGAGTGCCCATGGCCATCCCTGTCATCTTTGAAGAGATCGAGTGCAAGAGCGCTGTGAACCGGGTCAGCGTCACCAACATGCCCTTCCGATGGACGCTGAACCCCTATCGGGGCTGCCAGCACGCCTGCACGTACTGCTTCGCCCGGGCCACCCACGAATACCTCGGCTACGACGCGGGCCGCGACTTCGAGAGCCGGGTGATCGTGAAGGTCAACGCCCCCGAGGCCCTGCGCGCCGACCTCTCCCGCCCCGGTTGGCGCCGCGAGGCGATCGCCATCGGGACGGCCTGCGACCCCTACCAGCCCGCCGAGCTGAAGTACTCACTGACCCATCGCGTCCTGAAGGTGCTGCGTGACTTCGCCAACCCCATCAGCATCATCACCAAGTCGCCCTTCGTCATCCGGGACGCCGACATCCTCCAGGACCTCACGAAGGTCGCCGACGTCCAGGTGAACTTCAGCATCGCGACGCTCGATGAGGACGTCTGGCGCCGCACCGAGCCCTCTACGGCGAAGCCGGTGAAGCGCCTGGAAGCGATGAAGGTGCTCGTCGAGCGGGGGGTCACGTGCGGCGTGCTCGTCGCGCCGGTGCTCCCCGGCCTCACCGACGACCCGCGCAAGCTCGAGGAGGTCGTGTCGGCCGCCCGTGACCACGGCGCGTCCTACGTCCACGACAACGTCCTCTACCTGAAGCCCGGGACGAAGGAGTGGTTCATGCCCTTCCTGCGCGAGGCCTACCCGCACCTCGCCGAGCGCTACGCGAAGTACTACCGAGGCGCGTATGCCCCGCGCAGCTACACGCAGGACGTGCATCAGACCGTCGCGGAGCTGCGCGCGAAGTACGGACTGATCCCGCGCGAGCGTCTGCAGCCGGCCGCTGGCCAGCTCAAGCTCGCGATGTGAGCGCTGGGGGTTACGGCCAGCGGCGGGCGCGGACCGGCGGGGAACGCCGTCCGCCGCTGGCCTGTCCCGCTCCGTCGGTTGGGCATCCGCCTCAACGCGGGAGCCGGTTAACGGCCTCTTAATGCTCCTTTCATCAATCGTTACGCAGCGGCAACCGATGCTGGAGTAGGGTAGGAAGCGACATCCCGATCATCGTCCGAAAGGCCATCCAGATGCGTCCCGCGCCGTCGACAGCGCTCTCAGCTCCGGCCATCGCCCCGATGCCACTGGCCCTGCCCGCGCCCCGGCGCATCGAGAAGGCCAGCGCCGCCACGCTCGACGGACGGATGCTCACGCGCTGCCTGGCCGAAGTCACCAGCGCTGCCGCCGGCTGGACCGCAACCCTGAGCCAGCTCGAGGAGCCGGGCCAGGTCGCCGCGGCGTACTTCGCCGGCGGCGTTCGCGAAGTCCTCCTCCGCCTCGAGGACGGCCGCACGGGACGCGCCCGCATGAGCGCCACCGCCTTCGTCGACGGGCAGCGCGTCTGCCGGCTCAGCGGTCTCGGCCCGCTCGGCTGAGATCCTCGGCCCTGACCGCCCGCTCCTCTACACTGTGCTTGTGATCCGCATCCTCTACGGGCGTGACAACTTCCAGATCCGCGAGGCTCTGACGCAGATCCGCGACGGCCTCGGCGAAGGCCTCGAGAGCAACACCAGCGTCCTCGACGGCTCGAAGCTCACGCCGCAGGAGGTGCTCCTCCACGCGTCCGCCGTCCCCTTCCTCGCGTCCGCCCGTCTCGTGATCGTCGAGGGTCTGCTCGCGCATCTCGGCGAGGGGCAGCGCGGCCGTGGGCGCAAGAAGGCCGGCGCCGACGATGCGCTGCAGCCCTGGCGCGACCTCGCCGCACGGCTCGCCGATCCGGAGCAGGTGCCGCCCACCACCGTCGTCGTGTTCGTCGACGGCGAGCTCTCGAAGACGAACCCCGCGCTCGTGATGCTCTCGATCGTTGCGGAGGTCTCCGAATGCCTCGGCCTCACGAAAAACGAGCTGCCCCCGTGGATTGAGGCACGTGCGGCGCGCAAAGGATTGCGACTGGCACCGCGCGCGCTGGGCGCCCTGGCGCAGCTCGTCGGCCCGGACCTGTGGGCGCTGGACAGCGAACTGGACAAGCTGGCGGCCTACGGCGCCGGTGGGACGGTCGATGTCGAGCAGGTGCAGGCGCTCGTCAGCGCTGCCCAGGAGACGAAGGTCTGGGAGATGACCGATGCCGTGGTCGCCGGCGACGAAGCCCGCGCCGTCGGGTCGCTCCGACGCCTGCTCGACGAGGGCCAGCCGGCGACAATGCTGGCCTTCATGGTCGCACGGCACTACCGACAGCTCGTGCACGTGAAGGATCTGCGAGAGCGCCGCGTCCGCCAGGATGAGGTCGCGCGGGTGGCGGGCGTGCCGGCGTTCAAGCTCAACACCGTCACAGCCCTGGCCAATCGCTACAGCTGGGCGCAACTCGCCGAGGCGTACGGGCTCCTGCTCGAAGCCGACCTCAGCGTGAAGCGCGGTCTCCAGGACGACGAGTCTGCCCTGCAGCTCGTACTGCACCAGCTGTGCGCCTTGGCGCCCGGGCGCGCCCGGGCCGGCTACACGCGCTCGGCCGCCTCACGCTCCGGCTGATAGACCGGGTTGTAGCACGCCACGGCATGGCTCCCCTCGAGGGCATCGAGCGCGGGCCAGGGTTCCGTGCGGCAGCGGCTGATCGCCTTCGGGCATCGGGCAAGAAATGCGCATTCGCCCGTGAGTTCGGCCAGATCCGGCGGCACGCCCCGGATCGGCTGCAGCTGGTGCGTCACCGCATCGTGGCGAGGGAGCGCCGCCAGCAGGCCGGCCGTGTAGGGGTGATACGTGCGCGCGAAGACGGCCCCGGCCGCCCCACTCTCGACGATCCGCCCGGCATACATCACCGCAACGTCGTCGGCCATGCGGGCGACGACGCCGAGGTCGTGCGTAATCAACAGGATCGAAGCGCCCAGCTCGGTCTTCAGCCGCCCGAGCCGGTGCAACACGGAGGCCTGCACCGTCACGTCCAGGGCCGATGTGGGCTCGTCGGCGATGATGATGCGCGGCCGGAGGATCGTCGCGATGGCGATCATCACCCGCTGACACATGCCGCCGGAGAGCTGGAACGGGTACGACTCGAAGATGCGCTCGGCCTGCGGCAGCCCCTCGGCGGTCAGCGCCTCCACCGCCATGCGGCGCGACTCGCGCTTGGAGACGTCGCGGTGGGCCCGCACGATCTCCTCGACTTGAGTCCCGATCGAGAGCACAGGGTTGAGCCCGCTAAGGGGGTCCTGGAAGATCATCGCGATCTCGTTCCCCCGCACGCGGCGGACGTCGTCCCCCTTGAGTTGCAGGAGGTCGCGGCCGTCGTACTCGATCCGGCCTGATTCCACACGCCCCGGCTGGACCACCAGGTTCAGGATGGCCATCGCGAGCGTCGTTTTGCCGCACCCGCTCTCGCCTACGAGCGCGAGCGTCGAACCTTCGCGGAGCGTGAGGCTCACCCCGTCGATCGCCCGGACCACGCGGTCACGGTCGCGATACGACACGCTTAGGTTGTCGATGCGGAGGAGTTCGCCCATGGGAGCGTCCCGGAAGTAGGCGCTGGATACCCCGGCAGTATACGGACAGCGCCGTTGCCGGGGAGCCTGAGGAGTGACGTGAGACCGGACGGATCAGTCGCGGCGGCCGATGGTCGCCAGGACGCGGCCCTGGATCTCCACGTTGTCCGCCTCGGTGTAGATTGGCTTCATGGTGCTGTTCGCCGGCTGCAGGCGCACGCGGTTGCCCTCCCGGTAGAACTTCTTCAGCGTGGCCTCGTTCTCGCGCTTCAGCCACGCCGCCACCATGTCCCCGTCGTCGGCGGTCTTCGTTGCCTCGAGGATCACCAGGTCGCCGTCGTTCACCAGCGCATCGATCATCGACGTCCCGCGCACCTTGAGGGCGAAGACGTGCTCGCGGCCCTTCGTCAGCTCGTCCGTCGCCTCGAAGACGTCCTCGGACGCCGATTGCCACGTGTCGGCCGTGGGCACCGGGATCGGCTGCCCCGCGGCAATTGTCCCGATGATGGGGATAGGCACCGTGCGCTGCCGCCGCGCCCCCACCAGCTCGATGGCGCGCGAGACCTCGCGGTCGCGCCGGATGTAACCCAGCCGCTCGAGAGCCTTCAGGTTGTAGTCGACGACGGACGTCGAGCTGATCTGGCAGCCGAGCTGGATATCGCGGATGCTCGGCGGATAATCGTGCTCGTCGATGAAGCTCCGGATGAACTGCATGATGCCCTGCTGTTTGTCAGAGAGACCCTTCATGCGCTGCCCGTCTCCTTTGCACCGGTGATCATAATCCGGCACTCGTCCGTTCGGAACTCTTGTTCTATCAGCGAAGGGTAGGTGACCGCCGCGCGCGTTGTCAACCCCCGGTCGGCCCGGTGCGCCCGGTCGTCGCCCTGGCCGTCATCATGCAACGCGCTGCCGGGAGTCATCGGTACGAGGCAAAGACATAGGTCGATCGGGAGGCGCCGCACAGGGCGATCCCAGATTCGATTTTGCTTGACACTCCGATCGGGCCGCTGCTAGGATGCCGCGGTGTTTCCGCCGCGCCGGCGGATGCACGGCCAGCTGCACACACAGGTCGGAAGACCCCAAAGTGACAACGGCCGGCAAGAGTGGCCGTCTGGCCGCCCTTCAGGGTGGCGGGGACGGTTACGCCGGACTGGCTCAGGAATAAGGCTGCCGGCCTTTCGCGTGTCTTTGAGCCACCGCGACTCAGGCGCGAGAAGAGGAAGAAGGAAGCGCGTGCCGACGATTAATCAGCTCGTGCGCAAGGGCCGCAAGAAGATCGTGAAGAAGACCAAGGCGCCTGCCCTGCGCTTCACCTTCAACTCGCTGAAGAACCGCACGCAGCGCGGGAAGGGCTCGCCCCAGAAGCGCGGCGTCTGCACACAGGTGCGCACGATGACCCCGAAGAAGCCGAACTCCGCGCTGCGCAAGATCGCCCGCGTGCGCCTGACGAACGGCATCGAGGTCACGGCGTACATCCCCGGCGAAGGGCACTCGCTGCAGGAGCACTCGGTGGTGCTCATCCGCGGCGGCCGCGTGAAAGACCTGCCGGGCGTGCGCTACCACATCGTCCGCGGCGCGCTCGATGCACAGGGTGTGGCCAGCCGTAGGCGCGGACGCAGCAAGTACGGGACCAGAAAGGCAAAGGCATAGCATGCCGCGACGCGCCAAGATCGCCAAGCGCGAAGTCCTGCCCGACAGCCGCTACAGCAGCCGGACGGTGACCATGTTTATCAACAAGATCATGGAGCGGGGCAAGAAGAGCACCGCCGAACGGATCATGTACGACGCTCTCGAGCGCGTCGAGGCGCAGACGCACAAAAGCGCCATCGACACCTTCGACGTAGCGGTGCGCAACGCCACGCCCATGATCGAGGTCAAGCCCCGCCGCGTCGGCGGAGCCACCTACCAGGTGCCGGTCGATATCCGCGCGGAACGCCGCATGGCGCTCGCCATCCGGTGGCTGCTGCGGTCGGCTCGCTCCCGGGCTGGCCGCTCGATGGCAGACCGGCTCGCGCAGGAGTTCATGGACGCCGCCTCCGGGCAAGGCGCCACCATCAAGCGGAAGGAGGACACCCACCGCATGGCGGAGGCGAACCGCGCCTTCGTTCACTATCGGTGGTAACCGATACCGCTCCGCTTTCGGGCGGCCCCGCCGCCGGCGATGCGCAAGCTCACCGGCGGCGAACTTTGCCGCCAACGCCGCCGCGGGAACGCGATTCGGGCGCCGGCAGAACGGCAAAGCGGACGGAACACACGGCAAGATGGACAGAACAATACCAATCGAACGGATCCGCAATATCGGCATCATCGCTCACATCGATGCCGGCAAGACGACCGTGACCGAACGCATCCTGTACTACACCGGCCGCACCTACAAGATCGGTGAGGTGCACGAGGGCACCGCGGTGATGGACTGGATGGACCAGGAGCGCGAGCGCGGGATCACCATCACCGCCGCCGCCACCACCGCCGAGTGGCAGGATCATCAGGTCAACATCATCGATACCCCCGGGCACGTCGACTTCACCATCGAGGTCGAGCGCAGCCTCCGCGTGCTCGACGGCGGCGTCGTCGTCTTCGATGCCGTAGCCGGCGTGGAGCCGCAGTCCGAGACGGTATGGCGCCAGGCGGACCGCTACAGCGTCCCCCGCATCTGCTTCGTGAACAAGATGGACCGCATGGGCGCCGACTTCTGGCGCACCCTCGACATGATCGTCGAGCGGCTCGGCGCGAAGCCCATCCCCATCCAGATCCCCCTCGGCGCCGAAGCGGACTTCCAGGGCGTGATCGACCTGATCGAGATGCGCGCCTGGGTCTTCACCGGCGAGCGCGACGACCCCCCGGCCCAGATCGAGATCCCGGAGAACTACCGCGCCCAGGCCGGCGAGTGGCGCGAGAAGATGCTCTACTCCATCGGCGACACCGACGACCAGATGGGCCTCAGCCTGCTCGAGGGTCATCAGATCTCCGCGCATGAGGTGATCGCCGCGCTCCGTCGCGTCACCCTCGCGAACCAGGGCACCCCCGTCCTCTGCGGCAGCGCTCTGCGCAACAAGGGCGTGCGCCTGCTGCTCGATGCGGTCGTGGAATACCTGCCTTCACCGGACGACGTGCCGCCGATGGTTGGCACCCACCCCAAGACCGGCGAGGCCATCACCCGCCTCCCCTCCGATGAGGAGCCATTCTCCGCGCTCGCGTTCAAGATCGTCAGCGACCCCCACCTGGGACGGCTGGTGTACTTCCGCGTCTACTCCGGCAAGCTCGCCGCCGGATCGAGCGTCTACAACTCGACCCGCGAGAAGACCGAGCGCGTGAGCCGCGTCATGCAGATGCACGCGAACCACCGCGAGGACGTACCGGAGGTCGGCGCCGGCGGCATCGCCGCCATGGGCCTCAAGGTCACCACCACCGGCGACACCCTCTGCGACCCCGCCCACCCCATCATCCTCGAATCGATCAGCTTCCCCGAGCCCGTGATCCACATCGCCGTCGAGCCTCGCACCAAGGAAGACCAGGATCGCATGGGCGAAGCGCTGGCGAAGCTTGCCGAGGAAGACCCCAGCTTCCGCATGAAGTACGACCAGGAGACCGGGCAGACCATCATCTCCGGCATGGGCGAGCTCCATCTGGAAGTGATCGTCGACCGCATGCGCCGCGAGTTTCGCGTCGAGTCGAACGTCGGCGAGCCCGAGGTCGCGTACAAGGAGACCATCAAGTCGTCCGCCAGGGCCGAGGGCCGCCTCGTGCGACAGACCGGCGGACGCGGCCAGTTCGCCGTCGCGCGCCTCGAGCTGGAGCCGCTCGAACGCGGGACCGGCTTCGAGTTCAAGAACGCCGTCGTCGGCGGCGAGGTGCCGCGCGAGTACATCCCCGCCATCGAGCAGGGCGTGCGCGCCGCGCTCGAAAGCGGCGTCGTCGCCGGCTATCCGGTCATCGATGTGCGTGTGGCCGTCACCGGCGGTGACTACCACCCCGTCGACTCGTCGGAGATGGCCTTCCGGACGGCTGGATCGATGGCGTTCCAGCATGCGATGGAACGCGCCAACCCGGTCTTGCTGGAGCCCGTCATGCGCGTGGAGATCAACACACCCGAGGAGTACTACGGCGACGTGCTGGGCGACCTCAGCGCCCGGCGCGGACAGATCACCGACCAGGACCAGCGCGGCACTCTGAAGGTCATCCGCGCTATCGTCCCTCTGTCGAGGACCTTTGGCTACGCCACGGAGCTGCGCTCGCTCACCAAAGGCCGTGCGAGTTACAGTATGGAGTTCGACCACTATGCGGAGGTCCCTCCTTTTCTGGTTGACGAAATCTTAGGGACAAGGACGAAGAAGGCAGTGCGCGCGGGCGTGTAGCGGCGCGTAAGCGCTAGCCGTCCGTGTGGCGGCGAGAAGGCGACAGCATGGCGACGAAGCAGAAGATCCGGATCCGGCTGAAGGCTTACGACCACCGCATCCTTGACCAGTCGGCCGAGCAGATCGTCGAGGCGGCGGAGCGCACCGGTGCCGCCGTCGCCGGTCCCGTGCCCCTCCCGACCGAGATCAAGAAGTTCTGCGTCGTCCGCTCGCCGTTCGTGCACAAGGACTCGCAGGAACAGTTCGAGGTGCGCACGCACAAGCGCCTGATCGACATCCTGGAGCCGACGTCGAAGACCGTGGACACGCTCATGCGGCTGCAACTGCCGTCCGGCGTGGACATCGAGATCAAGTTGTAGAGGACGAGATGCCGATCGAAGGACTCCTGGGACGCAAGCTGGGCATGACGCAGGTCTTCGACGACGAAGGCCGGTCGCTCGCCGTCACCGTCGTCGAGGCCGGCCCGGTCGTCGTTACCCAGTTGAAGTCTCCCGAGAAGGACGGCTACGCCGCCGTGCAGGTGGGCTTCGGCCAGCGCAAGCGCCTGAACAAGCCTATGCGCGGGCACCTCAAGAAGCTCGGAGACTTCCGCCTGCTGCGCGAATTTCGCGCCACCGGCGATGACGCCTACACCCTCGGCGACCGCGTGGGCGTCGAGCTGTTCGAGGCTGGCGACATCGTGGACGTCACCGGCGTCTCCCGCGGGCGCGGCTTCGCCGGCGGCGTACGCCGCTGGGGGTTCGCCGGCGGCCCGAAGACGCACGGCCAGTCGGACCGGCACCGCGCGCCGGGGTCCATCGGCTCCGGCACCACGCCCGGACGCGTGTACAAGGGACTGAAGATGGCGACCCACATGGGCGCCGAGCGCGTCACCGTGCGCAACCTCCGCGTCGTGCGGACGGACGAGGCGAAGGGGCTGCTGCTCATCGGCGGCGCGCTCCCGGGTGCCACCAACGGCATCGTCCGCGTGCGCAAGGCGAAGCGACAGGACAAGAAGTGACCATGCGGCTGAACGTCTACGACGCGGCGGGCAAGGAAATCGAGGCCATCGACGTGGATGACGCTGTCTTCGGCATCGAGCCGAATCGCGCCGTCGTCCACCAGGCGTTCGTGGCCTCCATGGCGAACAGGCGTGCCGGGACAGCCACCACCAAGACCCGCAGCGAAGTGCGCGGCTCGACGGTGAAGATCCGGGCCCAGAAGGGCACCGGCCGCTCGCGCCAGGGCTCCATCCGCGCGCCGCACCACCGGCACGGCGGCATCGCCTTCGGGCCGCGCCCCCGGAGCTACGACAAGGCGCTGCCCAAGCGCATGCGACGGCTGGCCATCCGATCGCTGCTCTCGGCGAAGGCCGCCGACGGCTCGCTGCGCATCGTCAGCGGGTTGCCCGTAGCCGCGCCGAGCACGAAGACCATGGCCGGCGTGCTCAAGGCGCTCGGCTTCGAGCGCTCGGTCCTCGTCGTGACCGGCGCCCCCGACGCGCACGTGAAAGCGAGCGTGCGCAACCTGCCGAAGGTGAGCCTGCTGCCCGCCGGATACCTCAACGTCGCGGACCTGCTGAACAGTCAGGGGCTCGTGATGACCGTCGAGGCCGTGCGCGGCGCCGAGGCGCTCTGGGGCGGCGAGCGGGCGCGCAGGCGTCTGGTGCCGCAGGCGGCGGAGGCCTAACCATGCCCAAGCAGCTCCAGGCGTACGGCGTCATCCTCCGCCCCATCATCACCGAGAAGGCGCAGATCCTCTCCAGCCACGGCAAGTACGTGTTCGAGGTGGATGTGCGCGCGAACAAGCCGCAAATCAAGGAAGCGGTCGAGGTGGCGTTCAGCGTCAGCGTCGCCCGCGTGAACACCATGATGATGAAGGGCAAAATGCGTCGCTACGGCCGGCGCGAGACCAAGCAGCCGGACTGGAAGAAGGCCGTCGTAACCCTCGCCCCGGGCGAGAAAATCGAACTGTTCGAGGGCGTGTAGAGATGGCGATCAAACAGTTCAAGCCGACCTCTCCCGGACGCCGCGGCATGACCGGCTTCACCTTCGACGAGATCACCAAGAAGAAGCCGGAGAAGGCGCTGCTCGGCACACGCAAGAAGATGGCCGGGCGCAACGCCCAGGGCCGCATCACCGTCCGCCACCGCGGCGGCGGCCCCAAGCGGCGGCTGCGCATCGTCGACTTCAAGCGCGACAAGATCGCCGTGCCCGGCCGCGTTGCCGCGATCGAGTACGACCCCGGCCGCTCCGCCCGCATCGCCCTCGTCTTCTACCGCGACGGCGAGAAGCGCTACATCCTGGCCCCCGTCGGCCTCAAGGTCGGCGACACGGTTCAGTCGGGCCCGGAATCAGAAGTGAAGCCGGGCAACGCGCTGCCGCTCCAGCACATGCCGAACGGCACCGTCATCCACAACATCGAGCTTACGCCAGGACGGGGCGGCCAGATCGTGCGCAGCGCCGGTGCCTCGGCGCAGTTGATGGCCAAGGAGGGCGACTACACGCTGCTGCGCCTCCCTTCGGGCGAGATGCGGCGCGTCCTCTCGCGCTGCTACGCGACCGTCGGCCAGGTGGGCAACGTCGAGAACAGCCTGATCAAGCTCGGGAAGGCGGGCCGCACCCGCCATCGCCGCCGCCGCCCCCAGGTCCGCGGCGTCGTCATGAACCCCGTCGACCACCCGCACGGCGGCGGCGAGGGCAAGGCGCCCATCGGCATGCCCAGCCCGAAGTCGCCGTGGGGCAAGCCCACGCTCGGCAAGCGCACGCGCGGGCGCAAGCCGTCCGACAAGTTCATCGTGCGGCGGAGGAAGTAGATGTCAAGATCCGTCAAGAAGGGGCCGTTCATCGACGCAAAGTTGCTGAAGAAGGTGCAGCTCGTGCAGCGCAGCAACGCGCGCACGGTCATCCGTACCTGGTCGCGCGCCTCCACGATCATGCCCGAGATGGTGGGTCTGACCATCGGCGTGCACGACGGCCGGCGGCACGTGCCGATCTTCGTCTCCGAAAACATGGTCGGCCACAAGCTGGGCGAGTTCGCCCTCACCCGGACGTTTCGCGGGCACAGCAGCAAGTCCGAGAAGACGTCGTCACCGGCGCCCCGCAAGACGTAAGAAGGAGCCAGGGTGGAAGTCAGCGCAACCGCGAAGTATCTGCCGGTGTCGGCCCGAAAGGTCCGGCTGGTCCTCGACCAGCTGCCGGGCAAGCGCGTGGGCGACGCCATCATGATGCTCCGCTTCCTGCCGACCCCACACGCCCGCCTCGTCGAGAAGGTGGTGAAGTCCGCCGCCGCCAACGCCGAGAACAACTTCTCGCTGAACGCCGGCGGGCTGCGCATCAAGCGCGCCTACGCCGGCGAGGCGCGCACGCTCAAGCGCTTCAAGGCAAAGGCGCGCGGACGCGCCGCCCCGATCCTCCGTCGCACGAGTCACGTGACGGTGATCGTCGAAGATACGGAGGAGCGGTAAAATGGGTCACAAAGTCCACCCCACGGGGTTCCGCATCGGCGTCATCTACGACTGGCAGAGCAAGTGGTACGCCGGCAAGAACTACCGCCAGCAGCTGCACGAGGACATCGCCATCCGCCAGCGGATCATGAAGACCGCACCCGATGCCGGCATCTCCCGCATCGATATCGACCGGAACGCCAACGCCATGACCGTGACGATCCACACCGCCAAGCCGGGCATCGTCATCGGGCGCGGCGGCGCCAACGTCGATGAGCTGCGGAACGAGCTGGAGCGCACCACCGGGCGGCGCGTCCGTGTGAACATCAACGAGATCCGCCAGCCCGAGCTGGATGCCTACCTCGTCGCCCGGAGCATCGCCGACCAGCTGCAGCGCCGCGTCGCCTTCCGGAGGGCGATCAAGCAGACCGTGGCCCGGACGATGGCGCGCGGCGCCAAGGGCATCAAAGTCACCGTCGCCGGCCGCCTCGGGGGCTCAGAAATGTCCCGGCGAGAGTCCGAGAAACAGGGACGCATCCCGCTCCACACCCTCCGCGCCGACATCGACTTCGGCCTCGCCGAGGCCCACACCACCTTCGGCCGCATCGGTGTGAAGGTCTGGATCTACAAAGGCGATATCCAGCCGGAGCCGAAGCGGCGGCCGGTGGTCGAAGCGGCGCCGGAAGCGGCCCCGCCGGCCGCACCCGTCGCGACTGATGCGGTGCCTGCCGCCACCGTCGTCCCGGATGCCGTGACTGCGGCGGCCCCCGCCGTGCCGGACGCGGTGCCTGCGACGGCGCCCGTCGTGCCGGACGGCGTGCCCGCGGCCGCACCCGCCGCGCCGGACGCCCCGGCCCCCGCCAGTGCAGGAGCAACCGAGTAGAACGATGCTGCAACCCAAACGCCAGAAGTTTCGCAAGCAGCACCGCGGCCACATGCGCGGTAAGGCTAACTCGGGCAACACCGTGAACTTCGGTGAATACGGGCTGCAGGCCGTCGGTCACGCTTGGGTCGACAGCCGCCAGATCGAGGCCGCCCGGCGCGCCATCACGCACGAACTCAAGCGTGGCGGCAAGGTCTGGATCCGCATCTTCCCGGACAAGCCGGTCACCGCCAAGCCGGCGGAGACCCGGATGGGAAGCGGCAAGGGCGCGCCCGACCACTTCGTCGCCGTTGTGAAGCCCGGTCGCGTGCTGTTCGAGGTGGCTGGCGTGAAGGAAGACTTGGCGCGCGAAGCGCTGCGACTGGCGGCCCACAAGCTGCCGCTGGAGACGCGCACCGTCGCGCGGGAGCACGAGGGAATCTGATGGCGGGCCGGAAGAAGAAGGAGCACGCGGATGAGCTGCGCAGCCTCTCGGACGAGAAGCTGGGTGGTGAGTTGACGGACGCCTACCGGCGGCTGTTCACCGTCCGCCTGCAACTGGCGACCCGCCAGCAGACCAACACCACGGAGCGGGCGAAGGTCAAACGCCAGATCGCCCGCATCCGGACCATCCAGCGCGAGCGCGAGCTGGCCGCGCACGCTCAGAAGGGATAGCGACATGGGCTCGACGGAGAAGCTGCAGGTCGGCGTCGTGGTCGGCGACAAGATGGACAAGACCGTCGTCGTGCGCATCGATCGCTTCAAGCGCCACCGCCTGTACCGCAAGAGCACCCGCGTGACACAGCGCTACAAGGTCCACGACGAGAAGAACGAGTGCCACCTCGGCGACGTGGTATCCATCTCCGAGACGCGCCCGCTCTCGCGGGAGAAGCGCTGGCGCGTTGTGGAGATCCTCACCCGCGGCGACGTGGCCGAAGTGGCGCCGCGCGACATCGGCACCAGCCTGATCGAAGAGACGCGCGCCGCCGCCCGGGCCGAGTCTCAGGCGCGCGCCGAAGCCGAGGCGGCTGCCCGTGCCGCCGCGGACGCACCGGAAGAGACGAAGGACGCTGAGGACGAAGGATGATTCAGCAGTATTCCCGGCTCAAGGTCGCGGACAACTCCGGTGCCCGCTCGCTGATGTGCATCACGGTGCTCGGCGGCACCCGGCGCCGCTACGCCCGCGTTGGCGACATCATCGTCGCCTCCGTGAAGGCGGCCCAGCCGGGAGCCGGCGTGAAGAAGGGTGAAGTCGTGCGGGCGGTGGTCGTGCGCACGGCCAAGGGTTACGGCCGCCCCGACGGCTCATACATCCGCTTCGACGAGAACGCCGCCGTTGTGCTCTCGGACAAGCAGAACCCGAGGGGCACGCGCATCTTCGGCCCCGTGGCCCGCGAGCTGCGCGACCGTAACTTCATGAAGATCGTCTCGCTGGCACCGGAGGTGGTCTAGCCGTGCGGAAGATCAAGCGCGAGGACACCGTGCTGGTGATCGGCGGGAAGGACCGCGGCAAGACCGGCGTCGTGCGCCAGATCCTCGGCGGCAAGGGGACTGTGCTCAAGCGCAAAGGCCGGCGCCCCAAGGTGAAGGAAGACGTGCTCTTCGTGACCGGCATCAACATGGCGAAACGCCACCGCAAGCAGCGGCCCGGCGTCGCCCAGGCGGGCATCATCGAGAAGGAGATGCCCATGCCCCTCTCGAAGGTCATGCTCATCTGTAAGAGCTGCACCAAGCCGGTGCGCGTAGGCTTCGTCCTGCGCGACGACGGCAAGCACCGGGTCTGCAAGAAGTGCGGCGAGGACATCGACTGATGGCTCCGAGATTGAAGGAACGCTACCGGGCGGAGATCGTCCCCGAGCTGATGCGCGAGTTCAGCTATCACAACGTCATGCAGGTTCCGCGCGTCGAGAAGGTGACCGTGAACATCGGCCTCGGCGAGGCGAAAGACAACGCGCGCGCCGTCGAGTCTGCCACGGCGGACATCGCGACGATTACCGGCCAACGCCCGATCGTCACCCGCGCGAAGAAGGCGATCGCAAACTTCAAGATCCGCGAGAACATGCCCGTCGGCGTCGCCGTGACGCTGCGCGGCGACCGCATGTACGAGTTCCTGGACCGCATGCTCAACGCCGCCTTGCCCCGCATCCGCGACTTTCACGGCGTGCCCACCAAGGCCTTCGACGGGCGCGGAAACTTCAGCCTGGGCGTACGGGAGCAACTCATCTTCCCGGAGATCGACTACGACAAGGTCGACCGCATCCGGGGGATGCAGGTGAACATCGTGACCACGGCACGGACGGACGAGGAAGGGCGGCGGCTGCTCGAGATGATGGGCATGCCCTTCGCCAAGGAGCGGACCTAAGCATGGCCAAGATCTCGATGATCGTCAGGTCAAAGCGCGACCCGAAGTACTCGACGCGGAAGAAGAACCGCTGCCACCTCTGCGGGCGGCCCCGGGCCTTCATCCGCCACTTCGGTCTGTGCCGTATCTGCTTCCGGGGGCTCGCCCTCAAGGGTCAGCTGCCGGGCGTGAAGAAGTCGAGCTGGTAGAGACATCGTCCTTCTCCGGAGGGACGTCCCGTAGCACCGGACGAGCGGTGAGCACGGGAGCACAAGGAGGCGCGAGCCTTGAACATGACGGACCCCATCGCCGACATGCTGACGCGGATCCGGAACGCCGTGACCGCGAAGCACGAACACGTGAATATCCCCGCCTCGAAGATGAAAGTCGCCATCGCCGAGGTGCTGCAACGCGAGGGCTTCATCCGTGGTTTCGAGGTCCTCGAAGAAGGGCCCCGCAAGCTGATGCGCGTGCAGCTCAACTACACCGGGAAGAAGGAACCGGTGCTGAGCGGCCTGCAGCGGGTGAGCAAGCCCGGCCTGCGCGTGTACGTGCAGAAGCGGGAGATCCCCCGCGTCTACGGTGGCCTCGGCGTCGCCATCCTGTCGACGCCGCACGGTGTGATGACGGGACAGGACGCATGGCGGCGCCGCATCGGCGGCGAAGTCATCTGTTACGTGTGGTAGGACAATGTCGCGAATAGGAAAACTGCCGGTAACCATCGTCAAAGGCGTCCAGGTGGACGTCCAGGGCTCGACGGTGCGCGTCAAGGGCCCGAAGGGGGAGCTCGTCCGCGACTTTCCCGCCGGGATCAGCTTCAACGTGGACGACGGCAAGGTCACCGTCGCCCGCCCCAACGACGAGAAGTCCTCGCGCTCGCTGCACGGGCTCTCCCGGTCGCTGCTGGCGAACATGGTGACCGGCGTCGCGGAGGGATACACCAAGACGCTGGAGCTGCAGGGCGTCGGCTACCGCGCCCAGCAGGCCGGCCCGAAGGTCACCCTCGCTGTCGGGTATTCTCACCCCGTCGAGGTGGACCCCCCGCCCGGCATCCAGCTGGAGGTCGAAGGCACCTCACGCGTCCACGTGAGGGGGATCGATAAGGAGCTGGTCGGGCAGGTGGCGGCGAACATCCGCAAGATCCGCAAGCCCGAGCCATACAAGGGCAAGGGCATCCGCTACCTGGGCGAGCGGGTGCGCAGGAAGGCCGGCAAGGCCGGCAAGGCAGGCAAGTAGATGAAGGGCAGCACCACCGCCCGAGCCGCCCGCGTCCGGCGCCACGAGCGCGTGCGCAAGCACGTCGCCGGTGCACCCGCACGGCCCCGGCTCGCCGTCTTCCGCAGCCTCACGCACATCTACGCCCAGGTGATCGACGACGAAGCGGGGCGCACCCTCGCCGCCGCCTCCGACGTCGAGAAGGACCTGCGTGGCGCGAAGGGCACGAAGACGGAGCGCGCAAAGGCGGTCGGCGCCGCCGTCGCGAAGAAGGCGCTGGACGCTGGCGTCACCCAGGTGGTGTTCGACCGCGGCGGCAACCGCTACCACGGCCGGGTGCGGGCGCTGGCCGATGCCGCCCGCGAAGCAGGGCTGAAGTTCTAGTGATGAAGGCTGAGACATGGTGACCCAGAAGGACAAGATCGACGCCCGTGACCTCGACCTCCAGGAGAAGGTGGTCTTCATCAACCGCGTCTCCAAGGTGGTGAAGGGCGGCCGTCGCTTCAGCTTCAGCGCCGTCGTCGTCGTCGGCGACGGGCAGGGCCACGTGGGCGCCGGCATGGGCAAGGCGAACGAAGTGCCCGAAGCGATCCGCAAGGGCGGCGCCATCGCCCGGAAAAATCTGCTCCGCGTGCCGATGAACAAGACCACCATCGCCCACCCCATCGTCGCGCACTACGGCGCCGCGAAGGTGATGATGAAGCCGGCGGCGCCCGGTACCGGCGTCATCGCCGGCGGCGGCGTCCGCGCCGTCATGGAGGCGGCCGGCGTGAAGGACGTGCTCACGAAGTCGCTCGGCTCGGCCAACGCCATCAACGTCGTGAAAGCGACCATCGCCGGGCTCGCGGCGTTGCGCGATCCTAAGGTCGTGACCGCTCGCCGCCGCGCGACCGTCCGGACGGCAGGTACGGGGGCGTGATGGCCAAGTTGCGGATCACCCTCGTGCACAGCGGCATCAACCACCGCGAGGACCAGAAGCGCACCGTCCGCGCGCTGGGGCTGCGCCGCCTCGGGCAAACAGTCGAGCACGAGGACAACCGGACTATCCGCGGGATGGTCCACAAGGTGCGCCACCTGGTGCACGTGCAGGAGGGGGCCTAGATGCGGCAGCACGAGCTGCGGCCCGCCGCCGGCTCCACCCGCCCGCGCAAGCGCGTCGGGCGCGGGAACGCCAGCGGGCACGGCACCTACTCCACGCGCGGCCTCAAGGGCCAGAAGGCGCGCTCCGGCGGAGGCGTGCGCCCCGGCTTCGAGGGCGGCCAGCTGCCGCTCATCCGGCGCATGGCCCGCAAACGCGGCTTCCGGAACCCGTTCCGCATCGAATACGAAGAGGTGAACGTGGGCGCGCTCACGCGCTTCCCCGCGGGCACCGTCGTCACGGCGAAGGCGCTCGCCGTCGCGCGGCTGATTCGCGGCGCCCACAAGCCTGTGAAGGTGCTGGGCGAAGGTGAGCTGAGCGTTGCCCTCACCGTCGAGGCCGACCGCTTCTCCGCGGCGGCGCAGCAGAAGATCGAGGCTGCCGGTGGGAGCGTGAGCCGCGTCGGCGCCCAGCCGGTCGAGAGGCCCGCGGACGGCAAGCGCGCGAAGCGCGTGGCCGGGGCCATCGCGGCGCAGGCGGCCCGCGTCGAAACCGCGGCGACCGCGAAGGCCGAGCGGGCTGCCGTGAAGGCCGCCGGCGGCAAGCCGAAGAAGGCGAAGGCCGGCGAAGGCGCACAGGACAAGCCGAAGAAGGTCCGCGCCCCCAAGGCCGAGCGGCCACCGGAGACGGAGCAGCCGGAAGCGGTCACGGAGGATGCGGCCCCCGCACCCCGGGAAGAGGCGGACGATGGCGCTGGCGGCTAGCCGACAACAGCAGGCGGCCAGCCGCCCCAAGCTGCTCCAGGCGCTGATCGACGCCATGCAGCAGCCCGACATCCGGCGGAAGCTGCTCTTCACGGCGATGATGCTCGTCATCTTCCGCTTCGTCGCCCACGTCCCCATCCCCGACGTCGATCCGCGCCTCCTTGAGTCCGCGTTCGACCAGAGCGAGCTGCTCGGGCTCTTCAACGTGTTCAGCGGCGGCGCCCTGCGCCAGCTGTCGATCGCGTCGCTGGGCGTGTACCCGTACATCACGTCGTCGATCATCATGACGCTGATCCAACCCCTCTTCCCCGCCCTCCAGGCGATGCAGCAGGAAGGCGAGGCGGGGCGGAACCGCGTGCAGCTGTACCAGCACTGGCTCGCGATCCCCATTTGTTTCGTGCAGGGGTACGCGCAGCTCGTGATCCTCAACCGCACCGCTCCGGAGGCCGTCTTCAACCCGTCGTTCAGCGGCGAGAACGCCCTCCCCACCATCACCGCCCTCTTCGCCATGACCGCCGGCACGATGTTCCTGGTGTGGATCGGCGAACTGATCACCGAGAACGGCATTGGCAACGGCGTCTCGATCATCATCTTTGGAGGGATCGTTGCCGGAGCGCCCAATCTCCTCAGCCGCGTCTTCAACTCCGATGTCGGCATCTTCGGCGTGCTCCTCCTGGCGGGACTGGCAGTCCTGCTGGTCGGCGCGATCGTCTTCATGCAGGAGGCGACGCGAAAGATCCCCGTACAGTACGCAAAGAGCGTGTTCCGGGCCGGCAAGATGTACCGCCAGTCGGGGCAGAGCCATATCCCGCTGCGCGTGAACTCCGCGGGCATGATCCCGCTCATCTTTGCCTTCTCGATCGTCATCTTGCCCTCCTACTTCTTCCAGTTCATCCTCGACTCGTCGACGACGCCGTGGCTGCGCGACGCCGCTCGCTTCTTCCTCGACTACCTGTCGCCGGGCACCGGGCAGGGAGGCTCCGGCGCAAGCCCCGGCTTCTACATCATGGTGTTCGTGCTGGTGGTGGTCTTCGCATTCTTCTATACGCTCGTAATCTTCCAGCAGCAGAACCTGGCCGAGAATCTCCAGAAGCAGGGCGGCTTCGTCCCCGGCATCCGTCCCGGGCGGCCTACCGCCGAGTACATCATGCGCGTGCTGGTGCGCATCACCTGGGCCGGCGCCATCTTCCTCGGGATCGTCGCGGTGATCCCGTATCTGGTCACCAACTGGTTCAGCATCACCGCGCTGTCCATCAGCAGCACCGGCCTGCTCATCGTCGTCGGCGTCGTGCTCGACACCATGAAGCAGCTCGAGGCCCAGCTGCTGATGCGCAACTATGAAGGGTTTATCCGCTAGGTGTACGTCATCTTCTTCGGGCCGCCGGGCGTTGGGAAGGGCACGCAGGCCGCGATCGTGGCCGAGCGCACTGGCTGGGCTCACATCTCCACCGGCGACATGCTGCGCGCGCACGTGCGTGACGGGTCGGAGCTGGGGACGAAGGCGAAGAGCTTCATGGATAAGGGTCTTCTCGTGCCCGACGACCTCGTGATCGACATGTTCGTGGTGCGCCTCGCCGAGCTGCGCGAGGGCCAGGGCTTCGTCCTCGACGGGTTCCCCCGTACCCTGGTGCAGGCCGAAGCCCTCGACCGGGCGCTCGCCGGCCAGGGCAAGGCGATCGATCTTGCGGTGAACATCACCGCCCCCGACGCCGTCCTGCTCGAGCGCATGATGGGCCGCGCGAAGGAGTCGGCCCGCTCCGACGATACGCCCGAGGCCATGCGCGTCCGTCTCGAGAAGCAGAAGCCCGCACCGGAACTCCTCGACCACTATCGCCGCGAGGGCAAGCTGCGCGACGTCGACGGGACACCCGGCGTCTCGGCGGTGACGGCCTCGATCATGGAAGCGCTGGGGCTGCGCAACGGCGCGGCGACGGCGACGTGATCGCCATGCCTATCGTACTCAAGTCCGACGAGGAAATCGCCATCATGCGCGAGGCCGGGAGCATCGTGGCGCGGACGCTCCAGAAGCTCGTCGAGGCGCTCCGCCCCGGGCTGGTCGTGAAGGAGCTGGATCGCATCGTGCGCAAGGAGTTCGAGAAGCACAAGGTCGTGCCCACCTTCCTGAACTACAAGGGCTATCCGGCGACCGTCTGCGTCTCGGTGAACGAAGAGATCGTCCACGGTATCCCCGGCAAGCGCGTCATCCAGGACGGTGACATCGTCAGCCTCGACCTGGGGTGCACGTACAAGGGCTTCGTCGCCGACTCGGCAGTGACCGTGATTGTGGGGAGGGCGAGCCCCGAAACCGCCAAACTGGTTGACGTAACGAAGGGCGCCCTGGAGGCCGGGATCGCCCAGGCGCGCCAGGGAAACCCCCTCGGCGCAATCTCTCACGCCATCCAGACGTACATCGAGTCCCGGGGCCTGGGAGTCGTCCGCGAATACGTAGGCCACGGGGTGGGCAGGGAGATGCACGAGGAGCCCCAGGTCCCGAACTACGGCCCTGAAGACCGCGGCCCGGTGCTCAAGAAGGGCATGGTCCTCGCCCTCGAGCCCATGGTCACCCTCGGAGACTGGCGGACACGCCAACTAGACGATAACTGGACCGTCGTGACCGCCGATGGCAGCCTCGCCGCTCACTTCGAGCACACAATCGCCATTACCGACGGAGAGGCCCAGGTGCTCACAGTCCCATGAAGATAGAACCATTTGTTCGCACTCAAGGCGCCGGATTTGGTATTGTAATGGGCCGAAAACATCATCGGCCCTTGGTCGAAGGAGCCTATGCCGAAAAAAGACGCGATTGAGGTCGAGGGCCTCGTGAGAGAGCCCCTGCCCAACGCAATGTTCAAGGTGGAACTACCCAACGGGCACCAGGTGCTCGCCCACATATCGGGGAAGATCCGCCTCAACTTCATCAAGATCCTGCCCGGTGACCGCGTGCTGGTGGAGCTTTCACCGTACGACCTGTCGCGAGGCCGGATCACATACCGGTTCAAGTAGGAGAGCCGTCATGCGCGTGCGGGCTTCCATCAAGAAGCGCTGCGACAAGTGCAAGATCATCAGGCGCCACGGCGTCCTGCGCGTGATCTGCGAGATCCCGAAGCACAAGCAGCGGCAGGGGTAACCGAACATGGCAAGAATCGCCGGCGTCGACATCCCCCGCGACAAGCGCGTTGACATCGCGCTTCGCTACATCTACGGCATCGGAGGCACCAGCGCCTCGCGCATCGTCTCCCAGTCGCAGGTAAACCCCGCCACGCGCGTCCGTGACCTCACCGACGAAGAAGTCAGCCGCATCCGCGAGCTGATCGACAAGTCCTACACCGTCGAAGGCGATCTGCGCCGCGAAGTGCGGCAGAACATCCAGCGCCTGATCGAGATCAACTGCTATCGCGGCGTGCGGCACCGCCGCGGGCTGCCCGTGCACGGCCAGCGCACACGCACCAACGCCCGCACCAAGCGAGGCGCCCGCCGCACCGTCGCAGGGAAGCGCAAGGCAGCCGCGAAGAAGTAGCCGCAAGACCGGTCCGCAAGCGAAGAGACGGGGACAGGGAGACGCATGGCCGAACGGAAGGCACCAGCCAAGAGCAAGGGGCGCAAGCGCGAGCGCAAGTCGGTGCCGCGCGGCCGCGCCTATGTCCAGTCGACGTTCAATAACACCCAGATCACGCTGACCGACCCGAACGGGAACGTCCTCTCGTGGGCCAGCGCCGGGCAGTCCGGCTTCAAGGGGTCGCGGAAGAGCACCCCCTACGCCGCCCAGATCGCCGCCGAGAACGCCGCCCGCCGCGGCATGGAGCACGGCCTGCGCCAGGTCGATGTGCTCGTCAAGGGCCCGGGGAGCGGCCGCGAGGCGGCCATCCGCGCGCTCCAGTCCAGCGGCCTCGTCGTGCTGAGCATCAAGGACGCCACGCCCGTGCCCCACAACGGCTGTCGGCCGCCAAAGCGCCGTCGCGTCTAGGCGGCCTGGAGGAGAGTATGGCTCGATACACCGGACCGGTCTGCCGCATCTGTCGCCGCTACAGTGAAAAGCTGATGCTCAAGGGCGACAAGTGCGTGACCAGGTGCACGCTCGACAAGCGGCCCTCCCCGCCCGGGGCGACGCAGACCCGCCGCCGCAAGGCATCGGACCGCGCCCTGCAGCTGCGCGAGAAGCAGAAGGCCCGCTACACCTACGGCGTGCTCGAAGCGCAGTTCCGCAGCTACTACCAGGAGGCCGTCCGCCGCCCCGGCGTCACCGGCGAGAACCTCGTCCAGCTGCTGGAGACCCGCCTCGACAGCATGGTGCTGCGGATGGGCTTCGCCGACTCCCTCGCCCAGGGGCGCCAGCTCGTGCGCCACGGGCACATCATGATCAATGGGCGCAAGACCAACGTGCCCTCAGCGCGCACAAAGCCCGGCGACGTCATCGCCTGGACCGCCTCGGGAAAGAAGAGCGAGATCTTCAAGGTCAAGAAGGAGAGCATGGCGAGCAAGCACATCGCAGGATGGCTGAACGTGGACATCGAGCAGATGACCGGCCGGGTGGTATCGGTGCCGACGGTAACCGAAGCGGGTGCGAAGTTCGACCCCTCGGTAATCGTCGAGTTCTACTCCCGATAATGACCACCATGACAGAAGGGCCGCTGAGGCTGCTGGCGAACGAGCCGCCGGCATTCCGCCCAGGAGGGGAAGCCTTGAACGAACTGGAGCCCGCGCACATCGAAGTCGAGGAAGAGTCCGCGGTGTACGTGCGGCTGGTCGCCGAGCCGCTCAACGCCGGCTTCGGCACCACGCTGGGCAACGCCTTGCGCCGTGTCCTGCTCAGCTCGCTCCCCGGCGCGGCGGTCACCTCCGTCCGCATCGAGGAAGTCGAGCACGAGTTCTCCACCATCCCTCACATGAAGGAGGACACCACCGAGTTCCTCCTCAACATCAAGGAGCTGCGCCTCCGCGCCCTCGCCGAGCGGCCCGCGAAGCTCTACCTCGAAGCGCACGGCGAGGGCCTCGTCACCGCCCAGGGCATTCAGACAACCGCCGACTACGAGATCGTGAACCCCGAACTGCACCTGGCGACGCTGGACTCACCCCAGGCGCGCCTGACCGTCGAGCTCAACGTCGAGCCGGGACAGGGCTACGCCCCCGCCGGCCAGACCGATGGCCTGCCCATCGGCGTCATCCCCGTCGATGCCATCTTCTCCCCCGTTCGGCGCGTCAACTTCCACGTGACGCACACCCGCGTCGGGCAGATGACGAACTACGACAAGCTCACCCTCGAAGTCTGGACCGACGGCTCCATGTCGGGCGTCGACGCAGTCAGCAAGAGCGCCGACATTCTCGTCGATGAGTTGCGGATCTTCGCCCAGCTGGGCAAGCCCCTCCCGCCCGTCGTAGAGCGTGGCCTCGGCGTCGGCAGCGCCCTGCCGCCGGACAAGTACAACATGCCCATCGAAGACCTGAACCTCTCCGTGCGGGCGTACAACTGCCTCAAGCGGAGCGGCCTCATGACCGTCGGCCAGGTCCTGGAGAAGAGCGAGGATGAGCTGCTCTCCCTCCGCAACTTCGGGCGCAAGTCCTACGACGAGCTGCGCGACCGCCTCATCGAGATGGGGCTGCTCCAGCCCGGCGAGCGAGGCGACGACGAGGACTTCGGTGGCATGTCCGTGGGCCGCCCCCCGACTCCGCCGCGAGACGACGACGCCCAGGAAGGCGAAGACCTGAGCCCGCTCGGCGCGGCCCTCATCGAGGCCCTGCGCGAAGCCGGCGAGGACCCGTCGGAGCTGGTGCGCCGCCAGGAGCGGGAGGACTGACGTGCGCCACCGCATCGCCGGCCGCAAGTTCGACCGTCCCTCCGACGAGCGCAAGGCCCTCTTCCGCATGCTCGTCGCCGATCTGATGCGCCACGAACGCCTCCACACCACCGAGGCGAAGGCGAAGGAAGTGCGCCCCATCGCCGAGAAGATGATCACGCTCGGCAGGACCGGCACACTGCACGCGCGTCGGCAGGCGCTCGCCTACGTCGGCGATAAGGACGTCGTGAAGAAGCTGTTCGACGACCTGGGCCCGCGGTTCTCTGCGCGCCCGGGTGGCTATACGCGCATCATCAAGCTCGGCCCGCGCCGGGGTGACGGCGCACCGATGGCGCAGCTCGAGTTCGTCGAGCAGGCCGCGGGATAACAGCATGTCCGGCGACGACGGCGCCCGCGGCTGCGGCCGCACCGGCGGGCGACGGATCGCCGTGCGTCTGGAGTACGACGGGTCGGCCTACCGCGGCTCGCAGTTCCAGGAGAACGGGCCCAGCATCCAGGCGGAGCTGGAGTCCGCCATCGCGAAGCTGACCGGCGAGACCGTCCGCGCGGCGTTCGCCGGCCGCACCGACTCCGGCGTGCACGCGCTGGGACAAGTGGCAGCATTCGATACTGGCTGCCGGCTGTCTGCCGGAGAGTTGGTGCGCGGACTGGACCACTTCCTGCCGGAGGACATCGCCGTCCTCGTGGCAGCCGAAGTACCGGGGGTGTTCGACCCCCGGCGTGATGCGACCGGACGCACGTACCGGTACCGCATCCACACCGCCCCCGTGCGGTCGCCGATGCGGCGTTCGCGCGTGTGGCACGTGGGCCAGCCGCTCGACGTCGCGGCGATGAGCAGGGCGGCGCAGGCGCTCGTCGGGGCGCACGACTTCGCGGCCTTCGCCCCGCCGTTCGAGGGTTCGACGTCGCGGACGCTCCGGCGCTGCGACGTCAGCGAGGACGGCGACGAGGTCGCCGTGGAGATGGAGGCACAGGCCTTCTTGCCGCATCAGGTGCGGCGCACGGTCGGAGCGCTGGTCGAGATCGGACTCGGCCGGCAACCGGAGGACTGGCTGAGAGAGCTGCTGCAGGCCGCGAAGCCGTCGAGCGCGGGGCCCGCGGCACCGCCTTGCGGCCTTTACCTCGTACGGGTAGCGTATGACGGGCTCGTATTCGGGCCCGGGGAGTGATCAGGGGCATGGCCACCTATACGTTGAAGCCGAAAGACATCGAAGAGCGCTGGCACGTCGTCGACGCCGGCGGCAAGGTGCTCGGCCGTCTCGCGTCCGATGTCGCCGCCACCCTGCGCGGCAAGAAGCGCGCCACCTTCACCCCATCCATGGCCAACGGGGACTTCGTGGTCGTCGTCAACGCCTCGAAGGTCAAGATCACGGGCGACACCCGCGAGAAGCGCTACTGGCGCCACTCCCAGTACCCCGGCGGCTTGAAGTCGGTCACACAGGAGCAGGAGATGGCCAGGCGGCCTGACCGGGTGATCGAGCGCGCGGTGAAGGGCATGCTGCCCCACAACGCGCACGGCGCGAAGCTGCTCCGCCGCCTGAAGGTCTACCCCGGCCCCGACCACCCCCACGCGGCGCAGGTGAACGCCGGCAAAGGCAAGCCCAAGGGTCGCGAGGCGACCGCGTAGGAGGATCGATGGCAGCAGCGAGTGAGCGCTATTTCTACGGCACCGGCCGCCGCAAGACGTCCGTCGCGCGCGTGCGCCTCTATCCGGGCTCCGGCGAGATCATGGTCAACGGCAAGGGCTACCAGGAGATCTTCACCCGCGGCTCGCACCAGAACGCCATCCTGGCGCCCCTGAAGGCCGCCGGAGCCGCCGAGCGGTTCAACACGCAGGTGCACGTCGAGGGTGGCGGCATCAGCGGATGGGCGGGCGCCATCTCCCACGGCATCGCCCGCGCGCTCGCTGCCTCCGACGAGACGCTGCGGCCGGCGCTTCGCCGCCAGCATCTCCTCACGCGCGACCCGCGCATGAAGGAGCGCAAGAAGGTCGGCCTCAAGCGCGCCCGCAAGGCCCCGCAGTACACCAAGCGCTAGCGGCCTCGATGCAGGCCGGACCGCGCGACTGGGTCGAGTGGCACAACGCCTACGACGACCCCGCCTCCAACCTCTCCCGCCGGCTGGCCGTCGTCCAGCACCACCTGCGCCGCGCCATCGACGACCACTCCGGCCCCCTCCGCATCATCAGCATGTGCGCCGGCGAGGGCCGCGATGTGGTCGGCGTGCTCGCCGATCACCCCCGCCGCGAGGAAATCGCCGCGCGCCTCGTCGAGCTGGACCCCCGGAACGCCGCCGTCGCGCGCGATGCGGCCGCCGCCGCCGGCCTCGAGCGCGTCGAAGTGCTTGAGGCCGACGCCGGGACGACGGACAGCTACGAGGGCGCCGTCCCCGCGGACACCGCCATCCCGGCGGACATCATCCTGGCGTGCGGCATCTTCGGCAACGTCCCGGACGAGGACGTCCGCCGCACCGTCGAGCACCTCCCGTTGCTCGCCGCTCCCGGCGCGACCGTGCTGTGGACCCGCGGCCGCGAGCCCAACCGCGACTTCGCCCTCACCATCCGCGACTGGTTCACCGCCTCCGGCTACGAGGAAGTGGCCTACGATGCCCCCGACGACCTCCGCTACCGCGTCGGCGTCCACCGCCTGACCGCCCCGCCCCGCCCCTACACCCCCGCCACCCGCCTCTTCACCTTCTTCCGCTAACCCTAACGACCCGCCATGCGGAAGCACGGCCAGATCACCTCCGTCCTGATGACGACGTTGCCATCGGGAGAACGAGTGATGTATATGACGAGCGGACGGTGAATGGATCGGGAACCTCACGAGGGACTGGATGACGAATGGTGCTGGGCGGCAACAGGAGCGGCCGAACGCGAAGTACGATCACGTGTACGTGATATTTCGCGTCGATGAATACGAATCGGCCCCCTTTGACCCGGAGCAAGACATCGTGGTCAAGACCGTCCTGCGCAACAAGGCAGCTGCCGTTAGAGAGGTGGGGCGGCTAAACGGCTTGCGACCCGACATACGAGAACGTTACTTCTGGAAGCTTGGACGGCTCGAACGATAGGCGTGAGCAACGAAGGCAAAGTCGTCTCCACCCGCAAGTACTGGCCGTTCGGGGCGGAGCGCGAGATCTCCGGCGACGGCCGGGCGACCGACCGCTGGTACACCGGCCAGAAGGAGGAGGACTTCGACGGGCTGGGGCTCTACAACTACCGGGCGCGGATGTACAGCACGCTGACAGGGAGGTTGCACCAGACGCTAGGCGGCGAGACTCCACCGATGGCCGCAGGCGTGACAGATCGTATCTGGTCACTAGAGGAGATCGCCGGACTGCTCGGCGATCGGCCCGTCACGGCTGATTTAAGCTGACCCACTACCGATTGACAGCCAATGTTGCCTTCAGTACTGTCTCGGAGGTGGCTAGCAAAAGTACTGCAAAAGCGAGCAAGAAGCCGCTCCCCGCGCGGCCCAAGAGTGTCCGCCGCGTGACGACTGGGGCCTCCCCCGTGTCTCTGATTGACGAATTCGAAGGCATCGACAAGGCCTGGGAGAGGGTTAATCGGCGGCATCGCAATGTTGCCATTATGTTCGTCGACATGGCGCAGTCCACCGACTACAAGGTCGAGCGCGGCATGGACTTGGGCGTCAAGAAGGTCGTTACCTTCAATCGCCGTGTCGCAGAGGTGTTTGAGGCTCGCGCGGCATCCTTCGTCCGCAAGAGGAGTTTGACGGCCTTCGGATTGTGCAAGTACCTGGGTGACGGTGTCCTGGCATATGTTGAGGGCCCGTCTGCCGCCAAAGATGCCGTTCAGATTGGCGCAGACATCCAGCGGCATCTTCATCAAGTCAATGAAGGCATTGTCAGCCAGATCGACAAGTACAAGGCCAAAATCGGTATCGATTATGGCAGCGTCCTCTTTGCGGAGTATTTCACGGGCGTACCCGCAGATCCGCACGGTTCCGTTGTCGATCGAGGGGCTCGATTGGTCGGATTGGCGAAGCCGGGGCAGATCCTAGTGTCGGCGAACGTTAAACGACAGTTTACACCCAAGAACGGGCTTAGTTTCGGCACACCCCAAGCGAGAAGGCTGAAAGGTTTCAGGGACAGTGTAAAGGTTCACGAGGTCGTTTGGGACAAACGCGTGGGTCAAATGCATGTTCAACCGGAAGAGCCACCTGCTGTTCATATGATCGCTGCGGAAGATCCGGATGTTCTTCGTTTCATTGAGGACAATGGGCTTTTCGAGAAGAGTTCGAAACTTGACCTGTGGCTTTACACATATGAGACTCTGGATTCGGGCCTTCGCTCTCGTCTAGAGGAGAGCCCGACTCCGAAGGGCATCCGCCTACTAATTCGAAACCCCGGTCGTGATCAGAGAAAGCGGGCAAAAGTGATCGGCTCGCTTGCAGGGATAGCCGAAGTCACGCGAGCAAATCCCAAAGTTAACTTCGCCGTTAGATTCTACGAGGAGGAGCCGTTACCGCGCGTGCTTATCTTTCATCTAGTAGGCGAGAGTCCACGCGCTTTAATAGGCATGTATAAGTACGATCCGTCACACCCGATGGAGCTTGTCGGAGCTGAGCGCAACTTTCTAATCTATGCGAAGGACGAGTCCATCTTCGAGCGTCATTTGCTTGAAGTTTATCAAGGAAGATTTGACTTTGCATGGCGCAAGCTCACGACGCAAAAGGCCGTGCTCTTCGATCTTGATGGAGTCGTGATTGACAGCATGGACTTTTACCGGAGGGCCTGGGTAACAGCTTTTAGGAAAACGGCTGGAATTGACATTGATCCAGTCGAGATATATAAGCGCGAAGGCGAACAAAAGGATGAGACGGCCCGAGCACTGTATCGAATGCATCGAGACGGCGATCCCGATCAGGAGACGATTAGACGCATCACCGACGCGAAAGAGCGAGAATACAGAAGGCTGTTCGACTTGCAAATCATGCCCGGGATAGAGGATCTAATCAAATCACTAAAGTCTAAAGGCGTGAGACTTGGGTTGGTAACTGGGTCAACGTCTCTTGAGACGAAGTTCGCAAAGCGCCCCGACTTCTTGAAGCTCTTTGATGTCCAAATAACAGCTGATGACACAAAGAATGGGAAGCCGCATCGGCAGCCGTACGCCAAGGCAGTCGAACGTCTGGGAGTCGCTGCAGAGGACTGCTGTGTGGTAGAAAACGCGCCGTATGGCATAGAGTCAGCAAGAGGGGCAGGGCTACTGTGCTTTGCACTGCGTGGCAACTCGCTCCTGCCGGACAGTGCGCTACATGGGGCGGATTTTATCTGTTCTGACGTATCGGAACTCGCGGGGTATCTCACCTGGGCCGACTCGAACTTGGACCTTCGGACGATCCTAAACATGCTGGTTGGCAAAGAGGATCCCGAGGGGTTAGGCGAGATCGATCAGAGCACCAGGCAGCCGAAGGAAGCCGTGGTTAAGGCTGAGCCAGTGACTGAGTCGCAGGCGCGTCGCCAGTAACTCAGGTCGGTCAGTCTCCGTCTCGCGTCACCCTTTGCGGCGGTTAGAGCGGCGGTGATGGTTGTGGCTCATGCCGTTCTTGGTCTCTGGTCGATCGAACGGTAGCTGGGGTGGTTGGGTTACTGGACCAGCCCTGGGGGCTGATGGGTATCGAAGCGGTGGTCTTCGACCAGCATTCCTTCGCCGCTGCACACGTTTGTGGCTTTGCCCTGCCCCCTGAAAAACCTGACCTTCCCTTGCGGTACTGCGGGGAAGTTCAGATCAGTACCGGAACCAGCACCGCCATGAACAGCCCGATCCCCAACCTGGCGGCGGGCAACAGCCACACCAAGTCCCCGACATCGGTCCAGTCCTCGGGGAACGGCGGCCGCGGTGACGACTCCAGGCGCTGCAGGTTCCGAATGCGCCGCTCCGTCGACGGATGGGTCGAGAACAGATCGTTCCAACGGCGCATGCAGACAGCCTCGGCCGCGCGCCGGCTTTCGGCACGAAGTCGAGCCCGATTCGACACTAAGTGGGGATCGTGGCACTCCCCATCCGCACTGCACCACGGGGCTTGTTAGGCGTCCTTAGAGGAAGCCCGGCCCCGCGCCGCCGGCTTCTTCGCCGCCGCACGCGGCTTCGCCGCAGACTTCGCCTTCGGCGCCGCCGCCCGCCGCGTCTTCTTCGGCGCATCCGCCTCGCCGCCCGCTGCGCCCGCGGCGTTCAGCCGCCGCACCAGCCGCGACTTGCGGCGTGCCGCCGAGTTCGGGTGGATGATGTGCCGCTTCGCCGCCCGGTCCAGGATGCTCGCCGCCTCGCGGACCGCCGCCTGAGCCTCCTCGGCTGACCCCGTACCGATCGTCTCCCGCGCCTTCACCACCGACGTGCGCGCCGACGTCCGGACGGGCTTGTTGCGGGCGCGGCGCTTCTCGTTCTGGCGCCAGCGCTTGAGCGCTGATTTCGAATGTGCCACAGTTCTGCCTCCTGGAATGACGCGTCTGAAGGACGCGCTCACGCGTCCGAAGGGACGCGCGTCATGCTACCGGCGCCTATCAGCTCTGTCCAGCTTCGACCGCTCGCCGCCGGCGTAGTATGATGCTCCGAATGCCGGACCCGGCGCACCCCCCGTCGCGAGCGCCCGTGCTGCGGACCCTCCGGACTCGCTTCTTCCCGGACGCGCCCGCCGCCGCCGCCCCCCGCGACGATCCGCCCAGCCTCGCCACCGCCGCCGCCGTCGTCGCCGCCGGATTCCTCGGCAGCCGCCTGCTCGGCCTCCTCCGTACCGTCGTCATCGCCCACGAGTACGGCACCAGCTCCACCCTCGATGCGTACTTCGTCGCCTTTCGCTTGCCCGACCTGATCTTCCAGCTGCTCGCCGGCGCCACGCTCGGCAGCGCCTTCATCCCCACCTTCGCCCGCGTCCTCGCCGACCGTGGCGACCGCGAGGCCTGGAGGCTCGCCTCGTCCGTCCTGAACCTCGTCTTCGTAGCCACCGTCGTCGTCGCCTTCATCGGCCTCCTCCTCGCCCCGCTGCTCGTCCCCCTCACCGCCCCCGGCCTCGGCGACGACACCGGCCGCGAGCAGGAGCTGCAGTCCCTCGCCGTCGACCTCACCCGCATCATGATGCTGTCGCCCATCCTCTTCTCCGTCAGCGGCATGCTCACAGGCATCCTCAACGCCCGCCACCACTTCCTCGCCCCTGCCCTCGCCCCCATGTTCTACAACGCCGCCATCATCGTCGGCGCCCTCGTCTCCGACGACGTGAAGGTGCTCGCCTTCGCCGTCGTCATTGGCGCCCTGCTGCACCTGCTGGTCCAGCTCCCCGCCCTCGGGCTGGTGGGCATGCGCTGGCAGGCCGTCTCCGACTGGCGCGACACCGCCGTCCGCGAGGTGGGCCGCCTCATGGGCCCCCGCGTGCTTGGGCTGGCCGCCTACCAACTGAACTTCGTCATCGCCACGTTCTTCGCCTCCACGCTCGCGACTGGCGCCATCTCCGCCGTGAACTACGCGTGGCTCATCGTCATGACGCCCCTCGGCCTCTTCGGCATGGCGATCTCGACCGCCGTCTTTCCCCGCATGGCCGAGCAGGCCGCCCGCGACGACACGGAGCTGAAGGAGACCCTCTCCAAGTCGCTGCGCCTCATCCTCTTCCTCACCGTCCCCGCCTCGGTGGCGCTCATAATCCTCGCGAAGCCGCTGACGGCGTTCCTGCTGCGCAGCGGCGCCTTCGGCACCGAGTCGACGGATCTCGTCGTCGCCGCGATGGTCTTCTACGCCGTCGCCCTCTTCGCCCACGCCGGCATCGAGATCCTCAGCCGCGGCTTCTACGCCCTCTCCGACACGCGGACGCCCGTAGCCTTCGCCGTGATGTCCATGGCCGTGAACCTCGTGCTCTCCGTGCCGCTCACGTGGCAATTCGGTGTCCGCGGCCTCGCCGCCGCCCTGTCCGTCGCGACGATCCTCGAGTTCGCGATGCTCGTCCGCACGCTCGACCGCCGGCTCCGCGGCGTCGACACCGCACGTGTGATGATCTCCGTCGGACGTACGCTCCTCGCGACGATCGTCATGGCGGAGATGATCGCGCTGTGGCTGGCGCTGTTGCGCCTCGCCGGAGCCCTAGATCTCGACCAGAAGATCGACGCCGGCCTCGCCGTCGCCGGGGGTGGAGCGCTCGGCATCGCCGCCTTCGCCATCGCCAGCCGCCTGCTCCGCAGCGAGGAGGCCGCCATGCTGGTCGAGCGCCTCCCTGCGCCGTTCCGCGAGCGTCTCCCCGTATCTGCTTCGGGGAAGCCCTGACTTGTGACCCCCGGATAGCGGCCGATATACTGATGTCGGTGGTCACTGGCTGGCATCTTCCGAAGTGCGGCCGAAGGGCCGCACATTCACGTCCCCGACAGAGGGAGAGGGATTCAGGTTGAGCTTCTCTGACAAGACCATCGTCTGCCGCGACTGCAGCCAGAACTTCACATTCACCGGCGGTGAGCAGGAGTTCTACGCCAACAAGGGCCTCATGAACGAGCCGGTGCGGTGCCCGTCCTGCCGCTCCGCGCGGAAGTCCACCCGCACCAACGAGCCCGAAGAGGGCTACGTGCGCTACGGCGTCTTCGCGAGCTTCGGCGGGCGCAACCCCCGCCAGATGCACCCCGCCACCTGCGCCGAGTGCGGCATGATGACCGAGGTGCCCTTCCAGCCCCGCGGCGACCGCCCCGTGTACTGCAGCAGCTGCTACACCAAGATCCGTGGCGCTACCGCCACCGACGACCGCGGAGAGCGCGCCGTCTAGAGCGCAGAGCCGATAGATCATCGCACAACGCTCCGGCCGTCACCGGAGCGTTGTCACGTACCGCTCGATGCCTCGTCGGCCAACCCCACCTCCCCGCCCGCATCGCCTCCGGTCTGCAGTGGCAGCAGCCGCATCAGGACGAAGCCCGCGGCGCCGATCAGCGCCGACCCGGCGAAGATCCCGATCTTCGCGTCGTCGACGAGCGCCGCGTCGCTGAACGCCAGCTCGGCGATGAACAGCGACACGGTGAAGCCGATCCCCGCGATCATGCTCGCCGCGGCGACCTGCGCCCATCCCGTCCGCGCCGGCAGCGCGGCCAGCCCCGCCCTCACCGCCAGCCACGAGAACAGCAGGATCCCCGCAGGCTTGCCGACCGCGAGCCCCAACAACACCCCCACCGTCACCCGCGATCGCACGGCGTCCGCGATGGCGTCGCCCCCCAACTCCACCCCGGCGTTCGCCAGCGCGAAGACCGGGATCACCCCGAAGCTCGTCCACGGATGCAGCGTGTGCTCCAGCCGCCCCAGGACGGACTCCTCCGACCCCTCGATGTGCGGACGGGTCGGCGTCAGCAGCCCCATCACCACCCCGGCGATGGTCGCGTGGACGCCGGACTCCAGCACCGCCACCCAGGCCACGACCCCGACCGCCGCGTAGACCAGGACGTTACGCACGCCGAGCCGGCTGAAGGCGGCCGTGAGCGCGAACAGCCCGGCCGCCGCGGCCAGCCACCCGTACGAAAGCTCCTCCGTGTAGAAGATGGCGATGACCGCGATCGCGCCCAGATCGTCGACGATAGCCAGCGCCAGCAGGAACACCTTCAGCGCCAGCGGGACGCGTCGGCCCAGCAGCGCCAGCACCCCCACCGCAAAGGCGATATCCGTCGCCATCGGGATGCCCCACCCCCGTGAGCCCGATTCGCCCGCGTTGAACGCCAGGTAGATGCACGCCGGCACCACCATGCCGCCAAGCGCCGCCACGGCCGGCAGCGTGGCCCGTCTGCGGTCCGCCAGCTCGCCTTCCAGCAATTCGCGCTTGATCTCCAGCCCGACGACGAAGAAGAAGACGGCCATCAGTCCGTCGTTCACCCACTCCCGGAGCGATTCTTCGATGCGCAGCCCGGGTAGGTCGATGCTGGCGTGCCTGCCCCAGAAGTCTGTATAGCTGTCGGATGCGATGTTTACCCAGGCGAGCGCTACCGCCGCTGCCGCGAGCAGCAGCACCCCGCCGAGCGTCTCCGTCGAAAGGAACTCCTGGAGGGGGCGCACGAGACGCGGGAGCGCGCGAGAACGCAGGGGTGCGGGATCTTGAGCCATCAGGCAACCATGGGCCGCTGGGGAGCCATCATCCGGTGCTCACCATGCCGGATCGGAAGCAGCATCAGTTTGGCGGGAACCCGTACTTCTGCGACAGGTTGTAGCTCTCACCGTCGCAGATCGCCGTCAGCGTGCCGTCGTCCTCGTGCCGGAACCGGAAACGCCGTGCCGCTGACCGCGCCTGGAGCACCGACGATGCGATCGCGATCGACAGGTTCGAGTCGAGGAATACCTCCGCCGACTCCACCTCCGGGTCGAACTTCTTCCAACTGATGCCCTCCGAGATCGTGGAGCCGGACAGCGCCCCCGTCTCCGCCGGCTCGATGCTGAAGCGCAGCGCTTCCGCGTGCCCCTTGCTCTTCGTCGAGAACATGTACGACCCGATCTGCGACTGCTGGATGTGGTTGCGTGGCGCCCCGCCACCGAAGATCACCGTCGATGTGCGAAGGCCCCGCTCCTCCGCTAGCAGCACAATCGCCGCCATCTCGAGGACGTCCTGCACCACGTCGAAGACGATGCGGCCGCCCTTCGCAGCCCGGAAGAACCCCAGGTCCATGCCCAGCACCGAGTCCCCGATCGCCGGACAGTACACCGGCGTGCCTGCCGTCGCCGCGGCTGTGAGGATGCCAGGCTGCTGCGCGCGCTCACCGAAATACAGCCCCATCCGGTAGATGTACTCGCGCGTCGTCATCGGGCGGTCCGGCAGCGACTCCGCCAGCTCGAAGATCATCGGCTCCACGCGGCGGTAGTCCGCTTCCTCCCCGAACGTGTCCCAGAAGCGGTTCACGTCCTCCCGGGCGAGTGCTACGTCGTCGGCGTTGACGTGCCCCTGGTAGTGCTTCGCCCCGATGATCTCGAGCATGTCGTGCGTGAGCTGCGCGCCCGTGATATCGAGCACGTCGATCTGCTCTCGCTCGACCAGCGCAGCGATCGCCGGCCCGAACCCCAGCGGCACCGGCGCCCCCGCGATCGCACAGAAGATCACCCGCTCCCGGCTGAGCATCGCGTCCCACAGCGAGATTGCCGACGCCAGCCGCCGCGGCTGCCCCCCCGTCCCCCCCAGCGCCTCGACGAAGGAGCGCAGCGTGGCGTCCGCCTTCGGCTGGAAGCGCGTGATCGGCGTGTGCAAAAACTCGCTGCTCAGACGGGGCCGCCTTTCTGGTCTCAGGAAGCGCCACAGCGTACCGGCGCCCCCTGAGACGGGATAGGCCGCGGCCATGAGTCCTCTCGTTCGCGCTTCGGATAGCCTAGAGACAGATTTGAAATAGCCCGTAAGAGGCGCCCACGCAGCTTGTCATAGGGTTGTCATTACAGTCGTCTGTGCTGCTGATCACAGCGCGCAATCGGTAGGGACCGCCCAGGATCGGGCGCAAGGAGGGCACGGATGTCGACAGCGAGGGCATACGCAGAGGAGGACCTTACCCGTACGGAGAAGCTGAGGATCGCCGCCCGCGTGCTGATTAAGCGGGGGGTCGCCGGCAACGGCGGCCGGTGGGGGCTTCAGTCCCGGCTGGCCGAGCACTTCGGCGTCACCCGCCAGCGCGTCAGCCAGATCGTCCGCCAGGAGATCAACGCGCTCGATGCTGATCCTCGATAGGCGCCGGGCGGTCGAGCGAATCGTCGCGCTCACCGTCGCCGCTGCACCCGCGGCCGCCGTCGAGGAGGAAGCGCCGGCGGGACAGCCGGTGCCCGGACGCGAGACGGTGGCGGTGGTCGGGCGGCCGACGAGGGCGGGCGCGGCCACGAGGAGGCGGGAACGCCGGCGGCGAGGTGCACGGTCGGGAGGGGCGTCGTCGTCCTGAGGGCGGCGCCCCTTCCGTCCGGCGCTACGCGGGACGGGAGAACAGGTCGTCGAGCATCTTGCCGGGCGAGACCGCTGGCGCTGTCCGGTGGTACCACTCCCGCCCGAAGATCCGCCGCCGTAGCTCGTCCGGCATCTTGAAGAATTGGTCCATGTCGCCCGCTTGCGTCCGGTGCGAAGCCATCGCCTGCATCTTGCGCGCGTACTGCGCGCTGACGTCAATGATGCAGTTCGCCGGCACGCGTGGTAGCGCCGCAAGCGCTTCGGCGTCGCCGGGAGGGTCGATCTCTACGCCCTGGGCGCGCATCTCCTCCATCACCTGGCCGAACTCCTCGAAGGGGATGACGCTGTAGAACAGCGCGTTCGTGCGCCACGGCTCTCCCGCCGAGGCCGCGTGTGACGGGTCTGCCGCAGCATGGAACGCTGCCGTCGCGTGATAGTGCACCGCAATGTGGTCGGGATGGCCATACCCGCCGCTCTCGTCCCACGTGGCGATGGCGCGGGGACGCAGCTCGCGGATCGCCCGCACCAGCGGCTCCACCACCCGGTCCGCCGGCGCCATGTGGAGGTTCCGCGGGTCGTCGTTCTCCGGTGTGCCGCGCATGCCTGAGTCGCGGAAGTCCAGGAAGCGCACATCACCTACACCGACGGCCGCGCAGGCGTCGCGCAGCTCCTGCTCGCGGAACTCCCCCAGCGTCTCCGGCGTGGCCCCGGTGCCCGGCGCGATCTCGCCCACCTCGCCGCGGGTTGCGCAGACCATTGTCACCGCCAGCCCCGCGTCTCGATAGCGCGCCATCGTCCCCGCGACGAGCGTTTCGTCGTCGGGATGCGCGAAGATTGCCAGCAGGCCACCGGTCTCAGGCATGGAGCTTTACTGTATCCGAGCGCCGCGCAGCGGCACAGCCGTTTGCGCCGGCCCCGCTGCCGGTGGTATGACGGCGCCATGCCATCCGTAACGATGCCCTTCGGCGAGGCCACCGTGACCGCCGAGGTCCCCGCCCGTGCCCGGATCATCTCCCGCAGCGCGGGCGAACGCGCCGGTGGGGGCCTCCAGCCCGTAGCCGACCAGGAGGCGGCCGTCCGCGAGGCGCTCGATCGGCCCCTCGGGCTTCCGCCTGTCCGTGAGCTGGTGCGCCCGGACGCCCGCGTCGTCATCGCCTTCGACGACCCCACCGTGACGTCCTACGGCCCGATCCGCCGGCTGGCGATCGAGGGCGTGTTGGCGCAGCTCGCCGAAGCGGGCGTGCCGGAACGCAACATCACCCTCATCTGTGCGAACGCGCTCCACCGCAAGTTCACCCGCGACGAAATCGCGACCATCATCGGCCAGGAGCTCGTCGACCGCCTCGGCGAGCGCCTGATTTGCCACGACGCCGAGGACGCGGCGAACGTCGTCAACCTCGGCACCACGCCGCAGCACGGCTACGACGTGGAGCTGAGCCGCCTCGCTGCCGAGGCTGACCTCTGCGTCTATGTGAACTCCGGTCTGCACCTGGGCTTCAGCGGCGGCTGGAAGTCCGTCGCCGTCGGCCTATCGACGTGGCGGTCGATCCGGCACACCCACCATCCCGACGGCATGTCCATGTCCGTCCGCAACAACCGCATGCACGACGTCCTCGACGAGATGGGCGCGCACCTGGAGCGGGCGCTGGGCAAGCGCATCTACAAGATCGAGTGCGTCCTCGCCTCCCCCACGAAGGTCGCCCACGTGTGGGCGGGCGGCGTGACCGAAACCCGCGCTGCCGCTCTCGACGTCATGGCGTCACGAAACCCGCCCCGGCGCTCGCAAGCCGAGCCCGCCGACGTCGTCGTCTACGGTCTGCCCGCCTGGAGCCCTTACGCCGTCTTCGCGGGCATGAACCCCATCCTCACGCTCGTGTCGTCCGGCCTCGGGTACCTCGGCGGCTACATCGAGGCGCTGGGCAAACCCGGCTGCACCGTCGTGCTGGCCTCGCCCTGCCCCGAGACGTGGGACATGGAGCATCATCCGGCCTACCGCGAGGTCTGGGACCGCGTGCTGCCCGAGACGCGCGACCCCTACGAGATCATGGCCCGCTTCGGCGAGGAGTTCGCCACCCACTCCGGGTACATCGAGCGCTACCGCGAGGGATGCGCGTTCCACCCCGTGCACGCCGTGCTGGCAACGCATCCCTTGCGCCGGCTGCGCCACGCGGGACGCGTGATCGTCGCCGGCGCCACGGATCCCGCTGTGCCGGCACGCTTCGGCTTCTCCGCCGCGCCCTCAGCGGAGGACGCCATCGCCGAGGCGGAGCGCCTCCACGGTCCTGACTGCTCCATCGTCTGCGTGAACAACTAGCAAGGTGCTGAAAAGGGGGTACAGGGGGCAGAGCCCCTTGTCGGGGGGCTCGGGGGGTGTCCCCCCGGGATCCACAACTATCCCACTGGGCGGGCGGGTGGGAAGATCAACTGTTCGGCTTGACGGTTTTCAGCACCCTGCTAGCGTTGTTGCGCAGATCTGGCATCCGAGCCAATCATCGACTCTCACAAAGAGGCGCGAAGCGCGTGGCATAACCGCCCTCGGCCGTGTGTCCGCCGCAGGCGGCCCCCCCCAAGCACATCTGTGGAAGCCTGAGGCCCAGGCGTCGCGTGCGGGCAAGATCGCCCGAAGACGCTGTGGCAGGGTCAGGGCGCGGCACGCTCCTGAAGAAACCCGTCGATCGCCGCCGCCATGTGCTTCGCCAGCAACACGTGGGAACGGTCGTCCACCAGCACGCGTGCGTCTTCATCGTTGCTGAGAAAGAGGAACTCGATCAGCGCCGAGGGGACGGCCGTTTCGCGCGTGACCACGAACTGGCAGAACTCCCCGGAGTGGTGCGACTCGGCGTCCTCCTTGATCCCGCGGTCGGGCGGGTCGTAGCCATACTCGTGAAGCCCGTCCATCATCGCCTGCTGCAGCACTGTCGCCAGCCGCTCGTTCGCGCTGCCCTGCTCGTGCTTGCCGCAGTACCACGTCTCCGGCCCGCTGATCGACTTCACCCGCGCCCCGTTGCCATGGATCGCCACGTACACGTCGGCGTCGACGGCCTGCGCCAGCGCCACCCGCGCGAACAGGTCCGAGACGATGAACTGCATCGGCAGCGGGCGCCCCGGCCCCCGCCCCTCGCCGTCGCGCGTCAGGTAGACCGCGTACCCCATGCGCTCCAGCTCATCGCGGATCAGCTCAGCGTTTCGGAGATTGGAGTTGGCCTCGGTGATGTCCCAGCGCCCCGAACCGTCGGGCAGGTAGTGCGTCGCGCCAGGGTCGCCGCGCCCGTGTCCCGGGTCGAGCACGATAACTCCCTTGGGCGGGTCAGCTTGTGGCTCTCTCGGTGGGGTGCGCCCCGCCGGGCGGATCCGCGGGTCGACGCCGCCCGGCAGGGCGTACTCCGGTACCGGGTACGCCCGTCCGCTGGTGCGGACGCTGAGCCTCGGTGTGGCGGTCGCCTGCGATGCGCGCTGACCACCCGGATCGCCCTCTGTGTCCACGGAGGCGGCCTCAGACTCCTGCGCCGCCTCCGCGACGTAGGACGCGGCGTCGGCTGGGACTGTGTCTCCGCTCCCGGCACGCGCGGCTACAACACCGAGGCTCGCTGTCAGGCCCGTCCATCCCAGCATCGATGCGATCAGAAGCGCCCGCGCCCAGCCTCTCATCATCGGCGTTACGCGGCCTTCCGCAGCCGCAGGGCAGCCGCCGTCGTCTCCAGCTCATCGATCAGCTCGGTCATCGCCACGTCCTCGACGCGCAATGGCGCCGGGATCGCGCGCCTCTGCGGCACAAGGCGCGCCTCATGGAACGCGGCCAGCTCATCCTCCGGCTCCTCCGGCGGCGTGCCAGTCGGCGCGCGTCCCTCCGGCTGCGCCTTCTGGCCGAGCTGCTCCGCAAGCGAGGCGAGGAAGCGCACATCCTCTTCCGCGTCGTTGGCGTCGCCCGGCTGAGCGAACCGTTGTAGTTCCGGCGCCCGCATAGATCGCGGGAAGAACCCGTCAACGTCCGACGGCTTGCCGTCCCTGCGCGAAGTTGAGCGTCGCATCGTTGCTCCTCCTACTGCGGCGGCGGATCCGCCAGCCCGCTCGATACGCTCTCGAACAGCCCCCCCACCATGTACGGGATCACCATCAGCCCGAGCCCCGACAGCAGCAGCATGACCGCGGCGTAGGCCCACAGCTTGTGGTGATGCCCGCCCGCCGCTGTGTGCGGTGCCCACGTGTCGACCACCGTCAGCGCCAGCGTCACCACAAGCGCGAATGCGCGGATGAAGCCGACGTTCGGCGAGGCGAACGCCAGTACGCTGGTGGGGTCGAAGCCCCCCTCAAGCGCCAGGTCGCTCCCCGCCAGCGACTGCGCCTGGATGGCGTTCAGCTGCGTCGCGAACACCACCATCACCTCCGTCACGAACAGCAGGATCGCGATCAGCACTGCGTGCAACGGCAGCATCAGCCACATGAACGTCTGTGACACCAGCTTGCGGTTCTGACGCATCAGCGAGACCTTCAGCGCGAAGATCGACGAGAGGTACCCGATCTGGTCGGGGTCCCCGCCCAGCTTGATCGTGTCCCAGAACGTCTTCACCGACCGGTCGACCAGCTCGCTCCCCGTCTCAGACACGAACCGCAGCCAGCACAGGTCCGGCCTGATCCCGGAGCGCAGCCGCACGTGCAGCCGCCGCACGCCTTGCTCCAGCGACCCTAGCGACCGCTGGTTCAGCCGCTCCATCCCGTCCGTCACCGTCGTGCCGATGGCGCCCACCACCGATCCCAGCGACCGCAGGAACGTCGACATGTCACGGTCCTGCTCCTCGACCCGCCAGTCGTCCAGGAACGCCAACACCCCCACCGGGAAGATGGTCACCGCCGCCGCCACCATCCCGGCCCCGATGCTGAAGACGAGTCCCACCACCGCGCCGATCAGCGCGCCGGCCGGCAGCAGTACCCTGGCCATCGTCAGCATCTGCTGCTGCGTCCGGGACTTCATCGCCCGCTTGTGTGTCTTCGGCTCAATCGGCGCCGTGCGATAGATCAGCCAATCCCCGAGCACCGCGATGCCGATCATCACCACCGCCAGCCCGAGAATGAAGATCGTCCCGACGGAGTAGATCATCATCGACACCAGCGAGACCACCACCACCAGCGTCACCGAAACCATCAGCGCCACGTAGGCGTCGGTCCACTTCCGCAGCGAATCCAGGTCCCGCTCGTACTTCCGGGAATACTGCTCCAGCTGGATCTCCGTCTCGCGCGCCAGAAAGGTGGTCTCAGGCTCACCCGCGGAGAGCGAGCTGGAGAACCGCAGCAGCAGGCTGCGTACGACCTGGTCGTGCGTGGCGTCCGCCACGAGCTGGCACGCCCGCGCGTAGTCGTAGTTCAGCCGCTGCGCCACCAGATGCACGCGGTGGAAGTAGCCGGACGTGCTGTACCCGAGCTGCGCCGTCTTCTCGAACAGCTGCTCGCGCCCGACGTTCGCCGTGGCCAGCGCCGACATGTAGGTGAGCTGCGTGACCAGGTCGTATTCGACCGGCGCCGGCGTGAACAGCGACGTGGAGCGCTGCCAGTTCGCGGCCTCCTCGATCGCTTCGCTGCGGCGGGCGGATGTGCGACCGAAGGCCCAGGGCCTAAACCGCGTGAAGATCGCCATCGTCGCCTACGGCCCGTCGAACAGCGTCTGCACCGTCACGCCGCGCTCGCTGCCCACCACAGCACGGTTCGTCGTGCCCGCGCCCACGACCGGGTTCACTCGCAGCAGCACCTCGACGCCCTCGCCCGGGTTCAGGATGCCGGGCTCAAAGACGTCGTCCGTGAACGTGCCTGCTGTCCACGTATCCGCGGTCAGGCCGCCCGATGTGTACGGCAGCCACTTGTCGTACCGCGTACCGGATTCACTGAAGTACTGCACCAGCACATCCATCGCCCCGAAGTCCGCCAGCGGCGTCTGCCCGTCGTTTCGGACAGTCACCGTGACATTCGCGCCGCTCCCGTCGATCGATGTGGCGGTGACGGTGAGGCCCGTGCGGTTCTGCTCCCCGTACCGGATCTCCGACGCCCGCAACTCTTGGCCGATCGCGTCTACCCCCATGAACCCGCTGCGCGCCAGAAAGGCCGTCGCGAGCATCAGGATGGCGGCGATGATGAGGGCGGGGACTGCGTTCTCCATGCGATCCTCGCTACACGGTGAAGAACTTCGAGTCCGAGATGCCGTTCGGTGTCACGATCTTCAGGTAGTACGTCGTCCCCGTCGCCAGGTCCGTACTCTCATGCACCGTGATGTGCAGCGTGGCGGTCGGCTCCCAGTTCGTCGCGTTCTCGATCGCGTACTCCCAGCAGGGCGCCGTGCAGCCCTCGCCACCGTACGGGATGCGCTGGAAGTCGGCCTCTGGCCCGAAGAACACGTCGACGCGCTCCACCGCGACGATCGTGGAAGAGCCAATGTTCTTGATCCACACTTCGGCGTCCGGATTGGCGTCCTGCCCCGTCGCGTGCACGATCTCCACCTGGCTGGCGATGCGGTCGCCCACCACACTGGACGCCGAGACGAGCGCACCCGTCGTGCGCCCCACAGACGGGAGCACCGCGTTGATCACCGCCGCAACCGCCACGATGGCCGCGATGGTGAGCATGATGGTCGTGACTGCCTTATCGATGACGCCACTCCTTCAGCGTCGCGGAGCCTCCCGCGAACCCCGTCAGCGCCGGCGCAGCGCCCGCACTGCCTCGGCGCCGTCTTCCTGGTCGTGCAGGAGCAACCCTTCCAGCTCCCGCAGAATCGCCACCGTCTCGTTCGTCGAGGGCTGGCTCTCCGGTAGCGGCACCTCCAGCTGCGACACACGCGACAGCGAACCCCGCGCCTCTGGCGACACGTGCCCGGCCGTCTCGCACAGGTCCAGCAGGATCTCGAAGCGCAGCGGCCCAAGCCGGCGGATCGTCTCCTCTGCCCACGCGTAGATGCTGGCGACGGCCAGCAGGCTCCAGCGCGCCGGTTCCGGCTCGGGCGCCGGTGGCGGCGCTGCCGGCTGCGACGGCCGCAGCGCGACCGGTTCACGTGGGTGTGCTGATTCTTCGGCGTGCCGCGGAGCCTCCGGCACCTGCGACGGCGGAGCCTCCAGCTCGTGCGTCGGCGTGACCAGTTCCAGCCGCGCAACGGGCGGCGCCGGGGCGGCCATGATCACCGGGGCCGGACCTGGCATGCTGCGGCCACTGGCCTCATCGAACGGGTTCTCCCGCGCGAGCAGCGCCGAGCGAATCTCGATGAGCACCTGCTTCACCTCGCCCTTGAGGATCTTGTTCTCGTCCTCGAGCGTGGCGACGCGCGCCTCGAGCGCCGTGACCTTGTGCGCCAGCTGGGAGTCCACGGCCATCCTGCCTTTCGACGGTCAGCGGGCGGCTGCCGTTCCTGCGCAGCCGCCCGCTTCGACTCTCTCCCTGAGCGGTCGTTAGTTGAGGTTGATGATCGTGCCGTCCATCGACGCCGGGGTCGTCCGCTGGATGACCATGTAGGAGCCCGTCGGAGGCTTCACCTCCAGGACGAACGACTCATTAGCGAGCACGTCACACGTGGCACACGCGGTCGCCAGGTCGATCGTGACTTCTGCCAGCTCGCCTGGCTCCAGCAGGTCGTCCTGGTCCCCGACAATCTCTGTCGTCAGGTATTCCAGGTCGTTGTCCGTCACCGCGTCGTCGATGTACGAGATGACAGTCCGGTTGGTGAGGTCGGTGGAGTCCAGATTGACGCTTTCGCCACCGGCGGCGAGCGTCACGTTGAACGTGATGTCCGTGATCTGCGTGCCGTCCGACGTCGCGATCACGCCGCCCGTGAGCGCCATGGAGCCGCGGGTCTTCGAGAGACCTGCATACACCGTCTCCTTGCCCCGCTCGGAGCTGAAGAGACCGGTGCTCAACACCACGAAGGCGAACACAGCCGCCACGACCACGAACGCGATCAGGACGATCGCCGTCTCCAGACCGGTGATACCACGCTCATCGCGCACGCGCCGCACGAAGTTCAAAATCCGATTCACGTGAGTCCTCCTTGAACAGGAAGTCTGATCCAGATCCCCAACTCCGGGGATCCTGGTCCCTGACTGGTGAATGCGTCCGGCGTCACCTCCTTCATGCAGCGCGTAGCCTGGTGTCGAACGTGGTTGACAGGCTTTGGTCGCGCACTCCCTTGCTGCCCGGCCGTCCGTCACCCGTGGGCGATGGCGCCCGGGGACCGTGCGACGATCCTTGCCTGGCCTGCCGGTACGTCCCTGTACCGTTGAAGGTTCGTGTGCCTGCGGGTCGGCTTGCATGGTGAGCACACCCGGATTGGCCGGGTGCAGGCACCCGGCCGGTGTGTCGAACGCGCGTCTCCGCGTCGCTTCCGAAGCTAGTTGAGGTTGATGACGGTGTTCTCCAGCGACGCCGGCGTCGTGCGCTGGATGACCATGTAGGAACCGCTGGGCGGCTTCAGTTCCAGCGTAAAGTTCTCGTTCGCGAACACCACGCAGGTCGGACACTCCGTCGCCACGTCGATCGTGATCTCCGCCAGCTCGCCCTGCTCCAGCAGGTTGTCCTGATCCCCCACGATCTCAAGCGTCGTGTAGTCCAGGTTGTTGTCCGTCACCGCATCGTCGATATAGGAGATGACCGTCCGGTTCGAGGCGTCGGTCGCGTCCAGATTGACCGTATCGCCCCCGGCCGCCAGCGACAGGCCCAGCGTCAGGGTTGTGATCTGCGTCCCATCCGAGGTCGCCAGGACCGCGCCCGTCAGCTCCATCGACCCTCGCGTCTTCGCCAGACCCGCGTACACCGTCTCCTTCCCCCGCTCGGAGCTGAACAGACCGGTGCTCAACACTACGAAGGCGAAGACCGCCGCCACCACCACGAACGCGATGAGGACGATGGCGGTCTCGAGCCCGGTGATACCGCGCTCATCGTGCACAGACACAGGAAGATTGTTGCTGCGGGTCATGGGCGCCACTCCGTGTACTTCTGTCCGCGATGGAGTCACCGGCTCGAATCAGCCGATTCCCTGCCTGATGAAGGTTCGTTCCCTTACGGGCTTTCCCTCATGGGGGCTGCACCCCGAGCGCGATGGGTGCGCCCACCCCTTGCTCCGAGGAATCTGATACGCCACGCCGGGTAGAATCAGCGCACTCCCGTATGTCTGCCACTGCCGGCGGACTCGATAAACGCACAGAACGTCAATGAAACCACAACCTGCACGGCTGCGCGTCCTGATCGTGGAGTCGGACAATCTGCTCCGCGATATGCTGCGTGCCGTCCTTCACGGTGAGCCACGCCTGCTCGTCGTCGGCGCCACCGGCGACCCGGGCGAGGCCCTGCGCCTCGCCACCGCCGAGCGCCCCGATGTCACCCTCGTCGGCCTCGACGCCGATGGCGAAGGCGACGCCCTCGGCGTCGCTCAGACCATCTCCTCCGCCCGGACGGGCGCCCGCGTCGTGTTCCTCGCCGAGCGCCCTGACCGGCGCACCCTAGCCGCGCTGCCCGCCTTCCGCGCCGCCGGCTGGTCCTATCTGCTCCGCCAGTCCGTCAGCGACGTCGCCACCCTGGTCCGCGCCATCGAAGGGGCCGCCACCGGCCTGGTCGTCCTGGACCCGCTCGTCGTGGAGAGCCTGGGGCGCCGCGAGAGCCGCCTCTCCGCCCTCACCCGCCGCCAGCTCGAGGTGCTCTCCCTCATGGCCAAGGGCCACAACAACGCCGCTATCGCCCGGTCGCTGGTGCTCGAGGAGAAGTCCGTCGAGAACCACATCAACGCCATCTTTGGCCAGCTCAACCTCAGCCGTGACCACGCCGCCCACCCCCGCGTCAAAGCCGTCCTCATGTTCCTCCAGGAGTCACAGGGCGACGGCGACGCGGAGGACGCCCGCCGGGCGGCGTAGCTCCTCTATCGCTGTCTCTCCGTCGTTTAGGTCAGTCGTCCTCGGCCTCGGCGGACTCGTCGTCTTCGCCCAGAACCTCCCGCAGCGTCACCTTCACCACCCGCACCGGAGTGTCGTCGACGGCCGGCGCGTCGGGCACAGCCGGTTCGTCCAGCTCTTCGTCCTCCGGCGCCAGGTTCTCGGCGGTCGCGTCTTCGTTGATGCTCTCGGGCGGATCAGGCTCCATCGCCGGTTCCTCCGCCGCTTCCACCGCCTGCCCGTACTGCGAGACCGGAAGCTCCGCCAGGATCGCCACCGAGCCCTGGTGCTCCAGCGCCGCGAATACGCCCCCCAGCGCCTCGACCGCGATTCGGCTCGCTGCGAGCGCACCCCCGTCGATCGGCTGCACGTCGTGCGCCTCGACGCGGAGCCGCACACCGGTCGTCGTGCGCTCCAACGCCACCAGGCATTCGCCCCCGCCCGCCGACGCGATCTCGCGCGCCCCATCCAACGCCAGCCGGTAGAAGACCAGGCGGTGCGTCTGGCCCAGTGTGGTCCGCCCCGGCGACGGCGCGACGGCGTCGGCGAGCACGTCCGCCTCTACCGTGACCCTGATGACGTCGGAGAGGTTAGCGGCCAGCCCGCTCAGGGCGGCCGGCAGCCCCAGCCGCACCACCGCCGGATACAGCTCGTCGCCCACCGCCCGGAGCTGCTGCTGCCGCACGTACTCCAGCTCGGACATGGCGTCGCCGTGCAGCCTGGCCGCCAACTCCTTGTCGCCGGAAGCCAGCCGGTACCCCTCCTCCGCCTGCGTCGTCGCCACCAGGAGCCGCGCCTTCACGCCCTCCCGCAAGTGGTCAGCCAGTCGGGAGTTGCGGCGCTCGTACGCCTCGATGAGCGCCACGGCGTCGACGTCCACGGGAGACACAGGCACCGGCGGCGCAGCGGGCGCCAGCGCCTCGGCTGTGACCAGGGCGCTGTCGGCGGGAGGGGCCGATAGCATCAGCAACGGTCGCGGATCGCGCATCACCACCCGCAACAGCCCGGCCGCCCCCACCATGGCCAGCACCGCCGCTGCGATCGTGATCAGCCCCAGCCGGTCCGTTGCATCGCCGTGCTCCGCCTGCATCAGCGAGACCGGGAGGCACGAGGCCAGCGTCCACCCATGGTCGATCTGCGTCCCCCGCCCGATGGCGCCGAGCCCGCAGATCGAATCCACCCCCGCTACGTCCGCGCGCACGCTGCCGTTCGCGAGCGGCTGGCCGTGCCACGGTTCTCCCACCAGCGCGTCAGGCACCCCCGCCGCCAGCAGCCCCTCGTTGTTGATGACGACGTTGCGGCTGCCGTCCACGCTCGCCTGGAGCGTCGCCCGCCAGATCCGCCCCGGCTCGGCGCGCCCCACCAGGATGCCCCAGATCAGTCCGTCGGACCCCCGCAGCGGAGTCGCCACCTCGACGTACGCCTCCCCGTCCTCCGTGATGATCACGTCGGAGTTCGAGGGGGTCCCGGTCGAGCGCGCCTCGGCAAGAGCCGGACTCCCGCTCACGTTGGTGATGGATGCTTCCGTTGAGGCCAGCAGCCGCCCGCTGCGGTCGGCCACCATAAGGACGGCGAAATCGTTGGTGTTCAAGTACAGGAACTGGGATAGAGCCGCGATACGCTCGTCCGCGGGCACGCCGCGATCGCGGACCGCCGGGTCCTCGGCGTAGCGCAGTATCTGCAGGTACCCGTCGAACGCGTCGCCGGTCGCCAGCGAGGCGCTGTGGTCGGCAAGCGAGCGCGCCTCATCGGCCGCACGGCTGTTGACGGCGCGCCCCGAGAACTCCCGGGCGCCAAAGTACGTGAGGGTGCCCAGAAAGGCGACGGCCACGGCGATCACGCCCAGGTACACGACATAAGGAGACGGATGGGAGAGAGAAGGCGCGGTTCGGAGGCCAAGCAGGCCAGTGACCGCCTGCAAGATGCGCAGGCCGCCTCGACGGTCGCCGCCCTGCGACAGCCCGGGGGCCATCCTTGCTCCCATATCGCCGAAGCTATGGTCGGTGCAGGCACCCACCCGGGGCAGGGGAGAACCCCCGATTCTGGCGGGAACCTGGGAAAGTGCGATCGGTGCGCCCACGCCGCGCGGTCCGGCGTAAGGGGAATCCCTGAGCTTCGCGGACACGATCTGGCGAAGTGAGGCATCGAGGTTCTACGCTAGACGGGTGCGATCTACCTCGATACGGCCACCCATGAAGCCGGACGACTTCGTCCGCCCGATGATCGCCTGGGCCTGGGACTACCCCGCCGGACATCACCTCGAGCCCCACGAGCATCCCGGCGGCCAGCTCGACTACGCCGTCTCCGGCGTCATGACCGTGACCACCCCCGAGGGGATCTGGGTGCTCCCGCCCCAGCGCGCCCTCTGGATCCCTCCCGGCGTCCGCCATGACGGACAGATGGCCGGACCCGTCGCCATGCGCACCATCTACGTCTCGCCCGCACTCGCCGCCCGCCTCCCACCGCGCTGCGCCGTTGTGTCCGTCTCGCCGCTGCTTCGGGAGCTGATCCTCGCCGCGATGGATGCCCCGCCCCACTACGATGACGGCGGCCCCGACGATCGTCTCTTTGCCGTCCTGCTCGACCAGATCCGCACCGCCGAGGCGATGCCGGTGCACTTGGCCGAGCCCCGCGACCCCCAGCTGCGCGCACTGGCGGCGTCACTGCGAGCCGATCCCGCCGACACGCGCACCCTCCACGCCTGCGCGAAGTCCGCGGGCATGAGCGCCCGCACCTTCGCCCGGGCGTTCCTGCGCGAGACCGGCATGACCTTCGGCGCCTGGAGACAGCAACTGCGGCTTCTGGAGGCGATGCGGCTCCTCTCCGCCGGCACCCCCGTGACGGAGGTGGGCCTGCGCACCGGCTACGAGAGCACAAGCGCCTTCATCGCCATGTTCCGCCGTGCGATGGGGGAGCCCCCCGGACGCTTCTTCTCCGGCCTCCGGGAGGGCGTCAGCCGCCCAGCAGCGGCCCGCCCCGGTCCACCACCTTCCCCTCCAGGGAGATGACACTCGGCCGCTCTTCGCAGTACCCGCCTATCTCGCACTTGTCGAACATGAAGGCGCCGTGGTCGCGGCTGTAGGTGATGTTCCACGTCCCCACCACGACGTTGTCGTTCCAGTGCGACAGCTGGTTCTGGAGCGCCTTGATTAGTGCCTCGATCTCTTTCCGGCCCAGGGCGTCCTCCCTCCGGCGTCGCCGCGGTATCGCGGTTACCGTCCGCCTGTCCTCCCATCCTATAATCCCCCGACCCCAGATGCGATGACAGGACGCGCATGGACCTCTCCGTCGAGATCGCCGCTGGCAAGCGCTCGCTCACGCTCGCCAACCCCGTGATGGTGGCCTCCGGCACCTTCAGCTACGGCATCGATCAGGCCATGGCGTTCGATATCCAGCGCCTCGGCGCCATCGTCACCAAGACCACCACCCTCCGCCCCCGCGCAGGCAGCCCCGTCCCCCGCATCGACGAGACCCCCGCCGGCATGCTGAACTCGATCGGCCTCCAGAACGCCGGCATCGACAAGGTCCGCCGCGACATGGCGCCGGTCTGGGAGCGCTGGCGCGTGCCCGTCATCGTCAGCATCCTCGGCGCCACCATCGACGAGTACGCCGCCTGCGCCGCACGCCTCGAGGGCCTCCCCGGAGTCGCCGGCATCGAGGTCAACATCAGCAGCCCCAACGCGCAGCAGGGCGGCATGGAGTTCGGGCAAGCCGCCGCCACCGCCGCGAACGTCACCGCCGCCGTCGTCCGCGCCACCACGCTGCCTGTGATCGTGAAGCTCACACCGAACGTCACCGACATCGTCACCATCGCCCGCGCCGTCGTCGATGCCGGCGCTCACGCCCTCTGCGTCGTGAACACCCTGCAGGCGATGAGCATCGACGCTCACGACCGCGCGCCCCGCATCGCCCGCACCTTCGCCGGCCTCTCCGGCCCCGCCATGAAGCCCGTCGCGCTGCGCATGGTGTGGCAGGTTGCCGCCGCCGTCGATGCGCCCGTGATTGGCTGCGGCGGCATCACCACCGGCCTCGACGCCGTGGAGTTCCTCCTCGCCGGCGCCACCGCCGTCCAGGTCGGCACAGCCACCTTCCGCGACCCCCTCGCCCCCCTCCGCGTCCTCGAAGGCCTCGAGCGCTACATGCAGAATGAAGGTGCAAACGATCTGCGCGACCTCATCGGCGCCGCGCGGGGTAGAGGCTAGAATCTGCCAGAGCGTTAGCAGGGTGTTGAAAACGGGGGTGCAGGGGGCAGAGCCCACTGCCGGGGGGCTCCGGGGGGTGTCCCCCCGGATTCACAGCTATCCCACTGGGCGGGCGGGTGGGAAAGTCAGCTGTTCGTCTTGAAGGCTTTTCAACACCCTGTTAGAAGGACGTGCCCACGTGGACGTGATCAGGGAAGTCCAGGAGAGGATCGCGAAGTACCCTCAGGCTCAAGTGCGCAGGAGCCTAACGCACATCGAGATTCTTCCCGTAGCAGCTGACGGTTTCAGCGTGTCGCTACGTGTGGCGGCTGACCGGTTCGGCGTTTCGTACGAGGGATGGCATGAAGATTTCGACGATCCGACCGAGGCGCTCGACTGCCTTGCATTTGGCCTCTCTGACGCCTGCCGCCTGAAAGTGTGTTCTCGTGGAGGCTTTGACTACAAGTGGACCCTCGAATCCCGCGAGTCCGGTGACTGGGTTGAGGACTCGACCACAGGTCTGCTCCTCTTCCCGTTTTGGAGATCAGCGCGCGTGCGGTACCTGCAGAATCGCCTCATCTCGGCTGACTCATGAGGGCGTGCTGAGTCGATATGCAGTTACGTCCTCCCTCTAGGGTATGCTTGCCAGGACAAGACTCGCAGATGAGGAGCACACATGACCATCGATGACATCAAGCTGGTGGGTGTGATGGGCGGCGGCGTCATGGGCGGCGGCATCGCCGAAACCTTCATCGCCGCCGGCTTCCCCACCGTCGTCCGCGACCTCACCGACGACCTCATCGAGAAGACCCGCGAGTCCATGCTCGAGGGCCGCTTCGGCCTGCGTGGCGCCGTCGAGCGCGGCAAGATGTCCCAGCCCGACTTCGACGCCGCCGTCGCCCGCCTCTCCTTCACGAAAGACATCGAAGAGCTGCGCGACTGTGACCTCATCGTCGAGGCCGTCCCCGAGAATATGGACCTCAAGAAGAGCGTCTTCTCCGAGCTGGACGCGCTCGCGAAGAAGGAAGCCATCTTCGCCAGCAACACCTCCGGGTTCGCCATCTCGGAGTTGAACAAGGCGGTGTCGCGCAAGCCCCGGTTCGTCGGCTTCCACTGGTTCAGCCCGGCCTTCATCATGAAGCCCGTCGAGATCATCTACGCGCCCGAGACCTCCGAAGACACGATCGCGACGATGGAGGCCGTGGGCGAGCGTCTCGGCAAGACCACCATCCGCGTGAAGGACGCGGCCGGCAAGTACGGCTTCGTCGCCAACCGCATCTACTTCGCGATGGTCGCCGAGGCGCGACGCGTGCTCGAAGAGGGCATCGCCAGCGCCGAAGACATCAACACCGTCATGCGACTCGGGTTCAACTGGCCCGTTGGCCCGCTCGAGATGACCACCGGCGCGCGCAAGGGCTGGCAGTAACGTTTCTCAGACTCAACGTGCGCCGAAAGGGTAGGAATCCTCCGCCCGTTCTGCTAGCCTGTCCCCTCGAAGCGGGGCAAGGACGCAGGGGGTTGATGATGGGCGGACGTGGCATCCTCGCGCGCCACATGACCAGGCGGCGCTTCCTCGGGACAACAGCACTCGGCGCAGCAGCATTCGCCATCGGAGCGCAGTGCGATCCCGCTCTGCTCCGCCGCATCGAGCAGGCGAAGACCGCCGGCCCGCCCACCCACTCCGCGTGGGTCTGGCAGTTCTCCGTCGACGGCACGCCGGAGCAGATCGCCGCAAACCTCAGAGCGAACGGCCTCGCCGCCATCCTCAAGACCCACGACGGCGTCGAGTGGATGTCCAAGTACGACCACCACGCCGACGCCATCGACGGGCCCGCCCAGATCCGCAGACTGGCCGACTTCTTCGAGGATCAGGGCGTCCCCTTCCACGCCTGGTGCGTCGTCCACGGTACGGATCCCATCCGCGAGGCCCAGATGGTCGGCGAGGTGCTCTACTCGCGCGCCCGCAGCGTCGTCCTCGACCTTGAGGGCTCCTCCGGCTTCTGGCGCGGCACGAAGGACGACGCCGTCCGCTTCGGCGAGGAGCTGCGCCGCATCGCACCGAACGGCCGCGTGGACATCTCGATCGACGCGCGCCCGTGGCGGATCAATCTCGTCCCCATGGAAGAGTTCGTCTACTACACCGACGGCATCTGGCCGCAGCTGTACTGGGACACCTTCAGCACGCAGTCCAACCTCGACGCCTACCGCAACAGCGGCTACCCGGCCGGAGCGTCCGGCATGACGCCGGAGTTCCTGCTCGACACCACCTGGCAGCTGCTGCAGGGCTACGACCGCCAGATCATCCCCGTCGGCCAGGGCGCCTCCACCGACGGCGCCATGTGGGGCCGTTTCGCCGCGCGGGCGTGGCAGGTGGGGATGGGCAGCGTCTCCGTCTGGCGCTACGGCGTCACCCCGTACGAGACGCTCGTCTACCTCGGCGAGAACCCGGCCGGCCTCGCGCCGCAACCGCCGCGCAACACCCCCACCGCCCAGGGCTCGCCCACTCGCACCCCCTCCGCGACGAAGACACCGAAGAATACGAGGACGCCCTCACCGACGAAGACGGTGACCCGTACACCCACCCGCACGCCCACACCCTCGGCGTCCACGCCTGTACCCTCAGCGACGAACACGCCGCTCCCGTCGGCGACTCTTACGCCGCTTAGCTGACGCCCTTCAACTTGATGCGCACGAAAGCGGAGTGCAGGGGCGCAGCGCCCTGCCGGGGGGCATGGGGGGTGTCTTCCCATCCCCGTTTCTCAAGGTCCGAGCGGAGCAGCGCGAGAGCGATGCGGAGCGCGATTGCGCCTCAACCAGTTGGATGGGCACTGGCGATCAGTCGGACGCGTCTTCCCGCCAGCTCACAAAATCATCGACGATCCGCCGCAGCCGCGTCTTCCCGTCGCCGTTCGTGCGCACCGGCCGCAGCTGGTAGCGCCGGAAGCACCGCAGGCAGCGGTCTACCGACTGCGCCGCCCCCAGCGAGTGCCGCACGATCGGCCCGCCGCAGCCTTCCATCACGCACACCGTCGAACGTTCGTCCACCTCGATGACCGCAGGTCCGCTGGGGTTCGGCACAGAGAACTTCATAGCGCCGCGATCCTAGCGGCGATCTGCGCCTGGGAGATCGGGTTTATGTCGCGATCAGCTGACGTTAACCGACTGTTAACTCCGCAACCTGCCCGTCATCGCGCCGGCCGTGCCGCGTGCCCACGGAATAGAGCCTCCTGTACAACCGACGCCACCAGCGCCCCGTCCGGCGTGAACATCGAGCGGCGCATCAACGCCCGCCCTCCGTGCGCCACGGGGCTCTCCGTGTGCACCAGCAGCCAACCGTCCCACCGCAGCGGACGGTGGAACCAGATCGCGTGGTCCAGGCTCGCCGAACGTGACCAGTCGATGCCGCCCTCGAAGCGCCGCTCTACCGCCCCGAACGCCCCGGCGTCGCTCATCTGCACCGCCGCTGCGATGTGCAGCAGCGGGTCGTCCGGGAGCGGCGAGTTGGGCCGCATCCACACCCGCCAGATCGCCGGCTCTCCCTCCGCGACGGGCGTCGCCGGGTCGTCCACGTGCCGCCACTCGAACGCCCACTGGTCCGCCCCCGGCTCGTTCCGCAGGTCGGGCAGCGTCTCCGGGTCCGGCGCGTCCAGCGCAGTCTCCTGGTACGCGACGCCGACCCCCTCTCCCAGCACGAAGTTCGCGGCGACGTCGCACAACAGGTGCGTTCCCTGCTCCACCCGCACCCGGCGGTGCGCGAACGAACGTCCGTCGCGCACCCGCTCGACTCGCAGCGTCACCGGCGCCCCCGCGCGGCCCGGCCGCAGGAAGTACGCGTGCAGCGAGTGCAGCATCGCCCCCGGCACCGTCCGCCCCGAGGCCACAGTCGCCTGCCCCAGCAGGTCGCCGCCGAAGGCGCGGTCATACCCCGGTTGGTCGTCGACGCTGGTGCGCCCGGAGAACTCGTCCGGGCCCGTCGGCTGTACGTCGAGGGTCGCGATCATCTCCGCGACCGGATCACGGTTTGCTGGCATAGACGCACTCCGTAGCTGTGGGACCGGCCGCAGTATATCGAAGCCGGCCGCACCCGTAGAATGTGCGCGACGCCCGCGATCGAGGAGGGACACATGGCGCGCAAACCGCTCGGCATCGGCTTCGTCGGGGCGGGCTTCATGAACCGCTTCCACGTCATGAGCCTCGTCGGCGTCCGCGACGCCGACGTCACCGGCGTCTTCAGCCCCACCCGCGCGCACGCCGACTCCCTCGCCGCGCTGTCACATGATCTCGGCGTCGGCGATCCCGCCGTGCACGGGACGATCACGGACCTGATCGCCGACCCCGCCGTCGACGCGCTCTGGATCGCCTCTACGAACAACACCCGCGTCGCCGTCGTCGAGGAGATCGTCGAGGCCGTGAAGAGCGGCAGGGGCGAGCTGGTCGGCGTCGCCTGCGAGAAGCCCCTCGCCCGCAACCTCTCCGAGGCCCGCCGCATGCTCGCGCTGATCGAGTCGACCCCGCTGCTCCACGGCTACCTCGAGAATCAGCTCTTCGCCCCCAGCGCCGCCCGCGGCAAGGAGATCATCTGGCGGCGGGCCGCCCCCATCGCCGGCCGGCCCTACCTCGCCCGCGCCGCCGAGGAGCACAGCGGCCCCCACATGCCATGGTTCTGGAGCGGCGAGCAGCAGGGCGGCGGCGTCCTCAACGATATGCTCTGTCACAGCTACGAGGTCGCCCGCTTCCTCCTCACCGCCCCCGGCGAGCCCCGCGGCGCCCTCGTCGTCGAGGACGTGAACGCACAGATCGCCTCACTGAAGTGGACGCGCGACGAGTACGCGCAGATCCTGCGAGACCGCACCGGCGGCGCCGTAGACTACGCCCGCGCCCCCGCCGAGGACTTCGCGCGCGCCAGCGTCTCCCTGCGCGCCCCCGGCGGCGAGCGCCTGCTCGTCGAAGCCACGACGTCGTGGAGCTTTGTCGGTCCGGCCCTTCGGCTGCGCACCGAGCTGCTGGGCCCCGAGTACGCGATGCAGTCCGACAGCCTCTCCACCGAGCTGACCGTGTTTCTCAGCCGCCACATTCAGGGCTCCGAAGGCGAGGATCTCGTCGAGAAGCAGAACGCTGAGCAGGGGCTGATGCCCGTGATCGGCGACGAGCCGGCGGCCTATGGCTACACCGGCGAGAACCGTCACATGGTGGGCGCCTTCCTCGAGGGCCGTATGCCGGACGAGAACTGGCACGACGGCGTGGCTGTCGTCGAGGTGCTGATGGCCTGCTACAAGTCCGCGGAAGAGGGCCGCACCGTGCGCTTCCCAGTGGACCTCGTAGACTTCATGCCCGCTGTCGCCCGCGGCGCCTGGCACCCCGCGTAGCGCACGCCGAGCGTCCCTTGCATCCTCAAGGAGCAGATGTCGCGCTCACCGCGTCCAATCCAACATGACAGTCTCAGGAAGAAAGCCTCTGTGCCTCTGTGGTAAACCCGGATCACGCCGGCTCGACGTCGACCTCGCGCCCCTCTGCCGCCGAGCGGTACGCCGCCCCGACGATCCGCTGCACGTTCATCGACTCTTCCGGCCGCACCAGCGGCTCCGCCTCCCCCGCCAGCACCTTCACCCAGTGCGCGATCTCGCGGTCGTACATCGGCACCGGCTGGATGCGCATCTGCTCGTCGACCGGGATGCCGTCGCGGTTGCGGTAGATCACCGGCGGCACCGTCGTCGCCCCCGCCTCCGTCCCCAGCAGACGCACTGAAAACGTCTCCGCGTCGATGTGCGCCGCCCACGTCGTGCGGAGGAGCAGCGTTGCCCCGTTCGCAAAGCGCACCAGCGCCACCGCAAAGTCCTCCACGTCGAACTTCGCCGGGTCCCACGCGTTGCGCAGCATCCGCGCCCACTCCGGCCGCGTCCCGAAGAGCCGCTGCGTCTGCGCCGAGACCCGCACCGGCTCGGGGTTCCCCATCAGCCACACCGCCAGGTCCAGCATGTGCACGCCCACGTCGCACAGCGCGCCCCCGAACGACTGCTCCGACAGATGGAACACCCCCCATGAGGGGATGCCGATGCGCCGCAGCGCCGTCGCTTCGGCGTAGTACACCTCACCCAGCCCGCCCGACTCCACCACCCGGCTCACCGCCCGTGAGCCGGCCTCGAAGCGCCAGCTCTGCGCCGCCATGAGCGTCCGCCCGCACTCCCGCGCGCAGGCGAACATCTCCCGCGCTTCCGAAACCGTCGTCGCCAGCGGCTTCTCGCAGAGCACGTGCGCACCCGCCCGCAGCGCCGCCACCGCGATCTCCCGGTGCGCGACGTTCGGCACGCAGACGCTCACCGCGTCGGGAGGCTCCTTCTCGAGCATCTCGCGCCAATCGGTGTAGACGGCCGGGACGTTGAACTGCTCCGCCAGCTTGCGGGCGGGCTCCGCGTTCATGTCGCAGATGGCCGCTACCGGCACGCCCGCCGAGCGGAAGCCCGGCAGGTGCACGTTGCGTGCGGCCCACCCCGCCCCGACGATGGCTACCCTGGGAACGGTCACGCCCGAGCCTACCAGAGGGTCACTGGTAGCGCTCCAGCAGCCTCTTGCAGGCGATGATTCCTTCGCGCTCGGGGAGCCGCGCACCCTCGTATTCGATCCCCACGTATCCGTTGTATCCGTTCGACGTGACGATCCCCATCACCCTCCCGAAGTCGATCGTCGTCTCCGCGCCCGAGGCGTCGAAGTCATAGCACTTCGCGCTTACAGCCTTCGCGTACGGCATGAGCTTCGCGATCGCCTCATAGCGGTCCAGCTCGTCGGGGAAGTTGCCGAAATCAGGAAGCGTGCCGAAACGTGGCGAGTCGACCAGCTTCTTCAACGACACCAGCCAGTCGGGATTCGAAGAGAGCCCCCCGTGGTTCTCCACGAGCACATTGATCCCCGCCGCATCGGCGTACTCTACCAGCACGCGGAAGCTCTCAGCGCACCGCTCCAGCGCCCCGTCATCGCCGATCTGCGCGCCCGTGTTGCAGCGGATGGAGTGACAGCCGAGCACAGCCGCGATGTCCACCCACTTGTAGTGGTTCTTCGCCGCCAACATCCGGCGGTCCCGCTCCGGGCCGGACATGCTGCCTTCGCCGTCGCACATGATCAGCAGAATGCGCACGTCGCGCTCTTCCGCGCGCTGCAGCAGCTGCTTGAGGTACGCGTACTGAGGCGATGGGAAAAACGTGTTGACCAGCTCGAGGCCGCCGAGACCAAGTTCGCGGCACAGATCGACCATGCCCAGCTGGTCTATCTCGCGCGCGAAAAAGGTACGGTGCACCGACCAGGCAGCCAGTGAGATTTCGAACTTCTTGCTTCCGGTCATCCGGCCCCTCCCTAGCCGTTTGTTGTCGCGCTTCCATCTTATGCGATCACGCGCTCAGCGTGAAGACGTCGTCCAGCGGCGCTTTACATGGCGCGCGTTTCTTACGTTCCGAGCGCCCATACAGATGCATCGCCGCCTCGCACCCGTACCGGGATGTGCCGCAGGCCCGCAGTGCGGCTTCTCGCCTCGCGGCCGATTGTGAAGGTAACGGGGAACAGGGTCAGGAGCACAACACATGAATTGGAAGACACTCGTTGTCGCGGGCGTCCTGCTCGCGGCAGCCGGTGGCACCGCCGCGTTCGCAGCGCAGGGCGGCCCGCCCGCCACAGGCCATACGACCGGCGCGCCGGTAAGCAACGCTCTCAGCGCCGGCACCGATCCGCTCGGTCCGCCCCTGGAGCTGGCAGCCGTCGCTGGAGATTACGTCTCTCCTCCGGTCGAGGAGCCGCCACCCGCGGAAGTCGTCCCGCCCGCCGAGGGAGACGCCGGCGGTGATGCCGGCGTGCCCGCCGATCCCCCCGCGGAGGACGGCGTCGACGACCTACCGCCCGCGGAGGACGACGTCGATGAGACGCCCGACGAAGGCGACGAAACGCCCGATGACGGAGACGTCGACGACGACCACAAGGACTGCCCGAAGGACGGCGATGGCGCTGGCGAGGGCGAGCACGTCGGCTGGCACGGCAAGGGCAAGCATCACGGCGACAAGGATGGCGAAAGCAACGCCTGGCACGGCAAGCACGATGGCGATGACGACGACGCTGGTGACGACGCGGCGGATGAAGAGCCCGCCGATAACGACGAGGCTGACACGGACGACGACGACGACCACGGCGACTATGACGAAGATGATGGAGACGAGGACGGCGAGTACGCCTACCACCACTGAGTCTCGACGCCGGTGACAAGAAGAGAGCGGGAGCCAGGCGGGCTCCCGCTCTTACGTCCGCTTCTTCCCGCGCGCCGCGAGCCGGCTCTGCACGGCGTCGCTTCGAAGCTCTCGCAGCGCGTCGGCGGCGACCCACCGGGCGGCGCTCGACTCCTGCTTGCGGATGCGCTCCGCCGCCCGGACCGCCTCCCGGTTGAGCCGTGCGTTCCGCTTGCCGATCTGCCGCAGCGCCCAGTTCACCGCCTTCTTCACGAAGTTCCGCCCGTCCCCCGCCTCACGTTCGATGATGCCCAGATAGCCGACGAAGACAGCGTCCGCCGCCGCCGTGTCGTGGACGGCGAGCGTCGCCATCAGCACGAAGCCCGCGCGCTTCACGAACTCCTTCTTGCGCCCGCTCCACTCCCCCGCCTTCTGGTGCGCGTACGGCGTCTTCCGAAGCAGCTCACTGCAGAGCCCGTCGCAGACGTCCCACGAGTCCAGGTCGCCAGCCCAGCGCTCCATCTGCCGCAGCGTCACCTGCGCCGGGTCGTCGACCATGGCCGCGAGGATCCGCGCCTCGCCGATGCCCGTCCCCCACAGCGCCAGCGCCAGCTCGTGGTCACGCCGGAACCGCCTCGCGACCGCCCGCACGTTCGGCACCGACACCCCGAACCGCCCCTCCGAACGGATGCCGTAGTGCGCCATCCCCGCCAGCGCATCAGCCTTCCCAAGCGCCCGCAACTCCCCCAGCACCCCCTCCACCCGCGAGGCAATCGCGTCCGTCATCTCACATCATCCCTTCATGGTCATCCCGAGCGCAGCGAGGGATCTTCGTGCGCCAACCGCCGCGATTCGAGCCTGGATCCGTGGTACAGCTGCCTCGGAAGAGCCGCCCTCGCCGTCATTCTGAGCGAGCCCCACGGTCATCCTGAGCGCGGATCACTGTCATCCTGCGTGTCCACTGTCATCCTGAGCGAAGCGAAGGGTCTGATCCACCAGCACGAACCGTCCATCCGCAGACGACGCGCAGCGAAGGACCGCCACCACGCCGAGTCGCCCGCCCCGGACTCTACAACCCTTAACCCGCGTTAACCCCCGTTAACCGGCACGCCCCCGGCCCGATCGTACGATCATGCTGAAGGACGCGAGATGCTACGTCACAGCGACTGGAGGACGACGATCGAGACACTCACCGCCACACCACCTACCGCCGCACTAACGGAACTGCGAGGCGCCCCGGCCAGCCCCGGACAGGCGACCGGCCCCGCCCGCATCCTGCGCGGCCCTGACCAGGCGGCCCGGCTGCGCCCCGGCGACATCCTCGTCTGCGCCACCCTCACCCCCGCGTGGACGCCGCTCTTCTCCAGCGCCGTCGGCATCATCACCGAGAACGCGGGGGCGCTCTCCAGCCCCGCCACTATCGCCCGCGAGCACGGCATCCCCGCCGTCGTCGCCGCGAAGGGCGCAACGACCCGCATCCGCGACGGCCAGACCGTCATCGTCGACGGTGCCACCGGCGTCATCTTGCTGCAAGACTGAACGCGGGTCTCAGCGTGTGAAGTGGTCGGGGAGGCCGGATTCGAACCGGCGACCTCCTGGTCCCAAACCAGGCGCGCTGCCAGACTGCGCCACTCCCCGTCGCCTGCCAGCATACCGCAGCCCAGTCCGACGTCCGCTCGGTTAGGATGCTCCCGCTGATGGGTCAGGCTGAGGGCCCACGCCGCCAGCTATGTCAGTCTCCTCCTGAGGAGAGCTACGGGGGTTCGGGAAAAAGTGCATTAGGAGAAGTTGGTACGTTGAGATACCTTTTCCAGGCCCGGTAAGAAGCACGGAGGAGGAGAAATCACGCAGACGCTGGAACAGCAACTCGGCCCTGAGGTCGGACACGCAACGCGACCCTTCGAGGTATGTCGGGGCGGGGAGCGCGAAAAGGGCTCCGCGGCCACCCATTCTGTCGAACACTTTTCGCGCATCGCTTGAGACCGACTTCGTCGTGATCACGAACGAGCGAAGCGATGCCATGTCGTCCAAGCGCGAGATAAAATTGCCAGCATCCCCGGCGGTCACGTTATCGTCCTTCAGTTCTACGATATAGCGACGACCGTCATATACGAAGGCGAGATCGATGATATCAGGAGATCTTGAATCGTCCGGTACTCTAATCGATCGAAGCGCGACACCAGACCCCATGAGCGAGAGCGTTGCCAGCTCCGCCATCCACTTGCTCTTGGTGATGAGCTCGCTCGCCAAGGGCGAAGGCCTCGCACTGGATTCGATGCGGTGCTCGCGCGCTGGTTTGTGACACTTTCCGCACTCGATCGATGAACTGGCTATCTCGTCAAGCACGGCCGTCGAGAACCCATCTTTCCCATCGGTGCACCGGCCAACATGCCAATCCTGCAGCAATGCGGCCCTCTTCAGAGCGTCTCCGTCCGAGATATCCTGCCAACGCAAGGTCGACGTTCGTGCCTTGCGCAGCGCATACCGGACTTCAACCGCCTCGACCTTCCTCGCTGCAAGCAACCGCTTGGGGTCGGGCGTGGGCGTCTTCATGTTCGGAAGGCTATCCATCCAGACGGTATCGTCCTCATCTTGCTTCACTCGTATCAAGCGTGCCTCCGGACGGATTAGGCCCAGAGTGAGCATGTTCGCCTGAAGTCGCCCCAAGAACCTATCGAGTTCACTTGGGCGCTCCCCCAAATGGAGAATCGCGACGGCGATCGTTGCCGACGACTGTAGGTATGACGGGCGTTCCAGGCTCAGGAACACAGCTGCGCGGTCAAGCAGGAAGAGTTCAGTTGAGACAATGTTGCCTGTCACCGATAGGGGCGTGATGCCAACAGGCGAGGAGTTGATCACTCGGCTCACCTCTCTAGCTTCGCTGGCCGGTGCGAGCGAACGGAGCAGATGCAAAGCCATCCCATGAGAAACCGCAATGGTCTGCTCATCGACCATGGCCAAGAAGAGCCGCACAGCAACGTCTTCGAGCGGCTCAAGTGGTTCTTGAGCATCTACCTGATGACGTTCGAGCCAGAACCCTCCCTTCCTAGACTCTGCGATGAACTCTTCGAGCGTCACCGTATCTCCGGTTCGGCAAATGGTTACTCTGCCGCCCAACTAGACTAGCGTCGTGGCCGCCCCAACCCTCATTGAAGGATCGGGTGGATAGTTGTTGCCTCAGATTCGGGAGCGAATCCAATCGGGAATCAGCCTCAAGGCGCTGCCAGACTGCGCCACTCCCCGTCGCCCGCCAGCATACCCCACCCACCAGCCCTCACCCGCACAACCGCCGCACCGTTTCGAACAGGATCTGCGTCCCCAACCGCAGATTCTCGATACTGATCCGCTCGTTGTGCCCGTGGATCGTCTGCGCCTCGTCCGCCTCCAGCAGGATCGGGATGAACCCGTACGCCGTGATCCCGTGCCGCCGGAACACCCGCGAGTCCGTGAACCCCGCCGACACGCTCGGCAGCACCACCGCCTCCTCCACGTGGGCGTGCACCACGTCCTCGATCAGCCCGAACAGCTCCGTCTCCGCCGTCGATGGCGACGTGTGCGACTCGTACACCGTCTCCACCCGCACCTTCCGGTCCGCCACCACCCCCCGCACCTCCTCGATGAACGCGTCGGCGTCCTGCCCCGGCAGCAGCCGGCAGTCCAGCGTCGCCTCCGCCACCGCCGGGATCACGTTGTGCTTGATGCCCGCGTGCGCCGTCGTCGCGCTCACCGTGTTCGACAGGATCGCCCGCATCAGCAGGTTGCTCCTCGACAGCGCCTCCATCGTCTCCCCCGACGGCTCCGCGTCGAGGAACCCGTGCCGGTGCAGCCGCTCGAAGTAGCCCGTCAGCTCCGGCACCACCGTGATCGGCCGCGCCCACTCCTGCACCCGCCCCAGCGCCCGCACCAGCCGGTCCAGCGCGTTGTCCGGGTGCGGCACCGACCCGTGCCCCGGCCGCCCCTCCGCCACCAGCCGCAGCCAGAGCGGCCCCTTCTCGCTGATCGAACAGTTGAACGAAGGCCGCCGCGTCCCCAGCACTTCCATGTTTCCCCAGCCGCCCTCGTTGATCACGTACTCCGCGTCCAGCAGCTCCGGATGATGCTGCTCCATCCACTCGATCCCCCAGCGCCCGCCCGCCTCCTCGTCCGCCAGCGCCATGTAGACGATGTCGCGCGTCTGCCGCAGCCCCAGCCGCTTGATTAGCAGCATCGACAGGAGCTCCATGATGCCCATCGACTTCATGTCCAGCGCCCCCCGCCCGTGGACCACACCGTCCACGATCGCCCCGGAGAACGGCTCGAAGCTCCAGTACTGCGGCTCCACCGGCACCACGTCCGTGTGGCTGAGCAGGATGAGCGGCGGCTTCGTCCCGTCGCCCGCCAGCGTCGCCGTCATGTTCATCCGCTCGACGCCGTGCTCGCTGCCGTCCGAGGCGTCGTAGAACGCCACCTCGTCGATCCCCTCCCGCCGGAAGATGGCCGCCAGCCAGTCGCACGCCGCCTTCTCCCGCCCCGGCGGGTTCGAGGTGTCGATGCGGATGAACTCGCAGAGGAGCTGCGTCCCCTCCTCCGTGACCGCGTCCCAGTCGATGCGCGGTGTCTCGCCCGCCATGGCCTCTACCTCCCTCCAGGTCTGCGCTGGCCGGAAGTGTAGGCCACCGTGTAGGCCACCGCCCCGCTGACCTCACGGCTTCCGTCGGGGAAGCGGCGGCCGCCCGTAGCCCGCACGTCCGGCGCCGGCGCCCCCACCCGCCGAAGATGCCCCTGCAGGGCACAGGAGGACGGGTGCGGACGCTGCTCGTGATTGTCGTACTGATGACGCTGGCGCTGGCCACCGGCGGCTCGTTCGTGGTCCGGCCGTAAAGCCACTCGGACGGGCGTCCGGAACCGCGGAGTGGCCCGCGGTGTACTCAGGGCATACAAGGAGGGATCCAGTGCCAATCCCGCGCTTCTTCATCCTGCCGGTCGTCCTGCTCGGCCTCACGGCGCTCTACGTCGCTGCGAACCCCTCCGGGGCGCACGTCGAAGGCACGCCGACGGCCACCGCCACCCGCACCCTCCTCCCCACTGCCACCCCGACGGCGACCGTCACGCCCTACGCCCCGTCCGATCTCCCCGACGGCCTCTCGGGCCGGCTCACCTACCGCACCGGCCGCGAGCTCGTCACGGTTGAGTTCGCCGATGACGCCGCCACTGAACGCTCGCGAGAGACGCCGCTCTCCTCGCAGCCCGGCATGATCTCCGCCGACGGCGCCTGGAGTTTCAACGCGATCTGTGCCGACCAGTGCGGCGCCATCGAGTTCGTTGCCGCTGCTGGCGAGCGCCACACCGCCCGCCTCGACGGCGGCTACATGGACGCGCGCTGGTCACCCGACGGCCACACACTGGCGCTGCTCACCCAGTCGCCCGGCGGCGAGCTGCCGCGCAGCCTCATCATCGTCGTGGAAGATCCCGCGGCGCCCGCCCCCCGCGTCGTCATCGACTCGCTGATGGGCCTCTACACCGCCATCGCCTGGTCCGGCGACCAGATCGTCGCCGCCATCGAGGGCGACACCGCTACGCAGCTCCAGCTCATCAGCCTCAACGGCTCCATCCGCCCCGTCGGGGATGTCACCTCGCGTATCAGCTACTTCCACCCCGCCCCCGACGGCCGGACGTTCGCCTTCACGCAGACGTCGATGCAGGGATGGCGCCTCATGAGCGTCGACGTGTGGGCGGAGCAGGTGCGCGATCACGGCAACATGGGCTCAGACCCGGCCGGCGTCGCTCCGCCCATCAGCACCCCGCCCGACGGCGGTAAGGGCCCGATGTACATCGCCTGGTCGCCCGACTCCTCGAAGCTGGCCTTCGGCGGCGGCTTCGAGCCGCCCTACACCATGAACACGGTCAATCTTCTCACCGGCAGCGTCGCCCGCAGCGAGTTCGCCGAGGGCTACCCCGGCGAGATCGAATGGACCCGCGACAGCGACCGCATCGCCGTCTCCACCTACGATGTCGAGCGCACCCACCACGAGACCTACGTCGTCGACCCCGACACCGGCGCCGCCCGTTTCCTCGTCTCCGGTTGCGTCCTCGAATGGTCGCCCGACGGACGCTTCCTCGCCGTCCACGAAGAGGGCGACCCCGGCATCGTCATCGTGGACGTCGACGCCGGCGCCCGCGGTAAGCTCACCCACGTCTCGAGCGACGTCCCAGTCGTCTGGGAGCCGTAGGTCAATCCGGCGGACACACAGAAGGACGGGCAGGATCCCCCCTGCCCGTCCTTCGCGATCTGCTTGCGTGCGGGACTACAGCCGCTCGATGATCGTCGCCGTCGCGATGCCGCCGCCGCAGCACATCACCTGGTGCCCGTAGCGGCCGCCCGTGCGCTCCAGCTCGTGCAGCAGCGACGTCATGAGCCGCGCTCCGGTGCAACCCAGCGGGTGCCCCAGCGCGATCGCGCCGCCGTTCGCGTTCACCTTCGACATGTCCGGGTGCAGCTCCTTCTCCCACGCCAGCACCACCGCCGCGAACGCCTCGTTGATCTCGATGCGGTCCATGTCCTCGAGCTTCAGCCCGGCCTTCTGGAGGACCTTCGGCGTGGCCGTGATCGGCCCGGTGAGCATCAGGTGCGGGTCGGAGCCCACCACCGCCTGCGCGACGATGCGCGCCCGCGCCTTCACCCCCAGCTCCTTCGCCTTCTCCGACGACATCAGCAGCACCGCCGACGCGCCGTCCGTGATCTGGCTGGAGTTGCCGGCGTGGTGCACGCCCCCCTCGCCGAACGACAGCGCCAGCGAGCCCAGCTTCTCCAGCGTGCTGTCGCGGATGCCCTCGTCGACCTTGAAGACGCCCTTCACCCCCTCGTGCTCCACCTCGACCGGGACGATCTCCTTCTCGAACTTGCCGCCGTCGCGCGCCGCCTTGGCGCGGTTCTGGCTCTCCAGCGCGAACCGGTCGGCGTCCTGCCGGCTGATCCCCCACTTCTTCGCGATGTTGTCCGCCGACACGCCCTGCGACGTCAGGTCGTACGTGTCGCGCATGAACGCCGTGAACGGGAATCCGCCCACCTGCACGCTCATCCCCATCGGTACCCGTGACATCACTTCCACGCCGCCACCGATTGCGACGTCCACCACCCCGGCGGAGATCAGGTTCGCCGCGAAGTGGATCGCCTGCTGGGCTGAGCCGCACTGCCGGTCGACCGTCGTGCCCGGCACCTCCACCGGGAAGCCCGCTTCGAGCACCACGTTGCGCCCGATGTTCAGCGACTGCTCCCCCACCTGCATCACGTTGCCGAAGACAACGTCCTCGACCACGCCCGGCTCCACGCCCGCGCGCTTCACCACTTCCTTGAGCACCGTGGCGCCCAGCGTCACCGGGTGCGTCCCCGACAGCATGCCGCCGCGCCGCCCCATCGCCGTCCGCACGGCCTCTACGATAACCACGTCGCGAGCCATTCGACTCCTCCTCTGTGTGTTTGTGGATCTCTCCGTCCAGTCTAACCCCGCGTTGCGCAAAGGGGGTAGTTGACGCTCCCTCCATGCGAAAAGCGCAGCCGATCGGAGCCCCGCTTGCCTCTGCGTCGGGCGCTGGCTACTGTCTCGGCATGAGGGACGCCGACCGCAACCCCGCCACCCAGCCCGCGCCCATCGACCCGATGGCGTACTACTTCCAGGACATCCTCCTCCTGAATAACCGCGAGGCGGCCCGCCTCTACCTCATCCGCCACGGCCAGTCCGGCAACAACGAGTCGCGCCTCGTCGGCGGCCCCGCCGTCTACGACCCCCCGCTCACCCCCGTCGGCGAGGAGCAGGCGCAACGCATCGGAAATCGCATGGCCGCCGACGGCGTCGATGCCATCTACAGCAGCCCCCTCCAGCGCTCCTACAACACCGCGAAGCCCATCGCCGAACGCACCGGCCACGAGATTACCGTCATCGACGACCTGCAGGAGATCAACGAACCCATGCGCGACCGCGAGGCGGTGCCCGAGGTGGTGCTCCCCGATGGCGTCACCCACGCCGAGGTCAAGCGCCGCTTCGAGCAGGACCCCACATGGGACAACCTCCCCGGCTCGGAGCACAGCCGCCACTTCCGCGACCGCATCGCCGGCGCCATCAACCGCATCGTGACCGAATGCCCCGGAAAGAAGGTCGCCATCGTGTGCCACGGCGGCGTCATCCAGTCCTACGTCGCGGAGATCCTCGGCCTCCGCACAGACTTCCCGTTCTACTGCTTCAACGCCTCCATCACCTCCGTCCGCGCCGCCGGAGACCGGCGCGTCATCTGGCGCCTGAACGATCTCGCCCACCTCGACGGCATGCGCGTCACGTAGCCGGCGATGCAGGAGACCTCCGCCGCCAAGCTGAGCATTCGGCAGCAGCAGCTCCCCGAGCACCCCAACGCCCGCGTCCTCGACGTCGGCTGCGGCGACGGACGCCACGCTGCCGCCTCCGCCCGCCGCGGCAACCACACGGTCGCCGTCGACTACGACGGCGCGACTGTGCTCGGCGCGCGCGCCCGGCTCGCGCACTCGGGCATCGACTTCCTCGTCGCCGACGCCGCGCGCCTCCCCTTCCGCGACGCCGCCTTCGACGCCGTCATCTGCACCGAGACCCTCGAACACCTCCCCGACGACGCCGCCGCCATCGCCGAGATCGCGCGCGTCCTCGCCCCGGAAGGCGCCCTGCATGGCGCCGTCCCCACTCACTTCACCGAGCGCCTCTACTGGCTGCTCTCCCCCGGCTACCGCACCGCCCCCGGAGGCCACGTCCGCATCTACACGCCCCGCGCGCTCCTGGCCCAACTGCGACGTAACGGCCTGCGCGTCAGCGGCGCGCGATTCGCCCACTCCATCGACTCCCTCATCTGGCTCCGCTTCTGCCTCGAAGACCGCCTGCGCGGCCGGCGCCCCCGTACCGCCTTCGAGCAGGCTGTCGCGCTGGCGGTGGCGGCGGAGCGTCGCACGCCCGCCTGGCGCCACCGTTTGCGGTCTGCCGTCGCACGGTCCCGCTTCCTCGCCGCCTTCGACGCTGCCGGCGCCCTGATCTGGCCGAAGAGCTTCGTCTTCGTCGCGACGAAGCCTCCCGCATCATCGCGGCCGCGCGAAGGCGCCAGGGAGTTTGTCCGCACCGCGCGCTGACGCTGCGCAAGTTCGCGCCGCAACCCCTGTTATCATGTCCCCGGCAGGTGACCCATGCTCGACCGCGGCAAGCCGCGACCCATCTCGATCGCCACCTCGATCGCGTTCGGCGTCGCCCTGGCGGCCCTCCTCATCATCGCCCTCTTCCCCGTCTTCCCCCAACAGTCCGACGTCCGCCCCGGCGACACCGCCCGCCGGACGCTCCGCTCCCCGAAGGACGTACAGTTTGAGAGCGCCGTACGCACGAAGGAGCGGCGAGAGGAGGCCGCCGCTGCCGTCCCCGAGGTGCGCCTCTTCGATCCGGGCGTCCAGTCGGCCCAGCTCAACGCGTTCGACCAGAACGCCGCCAAGGCTACCCAGGTCCGCGAGCAGGACACGGAGACCGCCCGCAAGCGTGACGCCCTGGCGGACCTTCAGCTCTCCCCCCGCAGCGCCGAGACCGCCCTCTCCCTCGACGAAGAACGCTGGCAGGCCGTCGTCGCTGAGGGCCGCCGCGTGCTGGCCGAAAAGCTCGACGAGTCCCTCGACGAATCGAGCGCCGCCGCCGCCAAGGATGAAATCGACGCCCAGATCGCGTCGGACTTCACCGCCGACGAGGCGCTGCTCACCGCCGAACTCGCCCGTCCCCTCATCCTGCCCACCCTCTCCGTTGATCAAGCGCTCACGGAGGACGCCCGCGCGTCCGCGAGCGCGTCGATCGCGCCGGCGCTCGTGGACATCAAGAAGAACGACGAGATCGTCGCGGCGGGTCAAAGCGTCGACCAGGTCGACATCGAGGAGTTGGAGGCCACGGGCTTGCTGTCCCGGCGCGTCGAGTGGCGAAACGTCATCGCCGTCGCCCTGCTGTCAGTGGTGGCCGCCGCCGCGCTCGCGGGCTACCTCTACCTCTTGCGCCCCGGCGGCGTCACCTCCGAGCGCCACCTGATCGCGCTGGCGCTGGTCACGGCCATCCCGCTGCTCGTCGCGAAGTTCTACCTCCCCCTCGTCCTCCCCGACGACGAGCGGACTTACCTGGCGTTCATCCTCCCGGTGGCCGCTGCCCCAATCCTGATCGCTGCCCTGCTGGACACCGACGTCGCCGTCGTCACCTCGCTGCTCATCGGCACGCTGATCGCCTTCGTCAGCGCGTTCCTCCCGGACGTATCCCTGGTCGCCTCCGTCGATGCCGTCGACAGCATGCGCTTGCTGCTCGTGTACGCCCTCGGCCCCATCGCTGGCATCTACCTCGTGCACCGCGCCGACCGCCTCAACCGCTACTTCACCGCCGGCCTCGCCGTCGCCGCCGTCTCCTACGCGCTCCTCGTTGCCACCTGGTTCATCGATGGCGACCGCACGCACGGAGACCTCGTGTGGATGGCGCTGGCTTCCGGCGTCGGAGGTGTAGGTTCAGGCGTGCTGGCCGCCGGCGCATTCGTCACCGTCGGTGTCATGTTCGGCGTCACCACGCGCGTCCAGCTCATGGAACTCTCGCAGCTCAACGCCCCGCTCCTCCGCCGCCTGCAGGACGAAGCCCCCGGCACCTTCCACCACAGCATCATCGTCGGCAACCTCGCCGAACGCGCCGCCGACCTGATCGGCGCCGACCCGCTCCTCACGCGCGTCGGCTGCTACTACCACGATGTCGGCAAGGTGCTCCAGCCCGGCATGTACATAGAGAACCAGCTCGGCGGCCAGAGCCCGCACGAGGAGATGGCGCCTCTCGACAGCGCCACCATCATCCGCCAGCACGTCAGCGGTGGCCTCGACCTCGCGCGCCGCGAGCGCCTGCCCGCCCGCGTCCAGGCCTTCATCCCGGAGCACCACGGCACTCGGCTGGTCGCGTACTTCTACCGCAAGGCCGCCGAGCACGACCCCCACACGGACCCGGAGCCCTACCAGTACCCCGGCCCCAAGCCTCAGACCAAAGAGACCGCCATCGTCATGCTCGCCGACTCGACCGAGGCCGTCGTCCGCAGCAGCCCCGACCGCTCACCCGAGCGTATCGACCACCTCGTGGAAGAGGTCATCTCCGAGCGCGTCTCTGAGGGCCAGCTCGACGAGAGTGACCTCACCCTGCGCGATCTGCGCACCATCGCTGACTCCTTCAAGGCCACCATGCGCGCCGTCTACCATCCCCGCGTCCAGTACCCCCAGCCCACCCCACTCGAGGCCCGCCGCAGGGTGCTGCGGCTGCCCCTGATGACCCCACCGGCCGCCGGCGGCCAGGCGGACGCCCCCCGCCGTCGCCGCCGCCGCTTCGACGACCCCGCCTGACCGCACGCTTGTCATGCTGGGCGAAGAAGCATCTGATCCCTCCGCACCGGACAGCCGAACGTCGCCGAGCGCCGGAGAAGCGAACGCGCTCACAGGTTCGTCACGTTCCCTCTCCACAGTGTGGAGAGGGTGGCCGAAGGCCGGGTGAGGTGCCCCAGGACTTGACCGCACGCTTGTCATGCTGCGCGAAGAAGCATCTGATCCCTCCGCGACGGACATCCAGACGTCGCCGAGCGACCGGAGGAAGCGAACGCGCACGTAGTTTCGTCGGATCCGAAGGCCGGGTGAGGCTTCCCCGAAGGCCGGAGGTTACGTGTGGGCGGTCCCTGCGTCTCGAGGCTTCCTACAGCGTTCCCTCGGCGCCGTGCTGCGCGATCGGCAGCACACCGCCGCATGCGACACACGCCTCGGCGTCCGCCGGGTTGCGGGCGGCGCACTCCGGGCACCGCAACGGCATCGGATCCAGCTCCAGCCCGGCGGCCACGATGAACCGCCGGACGCTGGGGTGTGTCTCGTCGAGTTCGCTGATCGTCACTTCTCGTACGTCGGTCACTGTCCTGTACCGTCTCATCAGTCCGTTTCGCAGCATGTAGGAGATCGCGTTCGATTTGTCCGGGTCGCTGCCCGGCACCCCGTTTCGGCCGTCTCGCGCCCACTGGTCGATCAGCTTGATCGTCCAGAAGCCCGTCGGCGGCATGAAGCGCTTCATCATCACCGTGATCGCCTCGACGGGCGCCAGCAGGCCGTCCGTCGCGGCGGTGCGGTCGGCGTCCAGATGATCCGCCTCACCGGCGGCCGCCACCAGGTCCGCGCTCACTGTCCCCGGCACCCCCGAGATGATCACCCGCTTGTCGAAGCGATTCTTGATCCACGTGATCACGCGGATGTAGTCGGAGTCGCCCGTCATCAGCACGTAGGTGCTCACCTGCGGCCTGTCTAGCGCCGTCTCCATGATGTCCATCAGCATGTGCAGGTCCGCCGAGCTTTTCAGCCGCTCCTGCCCGTCCCGCATGAAGCGCCGGACCGGGATGTCGCGGGCCGCGATGCCCGCCACGTCGAGGCCGCGGCGCACCCACTGCGGGTGCTCGCCGAAGTCGGCGTAGGCCATGGCGACCGAGACTCTGCCGTGCTTTCGTGCTTTCTCGATAAATGCTGACACGTTCGGTTCGATCTGATAGACGTTCAAACAGCTGTACCGGATGTTTTCGAGATCAATAAAGAGACCTACTTCTCCCGTCCCTGCTCCTTCCAACGTCACCTCCTTTCCGGGCAGGGACCGCCCACGCGATCGTATCACGCGCACCGGGGGGCTGAGCCCGGCCTGGCGCCCGTTCGTAGTATCTACGGCAGCCTCGGGCGGCGCTGATAGGCCACAGCTGCGTCACACCTCGCGCCCCGTACTGTTGCTACACTGGTAGGGAAACCGGCCATGCTCTGGAGGCCGGCACAAGAAAGAGGCACGAAACCACGATGGGAGCTACGGCAAAGACCCTGCTGCTCATGGGAGTCCTCACGGGCCTCCTCGGCGCGCTGGGATACATATTCCTCGGAGGCTGGCTCGGCGTCATCATCTTTCTGGTCATCGCCGGCGCCTTCAACCTGTTCGCCTACTGGAAGTCCGACTCGCTGGCCCTGCGCATGGCTGGCGCCCGCGAGGTCACGCCCGAGCAGGCGCCCCGCCTCCACCGCATCGTAGAGGAGGTCGTCTCGCTCTCTTCCCTGCCCAAGCCGCGGGTGTACATGGTCGAGAACCCCTCCCCGAACGCCTTCGCCACCGGCCGCAACCCGAAGCACGCCGTCGTCGCCGCCACCACCGGCATCATGGACCTCCTCGACGACCGCGAGCTGCGCGGCGTCATGGCCCACGAGCTGGGACACGTCGGCAACCGCGACATCCTCATCGGCGCTATCGCGGCGCTCTTCGCCGGCGCCATCGCCATGATCGCCAACGTCCTCCAGTTCCGCCTGATCTTTGGCGGGTTCGGCGGCGGCCGCGACAACGCCCCCAATCCGCTGCTGGCCATCGTCGCCATCATCCTCATGCCCATCGCCGCGACGATCATCCAGCTAGCCATCTCCCGCACCCGCGAGTACGAGGCCGACCGCACCGGCGCCCGCCTCACCCACGACCCGGACGCGCTCGCCGACGCCCTCGCGAAGCTCGAGCGGGGCGCTCAGCTGCGGCCGATGCAGGTGAACCCGGCGGCGGCGCACATGTTCATCGTGAACCCGCTCGCCGGCCTGCGCGGCGCGAACTTCTCGGGGCTCTTCAGCACCCACCCCCCGATGGAGCAGCGCATCGCCCGCCTCCGCGACATGGCCCGCACCGGCATCTAGGCCACCACCGCTCGCTTCAGCGCACAACGTGATGCCTCGTCGATTTGACGAGGCATCACCGTTGGTCATGAACCGCGTGGTTTGATGCGCTTGGCTACGGTCGAGACTTCTTTGGTTGGTCCTCCCGGCCTCCGCCCTCCGGCTTCCCGCCGCCCGTCCCCGTGCGCCCGCCCGGCTGATGCCGCCCCTCCCACCCCAGCTCTCCGCCCCGGTAGTACCGCCGGCCCGCGAGACCGTCGGGCAGGTGCTGCTGCTCCACCACGTGACCCTCGTAGTCGTGCGCGTACTTGTAACCCTTCCCGTACCCCATCTGCCGCATCATCCCCGTCACCGCGTTCCGCAGGTGCAGCGGCACCGGGTCGTTGCGCGTCTCCTGCACATCGCGGAGCGCCGCGCCGTATGCGGCACCGACAGTGTTGCTCTTCGGCGCCAGCGCCAGGTACAGCGCCGTCTCCGCCATCGCGAAGAATCCCTCCGGCAGCCCGATGAAGTGCACCGCCTGTTGGCACGCCGTCGCCACCACCAGCGCCTGCGGGTCCGCCAGCCCCACGTCCTCCGACGCCAGGATCACCATCCGCCGCACGATGAACAGCGGGTCTTCGCCCGCCTCGATCATCCGCGCCAGCCAGTACAGCGCGGCGTCCGGGTCTGAGCCTCGCAGCGACTTGATGAACGCCGAGATCGTGTCGTAGTGCGCGTCCCCCGCCCGGTCGTACAGGTACGTCCGGTGCTGCAGCGCCTCCTCCACGTCCTCGACCGTCACCCGCCGCTCCCCCTCCCGCGCGTCCGCCGCCAGCACCGATGCCTCCAGCGCGTTCAGCGCGATGCGCGCGTCTCCGCCCACCGACGCCGCCAGCGCCGCGATCGCCTCGTCGTCGACCGCGATCGTGCTGCCGCCCAGGCCCCGCCCTTCGTCTCCCAGCGCGCGCCGCAGGATCCGCTCGATGCTCTCCGGCTCCAGTTGCTTCAGCGCGAACACCCGCGACCGCGACAGCAGCGGCCCGATCACCTCGAACGACGGGTTCTCCGTCGTCGCGCCGATCAGCGTGATCGTCCCGTCCTCCACGAACGGCAGGATCGCGTCCTGCTGCGCTTTGTTGAAGCGGTGGATCTCGTCGATGAACAGCACCGTCCGCCCGCCGCCCGCGCGCAGCCGGTCGCGCGCCTCCGCCACCGCTCGCCGCAGGTCCGCCACCCCCGCCGAGACCGCCGACACCGGGACGAACGCCGCGTTCGTGTTCCGCGCGATGATCCGCGCCAGCGTCGTCTTCCCCGTGCCCGGCGGCCCCCAGAGGATCATCGAAGGCAGGTTGCCGCCCTCGATCAGCCGGCGCAGGATGCGGCCCTCCCCGGCCAGGTGCTCCTGCCCCACGTAGTCATCGAACGCCCGCGGCCGCATCCGCGCCGCCAGCGGCGCCGACGGCAGCTCCTCAGCCTGCGCCGGCGCGTCCGGCGCAAACATCGGCGTGATGTTCGCGGGCGGCCGGGCAGGAGTGCGTCGTGGCATCCCTCATTCTAGCCGGACAGAGAGGCGAAGCCTGTGGCACAGCCGCCCACGGCTGTGCGTCCGCCGCAGGCGGACGGGACGCAGCCCGCTGATCGCCGACTCCCTCTAACGTCACGAGCGCCCCGAATCCTGTCATCCTGAGCCGCGGCGAAGGATCCTCGTGCGCCACCGCCCCAATTCCCGCCGCACCCGTCCTCCCTCCCGGAAACGAGCACGTCGCCCAACGCACGAGGTTGGGTCGGGGGCGGTGTGGGGCATCGCCTGTCGCCGGTTGGGGCTGTTCCCACGCCGGTCGTCGTTGAGCGGAGCGAATATCCTCGCTCGCCACGCGGCTTGTCTGCCGTGGAGGAAACTCGTCACGCCAATCACACCCCCGCTCCGCGAGAGCATCGCGCCGAACGAAGAAAGGGGGTACAGGGGCCCTCCCCTGTCGGGGGTCCGGGGGTGTCCCCCGGCGCTTCCTCTCTTCCCCGAAGCGCAGCAGCCCAAAGGATGCGCAGCGCCACCTGCCGCCCTGAGTCAGATGCCGTACAACTCCTTGATGAACGGGACGTCGGCGAAGTACTTGTTGAAGATCGCCAACTCGTCGAAGAACAACAGCATGCCGACGAAGACGATAAGGACGCCGGTCGCGATCTCGACGAGGGGCAAAGCGGGGCCCATGCGGCGGATGAACCGCGTCACCGGCACGATGGCGAGGGCGGTCAGGATGAACGGCACGCCGAGCCCCAGGGAGTAGACCAGCAGCAGGTACGAACCCTGTGCGGCCTCCCCGCTGGTCGCCGACAGCGTGAGGATCGTCCCCAGCACCGGCCCGATGCACGGTGTCCAGCCGACGGCGAACCCGGCACCGAGCGCCGACGACTTCGCATAGCGGAGCGCCCCCCATTGCGTCGTCCAGGCGGGCGGTTGCGAGGCGAACCGGCCGCCTCCCGCACCGGCAGCAACGGTCGCGGGCGCGGCGACAAGCCCTGGTTCCAACGCAAAGCTCCGATACAGGAAGGGAAGCCGGATGACGCCGATGAGGTTCAGTCCCATGACCACCAGCACGACGCCTCCGATCTTCTGCAGGAGCGGGATCTGATCACGGATCGCATAGCTGTCGTCGCCGCTGAACGCCGCCCCCAGTAGTCCCACCGACGCACCGAGGAGCGTGAACACCGCGGTGAAACCGAGCACGTACGCCGCGGCGTGCGTCACCGTCTCCCTGCGCAGCGAGCGCCCCCGTTCGAGCGTCGCCGAGGCGCCGGTGAGGTGCGCGAGATACGCCGGCACCAGCGGGAGGCAGCAGGGCGAGAGGAACGACAGCAGCCCTGCTGCGAACGCGAAGGCGAAACCGTACGGTCCCGTCAGGTACTCGACCCAGCCCTCGGTCATGACGCCGCCATCAGTCGAACGGTGACTCCTGCTGCCCGATGCCGAGCAGCGCCAGCCGGGCCTGGTCGTACGTCTCCTTCGCCCGCGCCTCGCGGTTCAGGAGCCCCTTCATCTGGTCGCCCTCGAGCGTGCGCTTGCCCTCGATCAGCACCTCGTGCAGCGCCAGCAGCTTCCGCTGCCAGTCTTCGTACGCCTCCAGGTAGGCCCGCTGCCCCTCTTCACGTGTCGCCATGCCCTGACAGCCTAGCGCGGCCCCTCCCGGCGCGGCCAGCGCCCCCTCAGGGCAGCGTTTCGGCGATCGCCACCGCCTCCAGCCGTGAGAAGTCCGTCTCGATGCGATAGAACGCGGACTCGCTGCTGAGGACGAGCGTGTTTCGCGCCACCGTCCGCCCGGAGCCGGGGATCTCCTGCCCCGCCGCGTCGACCACCGAGACCAGGTGCTCCCCGCCCTCGATCCAGTACGCCGGTCTCCCGCCCACCGTCAGCTCCAGGAACACCACGCTCTGCGGCGCCCCCTTGCTGAAGATGATCTGGTGCTCGAGCTTCCCCTCCCACAGGTCGAAGCGCTCGTACCTCAGGATCGCCACATCCTGCTCGCCGTACGCGACGAGATATACCTCGCGCGGGTCGCCGTACCCCACCGGGAGCGCCGGCGCGAATCCTAGCGCCTCCCCTGCCGCGTCGAGGGAGACTGCGCGTGCATCCGGCGGCAGCTCCGTTGCCGGCGGGAACGGCGTCGGCGTCACGCCCGCGGGCCGCGTGGGCAGCCGCTCCACGCGCGACCCTTCCACGCCGAAGAAGTCCGCGATCGCCGACCGCGACGCCGGCACCCCCAGCGCCACACCCAGCGCGACGGCCGCCGCCGCCCCCGCCGCGACCGCGAACCGATAACGGCCGGCGGCCGGCGCCGGGGTGACGCGGCGCGGGCTCGCAGGCCCTGCGTCCCCCGCGATCGCCGCCAGCACGCGCGCGCGTAACTGCGGCGTCGAGGGATACGCGAGCCCCGCCGCTGCCCGGCTCAACAGCTGGTCGACGGACGTCACGTCATCCACCGATCGCCTCCTTCAGCTGCGGATACTTCCGCTCGATCACCTCGCGCAGCCGCTGCCCCGCCCGGTGCAACCGCGACTTCACCGTCCCCGCCGGCCGCCCGATCGCCGTCGCGATCTCCCGCTCCGACAGCTCCAGGAAGTAGCGCAGGTACAGCACAACCCGGTCCGCCTCCGGTAGCTCGTTGATCGCCCGCGCCACGGCCGCCGCCTCGTCCGCCGCCGCCGCCGCGTCATCCGGCGGGTCGTCCGTCGTGCGCGTCAACGGCCCCAGCCTCCCCAGCAGTCCCGAGCGGCGCGTCCGGGCGCGCGCCTCGTTCAGCGCCAGGTTCGTCACGATCCGGAGCAGCCACGGCCGGAACGGCTCGCCCTGCCGGAACTTCCTCATGCCGCGATAGGCGCGGATGAATCCCTCCTGCGCCACATCCTCCGCCGCCTGGGCGTCGCGCAGGATCAGGTACGCCGCGCGGAACGCCGCCTCCTGATGGCGCTCCACCAGCACCCCGAAGGCCGCGCCATCGCCGCCTGCCGCCCCGGCCACCGCCGCCGGCTCGTCGAAAGACACGTGGTCCACGTGCCATATGTACACCCTCGGCGGCCCCCAGGTTCCACCCGCGCCCGGGGAGCGCCGGATGCTGGCCCGCCCCATTGCCGCTGGCCGTGGCTCCTGCCGGTGACCGGCCCTCGCGCGTGACCGCGGGCCGTCGACACGACTGGCGTAGCCTGAGACACAAGTGGTATGCGCTCCCGCGGCTAAGCGAACCCGGGCGGGCCGGTCACCGCCGATACTACGCTTGCGCCCCCGGCGTGCCTGTGCCGGCGCGTTCGGTGGCCGCCTGTCTGCATGGAGCGACGCCTGCAAGGAGATGAACATGAACGCAGTGAGGAAATGGGCATGGATCGGCGCGGTCGCCTTCGGGTTGCTGCTCTGCGCGTCTGGGCTCTTTATGGTGAGGGAAGCTCGAGCGGCACACGACGACGTCCGCGATGCGCTGGCCGGCGAGCGGATCGTCACCGCCGAGGATGCGGAGATCCCGCTTGCTCCCGTGAACGGCCCGGCCGAGGCCAAGGCCCAGGCGGACGCGATTCAGATGCACGTGCTGGAATCGACTGACGGCCTGACGTACGCCGAACTGCCGCGAGACGATCCGCGGAGGGCCACCTACCTTCAGGCCGTCACCCTGCGGACGGCGCTGATGGAGTCCTACTTGGCCTTCAAGGTCGCGGACCTCGTCCTCGGAGTGGGCCTCATCGTCACACTCCTCGGGCTGAGCCATGTTGTCCTCGGCGTCTACCTCGGGCTCATCACCATGCCCGCCCGCGAGAGCGCGACGGGGCAGGCGCCGTCCGGTCGAGCGAGGCCAGCCGTCTCATAGCCGGTCGAGAGGTCCCCGTGTGCGTGGGCTCGGGTCGTGGTCCGTCGCCGTGGCGCGGTTGATGATCACGGTCTGAGCCCGATGCACGGCCTCCCTCACGCTTCCGCAGGCACCTCCGGCACATCCCCCAGAAGATAACGGGGCCCCGCCCCGCCGCCACTCTGTGCCCGGTCGCCGGGATTGAACAGCCCGCAGCGCTCCAGCGATAGGCAGCCGCACCCGATGCACGAGGAGAGCTGGTCGCGAAGCCTCCCCAGCGTCGCGATGCGCGCGCTCAGCTCGTCGCGCCAGGCCCCCGAGAGCTGCTCCCAGTCGCCCGGCGTCGGGTCGCGGCTCTCCGGCAGCGCCGAGAGCGCAGACTGGATCTCCCGCAGCGACACCCCCATCCCCTGCGCCACCCTGATCACCGCCACCCGCCGCAACACGCTCCGGCGGTACCGGCGCTGGTTGCCCCTCGTCCGCTCTGCGGAGATCAGCCCCAGCGACTCGTAGTACCGCAGCGCCGAAGCGGCCACGCCGCTCCGCTCCGAGAGTTCCGTGATGGTGATGCGGTCCGGCAACGCCGCCAAACTTCCCTCCCTCGCGGGCTTGACTTCAAGTGTACTTGAAGTTTTACCCTTGCCCGCATGAGCTACGCAACAGCCGCATCCACCGCCCCGGCCCCGCCTCCTCCCGCCTCCGACGGCTACGCAGACCTCCGCCGCCTGATGGGCCTCATGATCGGCGACGAGAAGCACACGTCGAGCGCCACGTCCACCCTGGACGTGCTCTGGGTGCTGTACGACAGGGTGCTGCGGGTGGACCCCGCCCGGGTCGACGACGACGACCGCGACCGGTTCCTGCTGTCGAAAGGGCACGGGCCGATGGCCTACTACGCGGTGCTTGCGGCCAAGGGCTTCATCGACGAAGAGGCGCTCCGGACGTGGGTACGCTACGACTCGCCGCTCGGCCTGCACCCCGACCGCAACCTCATCCCCGGCGTCGAGATCTCCAGTGGGTCGCTGGGCCACGGCCTCCCCATCGCCGTCGGCAGGGCGCTGGCATTGCGGGCGCGCCGAAACCTCCGGCCCCGCGTCTTCTGCCTCGTCGGCGACGCCGAGTTCGACGAGGGGACCAACAGCGAGGCCGTGGTCGCCGCCGCCCGCCTCGGCCTCGACGCCCTCACCGCCATCATCGTGGACAACCAGTCGTCGTCGCTGCGATGGCCCGGTGGCATCGAGCAGCGGTTCGCCGTCGAAGGCTGGGCCGCGACCACCGTCGACGGCCGCGACCACGCCGCCCTCGAAGCCGCGCTGACCTCGCCGCACCCCGGCGTCCCCCTGGCCGTCGTGGCGGAAGTGGAGAAGAAGGAATGAAGACGGACACCATGCGCGACCGCTTCGTCAGCGTCGTCACGGAGCTGCTCGATAGCAACCCGAAGGTTGCGCTCGTGATGGCCGACATCAGCACGGACCGCTTCAAGTCGAACGGCGCGATCGACCGCCACCCGCACCGAGTCGTGAACGTGGGCATCCGCGAGCAGCTCATGGTGAACGTCGCTGCCGGCATGGCCCTGGAGGGGATGCGGCCCATCGCGCACAGCTTCGCCCCGTTCGTCATTGAGCGCTCCTTCGAGCAGGTGAAGCTCGGGTTCTCACACCAGGGGGTCGGCGGCATCCTCGTGAGCGCCGGCGCGTCGTACGACATCGCCGCGTACGGACGGACACACGAGTCGCCGGGCGACGTGGCGTTGGTGGCCACCCTCCCCGACTGGCGCATACACGTCCCCGGCCACCCCGACGAGGCCGAGACGTTCCTCCGCGACGCCATCGCGTCTGACGATGCCGTCTACATTCGGCTCTCCGAGCGCAAGAACGCCGCGCCGGCCGCCATCGATGGAAAGCTCGTGGTGCAGCGCCGCGGCGCCCCCGGCGCCCCCGCCATCATCGCCGTCGGCCCCATGCTCGACCCGGCGATGGAAGCGGCGGAGACCTTCGACGCCACCGTCCTCTACGCCGCCACCGTCCGCCCCTTCGACCGCGCCGGCCTGCGCGCCGCCGTCGACGGCACCGACGTGGTCCTCGTGGAGCCGTACCTCGAAGGCACGTCCGCCGCCGAGGTAGCCGCCGCCCTCTCGCACGTCCCGCACCGCCTCCTCAGCATCGGCGTCCCCCGCACCGAGCATCGGAAGTACGGCGCCGCCGCCCAGCACGACGAGGCGCACGGCCTCGACGCCCCCGGCCTCCGCACCCGCATCGCCGCCTGGCTCCACCAGCCGCGCCACCCGCCCCCGCCTGAGCGCGTCGAATGACCTGACGTCGAGGGGTCACTCGGTACGGAGCGCTTCGATGGGGTCGAGGCGGGAGGCGCGGTAAGCGGGATAGATACCGAAGAAGAGGCCGATCAGGACAGAAACGCCGAACGCGATCGCGATGCTGTTCAGCGCGACGATGGTGCCGATGGCGGAACCGGTGCCGAAGTCCTGACCATCGGCGAGGCGGGCGACGATGACGCCGATGGCGACACCGACAGCACCGCCGAGCACGGTGACGACGACCGTCTCGATGATGAACTGGAGCAGGATGTCTCGACGCCGCGCGCCGACGGCCTTGCGTATGCCGATCTCGCGTGTGCGCTCCGTCACGGACACGAGCATGATGTTCATGATGCCAATGCCGCCAACGACAAGGGAGATGCCCGCGATCGCGCCGAGCAGGATCGTGAGCGTGCGGCTGACACGGTTGGCCGTCTCCTTCAAGTCGTTCTGCGTGCTCACGGTGAAGTTCTCGGTCAAGTCGTGCTCCTGCAAGAGCACGTTGCGGATCTGGGCGGCGGTGCTGTCAACGTGGTCGGAGTCATTGACCCTGACGATGATCTGGCTCACGAACTGCGTGCCGGTGGGGCTGCGCCCGAACGGGACGCGCGCGCGGAACGTCGAAACGGGGATGAAGATCTGCGCGTCCTCTTCGGAGTTGGCGCCCTGTTCCTTCAGGACGCCGACGACCGTCAGGTTGAGCTGAAACGGTCCGAAATTGAGCCGAACGCGCTGACCGACGGCGCTGGTCGCGTCGTCGAAGAGGTCGGTTGCGGCTTGCCACCCAAGCACAACGTTCATACGGCGGCGGTCGAGGTCTTCCTTGGTGAGGAAGGCGCCGGCCGCAAGCTCGAAGTCGCGGACCTGCAGGAAGCTCTGGTCGGTCGCCGTCATCGTCGCGGTGGAGGTGCGGTTACCGGCGACGACCTGCGGCTCGAGCGGCGTCTGCATCACGGACGTTACTGCTTCGACGTCCGGCAGCGCGGTGGAGGTCTGCAGCGTCTCGACGTCGGAGTCGGTGAGCGAGAAAGCGATGGCGAAGCCCTGGTCGCCGCCATCACCGCCCTCATCCGGCGCGCCGGGGTCGACGAACACGAGGTTGCTGCCGAGGCCGTTGACTTCGGCGGAGATGCCCTTGCTTGCGCCCTGGCCGACGGACATGAGCGCAATCACGGCACCGACACCGATGATGATGCCGAGCATCGTAAGGCCGGTACGCATCTTGTTGATACCGAGTTCGGCGATCGCGGAGCGGACCATCTTGTAGGCGATCATGCGTGTGCCGATCCGGGCCGTAGCGGACGCACAGCCGGCGCGGGGTCGGTGCGCGGCCGGGCCGTCTCGGGCGGCTGCGTGACGGTGCGTGCTTCGCGGGACGCGACGTCGCTGACGACGAGGCCGTCGCGGAGCGTGATCACGCGGTTGGTGTAGGCGGCGACTTCGGGCTCATGGGTGACGAAGATGACGGTGATGCCGCGCTCGCGGTTGAGCCTTACGAAAATATCCATGACATCGGCGGTGGTGCGCGTGTCGAGCGCGCCGGTCGGCTCATCGGCAAGGATGACGCTGGGGTCGCCCACGAGGGCGCGCGCGATCGCGACGCGCTGCTGCTGGCCACCCGAGAGCTGGTTCGGCTTGTGCTGCATGCGGTCGATGAGGCCGACGGCGTGCAGGGCCTTCAGCGCGCGACGACGATGGTCGGAGCCGCCGCGGTACGTCAGTGGCATCTCGACCTGCTCGAGCGCGCTGAGGCGGCGCAACAGGTTGAACGACTGGAACACGAAACCGATCTGGCGGCCGCGAACGAAGGCAAGCTGGTCGTCGCTCAGCGCGCTGACGTCGTGGCCGGCGAGGTGATAAGTACCGCGGGTGAACCTGTCGAGGCAGCCGATGATGTTCATCAGCGTCGACTTGCCGGAGCCGGACGACCCGATGATGGAGACGAACTCGCCGCGCTCGATGTCGAGGTCGACGCCGCGGAGCGCGGGCACGATGACGCTTCCCGCGCGGTAGAGCTTGACGATGCCGCGGAGGCGAATCACGGCTAGTCTCCCGGGCCGCCGAAGAAGGTGCCGCCACCACCGCCCGCGGAGCCTCCCTGGAAGCCGCCGCCGGGGAACGCCCCGGTGCCGGTAGTGTTGGCCGTCGCGGCGGCTGCGGGCACGACGACCTGCCTTCCTTCCTCGAGGCCGCTGAGGATCGCGGTGCGGGTGCCGTCCGAGAGGCCCGTCTGCACCGCCACGCGTTCACGGACGCCGTCGTCGCCGACGACTTCGACGAACTGCTGCGGGCCCTCCTGCTGGACTGCACCCGCCGGCACGACGATCACGTCGGCGGCGACCTCAACGGTGATAGCGACGGTTGCCGACATGCCGGGCGCGGGGCGCGCGGACGGTTCGCCGGTCGCGACGACCGGCCCGCCGGCAGTGCCGGACGGCGGACTCGATGGCGCGCCGGTGCCCGGGGCGCTGCCGCCGCGCCCGGCGATCGCCGTCGCGACGTCATCTGGCAAGCCGCCGCTCGCCTGCGCCGTCGCAATCGCGGACGCGCGGTCGCCGGTGAGGGCGCCTGTGCCCCGGGGCGCCACGATCACCTGCGCCGTGAGGTCAATGCTCCCGACGGCCTCGTACGTCACCACCCCCTGGGTGGTGGTCGGGCTGCTGCCGATCTCTTCGATCGTGATCGGGTAGACGGCGCCGTCGAGCTGGTCGAAGGTGGCCGTGCCTGTCTGCCCGACTTCTACGCTCGCGAGGTCTTCCTCGCTAATCGCGAGGTCGATGCGGAGCGCGTCCGGCGTGTTGAGGACGATGTCCGCTGCAGTTTCGGCGGTGGCTGCGCTGCCCCCGCCGGCGTCGTGCCCGGCCTTGATGTTCAGCTCGGCGACGGTGCCATCGAACGGCGCGATGAGCTGGGCGTCCTCCATGCCGCGTAGGGCCTCTTCGAGCGACATCTGGGCTAGCTCCACCTGGTTGCGCTGGTTGGTGACGTCGTCGGCATCCGCGCCGGCGTAGGCTTCGTCCCGGTTGGCCTCGGCGGACAACAGCGACGCACTGGCACTCGCGGCGTCCAGCTCTGCGGCGCGAATCTCTTCAGGCGAGGCGCCGTCCTTAACGTCCGCGAGGTCATCGTTCGCCTGCGCGAGCCCGAGCCGTGCGGCCGACACGGCCGCATCAGCGGACTTGATCTCGGCGGCAGTTGGGCCTTCGCCTGCGTCGTTAACAGCCTGCTCGGCGTCGTCGAGAGCGTCCTCCGCGGCGTCGACGGCATCGGCGGCGGCGGACTTGGCGGTGAGCCGCTGCTGATGGGTGGTATTGGCATCGAGCACGTCGCTCGCGAGCGCGGCCTTGGGGCCTGCAGATGAGACGGCGGTGCGAAGGGTCGCCTGGTCCGGCGCGGACACGGGGGTCGAAGACGGTCCGCAGAACGAAACCTCGGGATCGGGGCAGTAGGCGGCTTCGGCGCCTTCGAGCTGGGCCTCGGCGACGGCGAGGGCGTCGGCGGCGTCGTCGTCGGCCTGATCGGCCCGGTCGAGCGCCGTTTCGGCCTTTTCGAGCGCTACTTCGGCGGCGTCGACGGCGTCTTCGGCCTGCGTGTCGAGCGCCTGGCGCGCGGCCTGCGCTTTCGCGAGCGCCGCGTCGGCGTCGACCACCTTCTGCTGCGCGGCGGCGATATCGGCACTGGTGGGACCGTCACGCAGGTCTTCCGAATCCTGGACGGTGGTCTCGTACGTGGCGAGCGCCCGCTGGTAGCCTTCGTCGGCCGACGCGAGCGCGGCGGTATCGGCGCCTTCGAGCAGGTCGTTGAGTTGCAGCTGCGCCGAGATGAGGCTGATCTCCGCGCGGCGGACGGCGTCTTCCAGGTCGGGTGCGTCGAGCGATGCCAGCACGTCGCCGGCCTTCACTTGCTGGCCGAGCGTGACGTTGACGGACTCGACCTTCCCGGATGCGCCGAAGCTCAGCGAGGTCTCCGACTGCGATGCCACGGTCCCGCTGGTCTCGATGCTGTCGGTGACCGTGCCGAGGGTCGCAGCGACGATCTGCTCGGCGATGGCCGCCTCACCGTCGTCGCGGAAGAGCCAGTTCCACGCCGCGAGGGACGCCGCTGCCACGACGATGACGGCGACCGCGGCGGCGATGCCGCGCCCGCGCCAGGGGTTCGTCCCCTGCTCGAACCAGGACTCATCAAACTCGGTGGCGGGGAGGCGGGCTTCCCCGGTTGCTATCGTCTCGCTCACGTCGTGCCTCTCAGGTGCTGCTCTAGTTCATCGACGGGCGGCTCCAGGCTCGTGCGGGCTCTGTGGACCCGGAGTGAGAGACAGCGAAGGGACGCCTGAGACCGCGGCCGTGCTCTGAAGCCAGAATATGCCGCCGCAGGACCCTGAGTTCCTACGGAACTGTTAAGAGGGGCGCACGCACGTCCAGTATTATTCGGGCCGGAAGCCCGGCAAGTGGTGGCGGTATGTGCCCGCCACCCTCTTGCCTCGGGTCGCGGGTCAGTCTGGGGACACCGTCCCGGTCAGCGCCGCCTTCGCCACGACGTGCGGCCGGTCGACGCCCTGTCCGGACGCCGGGTAGGTCAGCGTGAGGTCGAGCTGGCCCTCCCGCTTCTGGATGAGGTTGCCGATCTTGTCGTACTCGTAGTGGGCGGTCAGGCCGCCGGCGACGCCCGTTGCGTCGGTGAGCTGGTGACACCAGAAGGATGACCCTCGACAGCCAGGGGCCTATAATGACCACGCGAAGGTGCGCCCGCCCCGGCGCGGATCGGCGGATGCGATGCAACCCAATCAAGCTAGGTGCGCACCCCGCCAGATTCAGAAGGCCCCGAAAGTCCCGAATTTCTTCGAAATGCAATCCACCAATCAAGAAGCCCGGACACACGAAGGGAGCCAGACATGCGCAGAGTAGCGGTGGTCGGTGCGGGCATGACCCGCTTCGGGAAGTGGCTGGACCGCGGCCTCAAGGACCTCGGCCGTGAAGCCGTTGAAGGCGCCATGCAGCAGGCCGGCGTCGACAAGCCCCAGATCGAGGCCGCCATCGTCGGCAACGCCACCGCCGGCCTCATCACCGGCCAGGAGATGATCCGCGGCCAGGTCATCCTCCGCGACATGGGCTTCGGCGACATCCCCATCATCAACACCGAGAACGCCTGCGCCAGCTCCTCGACGGCGTTCCACCTCGCGTGGATGTACGTCTCCTCCGGCATGTACGACTGCGTGCTCGCCCTCGGCGTCGAGAAGCTCTACCACGAGGACAAGCGCCGCTCCTTCCAGGCCATCGGCGCCGCCGTTGACATGGAAGCGGTGCAGGATCTGCTGAAGGCGACAGCCGCCCGCGGCCGCGAGGGCGCCGAATCAGGCGCCGCAAGCGAAGGCGCAGGCGAGAAGCGCTCCATGTTCATGGACTTCTACGCCGCTGGCGCCCGCGAACACATGAAGCGCTACGGCACCACTGCCCTCCAGTTCGCCAAGGTAGCGGTGAAGAGCCACGAGAACGCTTCCCACAACCCCTACGCCCAGTACCGCGAGCGCTACTCCGCCGAGGACATCCTCGCCTCGCCGATGGTGTCGGAGCCGCTCACGCGCCTCATGTGCTCGCCCATCGGCGACGGCGCCGCTGCGCTCATCCTCTGCTCCGAGGAGAAGGCAAAGCAGCTCACGACGAAGCCGGTCTGGGTGACCGCCTCGGTCCTGGGTTCGGGCAAGGATCGCGCCCCCGGCGAGCCCGGCGTCACCACGCGCATGGCCCAGAAGGCCTACCAGATGGCCGGCGTTGGCCCGAACGACCTCGACGTCATCGAGCTGCACGATGCCTCCGCCCCGGCGGAGCTGATGGAGTACGAGGAGTTGGGGCTCTGCAAGGTCGGCGAAGGCGGCCGTCTCATCGACGAAGGCGTCACCTCGCTCAGCGGCAAGCTCCCGGTCAATCCAAGCGGCGGGCTGCTTTCGAAGGGTCACCCCATCGGCGCCACCGGCTGCGCTCAGCTCACGGAGATCTTCTGGCAGCTTCGCGGCGAGGCGGGCGAGCGTCAGGTGAAGGACGGCAAGGCGAAGGTCGGGCTGACCCAGAACGGCGGCGGCATGATGCGCGGCGAAGCCGCCGCCATGTCCGTGCACATCTTGCAGGTCTAGCCAGCCTAAGCAGGATCAGCTGCCGAGAGAGCAGTCAGGTCGAGCCGGTGCGGCTTGCCCGTGAGGTCGACGGACTCGAAGCGGCCGGCCTTCAGTTCTTCGATCAGCCCGTAGATGTCGCGCACGTCCCGCTCGAAGTTCGTCGCACACCGCCCGATGTCACTTCGGGAGTGGGAGTCGGTGCCGGCCGTACCGGGCTTCTCCATGAACTCGCAGAGAGCGGCGGAGAAGGCGTTCTCTTTCACCGTGCCACGGCCGTTGATCTTCTCCAGCGCGGCGCAGTACTGATACGCAGGATTCTTCGACGCCCGGGCTAGCGCCTCGCGGTAGTCCCGATCGTCCTCCAGGTACCAGGGCATCTGCCGGCGGTAGGGGTGCGCAGCCACCATCGCCCCCCGCGCCTGCTCGACGTGGTGTGCAAGCTCGTGCGAGCGGTGCATACCATAGACATACTTATCGATGCCATAAACGAGAATGTGCCCGTCGTCGGTGTTGATCTCAACCGCTGGCAGGACCAGGAAGTTGTGGCGCCGCCCGAGGGCAAGGACGTCATCCGGATTCCACAGATAGTCGTGTTCGCTGAGGCAGAGCCCGTCCAGCCCCGCCGCCTTCGACCGCTCGACGAGATCGTCCGGAGACAGATAGGAGTCCCAGGAGAGCGGCCGGGTGTGCGAATGCAAGTCGATCAGCAAGCGTAACCTCTTCGTGGCAGCGGGATTGTGCAGTATAGCGAACGTGCGTTCGAGGTCTAGGGGTGGACGCGCAGCTCCAACGACACACGTCGAACGCGCGTTCTCGGGAGTGCGATCCGAGCCGGTGTTGACGAGAGGCTGCTGCTGTCACGCCCGAGGTGCACGTGCGGCCATGGCGCCGGCTCTAGCGAGGCGGATGGCCGAGTGACCTCATGCGACTCGAGCGGCGTCGGCGATCGTGCTCAGTCGACGCCGAGGATCAGTGTGCCAGTGGCGCTCAGCATGCCTCCGGTGCCATTGACGAGGGCCAACCGCGCGTCCGCCACCTGTCGCTCGCCGGACTCGCCCCGAAGCTGCCGCACCGCCTCGATGAGGATGAACATGCCATACATGCCCGGGTGGGTGTACGAGAGCCCGCCGCCGTTGGTGTTCAGCGGGAAGTCGCCTCCAGGAGCCGTGCGCTGATCGGACACAAACGGCCCCCCTTCGCCCTTCTCGCAGAATCCAAGCTCCTCGAGCGTGACCAGCGCCGTGTAGGTGAACGAGTCGTACACTTCCACGACGTCGATGTCACTGTGCGTGACGCCGGCCATCTCGAACGCGGCCTTCCCGGAGTAGCGAGCCGGCGTGCGGGTGACGTCGTCCATTCCCAGCAGCGACTGGTGCGTGCTCGCTTCGCCCGACCCCAGCACCCAAACGGGCTTCTTCTTGAACTCGCGTGCGCGTTCTGCTCCGACGACGACGACGGCTCCGCCGGCGTCGGTGACTAGGCAGCAGTCGTAGATGTGGAACGGATAGGCGATCCAGCGCGACGAGAGTACATCATCGATGGTCAAAGGGTCCCGCATCATCGCTCGGGGGTTGAGCTGTGCCCACTTGCGCGTCGCGACAGCGATCTCGGCTAGCTGCTCGCTGGTCGTACCGTACTCGTGCATGTGCCGCGTCGCTGCCATCGAGTAGGCGCTCGGAGGCCCGCCGACGCCGAACGGCGCCTCGAACTGCATCGCCGGGATCGTCGCGTCGAAGAACGGGCCTCCGCGCGGGCCGCGCCGGGTCCTGCCGGAGAGCCCGGTCTCGCCATGCGTGATCAGTGCCACGTTGCAGAGCCCAGCGTTTATGGCGGCTGCCGCGTGTTCGACGTGGATCACGAACGACGAGCCGCCGGTCATGGTGCTGTCGGTGTAGCGCGGGACGATGCCGAGATACTCGCACAGCTGCACCGAGGCCATACCGCCCACTCCGCATGTGAATACGGCGTCGACCTCCGACTTGTCGATGCCGGCGTCGCGGAGAGCGTTGCGCGCGGCCTGCGCGTGCATCATGAGCGGCGTCATGTCTGGCACGATGCCGATGCGGTCCGTCTCGTCGGCGCCTACGATGGCGACCGCGTTCTTGAGGCTCATGCGATACCCGTCGGCTTGAACAGCGGGAGCGTCACAGTGTCACTCACATCCTGCCACGTGACCTCGACGGGCATGTCGCAGCGGATCGTCTCGGGAGAAGGATCGATGCCCACAAGGTTCGTCATCAGCCTCGGCCCTTCTTCGAGCTGGACGATCGCTGTGACGTAGGGCGGCGTGAAGCCAGGCATCTGCGGGCGGAACTGAATCGCGAAGGTGTAGAGCGTGCCACGCCCGCTGCACCGGCGCCATTCGATGTCCCAGTTGAAGCAACGGGGGCAGAAAGGGCGCGGGTAGAAGAAGAGCTGTGCACAGGCCGGGCAGTACGGCAACAGTAGCTCATGGCGCTTACACGCGTCCCAGAAGGGCTGCGTGTCCGGCGTCGGATAAGGAACAGGCCGAGGGAACTCGTTCACGGGCGCAAGCATAGCCTTGCGTGCGCCTACGCGACAGGGTTACGGGGTGAGGACGATCTTCCCGAACTGCTCACGGCGCAGCAGCCGCTCGACCGCTCGCGCCGCCTCGTGCAGCGGGAAGACTGCGTCGACGACGGGGCGCAGGCGGCCATCGGCGAAGCACGGGAGGTAGCGAAGCAGCTCGGCCTTCGTGCCCATGAACGAGCCGTAAATCGCCTGCTGGGAGAGGAAGAAGCGACTGATGTTGAACGTCGCGGCGTTGCCTGCCGTAGCGCCGCACGTGACCACTCGTCCGTTGCGCGCCAGCGCCCGTATGCTCTTCTCCATGACCTCGGCGCCGACGCTCTCGACGACCATGTCGACGCCGCGGTTCTCCGTGAGACGGCGGGCCTCCTCCGCGAGGTCGTGAGTCGTGTAGTTGATGCAGTCGCTAGCGCCCAGCTCCCGCGCCTTGGCGAGCTTGTCATCGGATCCCGCGCTGGCGATGACTCGCGCTCCGTGTAGCTTCGCGATCTGGATCGCCGCTACCCCCACGCCGCTGCCAGCCGCGTTTACCAGCACCGTCTCGCCGTAGCGCAGGCGCGCGCGCGTGAGGATCATGTGCAGCGCCGTCGTAAAGACCAGTGGGATCGACGCCGCCTCCTCGAAGGAGAGATTCGCGGGCTTCGGCACGACGTTCGCGGCGGGCGCAGTGACGAGCTCTGCCATGCCGCCGTCCCGGCCCTGCCCCAGCAGGCGGTACTGCCCGCAGAGGTTGTCCTCTCCGTTGAGGCAGCGTTCGCAGACGCCGCAGCTCACACCCGGATGTAGCAGCACCTCGGCGCCAGTGGCCACCGACGTCACACCCGGGCCCGCCGCCTCGACGACGCCTGCCACGTCGGCGCCGAGGATGCGGGGCGCGTCATAGCGGACGGACGGCGGCGCCTTCGCCGCCCACGCCTCCAGGTGGTTGAGGGCGACGGCCCTCACACGCACGAGCACCTCGCCTGGGCCGGCCGCTGGATCGGGCGCGTCCTCGTAGACGTAGTTGGCGGCGCTGCCGGGGTGGTGGAGACGGACAGCCTTCATCGCGGCTCCTCCTCTTCGAGACGGCTGCGGATTGCCGGCCGATACAATAGCGTCACATCAAGGTTCGCGACAGCGCCGGGAGGATCCGTGGCGCAGGCACCACTACGCAACCAGCCGCTGCTCGACGCGGGCGAAGTGACCGCTCGCCTGAGCGAGCTCTACCGCGCGATCGATGAGTTCAACGCCGGCTGGTATTTCGAGTCGCACGAGACGCTCGAGGAGTTCTGGATGGTAACGCCGTGGCCGGAGCGGCAGTTCTTCCAAGGGATCATCCAGCTCGCCGCGGCCTTCGTGCATGTCGCGCGCCGAGAGTATCCCGGCATCATCAAGCTCCTCGATCTGGCGCTCGACAAACTGCGGCAGTTCTCGCCGGGAATCTTCGGTGTCGGCGTCGCGGTGTTGATCGCGGACGTGGAGCGCGCGCGAGGGGACTTCGCCTCGCTCGGGCCGGAGCGGTTCCTCGAGTACGACGAGACACGAACGCCGAAGATCCGGTACTCCCGAATCGCATGAAGGAGATCGGCGCTCGGCTCGCCGATGTGAGGCGCCGTATTGACGGCGCATGTGCCCGCACGGGCCGATCTCCTGATGAGGTGACACTCGTTGCCGTATCCAAGGGGCATGCGGCATCAGCGATCACGGCGGCGTACGTGGCCGGCCTGCGCGATTTCGGGGAGAACCGCGTGCAGGAGGCGTCATCGAGGATCGCTGCGCTCCGCCGGCATCTCGCCGGCGCACGTTGGCACCTCGTCGGCCATCTGCAGACGAACAAGGTTCGGGCGGCGCTGGAACTCTTTGATATACTCCACAGCGTTGATTCGGAGCGTCTCGCACGCGCACTGAGCGAGCGCGCCAGTTCCCAGGTGCGCGTGCTGTTGGAGGTAAACATCGGCGGAGAGGCATCAAAGTCCGGCGTATCCCCGGATCAGGCACCGGCCCTAGCCGAGCGCCTCGGAGCGATGGATCGCGTCGAACTTGCCGGCCTGATGACGGTGGCGCCGGCCGTCGATGATCCGCAGGACGTGCGGCCACTCCTTCGCCGGATGCGCCAACTGCGCGACGCGATAGGGCTGCACGAGCTGTCGATGGGCATGACGGACGACTTCGAGGTGGCAATCGAGGAGGGATTGACCCTGGTGCGCGTCGGCCGCGCCGTGTTCGGGAACCCCCCCGGCCGAGGCGGGCTCACGGAGGAGGCATGAAGCTCGGGCTCATCGGATGCGGGTTTATGGGAGAGGCGATCCTCAGCGCTCTGCTGCGCAAGGGCATCCTCGCGACGCCCGATGTCTCCGTGGCCGAGATCAGTGAGGATCGCTGCGCGACCTTGAACTCCCTCTACGGCGTTCGGACCTCGCGCGATGTTGCGGACATCGTCGGCGGGGACGCCGAGTACGTCATCTTCGCCGTGAAGCCGCAGGAGTTCGATGCGGCCGCGCACCGGCTCGAAGGCCGCTTCCGCCGCGAGCAGACCATCATGTCCATTATGGCGGGCGTGCCAATCGAGCGCATCGCCAGCTCGCTGCGGCACGCCGCAATCGTGCGCGTGATGCCGAATACGGCAGCGGTCATAGGCGAGGCGATCAGCGTGTGGACGGCGACCCCCGAGGTCGACGTCGCGGCGCGCGCGCAGGTCAGGGCCGTCCTCGGCGCAATGGGCCAGGAGGTCTACGTTGACGACGAGAAATACGTCGACATGGCCACGGCCCTCTCGGCCAGCGGACCCGGCTTCGTGTACCTGCTGTTGGAGGCGTTCATCGACGCTGGCGTGCACATCGGCTTCAAGCGCGACACCTCGGAGATGCTGGCGCTGCAGATGTTCATTGGCTCTGTGAAATACGCCGAGGCGACGGGCAAGCACCCGGCGGAGCTCCGCAATGAGGTGACGTCGCCTGCAGGGACAACGGCGGCCGGCTTGTTTGTGCTGGAGAGCGCCGGGGTGCGCGGCGCCATCGTCGAGGCGATCGAGGCCGCCTACCAGCGGTCGCGGGAGCTCGGGACGTAGATGTTCTTCGCCAACTGCAACGGCGAGACCGCAGCTTCGCAGGTTGTCTGCTGGGTGTTCGCGTTCCTGACCATCGCGATCTTCGGGCGGGCGATCCTCAGCTGGTTCAACATGGATCCGCGCAGCCCCCTTATCCAGGCGCTCAACTCAGTGACCGAGCCCATCCTGGAGCCGATCCGGCGGATCATGCCCCGGTTGGGGATGATCGACCTCTCGCCTCTAGTGGCGATCCTGCTCCTGCAGTTCGTCTCAGCAGGCCTGCAGCAATTCTTCGGCTGAGCGCCCCTGTGATGACGCTACATAACTGCAACCTGCGACGGCGCTCGCGGCCGGTATACTGCTACGGGCCGCAGCGCACGCAAGACTGAAACGACTTGGGATGCCCATCGAACGGCTGTCGCGCCTTCTCTACACTTCCCGGCTTCCTGTCGCTCTGCGCTTCGCGTACTGGATCGCCTTGTCGCCAGATCCTGTCAGTCCAGGGAGCGGTGCATGAACGACCGTCGACTCGACGAACTCTGCGTCAATACGATCCGCACGCTCGCCATCGACGCTGTGCAGAAGGCGAACTCCGGCCACGCGGGCGCACCGATGGGTGCCGGTTTGATGGCATACGTGCTCTGGGATCGCTTCCTGAAACACAACCCAGCCGACCCGTCGTGGCCGGACCGCGACCGGTTTGTCCTCTCCGCCGGTCACGCGTCGATGTTGCTGTACGGACTCCTGCACCTCACCGGCTACGCCCTTTCGCTCGATGACCTGAAGGAGTTCCGCCAGTGGGGGAGTCCGACGGCAGGGCACCCCGAACGTGGCCTCGCCCCGGGTATCGAGGTGACGACGGGCCCGTTGGGGCAGGGGTTCGGCAACGGCGTCGGGATGGCGATGGCAGAGCGCTTTCTGGCTGCGACGTTCAATCGCCCGGGTTACGCTGTGGTAGATCACCATACCTATGCCCTGGTCAGCGACGGTGACCTGATGGAGGGGGTCTCGCACGAGGCGGCGTCGCTCGCCGGGCACCAGAAGCTCGGGAAGCTCATCTACCTCTACGACTCGAACGGGATCACCATCGACGGCCCCACGGGTCTGGCCTTCACGGAAGACGTCGGCGAGCGCTTCGAGGCTTACGGCTGGCACGTCCAGCACATCGACGGGATGGACTTCGATGCCGTTGACGGCGCGATCCGCGCCGCGCGTGACGAAATAGAGCGACCGTCGCTCATCGTCGCGCAGACGCACATCGGCTTCGGCAGTCCGAACAAGCAGGACACCGAGAAGGCGCACTCCGAGCCGCTGGGCGAAGACGAGGTGCGACTCACGAAACGCGCCTACGGCTGGCCGGAGCACGGGACTTTCCGCATCCCGCCCGATGCCCTCGCGCACTTCCGCCAGGCGCTCGACAGCGGCGCCGCCGCGCAGCTGGAGTGGGAGCAACGCCTCGGGGCGTATGCCCGCGACTACCCGCCTGAGGCCGAGTCACTGCGGCGCGCGTTCGCTGGCCAGGCGCCCGACGCTTGGGACGCAGGGTTACCGGCGTTCTCCCCAGACGACAAGCCGATCGCGACGCGCGCCGCATCCGGCCTCGTGTTGAACGCCATCGCCGGCCTGCTGCCGACTCTCTTCGGCGGTTCGGCGGACCTCACGGGCTCGAACAACACGGAGCTGAAGGCACGGGGGAGGATGTCAGCAGAGGAGCCCGGCGGACGCAACATCCACTTCGGCGTGCGTGAGCATGGCATGTGTGCCGCGCTGAACGGAATGGCGGCGCATGGCGGCGTCATCCCCTACGGCGGCACGTTTATGGCCTTCTCCGACTACTGCCGGCCGGCAGTTCGCCTCGCCGCGCTGAGCGAGTTGGGAACGGTGTTCGTGTTCACGCACGACAGCGTAGGCCTGGGGGAGGACGGTCCCACGCACCAGCCGATCGAGCACCTGATGGCGCTCCGCGCCATCCCGCGCATCACCGTCATCCGCCCCGCCGACGGCAACGAGACAGCGATGGCCTGGAGGTTCGCGGTGGAGAACCGTCACTGCCCAACGGTGCTGGCGCTGACGCGGCAGGCGGTGCCACACCTGCAGCAGACCGCAAGCGGTGGCGCGCGCGGTCTCCTGCGCGGCGCCTACGTCATCAGCGAGGCTACGAGCAGGCGTGCGGATGCCATCATCATCGCTACGGGCTCGGAGGTGGCTGTGGCGCTCGCGGCGCAAGAGCTGCTCAAGGAGCAGCGCGTCGGGGCCCGCGTCGTCAGCATGCCCTCGTGGGAACTGTTCGAACGTCAGGAGGACAGCTACCGCGACGACGTGTTGCCGCCGGACGTGCGTGCTCGCGTTTCGGTCGAGGCCGGTGTCACGCTGGGTTGGCGGCGCTGGGTGGGCGACGACGGGGACTCGATTGGTATCGACGGGCGGTTCGGGGCGTCGGCGCCGGGGCCGACCGTGCTCCGGAATCTCGGGTTCACACCCGAAAACGTCGCGCAGGCCACGCTCGCACTTGTCGAGCGGCTGAGCGGAGTAAGGACATAGCCATGCGAGTCGCGGTCGCAAACGATCACGCGGGCTTTCCGCTGAAGGCAGCCGTCATCGAAGAGTTGCGGCGGTGCGGGTACGATGTACTCGATCTGGGCACGGAGAGCGCGGCCCCGGTCGACTATCCCGAATATGCGGAGGCGGTGGCACTGGCGGTGCGGTCAGGTAAGGTTCAGCGGGGTGTCGTGATCTGCGGGAGCGGAGTCGGGGCGTCCATCGCGGCGAACAAGGTGCCCGGCGTGCGGGCGGCCGTGTGTCACGACGTGTATTCGGCGCACCAGGGCGTCGAACACGATGATATGAACGTGCTGACGCTGGGCGCACGCGTCATTGGGCCGGAGGTGGCGGTCGAGCTTGTGCGCGCGTTCGCGAATGCGAACTTTTCTGGCGAAGAGCGCCACCGGCGGCGGCTGGAGAAGGTCATCGCACTGGAGCGCCGTTTCGCCGGCGAGAGGGAGGCAGTCGATGGGTAATCCGCTACTCGACCTGCACGCGCAGGGCCAGTCTGTCTGGCTCGACTACATCAGACGCAACATCCTGAGGGACGGCACGCTGCGCCGCTATATGGAAGAGGACGGCATCCGCGGCGTCACGGCCAATCCGACGATCTTCGCGCAGGCCATCGGCGCGGGCGACGACTACGATGCCCAGATTGGCGATCTCTTGCGGCAGGGCGTAGAGCCATCTGCGATGTTCGAGCACATCGCCGTCGCTGACATTGGTGCCGCGACAGACATCATGCGGACCGCGTTCGACGCGACGAATGGCGCGGACGGGTTCGTGAGTATCGAGGTCTCCCCAGAGAAGGCATATCAGACGCAGGAGTCGATCGACGAGGCGAAACACTGGCGGGAGCTGATCGGCCGGCCCAACCTCATGGTGAAGATCCCGGCGACCGACGAGGGCGTCCCCGCAATCGAAGAGTGCCTGTTCGCCGGGCTCAACATCAACATCACGCTCATCTTCGCCTTGGCCTTCTACGAAGAGGTGATGGAAGCCTACTTACGCGCGCTCGAGCGCCGAGCGGAGGCGGCCCTCGACCTTGGCAGCGTCAACTCCGTGGCCAGCTTCTTCGTGAGCCGCGTCGACACGGCCGCCGACAAGCTGATCGAGGCGAAGCTCGCGGAGGCTCCTGGTGACGCTAAGCGCCGCTCGCTCGAGGGTCTGCTGGGGAAGGTCGCCGTGGCGAACGCAAAGGTCGCCTATCGTCGCTTCAGCGAGGTGTTCGCGAGCCAGCGCTTCAAGCGCCTCGAGGCGCAGGGGGCGAAGGTGCAGCGTCCGCTGTGGGCAAGCACCGGTACCAAGAACCCAAGGTACAGCGACATCCTCTATGTTGCGGAGCTCATCGGGCCGCACACCGTGAACACCATGCCGCCACAGACGATCGACGCGTTCCGCGACCACGGCAGCGCGCGGCGGACAATCGACGAGGACTACGGCGAGGCTGATCTCGTGCTCCGCGACCTTGCGGATGCCGGGATCTCGCTCGACGACATGACAGAGCAGCTACAGAAGGACGGCGTCAAGGCGTTCGCCAAGTCCTTCCAGGAGATCGGTGAAACGACGGCGGCCAAGGCCGACCAGATCCGCCGCAGGGCCAGCGCGGCGTGAGGTTTCACCTCGGTGCGTTCGAGGAGCGCGTCTGCCGGCGCGTCGCAGAGCTAGCAGCGACAGATGCCGCAAGTCGCATCTGGCGGCGCGACTCGAACCTCTGGAGCGACGATGTTGCTGCGCGGGAAGTCATCGCCAACCGTCTCGGCTGGCTCGACGCGCCGGAAACGATGCGCGCACACGTAGGGGAGATCGAAGGCTTCGCGCAGCGTCTGCGTCGCCATGAGTTCACCGACATCGTGCTGCTCGGGATGGGGGGAAGCTCGTTGGCTCCCGAGGTGCTGCGTACCAGTGTCCTCGGCGCTCATGGTGCGCCGCGGCTCCGAGTACTGGATACCACGGTGCCAGCGACAATCGCAGCCACTGAGGCATGCATCGATCCCAGGACCACGCTGTTCGTTGTGTCCTCGAAGTCGGGGACGACGATCGAGGCGTTGACGCTGTACGATTGGGCGTGGTCGCTCACGTCCACTGTCGTGCAGGATCGCGTCCGTGAACACTTCGTCGCCATCACAGATGCGGGCTCGCCACTGGAGGCCTTGGCGCGCGAGCGGGCCTTCGCCCACATCTTCCTCAACCCACCGGATATTGGCGGGCGATACTCAGCGCTCTCGTACTTCGGATTAGCGCCAGCGGCGGCTGCTGGCATCGATGTCGGGAGGCTGCTCGACGCCGCGGCCGGCGCAGCACAGGCGACGCGCTCGACCGAGAGTTCAGCACTAAGGCTGGGCGCGGCGCTGGGGGAGTTGGCGCTGGCGGGACGCAACAAGCTGACATTCCTCCTCACCCCCGGTGCTGCGTCGTTCGGATTGTGGGTCGAGCAGCTTCTCGCTGAGAGCCTCGGCAAAGACGGCCGCGGCATCGTGCCGGTTGTGGGCGAGCCGCTGGGATCACCACGCGTCTACGGCGACGATCGAGTCTTTCTCTACCTTCGCCTCGAAGGCGACAGCGCTGGCGAGATGGACGCCGTTGTCGGCGCATTGGCGGCAGAGGGGCATCCAATCCTGACCGTCGATCTCGACACGACATACGATTTCGGGCGGGAGTTTTTTCGCTGGGAGTTCGCCGTCGCCGTGGTGGGGCACGTGCTCGGCGTGAACCCCTTTGATGAACCTAACGTACGGGAATCGAAGGATAATACCTCTCGCGCGCTCGCGGATCTCGAACGCACCCATGATCCTGCCGGGGATGGGTTTGATGATGTGGGGCCGAATGCGATCCGCGCCTGCGGTCCGGCGACGGGGCTCGTCGATCGCGTCGCGGAGCTTCTGGGGTCAATCCGACCGCACGATTACTTCGCCACGCTGGCCTACCTGGCCCAAGATGCCGTGACGGACGCGGCCTTTGCGGAGATGCGCGGGGACGTGCGAGAGGCGTGCCGTGTCGCGACCACCGTGGGCTACGGCCCGCGTTATCTCCACTCGACAGGCCAACTCCACAAGGGCGGCCCCGAACAGGGTGTCTTCCTCTTCGTAACCGCGGGTGTCCGCCACGATGTGTCGATCGCGGGCCGCCGATACTCCTTCGGCCAGCTGAACCGGGCGCAAGCGATCGGGGACTTTCAAGCGCTGGCCGGGCGCGGCCGTCGCGCACTATGGGTGCACCTCGGGCGTGATGTGGCGGACGGCCTGGAGCAGCTGCGGCAGGCCATCGCGAAGGCTGCCGGGACGGCGTCCCCCAGGAGGAGGTAGGCGGCATGGAGATCGGCATGGTCGGTTTGGGTCGGATGGGGGCCAACATGACACGCCGGCTGCTCGAGGGTGGCCATCGTGTCGTCGTCAGCGACCTGAGCACCGAGGCCATCTCGGCCGCCGCCAAGAGTGGGGCGGTCGCGTCAGCTTCGCTGGAGGATCTGGTGGCGAACTTGTCGCCACGCCGCGCGGTGTGGCTGATGGTTCCGTCGGGTGATCCCGTACAGCGCACAATCGACCAGCTCTCACCGCTGCTCTCTGCCGGCGATATCGTGATCGACGGAGGCAACTCCAACTATCACGACACCATGCGCCGCGCCGGTGATCTTGCCGCCGGTAGATTCGCGTTCGTTGATGCTGGCGTCAGCGGCGGCATCTGGGGGCTCAAAGAGGGGTTTTGTATCATGGCCGGCGGCCCGGAGGACGCCTTCCGCCACATCGAGCCTGCGTTGCAGACGCTGGCGCCGGAGGGCGGTTACGCCCACGTCGGAGCCAGCGGCGCCGGGCATTTCGTGAAGATGGTGCACAACGGCATCGAGTACGGCCTCATGGCCGCGTATGGCGAGGGGTTCGAGCTGCTTGCGGGATCGCCCTTCGACCTGGATCTGCCGCGCGTGGCGGCGCTCTGGAACCGAGGGTCCGTCGTCCGCTCCTGGCTGCTGGAGCTGGCGGAGAAGGCGTTGGCCCGTGACCCACGATTGACGTCAGTTCGAGGATACGTGGAGGACTCCGGAGAGGGCCGCTGGACAGTACAGGAGGCGCTCGATCAGGACGTGCCGCTGCCGGTCATCACCCTCTCGCTCATGCGACGCTTCTCGTCGCGTCAGTCGGAGTCGTTCAGCGCGAAGCTCCAGGCGGCGCTGCGCAATGAATTTGGTGGCCATGCCGTCCGCGCCGCTGACGAGGCCACGCGATGACCCTGGCAACGCTCCCGTCAGGCAACCCGCTGCGTGAAGGTTTGCGGCTACCTCGGACGCCAGACCGATGCGCCATCGTCGTCTTCGGCGCGACGGGCGACCTGACGGCGCGCAAGCTGGTGCCTGCGCTGTACAACCTGGCCAGGACACACCTGCTGCCGCCCGGCTTCTCCGTCGTCGGATTTGCGCGACGGGACTACTCCGACGACCAGTTTCGGGAGATGATGAAGGCCGCGGTCGCCGAGTACTCTCGCGAGCCTGTGCAGGACGACATCTGGGACTCCTTCGCGCGTTGTCTGCACTATGTGAGCGGCACCTTCGATCATGTCGATGCGTATGCTCGGCTCGGAGAACGCCTCGAGAAGCAGGACATCGCGCACAATGCCGCCGGCAACCGGCTGTTCTACCTCGCGACACCCCCGAACGCCTACGAAACGGTGGTGCATCGCCTCGGCGAGGCAGGGTTGGCACGGGGTGGAACGGCGGCCGGCGGCTGGGCGAGGTTGATCGTCGAGAAGCCGTACGGGCGCGACCTGGAGTCCGCGCGGCGCCTGGACCAGAGCATCGGTCTGGTCTTCCGCGAACGTCACATCTACCGGATCGACCACTATCTCGGGAAGGAAACCGTCCAAAATATTCTGGTATTCCGCTTCGGTAACGGCATCTTCGAGCCGGTGTGGGACCGGCGATACGTGGATCACGTGCAGGTGTCGGTCGGAGAGACGGTTGGCATGGAGGGGCGCGGTGCGTACTACGAAGAAGCCGGAGCCCTGCGCGACATGGTACAGAACCACCTGCTGCAACTGCTCGCGCTGATCGGGATGGAGCCAGTAGCTTCGTTCCGCGGTGACGCTGTGCGCGACGAGAAGGCGAAAGTGTTCCACGCCATGCGCCCGGTCGGCGACGTCGAGCGCGATACCGTCCGCGGACAGTACGTCGCTGGCGCAATACTGGGGCGGCAGGTGTCTGGCTACCGCGATGAAGAGAGCGTCGCTCCGCACTCCGGCGTCGAGACGTACGTTGCCATGAAGCTGCAGATCGAGAACTGGCGCTGGGCAGGCGTTCCGTTCTATCTGCGCACTGGCAAGCGACTGCCAAAGCGAGCGACCGAGGTTGCGATTACCTTCAAGCGTCCGCCGCTGCAGTTGTTCCGGGAGATGGGCGCGGACAATCCCACACCGAACCTTCTCGTGCTGCGGATCCAACCGGACGAGGGCATCTCGCTGAGATTCGGCGCGAAGGTACCGGGAACGCGCTCCGACGTGCGGCCGGTGAACATGGACTTCCGCTACGGCACTTCCTTTGGCGTGGAGCCTCCGGAGGCGTATGAGCGGTTGCTGCTCGACGCGATGATCGGCGACGCAACGCTCTACACCCGATGGGACAGCGTGCAGGCCGCCTGGGAGCTGCTTACACCAGTCCTGCACGCGTGGGCCGAAGGGGCGTCGCCGCTTCAGACCTATGAAGCGGGTACCTGGGGCCCGGACGCGGCGCGGGAGCTGCTGGAACAGGATGGGCGTGAATGGCATCGGATGTGACTGCCATCGAACGCCTGGAGGATCGCCCGATTCCAGTGGATCCGGCGGCGATCGAGGACGAATTCACGCGCATCTGGCGTGAGACCGCGGGCGGCTACGACGAGTCGTCTGTGCGGTTGCGGGTGATGAACCTCGTGGGCGTGGGCGCCGGGGAGGACGCGCTCGGGCGGTTCGAATCTCTGATGGAAGTGCTGCCGCAGCGGCACCCCTGCCGGGGCATCCTGGCACTCGTGCGGCCGGGCCTGTCCCGAGTCTCTGCGACGATCTCCGCACACTCGTGGCGTTCCGCGAGCGGCGGTCGCAACGTGTGCTCAGAGGAGGTGTTGATCTTCGGCCCGCCCGCCGACGACGCGGCGATGCCGTCCCTGGTGCTCGCTCTGTTGGTGCCGGAGTTATCTGTCATCTGCTGGCGCCTGGGCCCGGAGGGTGACTCGGCCGGTGTTCTCGAGGGCATTCTCGACGCTGCTGACGTGTTGCTGTTCGACAGTGCTCAGGATGGGGATACCGCCGCCGCGTTCCGTTGGGCACTCCGTCTCGGCGGCGACCATGGGACGGAACCGCGCGATCTCGCGTGGGGGCGGTTGACAACATGGCGAGAGTTGATCGCGCAAAGCTTCGATGATGACGACGGCCCGAATCGGCTGCGCGAGATCGCGAGCATCGAGATCGAAGGAGGCGGTGGCCGTCCCGGCAGCGAAGCGTTGCTGCTTGCCGGCTGGATCGTCTCACGACTTGGACTCACGCCGGCAGACGTCGAGACTGGAGGGCGCTGGCTCCGCGCCACGCTGTACGCTCAGAGCCGCGCAGTCACTCTGTCAGTCATCGTTGGTGAGCCGAATCCGCCGGGGCTGCACAGTGTGCGCCTCCGATCGGGCCGCTCAACACTCCTCGTCGAGCATCATGCCGCCAGCGGCCACATGCACGTCCGGGAGGAGTCGCCAACCGGCGAGATGCGTGCAGTCGAGCAGATAGCCGATCAGGAGCCGCCAACCATCGCCAGAATGCTCGATGAGGGCCGCGATGACGTGTACCTGGAAGCGCTGCGTGATGCGCTCGCACTACTTGGCTGAAGGTACCTTCAGGAAATCTCGAACGACCCCCATGAACACGTCGAGTTGGTCATGGTGCACCCAGTGGCCTGCGTCCTTTACCAGCACAGTCCGGTAATCGTGGAACGCGGAGGCCTTGCCATCCTCTTCCGGGTCTGAGGCCCAGCTCTCGGAGCCACGGATGAGGAGGACTGGACACCGGATCTGATTCCAGAGCTCGCGTGCCTCGGCGATGTTGAACTCGTATGGCGAACGCAGCCTGACGTAGTTATCAAACTTCCAGCTCAGGGATCCGTCATCGTTCTTTCGGGAACCGAACACCGTGAGATGGTGGGCCATATCCTCGGTCAGGTGAGGATTCTCTTCGCGCATCCGGCGCACCGCCTCCTCCACGGAGGCATAGCGGCGCGGTTTCCGCTGGTCGAACTCCTGCATGTGGCCGATCCACTGCCGCATGCGCCACGACGCCGGTGATGGCTCGCCCACCCGTGGGCCGAGACCTTCGATGGCAACCACTTGCTGCACATGCTGAGGGAACACGCCGCTGTATTCGAGGGCAACGGCACCCCCGAGCGAGTGCCCGATGATCGTGAGCGGGTAGCGGTCGAGCGCCTGGCCGAGCATCGCTACGTCCAGGACGAATTCGGGCAGGCTGTACTGGCCGCCCACAGCCCACTGGCTGTCTCCGTGACCGCGCAGGTCGACAGCATAGACGCAGTAGTCGTCCCTGAGCTGCGCCGCAACGCGATCCCAGGTGCGGGCATGGTCCCGGTTGCCGTGGATGAGGAGAAGCGGCGGGTGGGCCTCGTCGCCCCACACGACATAATGTAACTTTAGGCGCTGGCACTGATAAAACCGCGAGGCGGGCTGTTGCTGCATGAGCGCTGCCGCCTCCCGCGGCTCGCCAAACGCTACGGCACACCCGTCAGGTGGGTCAAGAATGACGTGGAGATCGGGAATTCACGTTCACGGGATAGCAGGCGACGATCGTTGACAGCCTCCATCGATGGGGACCGAGGGCTGGTGGCGCACAGGGCTATAGCGAGTGTAGTGTTCAGCTCCGGCTACCGCGGAGCCGCGGGTCCGCGATGTCACGGATCGCGTCGCCGAGGAGATTGAACCCTAGGACGGTCAGCGTAATGGCCGCGCCCGGGTAGAAGGCAGCAGGAATGTGATACGGGAGCCCTCGTGCGCGGTTCACGTCGCCGCCCCACGAAGCGGCTTCGGGAATACCGAGACCCAAGAACGACAGCGCCGCCTCCGCCAGGATGATCCCGCCCAGCAGCGTCGTCATGACGATGATGCCCAGCGCGACGACGTTCGGCAGGATGTGGCGGAGCAGGACGCGCGGCGCCCAGGCGCCGCTGGCGCGCGCCGCTTCGACATACTGGTTGTTCCTCTCGGATAGGACAGCGCCGCGAACCACCCGCGTGACCCCGGGTATGACCGCAAGCGAGAGCGCGAACACCACGGTCCGGAACGAGGGCTCGAGTGCCTGCGCGATGATCAGCAACAAAAGGAGCGGGGGGAACGCGATGGCCGCATCCACCGTTCGCTGGATCGCGTTGTCTACGAGGCCGCCGACGTACCCCGACATGATCCCGATCAGGATGCCGATGGACGCCCCGCCGACCACAGAGATAACCGCGACGGACAGCGAAATACGACTCCCGTACACGACCCGGCTGAAGATGTCGCGCCCAAGCCGATCCGTTCCGAAGATGTGCGAACTCGTCGAACTCTCGTTGACTCCGCCGCCCAGGTTGGTCGCCGTGTAGGGGGCGATCAAGGGGGCAAAGATTGCGCATGCGAGAAATATCACGATGAGCACAAAGCCGATGGTCCCTAATGGGTTCTGGCGTGCCAGTGTCGCGATGCGAAGAAGCCTGCGCGAAGCACTCCGCGACGGCGCGGCGAGAAGGTCTTCCGTCACAAGAACTGGCGACGTTACAGCGACGTCTCGCGACACGTCTAACTCCTCACGAATACCGGATACGCGGATCCAGCCAGGCGTAGCTCACATCGACAACAAGGTTGAGTACGACGACTGTTACGCCGGCGTACATGGTCATCGTCTGTACAACGTCGAAATCCTTGTTGAAGAGTGCCTCAAACGTGTACTGGCCGAGGCCCGGCAGGGTGAAGATCTGCTCGACGATCAGGGCGCCGCCGAGCAACCCAGAAATCTGAAGGCCCAGCACGGTGACCACCGGGATCATCGAATTCTTGAGGGCGTGTCCCACGATGACGGACCTCTCGCGGAGACCCTTGGCCCTGGCGGTGCGCATGTAGTCCTGCCGGAGCACCTCCAGGAGCGACGATCGCGTGAGTCTCATGATGCCGGCCGCTGAGCCGAGCGCCAGAACCGCGGCAGGCGGACCGAACTGCTTGAAGTTCGCATAAGGGTCGTCCATGAATTTGACGTAGCGTCCGATGGGCGGCGCGTAACCCCACCACTCGGCGGGCAGAATCAGCACCAGCGTGGCGACCCAGAACGCGGGCACGGCAAGGCCGAGGACGGCCAGGACCCGAACAAGGTAGTCCGTCGGCGTGTCTCGGAACACGGCGGAGACGATGCCGAACGGAATGCCCACGGCAACCGTCATGATCATCGTGAGGACCATCAGCTCCAGCGTGACGGGGACCCGCGTCTTCACGGAATCCAGGACGGGCCGCTGTGTGACGTTGGAAGTCCCGAGGTCACCGGTCAGGATGCCGCCAAGCCAGTCCCAGTATTGCTGGGGGTAGGACTTGTCGAGGCCCATTTCCTTGCGGATGGCCTCGATCTGCTCGGTCTTGCAGTTCAGCCCGCACCTGCGCTTCGCCGGGTCACCGGGCACGATCCGCAGCAACGTGAACACGACAACGGACAGCACGAAGAGGATGACGATGCCAATGAGCAGGCGGCGGAGGATGAATGTCTGCATAGCGCCCTACGCCGCCTTCACTGTTACAGGTCCAGCCACCACGTGTTCACGAACAGGCCGCTGGCACCGATCCCCTCGGGGATGGCCCTGACGTAGGGCTGGTACATCGTGAACGAGAAGGGGCTGACGATCGGGATAAACGTCGGGCCCTTCTCGTAGATGAGGCGCTGCAGGTCGTGCATCCCCTCGCGGAACTGCTCCGGGTCGGTCAGCGTCTTCACGCGGTCGATATCAGCGTCGATCTCCGGATAGAGCTTGCCCAAGCCGATCGCGTAGATATTGTTCCTTGCCGGTCCTTCGGAGTGTTGGAAGTCCATGTTGAACTCCGCGTACTCGTAGACCTGGTTCAGCGAGAGGCTGGAGTCGTAGTCCAAGTTCGTGTACCGGTCCAACCACGTGCCGAACGCCTCGGCCTGCGACTCGATTTCGAAGCCAGCGGCCTGCATCTGCTCAAGCCAGATCGGTAAGTGCAGCCGGTGCTCCTCGATGTCGGACTCGGCCGGCCACATGACTTTGATCTTGACCGTGTCCTGGCCGGTCGCCGCGCGGATGAGGTCCCTTGACTTCTGCGGATCGAAGGGCTGCAGCTCGGCGAGCTCGTCGTCCGGCAGGCTCAGGTCGCCCTGCGGCCAGTGCACGATGCCATTGGCCTTTGCCTCGCCGAAGTACACCTTGTCGATGTACTCCTGCCGGTTCAGCGCGTACAGCGCGGCCAGGCGGATTCGGTCGTCGTCGAAGGGCTCCCGCGTCGGGTTCATGGCGTACGCGATAAACGTGTTGACCGGGTTGCGGACGACTTTGTAGCTCTGGCCCTGCTGGAGTTGGTTCGCCTCCTCGACGTTGGCCGCCGTGTACACCGAGAGTTGGTTGGACTGGAAGGCGGCACGAAGCGTATCTCGAACCGTAATGATCTTCACATCGATCCCGTCGATGTAGGGCAGCTGCTCGTTGTTGTTGTTCTCGTCCTTCCGGTAGTAGTTTGGGTTGCGGTCCAGTGCCGCGCCCTGCCCCTCCGTGTAGTTCGAGAGCATGAACGGCCCGGCGCCAGCTGCCTGCTGCTTGAGTTTCGGGAGATTCGCGTCGGTGAGCGCCTCCTTGGGGGCGATCGTGTTGATCCCGCTGCCGATGCGGTTCCGGAAGTATGCGTAAGGCTTCGGGGTTCCGAGTGTGTAGGTCATGTTGTCTGGTGAGGCTTCCTGGGACTCGACCCATTGGCCGATGAAGCCGTACGCGTTCGACTGTGGGAGCGTCTTGATCCGCTCGTAGCTCGTCACGATGTCGGATGCGTCGAGGTCGCGCTCGGGCACGCCCAACGCGTTCGGCGCTACCTTCACGCCCGGACGGATTGTGAAGACGTAGGTGAGGTCGTCAGGCTGTTCGAACTCCGTCGACAGGTCATCGAAGCGGAAGGTGGAGTCAAGGGCCGAGAAATTGGCGAGCACGTTGTAGAGGCGCGGGAAGTAGCCGACCGAGGCAGCAATCCCGATATAGGGGTCGAAGGTATCGAAGTCTGCCGTGCTGCCCTCGGCGTAGCGACCCCCTCGCTTGGGTGTGCCCGTCTCCTGCGTCGCCTGTGGACTGCCCGTCGCCGTTCCATCGTCGTCCCCGCCGCCGCAACCTACGATCCAGATGGCGCCGGCGGTCGCGCCTGCCATTCCCGCGCCCTGCAGCGCTCGCCTTCTGGAAACGCGCTGCTGCGCGAACTTGTCCCAGTAGCTCCCGGCCATTCTCATGTCTCCCTTCAGAGAAAAGCTCCTCCCCAACACGAGGGTTGGGCAATCAAATAGCCCAACGCCCCCGGTGTGTCAAGCGATACCTGAACTCATCCTCAGGATTCCCACTTCGCGTGACGCCCGGTGCAAGTCTACTACTACCGCCGCCTCTGTGTCTCACCTAGAATGACAACTCCCGGCGTTTTTTCTGAGGCTTCTCCGTGCTTTTCTTTGCCCGGCTGCTCCCCTATTGCTTGCGGTATCGGCGCCGCTTCTCCATCGGGCTGGTTGCACTGGCGGCTGCGGCAGCTGTCACCATCCTCGGGCCGCTCGTGCTCGGAGAGGCGATTGACAGCCTGCTGGAGAGCGTCTCGACCCAGAAGCTGCTGTTCTTCGCCGGGCTCACGATCGGCATCCAGGCAGCCGACAGTGTGCTCCGGTACATCACGCGCGTCTACGTCAGCGGCTCCTCCCGACAGGTTGAATACGACCTGCGGAACGACGTGTATTCACATATCCAGTCCCTCGACCAGAAATTCTTCCAGGACAGCCAGACCGGGGACCTTATGGCCCGCGTCTCGAACGACGTTACGACGGTCCGCGAGATTCTGGGTCCGGGCTTGATGGACCTCGTGCGTTCGGTGCTGCTGTTCACATTCGGGGTTGTGATGATGCTCACGATCGATGTCAAGCTCGCGCTGCTCGTGGCCATGCCTCTCCCGGCCATCACGCTCGTGTTCGTCTGGGTGGGGAGGGTGGTGGAGAAGCGATATCACCTCGTGCAGACCGAGTTCGGCAAGCTGACGACCTTTGTGCAGGAGAACTTCTCGGGCGCGCGGGTCGTGAAGGCCTATGTGCAGGAGGACAATGAGGCGAAGGCGTTCGAGCGCGAGATGCAGGCGTTCGAGCGTGCGAACCTGGACTGGGCGCGGCTTTCGATGGCGCTCTGGCCGCTTCTCGGGACCCTGATCGGGATCAGCACCGTCATCGTGGTCATCGTAGGCGCGCGCGGCGTCCAGGCGGGCGACATCACGCTCGGAGAGTTCGTGCAGTTCAACAGCTACATCTTCCTTCTGTCGTTCCCGATGGTCAACCTGGGGTGGACGCTGAACCTCTACCAACAGTCCGCCGCTTCGATGGCCCGCATCGAGGAGGTACTGGCTCGTAAACCGGCCGTTGTCGACGCACCGGACGCGCATCAGGTGGCGCCACTGCGCGGGAGTATCACCTTCGAGCGCGTCAACTTCGGCTACTTCAACCGGCCGGTATTACACGACATCACCATCGACGTGCCTGCGGGCTCTTCGCTCGCGGTGGTCGGGCCGACCGGGTCAGGAAAGACGACACTCGCGAATCTCATCGCCCGCGTCTACGACGTCCGAAGCGGCCGCGTGACCATCGACGGCCACGATGTGCGTGATCTGATGCTGGCGCAGCTGCACGACGCAATCGCGTTCGTGCCGCAGGAATCCTTCCTGTTCTCGGCGACGCTGGAGGACAACGTCGCATGGAGCGGAGATATTGATGTCGAACGCCTCGACCGCGCGGTGCGGCTGGCGCAGCTGTCGAACGACTTGCCACAGCTCCCGCACGGCCTGCAGACCATGGTAGGGGAGCGTGGCGTCTCCTTATCCGGAGGCCAGAAGCAACGAGCGGCCATCGCCCGCGCCCTCGCGCGCGAGGCGCCGATCCTGATTCTCGACGACGCGCTGTCGCACGTCGATGCTTACACGGAGGAGCGCATCCTTGCAGGGCTGCGCAGCATCATCGAGGACCGCACAGCCGTGATTATCGCGCACCGGGTGTCGGCCGTGCGCTGGGTCGACCAGATCGTCGTGCTGGAGGACGGACACATCGTCGAGCGAGGTACGCACGACGAACTTGTAGCCCGTCGCGGCGCCTACGCGCGCATCCACGACCGCCAGCGCCTGGAACAGCAGTTGGGTGACGTCGGCGACGAGGAGGAGGGTTAGGTGGCGATCTCCGGCTACCACGAAGACGACGACGTCATCGGCAAGGCGTACGACTCGCGCCTCGTGAAGCGTCTCATGCCGTCCCTGCGCCCCTATCGAGGACGCATCGCGCTCGCCATTGTGATGCTGCTGACCCTCACCGGGCTCGCGTTGGCGCAGCCCCTGCTCATCAAGGAAGCCATCGACCGCGACATTGCCCGCGGCGAATCCGACGACCTGTGGTGGATCGTCGCGCTGTTCTTGGCCGTGTTGATCTTGAGCTTCGTACTCCGCTACGTGCAGTCCCTGCTGATGGTCCTGATCTCTCAGCGTGTGATGAACGATCTGCGCATGCGGCTGTTCCGTCACCTGCAACGTCAGTCGATCGCGTTCTATGACACGAACCCGGTGGGACGCCTGGTCACGCGTCTCACAAACGACATCATGGCCCTGAACGAGTTGCTCACTGCCGGGGCGATCACGATTGTCGCCGACCTGTTCATGATCGTAGGCGTAGCGATCGCACTGTTCTTGATCAGCTGGCAGCTGGCGCTGATTACGCTACTGCTGATGCCCGTGTTGGCAATCCTGATGCGCTGGTTTGCCGTGGTCATGCGGAACGCCTTCCGGAAGCAGCGCCTGCATGTTGCCCGGCTCAACGCGTTTACCGCCGAACACATCAGCGGCATCCTGCTGGTCCAGTTATTCGGCCGGCAACACAAAGACTTCGACGAGTTCCGCGGTCACAATCGGGAACTTCTCGGCGCGAACATGGAGGTCGTGCAGCAGTACGCCCTGTTCGAGCCCGTCGTGGCGATGGTGAGTGCGATCACCACCGGCATCGTGATCGTTGTCGGTGGACGCTTCGTCCTCGACGAGACGCTGACGGTCGGAGCGCTTGTGGCGTTCCTGCAGTTGGTGACCATGTACTACAACCCCGTCCGCGAGATTGCGGACCGCTTCAACCTCTTACAGTCGGCCATGGCAGCGCTGGAGCGCATCTTCACTCTGCTTGACCATCCGGAGGGTGTGCAAGACAGCGCGGAGGCCGCTGACCTGCCTGGACACGTTGAGGGGGAGGTGGAGTTTCGTGACGTGACCTTCTCTTACGCGACCGGCAGCCCAGTGCTGAAGGATGTGAGCTTCCGGATAGAGCCGGGGCAGCGGGTGGCGTTCGTCGGCGCGACGGGGGCGGGGAAGACGAGCCTCATCAATCTGCTGTTGCGCTTTTACGACGTTCAGGAAGGCCAGATCTTTCTCGATGGCTACGACATTTCCACTCTCAAGCAGGCACAGCTGCGACGGCACATCGGGCTGGTTCTGCAGGACCCTTTCATCTTCACCGGCACGATCGAGGAAAACATTCGGCTTCGCGACGAGACAATCCCCACATCGCAGGTACGAGCGGCCGCGCGGCTGGTGGGGGCGGATCGTTTCATCAGCGAACTGCCGCAGGGGTACCAGCACCGTCTCGTCGAGCGCGGAGCGAACCTCAGCACCGGCCAGAAGCAGTTGCTTGCGTTTGCCCGTTCGGTCGCCTTCGATCCGGAGGTGATGCTGGTCCTCGACGAGGCGACCGCGAACATCGACTCGGAGACGGAAGCCCTGATCCAGGAGAGCCTGGAGCGCCTGACGGCCCGCCGCACCAGCATCATCATTGCCCACCGGCTGGCGACGGTGAAGGGCGCCGACTGGATCATCGTGCTGCATCACGGCGAGATCGTCGAACAGGGCACGCACGGCGAGTTGTTGGCACTGCGGGGACGCTACTACCGGCTCTGGCTGCTCCAGCAGCGCGAGGTCCCAGCCGACGCGCTTGTGCCGCCCTCGGATACGACGGGCTCATAAGCCGCTCTTGGCATGGCAGCCCGTATAATTCGGCCGGTCGCGGGAATCGCCTCGGCCTGGATCGGAGTTCTATGGGCTCGACGAACGACGAGACGAGCGCCTCATCCCACGACGCGAGCGCGTCGCGCTTCACCCTTGACGTGCGGGTGTTCTCGCGGCAGTGGGCAGCCCCGGGACTCGCGGCCGCGGCGGTGCTTGTCGCCCTGGTGACTCAGTATTCGATCACTCGCGACGCGGACATCGCGGACAAGGAATGGGGATTCGTCCTGGCGGCGCTGCTCTTTGGCGGTGCGGCTCTGGTGCTCCGTGGTCAGCGCGCGGTCGAGACCGAAGCCGGGCGAGAGTTCGAGCTGCCGTTCCGCTGGGAGATGGCACTACTCGCCGCGGTCATCGGCCTGGCGATCTTCTTCCGCTTCTTTCGCTTTCTCGAATTCCCTCCCGGTCTCTGGTACGACGAGGCGGTCAATGGCACCGATGCCATCTCGATGATCGAGAAGGACCACCTGACGGTCTGGCGCGAATCTAACTTCGGGCACTCAACGATCTTCTTCTACCTGCTCATCGTTTCGTTCAAACTCTTCGGCTTCACTGTCTTCGCGATGCGCATGGTACCCGCTGTCGCCGGCCTGGCGGCGGTGGTTGCGTTCTACTTCCTGGCGCGGTGGTTGCTGGGACCCGTGCCGGCGCTGATCGCCACAGCGTTCATGGCCATCTCGCGCTTTGCCGTCACGTTCAGCCGCGTCTCGTGGGAGGCGTCACTCCAGCCACTGTTCGAGATCATGGCCGTGTACTTCCTTGTGCGGGCGCTGGAAACGCGGAGCAAGCTCTTCTTCTTCATGGCAGGTGGGTCGCTGGCGGCGGGGATCTACACGTACCTCGCGTTCCGCTTCGTCCCCTTTGTGATGTTGTTCTTCCTCGTCTACATAGCGGCCACCCGGTGGTCGCTCATCCGCCGCAACATCGCTGGCCTCGTCGTCTACGCCGTGGCGTTCGTCGTCGTGGTCGCGCCGCTGGCGCAGTACGCTCTGCAGAACCAGGATCAGTTCCTTGCTCGCACGCGGGACATCAACATCTTCAAGGAGATCGATGCCAACGGAGGTGACTACCAGCCGCTCCGGGACAACATCGAGGCCAGCATCAAGATGATGAACGTCGCCGGCGACCGAAACGGCCGGCATAACCTTCCCGGGGAGCCTATGCTCGACGAGGTGTCGGCAGCCCTGCTCGTGCTAGGGCTGGCCGTGTGCCTGTGGTCGGTCCGCGATTGGCGCAGGGGCGTCATGGCTGGCTGGCTGGTGCTGGCGCTCGTGCCTGGCGTCTTCACAATCAGCATCGAAAACCCCAGCGCCATCCGCGGCGTGGGGGCGATCCCGCCGATCTTTCTCATCGTCGGACTAGCAGTTGGCGTGCTGTGGCGGTCATTTCCGCGGACGACGAGTGGACTGGTTACATTCGGTGTGATGGCGGGTGGGCTCCTCGGCATCTCGACCGTCATCAACTATCACGACATCTTCGTGCTGCAGGCGAAGAGCGAGCTGGTCTACGACGCGTTTCAACCTACGTTCACGCTGGCCGGAGAGCTGGTTGCGGACGAAGGGGAGAGGAAGCGAATTCTCATGGCGCGCGAGTTCGTCGGACATCCGGCGATCCGCGTTCTCGGGCGGGGGAAGCCCCTCGCCGGGTACACCGCGTCATCGGATCTGATCTTCGGCCGGGGCGAGCAGGACGTGATGTTGATCATAGACCCGCGACAGCTTGGCATTCTGCCGACCCTCGCCCGGCTGTATCCCAACCTCCACGCGCGCGATGAAGTCGATCCGTTCGGGCGGCTGTACTACTCCGTCGTCACCATCCCGGCGAGCGATATCGATGCGCTGCATCAGGTGCCCCTCGCCATCTACCCTGCGGCGCAGGAGAACGGCCCGCCGACGGAAATTGACACGGGGTTCGTTGGACGCAGCTGGACAGAGCAAGACTTGGCCGGCGGCCCCATTTCTGCAGTTTGGGAAGGCTACCTGTGGATACCGACCCTTCCAGGGAACGTGACCTTCCGCGTGGCTAACCCGGGGCCGTACACGATCGACGTGGATGGTGAGCGTGCCGAGGCGGCCGATCAGCCGGGTCTCACGCGTCCGTTGACGGTGGGCCTGGGGGAGCATCGCGTCCGGATCACGGCGAGCATCGAATCGGCTGGCGAAACCACGGTGGAGATCGCTGGGGACAACGGCGCGTTCTTTAGCGCTGCGGACGTGCTCTACTCGGCCACGCTCGGCGACAGGGGGTTCCAGGCTATCTATCGAACGGGCATGGAATTCTCGGTGCCCGTGGAGTATGTGACTGAAGTGCCGTTCGCGGTTGGTGCCGTGGCGATCCCCGGCTGGCAGGCAGTGGAGTATCGCGGACTGTTCGACGTCCGGGAGTCGGGGCTGTACTCCTTCGCGTTAGATGGCGCGACAGGCACGCAGGTCTTTGTTGATGACGTGCTTGTCGCCGACAACGGAGGCGGCCACGCGCCGCGCCGGATCGAAGGGGCCATCGCGCTGGATCCGGGTGAACATCTCCTGTCGATCCAGTTCGTTGCCGCAGACCGCTCCGACTGGGCGGCGTACATGCGCGTGCTCGACGGCGAGTGGCGCCTGATGGACGGCAGCGAGGTGCGCCCGCCGTCGGGCGATTACGTTGCACCGAACGTTGTGACGTTCGAGCAAGACGCCGCCTGGGGTTTCGGGGGCCGCACGATTGAGGGCTTCGACTTGCCGCTTGCTGTGGCAGTGTTGCCGGATGGCTCCATCGTCGTTGGGTGGTCGAACATGTTGGCGTTCCTTGACGTCGATGGGGCGGTGAGCCGCACCTTGGAGCTTCAGGCGAACGATGTCGGGGATCTGGCCATCTCCGCCTCGGGCCGGATCGTTGTCGCTGATCGCGGCGCTCGGTCCTTGATTGTGCTGACACCGGAAGGTGATCTGGAACGAATCGTCGAAGACGTGTTCTCCACCGTGTCTGGCGTTGCCGTGGCAGGCGAGACCGCATACGTGGCATCGCCATCGGGCGCGATTCTCTATTCGGTGCCGCTAGATGGGGGTGATGTCACGACATTGCCCGTGTCGACGGGCGACGCTCGTGACCGCGCGCGCCAGCCTTCGGATCTCGCGGTGGGCGACGACGGTACGTTGTACATCGCGGATTTCGAGGGGCGCCGGATCGTCGTGTCGCCAGACGGTATCACAGCGACTTCGTTCGCCGGGATCGCAGGCACCGGGGATCAGCTGCCTCACGTTGCGTTCTATCGGAACCTCATACTGGTCTCAGATCCTCTCAACTCGCGCATCGTTGCGTACGACCGTCGGGGAAAGCAGCGGGGCGTCTTCGTCTTCCCGAACGCGCCGAAGCCCGTACGGCCCAGCGGGATCGACGTAACGGATGATGGACTCATCTACATCGCTGACATTGAGAACGGGACTGTACACAGGCTGCGTATCGAAATTCCGCCAGAGACAGCCGCAGAGCTAGCCGAGCAGTGACCGAACATCTCGCAGAGGCGACCGAGGCAATCGGTTTGCGGTCGGAGGCCGGAGTTGATCGCGCGCGGCTACCCAGGCATTGAATCGACCGGGATGACGCGTCGCCGTAGTCGTTCGACGTTGCCTGCGTCTAGCCATCTCCTCGAGGGCTAGAACTCCTCCGGCGGACGGAACATAGGCCGGTCTTCGGGGTCGCGGACCACGCGAGAGCCGCCCCCCTCCACGCCGCCGACGATCCCCGCTTCCTCGAGCATGTCCATCAGCCGCGCCGCCCGCGGGTAGCCGATTCGCAGACGACGCTGTAGCAGGGAGGTCGAGACGCGGTTGTGTTCGAGCGCCAGCTCCTTCGCCTTCTCAAACATGTCGTCGGTGGCGCCCTCCGCCTCCAGCTCTGCCTTCGCTTCGTCCAGCAGGTGGTCGAACGTCAGGCGGTGGATGGCGGAGAAGCGCTCCTGCGTCCAGAAGTTGACCAGTCGCTCGATCTCGTCGTCCGACACGAAGACGCCCTGCAGGCGCTTTGGCTTTGCGGCGTCGGGCGCCATATAGAGCATGTCGCCCCGGCCCAGCAGCTTCTCGGCGCCGGACATGTCCAGGATAGTACGCGAATCCACCTGCGAGCTGACGGCGAAGGCGATGCGCGTCGGGAAGTTCGCCTTGATCAGCCCTGTGATCACGTCGACGGAGGGCCGCTGCGTGGCGACGACAAGGTGGATGCCGGTAGCACGCGCCAGCTGCGCCAGCCGGCAGATCTGGCGCTCCACCTCGAACGGCGCGGCCATCATCAAGTCCGCCAGTTCATCGATAATCACGATCCAATACGGCAGCTTCTCAGCTGCACGCGGGCTGCGGTTGTAGCCGTCGATGTTGCGCACAGCCAGCGCCGCGAACTTGCGATAGCGTGACTCCATCTCGTGGATCACCGCCTGCAGTGTGCCGACGACCTTGTCCATGTCGACGACGATGCTGGAGAAGGCGAGGTGTGGGATGCGCCTGAAGGCTGACAGCTCGACGCGCTTCGGGTCAATCATCACGAAGCGCACCTCCTCCGGCGAGGCGTGCATCAGCAGGCACGAAATGATCGCGTTCATGCAGACCGACTTGCCGGAGCCCGTGGTGCCGGCGATGAGCAGGTGGGGCATCCGCGCGAGGTCCGCGACGATGGGCTCGCCGGCGACGCTCTGGCCCAGGGCGATCGCCACCTTGCTCTTGGCCTGCTGGCGCTGGAACTGCTGCGTCTCAACGACGCTGCGCAGCGTCACTAACGACTTCGTATGGTTGGGGACCTCGATGCCGAGCACCGGCTTGCCCGGGACGGGCGCTTCGATCCGGATCGACGGAGCAGCTAACGCCAGCGCCATGTCGTTCGCCAGCGACGTGATCTGCTGGACACGCACGCGGGTGCGGGAGACCTCCTCGACGCGCGTTTTCGGACGGCCGTCCTTGTCGAGCACGGCCTTGTTCTCGCGGTCGCGCTCGACCACCGTGCGCGTCTTGACCTCCCAGCCCGGCTCGATGCCGAACTGCGTCACCGTCGGCCCCTCGTTGACCTGCACCACTTTCGCGTCGACGCCGAAACTGGCGAGCGTCTCCTCGATCAAGGCCGCCCGCTGCTGGTTGTCCGCTACGCCGTTCTCCGCTGGCGCGTGGTCAGAAAGGACGTCCATGTCAGGCAGCTCCCAGCCATCTGACGAGCGACGCGTGCCATCCTCATCGACGGTGATGCTGTTATCGTCGTCGGTCTCGTCGTCCCGGACCAGCTCCGGGAAGAGCTCGGCCTGCACTGGTTCTGCGGCTCGGGCCGTTCCGTCTACCTGCTCGTCCACGACCGGTGCGCCGGACGTGCGTGCCCACATCACCGAGTCGATCGGTACCTTCACCGAACCCTTCGGCTGTGGCCGGGTCGGGAAGACGAAGTCGAATGCCCGACGGGAAGCGTGGAGCGAGCGCTGCGGCAGCCTCCATTCCCAGGCTGTCTGCAGGGCGGCTGGCGTGTTGCGCAGAGCGGCGGCGGCGCCCGCCGGCCACACCAGTGCAAAAGCGGCGGCGCTGATCGCCAGCCAGGCAACGATGCCGAGCGGATGGCCCGCGAGCCGGTGCCCCAGATCCCCGCCCATCGAGTGGTCGCCGAGCGAGACGTCGCCCAGGCTCCACTCGGGGCGGAAGAACCCCAGGAAGCCGACCACGAAGAGGCTGCACAACAGCCCAACGGCCCAGGGCCTCCAGTCGAGCCAGAGCCGGCGTTGCTCGTCGCGGATCACGAGCCAGCCGGCGTACACGAGCAGCCCGATCCAGGCGAAGATCAGCAGCCCGAACGTCTCCACGAAGCTATTGCGAAGGTCGGCGAGCCCGGCCGTGAACGGCACCAGCCAGGGCACGGCGAGGAGCGCGAGCAAGATCAACGCGACGCCGATGCTCTGACGGCGGAGGAGAAGATCGTGCACCGTGGCCAGCGGCGACTGGCCGCCCCGGCGCCGGCCGACGGCCTTGATCGGGGCTTTGCCGCTGTGCCGCTGCGGCGAGCCCTTCGCGCGCGTCCTTGCGGCCAAGGTCAGACCTCCACGGCGACTGGCAGCACCATCGGGCGCCGCCTTGTCTCATCGTACAGGAACTTGGCAACCGCCTCCTTCACCTTTGTGTGCACGGCGCCCCACTCGACAATGTGGTCGGCGCCCTCGAGGGCCCGCAGCACCTGATCGCGGGTACGCTCGATCAGCTCCTCGCGCTCGTCCATGTCGACAAAGCCGCGGGAGACCACCTCGGGGCGGCCGGCGACGCGGCCGGTCTGTTTGTCCATTGCCAGGATGACCACCACCATGCCATCGGACGCGAGATGCTTGCGGTCGCGTAACACCACATGGTCCACGTCGCCGACGCCGAGGCCGTCCACGTACACGTAGTCCGCTTCGATGCGTTCCCCGAAGCGGGCGGAATCCTTCGTCAACTCCAGCACGTCACCGTCAGTGAGGACAAAGGTGTCCGTGCCCTGGTTAAGGGACTCCGAGAGCTGGGCGTGGAGCACCATGTGCCGGTACTCGCCGTGCACAGGCACGAAGAACCGTGGCTTCACCAGCGCATGAACGATCTTGAGCTCTTCCTGCGCCGCGTGCCCTCGGACGTGTACGTCGGCGATGCGGTTATAGAGGACGTTGGCCCCGAGTTTGAACAGGTTGTCGACCGTCCTGTGGACCAGCGCCTCGTTCCCCGGAACGGCCGAGGCCGAGAGGATCACCGTGTCGCCCTCGACGATCTGGACGTGCTGATGGTCCTGGTTCGCCATGCGCGTGAGTGCCGAGGTAGGCTCGCCCTGGCTGCCCGTCGTCACAATCGCCAGTTCCTTGTGCGGGACGTTCGCCAGCTCACGGACGCTGACCAGCATGCCTTCCGGGGCACGCAGGTAGCCACGCTCGATGGCCATGTTTACGTTGTCGATCATGCTGCGACCAGTGATGAAGACGCGTCTGCCTGTCCGCTCCGCCGCATCGAAGACCTGCTGCACCCGCGCGATGAGCGACGCAAAGGTGGTGACGATCACGCGTCCGTCCGCCTGCGCCATCAGCCGCAGGATGGATTCCCCGACGATGCGCTCCGAGGGCGTGTAACCCGGGATCTCGGCATAGGTCGAGTCGCCCAGGAGGAGCAGTACGCCCTCATCGCCCAGCTGTGCCAGCCGCGAGAGGTCTGTGGCCTGCCCCATCACCGGCGTATGGTCGAGCTTGAAGTCGCCCGTGTGTACGCACGTGCCGACGGGTGTGTGGATGGCGTAGCCGACCGAGTCGGGGATGCTGTGGGCCACCTGGAACGCCTCGACTCGGAACGGTCCCTGCTCGACGGTGTCGCCGGCGTGAATCTCCCGCAGGTCGGTGCTTTGAAGGAGCCGCGCCTCCTTAAGTTTCACGCTGATCAGCCCGTGGGCGAGCGGGGTGCAGTACACCGGCACATTGATCTGGCGGAGGACATAGGGTAAAGCGCCGGTGTGGTCCTCGTGGCCATGGGTGATGAAGATTGCGTGGAGCTTCTTGCGCTTCTCAAGCAGGTAGCTGACGTCCGGGATCACAAGATCGACGCCGAGCATGTCCTCGGAGGGGAACATGAGCCCGCAGTCGACGGCGATAACATCGTCGCCGTACTCGAAGAGCATCATATTCTTGCCGATCTCTCCGAGTCCGCCTAGCGGGATGACGCGAAGCTTTCGTTGTTGTGGCATCGTTCTCCCTACAAGAGCCGCATCTGCTGCGGCGCCGGTGCTTCTGGTGCGGCTTCAGCTGCTGCTTCTTCCGTCGGCTCTGCCGGCTCTGCGGAGGCCCGCAAGTGGGCCGGGACCCGCGCAGGGCCGGACGCTTCCGCACTAAACTCGCCGGCGAGTGCCTTCTCGAGGAATCCCGGGAGCTTCCGGAAGTCTGCCTCAATGACGGCCCGCAGGCTCCCCTGATGCAGCGCCGCTGCCGGGTGATACATGGGGACAACGATCAACTCGCCCTTGCGGCGCGGCTGGCCGTGGATCCGACTGATCGCGTCGCCGGGGAAGTAGCGCTGCATCGAGTGGCGGCCGAGCGTCACGATGACTTTCGGCGTGATGGCCTCGAGCTGGGCTTGCAGGTGCTTGCTGCAGGCCTCGATTTCGTCGGGCTGCGGGTCGCGGTTGTTCGGGGGCCGGCACTTCACGACATTGCCGATGAACACCTTCCGGCGATCGAGGCTGATCGAGGCGAGCAGCTCGTCGAGAAACTTGCCGGCGGCGCCGACGAACGGGCGGCCCTGCTGGTCCTCGTAGAACCCTGGACCCTCGCCAATGAAGACGATATCGGCGTCCGCGTTGCCCTCGCCGGGGACGGTGTTCGTCCGGCCTGCCGCCAAGCCGCAATCGTGGCATGCGGCGACGCGCCTTGCGATCGCCGCCAGAGCCGCCTTCTTGTCCGCAGCGTCCATGCTCACGTCCCTTCCAAAGGCCCGACAGTCGGGGCTCGCGCTCGCAGGGTGGTGTACATGGTCTGGCACCCCAGAAAGAGGGCCGTGAGCCCGTAGACGGCCCGTAGCAGTTCGTCGTCGACCTCGTTGGCGAGGAGTGACGAGACGAACGCTGCCACGACGGCGACCGGCGTGACCAGCTTCACCACGTCGAGGTCGATCGTGTTCTGACGCCAGTTCGTGGCCGTCCCGAAGATTCCGGTGCTGATGATGACCACCAGCGATACTCCCTGGGCCACCTTCTGCGGGTCGTCACCTTCGGCCAGCGTGGCCAGTCCGAAGATGAGGATCGCCGGGACGAAGATTGCCCCTCCACCGACTCCCAATACGCCCGCCAGCACTCCGCCGGCGAAGCCGAACCCCAACTCGACCGCGAGCCCGGCCGCGCCGGAGTGGGCGGCGCCCGCCGACACGTGCCAGACAAGCTGGCGAAAGGCCACGAAGAACAGGAACACGGCGAACAGCAGCCTGAGCTGCCTGGCCGGTACCCGAACCATCGTCCTCGCGCCGACGTAGACACCAACAATTGCGCCTGGTGCGAGGGCGGCGGCCAATCCCCAGTCGATGTTCCCCGCGCGCCAGTAGCCAGCGACACCGGCGACCGCGATGAACGTGATAATGGCGAGGGAAGTCGCGTGTGCGCGGTGCTGGGTCAGGCCGAGCTGGCCGGTCAGCAGCGGGACCATGACAGCCCCGCCTCCCACGCCTGTGAGACCGCTAAAGGTGCCCCCCGCAACCCCGGTGAGGACGGAGCGACTTCCTTCTGATCTCAGCGCCTTCGTATCCTCGCCACCTTTGGGGCGATGATAGCACAGCGGCGGGGCGGGGAGACAGGAGGGGTGCAGCGGCTCGATCGGGTGAGCAGATCCTGAGCGGAGGCTTTGATTGCGGGATTGCTTTCCGGAAAAATCGGCGTGTTTCGGCGTCCTTCAGATTCGCGGAGGGGGGGCGTAGCGGCTGATTGATCCAGCGCTGGAACGAGGCTTTCGGGCAAGTTAGGCGACATAATCATGACCCTCCGCGAGCGTCCTCGTACATGCGCATCATGATAGCGGCGCCGCGGGCGAGCTCCGAGCGTTCGGTGGCAGTCAGGCGAGCGATCTTCCGGGCGAGGAAGGCGGTGCGGCGGGAGCGGCCGGCTTCCATGACGCGACGGCCTTTGGGGGTGGGGCGGATCCAGACGACGCGACCGTCGGCGGTGTCGGGCTTGCGGGCAACGAAGCCGTCGCGCTCCAGGGCGGCGACCAAGCGTGTCATCGTGGGCGGGGAGACCTGCTCCACGGCGGCAAGCTCGCCCAGTGTGCGGGGACCGCCGAAGACGACGCAGGAGAGAGCGGACATGCGGGGGGCGCTGAGGCCGAACGCCTCGTCCTCGCGGCGGATGCGTCGCATGAGGTGGAGGGCGGCGGAGTGGACGAGGGCCGCGAGCTGGTCGAGGTCCGGCTCGCGGCCGGAGGGGCTTGACGGTCTGGTTGCCACGCGAGTAAGTTAGCTGATGCAACTAACTATCACAAGAGAACGGCCGGAGGTGGCAGATGGACGAGACGGAGGCGATCTTCAGGGCTGTCGCGGCCGGCGACCTGGATGTGGTGAAGCGCATCCTCGCGGATGCTCCGGCGCTGGCCCGTGCGCGGGGGGCCTCGAGCCTCTCGGTCCTCCAGTTCGCACGCTACGCCGAGCAGACTGCGATCCTCGAAGAGCTGGTAGCGGCCGGACCGGCGCTCGACATTTTCGAGGCGGCGATGATCGACCGTGCGGAGCGCGTGCGGGCGCTCCTCGATGCCGAGCCAGCGCAGGCGGCGGCGTACTCGTCGTATGGGTTCACGGCGCTGCACTTTGCCGCGTATTTCGGCGCGCTGAGCGCCATGGCGGCGCTGATCGACGGTGGGGCATCGATGGAGGCGGTGACGACGAACTTCCTGACGAATATGCCGATCCACGCGGCGGGGGCGGGAGGCCGGCGGCCGGCGTGCGCGTTGCTGGTGGAGCGGGGGGCGAATGTGAATGCGAGGCAGCACGGCGGGTTCACGGCGCTGCACACGGCCGCGTTCCGTGACAACCGCCCGATGGCGGTGCTGTTCCTGGAGGCGGGGGCGGAAGCGTCCGCCCGGAACGACGAGGGGAAGACGGCGGCGCAGGTGGCCGACAGCATGGGGAACATGGAGATCGCGGCCTTCATCCGGGCGCGGGAGGCGTAGCAGGGCGCGCTGAAAGGCGGAGTCCCGGCAGGACGCCTAATCCCGAGCGGGTCTTCGCTCAGGAAGCGCTGGAAGGGGGCCGGGCTGAAGTAGCACGCCAAGTAGAGTAGCTGGTACGGCGGCTGAACGCCGCGGGGGCATCGTGCGGCGAGGCGGAAGCGCCGAAGAAGGCGCGGCGTGCGGCGAGGCCGAAGGCGAAGGCAGCCGCGAAGCCGCAGGTGGCGGCGGCGAAGAAGCCCTCGACTCGGGGGCGGGCAGCCTCGAAGGACGCCTAGTACCGCGGGCCCCGCGCAGGTGCCCGACGGGGGGCACACGATCCCCACTTCGTGCTACGCCTGCGCGGGACCCTGGAAGTGCGGAGCTAATCCGTAGGCTTGTTGGTCGCCAGTCCTGACTCAGGGTTCAACTCAGAGGTCGACCAAGTTGAACAATCGGGCGTCTCGAACTCGTACCGCCCACCGCAATGCACGCTTCCAAGTAACAGCTTATGTCCAGAATATGGCCTTCCTCGGCGGGAGTCGACTCGAACCCCCACTCCACAGGCCCTCTGCTCCCCAGGATTCGTGCGCCGGTCGCCGCGAAACACACGTCCAACGAGGCGACGCACTCGATGGCGTCAATGCTCACGGTATTCCCAGTGGGGGGCAGCTCAACTCTGCCCCAGGTACTTCCCCCATCCCCGGTGTAAGCGAGGGACAGGATCCCACCTACCCAGCAGCGTTCCGGAGCCAGACACTCGACCGCTGCTAACGAACCAAGCTGGAAGTCGGGAGTCTTCTCCACCCAGGTGCTTCCACTGTCATCAGTGACGAATATCTGGGGTGATCCGGAATCTCCTCCGAACGAGACGGCCCAGCATCTGAATTCATCTACACAGAAGACGTCTCCGAAGAGCTCCACGCTCGCCAGTCCGCCCACGCGCTCCCACGATCCCCCGACCTTCCAGCGGAAGAGCGAGGCCTCAGAACCATGGAAACCTTCGCCGATGCAGAAGGCCGCCGAGGGACAAGAGATCGCCGCGAGCGTGATCGGAGAGGGCATCGGTGTGCGCTGCCAGGTGGCCCCGCCGTCGGAACTTGAGAGAACCAACTGCGGACCCGGGACGATGGGACTTGCGAGCGCGATGCAGTTCAATTGGCCCGGACACTCAAGCTGTAGAACGTCTATAAGGTCCGGAAAGACCGTGACAGATGGCCAGGTGTTCCCCCCGTCTTCTGAGCGAACGATTGCGCCCTTCACGTCAACCGTCTGCGCCGCCGCCAGGCAGGTGTCTGATTCAACACACCAAATGGAGTCAAGCCGGGCGACCTCGTCAGGCAACCTCTTGGCGCTGAGCCAATCGTACGCAACGCCCCGAACCGGCGTACCTGATCCCGTTGGAGCAGGCGAGCGTGATTCGCTTTCGCCACAACCAACTACAACGATCAGAATTGCGAACACTGTAGCCGCCACTGTGCACTCACGTGGTCGTCGTCGGAAGATGAATGCTGATATCGCCATTAGAAGAGGGGCTCTGTGTAGGGTGGGAAGGCGAAACAATGGCCGCCGAAGTAGCAGCGGAGATCCGATGTCCATGGGTCGAAGTCTTCGGTCTCTGCCCCGCTCATGTCATAGCTTCACGTACTAGCCAGCCTCGCTGCTCAATTGACCAAAAGTCCTTTGGCTGATTCCCTGCCGCGCGATGTCGCCAACCCAATCCGCCCGATTTAGCGCCCAGTCCAGCCAAGTAAGCAAATTCTCTTTGTTCTCGCCGCAGTCGAAGGTTATCGGCTCCGCTCCTCCGTAATCCCACGAGAAGCAGTGGCCCGTCGGGTCTGTGAACTTCAGTGGTTGATTCACTACATAGGAGTATCGATTGTGATTCTGCGGGTTCAGAGGGTCCTGTGTGATCTTGTCGGCTGACGTGAAGCGCCCCGTGAGCGTGCTGTACATCCGCGCCCGGTAGTTGTACAGCCCCAGCCCGTCGAAGTCCTCCTCCTTCTGGCCGGTGTACCAGCGGTCCGTCGCGCGGCCATCGCCTGAGAGCTCACGCTCCGCCCCGAATGGCCAGTACTTGTGACTCGCTGTCACGTTCCCGGCGTCATCCAGCACCGCTGTCGTGGCGCCCAGATGGTCCGCCAGCAGGTAGGAGACCTCGCCCCCCTTGCGCATAGCGATGGTCCGCCCCAGGGCGGAGTAGTACTTCGTCGCCACGTCGGTCGTCAGGTTCTCCTCGTACAGCCCGCCGATGTACACCGTCGTCTCGTTTGCCGCCGGCTCCGTGTAGTGCTCCGTCGTCCGCTGCACCATCGCCCCGGCGCCGTCGTAGACGTAGGAGACGCGCGCCGCGCCGTAGGTGCGCTGCTGGACCCTGTGCTCCGCGTCGAAGGCGTAGTCGCTCTCGGCGGCGCTGTTCACGTAGTCCAGGTTGCCGGCGGCGTCGTAGGCGAAGGTCCTGTAGGTGGCGCCGTTGCCCTTGTGCTTCACGCTGGACACGGCGTGGGGCCGCACGGAGGTCGGCGCCGACGCGGGGTAAGTCAGCTCAAGGTCGAGCTGGCCCTCCTGTTTGCGGGTCAGGTTGCCGATGGCGTTGTACTCGTAGTGGGCGGTCAGGGCCCCGGCGTAGCCGGTGGCGTCGGTCAGGCGGTCGAGGGAGTCGTACGCGAAGGTCAGCGTCTCCGTCCCGCCGGGTTGCCGATCTCGTCCTACTCGCATCGATCGGTGCTAGAGCTCCGCTAGATAGCCATAGTACTTAGGGTCTCGAATGTGAAAGAGAATGTGTCTGAACTCCTCGCCGGCATCATGAAGCAGATCGAGCAGTTTCGCCTCTTCCGCAGCGGTCGTCAGGGCAGGCAGTATCTCAGCCAAGAATCGAGTAAACGACTCCTCAAGCTCGCTGAGGTTGTAGACGATGGCCGATGCTTGAGACTCGTCAGGCCGATCATACTTGCTTACGGCCTCCACTCTAGCTAGACGGGTAACGAGGGCCTGTCGTACTTCCGGATTCGCGAGTGTGAGCTCCACCGTCACGGCCTCCTCCTCAACACGTCGTCTATGGCGTTGATTTGCTGAGCAAAGTTTCTTATCTCACGCTCTATCGAGCCTGTAAACCCCTTCACCTTCCCCAGCTTGTCGAGGTGTTCAGCCAAGCGCTTCTCAAGCGAACTTCTCGACTTGAGAAGGGACTCCTCTCCGTGTTCGGCAAGTTATCGAGTTGCCGCCCGCAGTTGGCTTTCAGTGAATCCCTCAGCCCGCCGGGCCGCGACACTAGCGCCCGTTGCGGTACTCCCGCTCGTTACCGGGAACGCCGCCCGCAGCCCCTTCCCGATCCCGTAGCCAAGCACGCCGGAAATGCAGCCGCGCGCGGCCCGCTTCGCCTCGCTCTCGATGGAGACCTTCCGCCCACCGAATGCGTGGTATGCCGCGATATCTATGGCCACGCTTGCCGCACGCGCGATTATCACGCCCGGCACCTGGCCCGACGGGTCGACGTAGTTCGTGGAGCTGTTGCCGACGTAGGCGTGGAGGTTGAAGTCGCCGCCGGCGAACCCAATCGGGTCCTCGCTGAGGAAGCGCTGCAGGGCCGGGCGTAGTAGCGCGCACGGTAGTAGTAGAGGCCGGTGCCGTCAACTTCGCGGTCCTGGTCAGCTCACGAATGATCTCTGGATCTTGCGGCGGGCGAGCGAGCCGTAGGCGGGAGGGCCCTTAGCGGCGGGAGCCGAGGAAGCTGTTGCCTTCGACGAGCTTCGCGAGACCGGCGCCCATGACGTACAGGATGATGATGGGCACAGCCACGATGGCCTGGGTGAAGGGATCGATCGACGGCGTGACGATGGCGGCGAGGAGGACTGCCGCCACGAAGGCATAGCGCCACCAGCCGATGAGTTTGCGCGAGGTGACGACGCCGATCTTCGCGAGGCCCATGATGACGAAGGGGAGCTGAAAGACGAGGCCGGTGAGGAGCAAGAGCCGGGTGACGGCGTCGATGTACGTCTTTACACCGATCGTGGGCTCGACGTCGTCGGTGTGGGGGTCGAGGAGGAAGTCGAGCGCGGGCGGCAATTCGATGTAATACGCGAAGGCCATGCCGGCGACGAACATGAGGGAGCAGCCGATGACGATGGGGTAGAGCCAGCGGCGCTCGCTGCGGGTGAGTCCGGGCGCGACGAACGCGAGCAGCTGGTACATGATGACGGGCATGGCCATGGCGAGCCCGAGCAGCATGGCGACGCGGAAGTAGGTGCTCCAATACTCCATGAGCTGGAACTGGTGGAGCTTGAAGCCATCGATCTCGTCCTTACCGGGCTGGACGAGGAAGTCGATGGCGTAGCCGGTGAGGGGCCAGATGGCGACGCCGACGCCCACCACCAGGGCGATCGCGGAGACCAGCACCCGGTACCGAAGCTCCTCGAGGTGCTCGATGATGGTGAGGACTTTGCCATCGGGCTCGCGGTTCGCTCCTACGGTCGCCTGGGCGGTCATCCGGGGGCCTCATCTTCGGCTGTCGCGGGTTGAGCATCCCCGGGCGGCTCAGGGGCGTGACCGTTCGCGGAGGGCGAAGGAGGCGGAGGGGCGGAGTCACCCGCGGCGGAGGACCGTGCCTCCCGGAGCGCCTCGGTCACCGAGGCGGCAGCGCCAGAGAGACCTTCTCCGATCTCTTTCCACTGGGTGCGCTCCTCGGTGGTTTCGCGCTCAAGGTCGCGGACGACGTCGTTGAACTCGGCGGCGAACTGGCCGGTGTAGCGCCGGATCTCTCGGATGGTGCGGGCGAGGTCCGCAGCCAGCCGGGGCAATCGCTCCGGCCCGACGAAGATCAGCGCTACCACGAGGACGACGATCAGTTCGAGTGGGCCTACGCCGAAGAGGTTCATTGCCCGGGAAGTGTACCCCCGGCCTGGAGGCGGCCCAACGCCGCGGTACGCGGAACCGCCTCCCGGAGGGGAGGCGGTACGAGCGCGATCAGGCCAGTCGCGTCATCCTTCGTCTTCGACGCCGAGGTCCTTGAGGTAGTCGACGGCGTCCTGGACGGTGGCGATCTTCTCGGCGTCATCGTCGGAGATCTCCAGCGTCTTGCCGTCTTTGCTGAACTCCTCCTCCATGGACATGATCAGCTCGACCAGGTCCAGGGAGTCGGCGTTGAGGTCGTCGACGAAGGACGCGCTGGGCACGACCTGGTCCTCATCGACGCCGAGCTGGTCGACGATGATCTTGCGTACCCGTTCGTAAACTGTGGCCACGGTCTCTCTCCCTCTTCCTCGCCGACCGGCGAGGCTGCCCGCGGGTTACCGCGTGTGTGACAAACTAACGGATCCCAGTACGCCGTTCACGAACTTCGCCGAGTTGTCGCTTCCGTACGCCTTGGCGAGTTCGACGGCCTCGTTGATGACGGCCCGTACGGGCGCACCATTATTTCCGCGGATCTCCCGGATGGCAAGACGGAGGATGTTCCGGTCGATGGCGCTGAGCTGGCTAACGGGCCACTGCGGCGCCGCCCGCCGGATGACCTCGTCGATGGCGTCGCGCTCGGCGAGGACTCCCTCTACGAGTTCCCGCGCGAAGGATTCCTGAGCTTCCGAGAGGTGGGCATCGGCGGTGATGCGGACGAGGGCGGACAGGGCCTCGTGGCCGGAGATGTCCTGCTCGAAGAGGGCCTGAAGGGCGGCGATGCGGGCGCGGCGCCGGGGGTTCGTCGCCATCAGTACATCACCATCCCGCCGTCGACGGTGAGGACGTGCCCGTTGACATAGGCAGCCTCGTCCGAGGCAAGGAAGACGGCCGCGGGGGCGACGTCTTCGGGCTTGCCGGTGCGGCCGCAGGCGACGAGTCGCGTGATCTCGTCGCGCTGGGCCTCGGTGAGGCCTTCGGTCATCTCGGTGTCGATGAAGCCGGGAGCGATGACGTTCGCCGTGATGTTCCGCGACGCGACTTCCTTGGCGATCGCTTTGGTGAACCCCATGAGGCCGGCCTTCGCGGCGGCGTAGTTCGCCTGGCCGGCGTTGCCGACGATGCCGGCCACGCTGCCGACGTTGATGATCCGGCCCCAGCGCTGACGGACCATGGGGCGCAAGGCTGCCTTGGTCACGTGGAAGGCGCCACGCAGGTTCGTATCGAGGACCTTGTCCCAGGCTTCCTCGGACATACGGAGCATGAGGTCGTCGGCGGTGACGCCGGCGTTGTTTACGAGGATGTCGATGCGGCCGAAGGCGGCGACGGTGGTCTCGATGAGCTTCGGGCCGGTGGCGGGGTGAGCGACATTTCCGGCGATGGTGATGGCGCTGCCCTCGCCGCCGATGGCGCGGGCGGTCTCATCGGCGGCGGCGGCGTTCGAGGCGTAGTTCACGGCGACGCGGGCGCCATGGGCGGCCAGGGCCACGGAGATCGCCCGGCCGATGCCGCGGGACCCGCCGGTGACCAGCGCCACCTTTCCGGTGAGGTCGAAGAGCCGGTTCATTTCTGCACTGAGGATACACCGTTCAGGTTCCGGACCTGTGCCTGCGGCGCGATGCGCCGCGCGAGAGCGGAGAGGACGCGGCCGGGGCCGATCTCGATGAAGGTGGTGACCCCCTGGGCGGCCATGTATTCGACGCAGCGGACCCATCGGACGGGATGGGTGAGCTGGAACACCAGCTCCTGGGCGATGGCGGCGGGTTCGGAGAGGGGGCGACCGGTGTCGTTGGCGACGAAGGGAATGCGCGCGGGCCGGAGGCGGCTGGCGGCGACGGCGAGGCGCATCGCCTCGGCGGCGGGCTGCATAAGCGAGGTGTGGAAGGCGCCGCTGACGTCGAGGGGGATGGCGCGCTTCGCGCCGCGCTCAAGAGCGAGCGCGCAGGCGCGGTCGAGTGCGCTGCGGGCGCCGCCGATGACGATCTGTCCGGGGGAGTTGAGGTTGCACAGCTCGGCGCCTGCTTCGGCGCAGAGGGACTCGACGGCGTCCTCGTCGAGGCCGAGGATGGCGGCCATGCCGCCCGGAGTGGCGTCGGCGGCGGCCTGGGTGACCTCGCCGCGTGTCTGCACGAGCCGGAGGCCCGCTTCGAAGTCGAGTGCGCCGGCGGCGGCGAGGGCGGTGTATTCACCGAGGCTGTGGCCGGCCACGAAGGCGGGATCGGCGTCGATCGCGCCGGTCTCGCGGGCGGCTTCGAGGCAGGCGAGGCTGGTGACGTAGAGCGCGGGCTGGGCGTTGACGGTGCGGCTGAGCTCATCGGCTGGCCCGTCGAAGCAGAGTCGCGACAGGGGCCGTCCGAGGATGGCGTCGGCGCGCTCGAAGAGGGCGCGGGCGGTGGGGAAGGCTTCGTCGAGGTCGCGGCCCATGCCGACTTCCTGTGAGCCCTGGCCGGGGAACATCCAGGCAGCGGCGGCGTCAGGCATCGCGTGCGGAGGGCGAGGGAAGGGCGGTGGAGGGGAAGGGCATCTATTCTGCGGCCTTGGGGCGGCCGACCTTCACGGCGTCGGGGCGCTTGTAGAAACCGCAGGTGGGGCAAGCGGTGTGGGGGAGGCGCGGGTTGTGGCACTGGGTGCAGCGGGTGAGGCCAGCCGGCTTGAGGGCCAGATGGCTGCGGCGCTTGCCCTGGGCCGCTTTTGGATACTTACGCTTTGGCAGTGGGGGCACGGAAAAGCTCCTTCGAGAGTCAGCGCGCAGTCTAGCAGACGGTCCTGCGGTGGACGAGCCGCTGTACGGCTAGCGCGGGCGGAATTGCGCGAGCTTCTCCCAGCGGGCGTCGAGCTGGTCGGTGGAACAGGGGTGGGGGGCGCCGTCGGTGAGCTTTTGGCCGCAGTCGGGGCACAGGCCGCGGCAGGCGTCGTCGCAGACGGGCGCCATGGGCAGCGCCATCGCCCAGTACTGGAGGACCGGCTCGGTCACGTCGAGGACGTGGTGCTCGTCGATGCGATACGCCTCGTCCTTGCCCTCGGGCACGGGCAGGCGGGCGCCGGTGCTGACGTCGGCGGCGGCGACGAATTCTTCGTCGAAGGCGATGTCGAGGGTCATCGTCAGTGGCTCCAGGCAGCGGCTGCAGGTGTCGCCGACGGCGCCGGACATGCGGGCGCGCACCAGGACGCCGTCGGGTGTGCGGTCGAAGCGCACGTGACCGCGGAGGTGCCGCGGGGTGCCGTCGATCCGCACATCCTCGTCGATGTCGTGCTCGCGGGTGGCCCCGGTAGGTTCCTTGAGCAGGGTGGCGACGTTGAACTGCAAGGGCGCCTCCGGGGGAGTCTGTCTCCAGCGTAGCGGGAGGACGGGGCCCCCGCCATCGCGGGGGCGGGGAGCACGGCTTGTCCGGAGAGGCGTACGATCGCCTATAATCGCGTGAACATCCGGGAATTCGCGCTTCGCCCCGTTTCGTCATCCTCCGGTGCGCCGCCCTGTGCGCGGTGTGCTGCTCGTAAAGGTGCGGCAGTGTTGATGCAGCACAGCTTGCGTGTCGCTGACCTCTGGCAGTTGCAGGAGATCGACTCGGCACTCGATGCACGTCGCGCGTCGTTGGAAGACGCTGAGTCGCGGCTGGGCGACGCGGAGGAATTGGACGCCACGCGCGCGCAGTCGGCCCAGTTGAGCGAAGAGCTCCGGGCGGCGCGGGCCACGCAGAAGGACATCGAACTGCAAGTGGAAGACCTGCGCGCAAAGATCGCGCCGCCGGAGCAGAAGTTGTACGACGGGTCCGTGCGCAACCCGAAGGAGCTTCAGGCCCTGCAGGCAGATGTGGATCAGCTCAAACGGCAGCTCGCGACGCTCGAGGATCTGGACCTCGAAGCGATGAGCGCCGTCGAAGCTGCGGAGGCGCAGGACAGGGCCAAAGCGTCGGAGGTGGGGGGGCTGGCGGCGGCGTGGGAAGAAGAGCAGGCCGCTCTGGGGGAACGGGTGGAGCACCTGATGGCCGAGATCTCGGTGTATGAAGCGCAGCGTCTGGAGCTTGCGGAGGCCATCTCCGCGGAGGTGCTGGGCCGGTACGATCACATCCGGCGGGCGCATCAGGGGCGGGGCGTGGCGAAGCTGAACCGGAACCTGTGCACCGGCTGCCGGATCTCGCTCCCGGTGAACATCGTCACGAAGGCGAGGGCGGGGAGCGTGCTCATGCAGTGTCCGAACTGCGAGCGGATCCTTTTCGCGTAAGGTCATGAGGGCAATCGGCTACTTCCGGGAGTCATCCCAGGACGACCGGACGCTGGCACAACAAAACAAAGCGTTCCTAGAGTTCTGCGAACAGCAGGGCTGGGACGTCGCGGGCACGTTCGCCGACACACCGGCTTCAAGCGGCAGCGCGCCCGGCTTCCGGCAGCTGCTGGCGTTTCTCCGCGAACCCGAGAAGGGCTTCGTGGTGGTCGTGGTCCCGTGCGTCGACGTGCTGGGGAGCGAGGCGCGCGACATCGTGCGGCGTTATTTCCAACTCGAAGGGCTGGGAGCACAGGTGACGTCGATCGACGACGGGGTCGACGCGGCGCTCGATCTGGTCAGCGTGTGGAAGTCGAAGGAGCCGCAGAACCGGCTGAGCGATCGGGTGCGCGCGGCGATGCGCCGGAAGGCGGTGCGGGGCGAGGTGTTGGGGCGGCCGCCGTACGGGTACAAGGTGGGCAGCCGGCGAAAACTGGAGCTGGTACCGGAAGAAGCCGTCGTCATCCGCTACATCTTCCGACTCTACCTGCACGAGGGGATGGGGATCCGGCTGATCGCGCGGCGGCTGAACGAGGAGGGGCAGAAGACCCGTCGCGGCGGCAACTGGAGCATGGTCAGCATCCGCGACATTCTGCGCAATCGCGTCTATCTCGGCACGTACTCGCGCTTCGGGGTGCGGGTGCCGGGGAGCCATACGTCTCTGGTGTCGGAGGACGACTTCCACAAGGTGCAGGACCGGCTCAACGCGCGGCGGACGAGCTATGCGCCGCGCACGGCGTCGCAGTTCCTGCTGTCGGGCATAGCGCACTGCGGCTACTGCGGGAACAAGCTCATCGGGGTGAGCCGCAAGCAGGCGTGGAAGCGCCGCGACGGTCAGCATATGTCGAACTCCTACCGCTACTACCAGTGCGAGTCGCGCACGAACCAGAGCGTGTGCGCGTATCACACGCGGCGAGCCGACGCGCTGGAGGAGGAGGCGCGACGGGCGGTCGGGGAGCTGTTCGAGCGGGCCGGCTTCCCGCACGCGGGCGACGAGGCGGCGGTGCTGGCCGAGCAGCACGAAGAGTGCGAGCGGCTGCGTTCCCGCATGCGGGGCATCGACCGGAGGCTGGAGGGGTACATCGACGCAGCCGCGAAGGGACGGCTGGCGAAGGAGAAGATGCACAAACTGAGTGTGAGCGCGGCGAGCGACCGGCTGGGGTTGGAAGACGCGCTGGAGGCGACGGAGCGCCAGATCGGGGACCACGTCTCCGCCGCGGAGCGCAAGCGAGGCCGGGAGCGCGACGTGGCGGTGCTGCTCGACCGCTGGGACGAGCTTTCGTTCGCGGAGCGGCAGGGGGGGCTCCGCGAGGCGGTCTCTCGCGTCACGGTGAGCGACGACGCGATCGCGGTTACGCTGCGGCCGTGACGGACCTCCCGGTCGGGTGCTGCGCGGGGCGGCGGATATACTGGGTGCGCCAGCGGGCCGGGTGGCCGCTCCGCCTTCGGGCGGGGAGGAAAGTCCGAACTCCAGAGGGCAGGGTGCCGGCTAACGGCCGGGCGTCGCGAGGCGACGGAAAGTGCCACAGAAACATACCGCCCGCCGCGGCGCATACCGCGGGCGGGTAAGGGTGAAATGGTGCGGTAAGGGCGCACCGGCGCCGCGGAGACGCGGCGGCCGGGCAAACCCCACCCGGAGCAAGGCTACATAGGGGACCATCTCGCTTCGGCGAGTAAGGACGGCCCGTCCGAGCGTCCCGGGTCAGCCGCTCGAGCCGCCGGGCAACCGGCGGCCCAGATAGATGGCCACCGCCCGCAAGGGGACAGAATTCGGCTTACAGGCCCGCTGGCAATGTTCCGTACGTGATGCGCTTCTCCCGGGGCGACTGGAGGCTGGAAGCTGGAGGATAGAGCCGGTTTTAGTGACGCGCGCTGCGTTCGGCGCTGGCAGTTGTCCGTGCGTACGTGCGCTTCTTCCGGAAGCGCTGGAGGCTGGAAGCTGGAGGATGGCGTGGCCCGTGACGCTCGTCGATCATGCGCGTTGCGTGTGGGTGCGGGGGCACGCACAATGCCCGGTCAGGAGGAGAAGGGACGATGATGAAGCTGATCCTTTCGGGCGCCGGCGTAGTGCTGGCGCTGATCATGGTGGCGTGCGGAGACGATGAGGACGCGCCGGGTGGGCCGGGCGCAAACGTCACGCGCGTGAATCAGAATACGCAGCCGCCGGCGGGAGCCACAGAGCCATCGTCGGGGCTGCCGGTGGAGTCGGACGGGAATGCGCCGGGCGTCCCGCCGCTCGATGCGTCGAACATCCAGACGACGGCGAGCGGGCTGAAGTACATCGACGAGGTGGTGGGGGACGGGGCTTTGCCGCTGCCGACGTCGCAGGTGACGGTGCACTACACGGGGTGGCTGACGGACGGCACCAAGTTCGACAGTTCGGTCGACCGTGGATCGCCGTCGACGTTCCCGTTGAACGGTGTCATCCAGGGCTGGCAGGAAGGGCTGCTGACGATGGCGACCGGCGGGAAGCGCCGGCTGATCATCCCGGGGCCGTTGGCGTACCCGGACGGGCGGCCGAATATCCCGGCGGGCGCGACGCTGATCTTCGACGTAGAGTTGGTGTCGGTGCAATAGCGGCAAGCGCCGCTCGCAGGAGCAGATCTTTCATGGCTGATGAGGTGACGACGCCAAGCGGCCTCGCGTACGTCGACGAGGTGGTCGGGATGGGGGAGAGCCCCGCAAAGGGCAAGAAGGTGCGGGTGCACTACACCGGGCGGCTGACGGACGGGAAGAAGTTCGACAGCTCCGTGGACCGGGGGCAGCCGTTCGAATTCACGATCGGCGTCGGGCAGGTGATCAAGGGGTGGGATGAGGGCGTGCTGTCGATGAAGGTCGGGGGGAAGCGTCAGTTGCGGATCCCGGCGGCGTTGGGGTACGGCGCGCGGGGCGCGGGTGGGGTGATCCCGCCGAATGCCGAGCTGATCTTCGACGTGGAGTTGCTCGGCGTCGGGTAGCCGGTTCGTGTGACCTCAAGAGAAACGATCCAACATCTACCTCACTCGTAATGCTCTTGTCACGTCTCACAACTTGTCCGGAACAGCTTGGGGTCCTCGGCGGTAACCGGGTGCGTCGTTTCCACCCACCGGTACCACTGCGGCGGCTCTACTGCGCTGTAGCCATCTCCATCGGCGTTCGGGACGCACTCGACCTCGAAATACCGCTCGCGGGTATCAGGGCACATCCATCGCTTACCCCGAAGCCTCTCTTCTGGATCGGCGTTACTCTGGTCTTCTTCCTGCTCGCAGTCAGGCTCCGTAGTTGGTTGCCACATTTCACTGCTCCCCTTTCGCGACTGTCTGCTTTCCCGCGCGGGCAAGAGCGTCCATACGCGTTCGTATCGCCTCAGTTCGCCAGCGTTAGAGTTAGAGGAGGCCCGACTTGCAGTCCACTGTCGGGTCGCGCCCGTCCATGCTTGGGAAGCAGGCGTGGGGGGGCTGGGTCCTTCGCTGCGCTCAGAATGACAGGCGGTGTGGCAGGGCTACAGCGTTTTGCGCAGAAACGACATGACGGCGGCGTTGAAGGCTTGGGGCTGCTCGAAGTAGGCGGAGTGGCCGCTGTCGGGGATCACGGCGAGGCGTGAGCCTGCGACGGCGCGGTGGCAGCGCTCGATGATGCCGGGCGGGGTGACGGCGTCGTGGTCACCGACGACGAAGAGGACGGGGAAGTCGGCATCGGCGAGGCGCTGGGCGGAGCTGCCGCGGTAGCCGGGGATGGGGGCGAGGAAGTCGCGGGGGCGGGGCGGGTTGAGGCGGGCGATGGCGCGGTAAAGGAACTCCTTCCCGGGATCGTGCAGCTTGAGGCGGTGCGAGACGGCGCGGCGGGCCAGTGGCTGCCGGCCGACCTCCGACTCGCGATAAGCGTCCTGCAGCTCGCGGACCTCGTCGTCGATGGCGCCGCCGGTGGTGCCGGCGAGCACCATGGCGCGGCAGCGGCCGGGGTTGCGCAGCGCGAATCCGACGGCGGTGCGCCCTCCCATCGACTGGGCGACGATGCGGCACTCGGGGATGTCGAGCTGGTCGAGGAGCTCGCGAAGGTCCTCGTGGAAGGCGGTACGGCCGCGGCGCGCCTCGCCGTCGCCGTCGCGGCTGAGGCCGAAGGCGCGGTGGTCGAAGGTGATGCAGCGGAACTCACGGGAGAAGGCGTGGACCTGCTGCCACCAGCTCAGGTGGTTGCCGCCGGCCCCATGCGCGAGGACGACCGCGGGGCCGGAGCCGTGCGATTCGTAGTAGAGCTGGATGCCGTTCACGGGTGCGTAGGGCATGCCGGGATTGTAGGGAGCCGGCGGCGGACGCGAAATCGCGGAGGCGGGGCTCGCCTCCGCGATTGTGACCAGAGGGTGGTGGTCTGTGGCTTCTGGATGACCCGGCCGGGGCGTCGGGTCTGGGTCTGACTCTTGTGGACGCCCCGGCCGTTTCGGAAGTCCTTACGTACGCAGGAGGAAACTTCGTACGTCGGTGTAGCCCTACATGTGCATCCTAGCCGGTGGCTATTAAAGGCCCGTTAAATGGCCGCTAAGTTTCCACGCCGGCTACGGCCGGGTCAGGGGATCGACGGTCAGTAGCATCCGCTCAGGCGGCGAGGACGATGCTACGGCGTTCGACCATGCGGAGGAGCGCCTCGACGACGGAGGTGGCGTAGCGGGTGCCGGCGCCCGTCCGCAGCTCGGCGATGGCCTCGTCGAACGGGAGGGCGGGACGGTAAGGCTGGGCGGCGGTGAGCGAATCGAGAACGTCGGCGACGCGGCAGATGAGCGCCCCGAGGGGGATCTGGTCCTCCGTCAGGCCGCGGGGGTAGCCCTCGCCGTCGGGCTGCTCGTGGTGGGCGGCGGCGCACTCGACGATCGGCTGCGGGAGGACGCGCTCAAGGATCGACTCGCCCATGGCGGGGTGGGCGCGGACGTGCTTCTGCTCGTCGGCGTCGAGGGTGGCGGGCTTGCGCAGGACGCTGAGGTCGACGCCGATCTTCCCGATGTCGTGCAGGAGGGCGCCGAGGCGGATGTGCTCGGCGGCTTCCCCGCCGACGCCCATCTCGCGGGCGAGGGCGGCGGCGTACTCGGACGTGCGCTTACAGTGGCGGTAGTTCTCATCGTCCCAGACGATGAGGGCCTGGGTGAGCGCATCGACCGTCGTTTTGAGTTCCATGCCGTTCGCATCGGACATCGGGTGGTGCCTCCGTGATCGCGTCTGGTTATCGGCGGACGTGCGGGGCGGGGCGAGTCGGTGCATCGTGCAGGCGCTCGTCCGGTTGCCCGGGATGGGTGCAGGCACCCATGGATCGATTCCAAGCGCAGAGCGGTGTAAGCTCACGCGAACCACCGGAGGAGGGGGACGTGAAGATCACCGAAGTTCGGACGCGGCGCTTCGTGTTGAACCACGAGGACAGGCCCTATCACCCGACGTGGCGCCCGTTCGCAGAGCGGCACCAGGATGTGACGGTCGTCGAGGTCCACACCGACGAGGGGATCACGGGTATCGGCGCGGGCGGCGTCCTCACTAGGCTGAACACCGTGGCGGGGCTGTTCGTCGGGAAGGATCCGCTGGCGATCGAGGAGCACTGGCACCTGCTGCGCGGCATCGCGCACTTCATGGGGCGGCCGTGGCCGATCGAAGTGGCGCTCTGGGACATCGCCGCGAAGAAGGCCGGCGTCCCGCTCTCGAAGCTGCTGGGCGGGAAGCACGAGAAGCTGCTGGCTTACTGCTCGACCGGGGAGATCCACGGGCTGGAGCAGACCATCGAGGACGTCCTGCAGATCCGGGCGGAGGGGTTCCGGGCAGTCAAGCTGCGGTTCCACAATCGGGACTGGCGGGTCGACCTGAAGACGTTGGACGCCGTGCGCAAGGCCGTGGGCGAGAGCATGACGATCATGGTCGACGCGAACTGGGGCTGGTACCTGCCGGGCGACCGGACGGACGGGCGCTGGGACCGGAAGACGGCGCGGACGGTGATCCGCGAGCTGGAACGGTACGACGTGTTCTGGATCGAGGAGCCGCTGTACGCGTACGACTACGAGGGGCTGGCGGAGCTGCGGGCGAACACGACGGTGCGCATCGCGGGCGGGGAGCTGAACGCGGGGCTGCACGAGTTCCAGGTGTACTTCGACAAGGGTTCGCTGGACGTGTACCAGCCGGACTGCACGTTCGCGGGCGGGATTACGGTGGCGCGGAAGGTGGCGGGGATGGCGGAGGCGGCGGGGCTGCTGTTCGCGCCGCACACCTGGACGAACGGACTGGGGCTGGCGGCGAACCTTCAGGTGGCGGCGGCGGCGTCGAACTGTCCGTTCATCGAGTTCCCGTACGACCCGCCGAACTGGACGCCGGAGGTGCGCGACTTCCTGCTCACGGAGCCGTTTCGCATCGACAGCGAGGGCTACCTGCATGTGCCGGACCGGCCGGGGCTGGGGGTGGAGCTGGACGAAGAGCGCCTCCGCGCGATCGAGCGGACGTAGCCCGTGGCGCTGGTGTTCAACGATGCGCTGCTCATCGACGGGACGGGGCGGGAGCCTCGCGAACATGTGAGCGTTCTCGTCCAAGGCTCGCAGATCACGCGCGTCGGCTCGGCCGGCGCCATCAGGGCGCCGGAGGGCGCGCGCATCATCGACTGCGGCGGGCTCACGCTGATGCCGGGCCTCACGGACGCGCACGTGCACTTCGGGTTGACAGCCGCAGGCGCGAATCCGCCGCCGGAGAGCTACGTGAGCTACGTGCTCAAGGTGGTCGAGAACATCCGCATCGCGCTGGAGGAGGGGTTCACCACGGTGCGCGATGCGGGCGGGCTCGACCCGGCGTACGCCGCTGCCGTCGAGACGGGGGAGATCCCGGGGCCGCGCATCCTGCCGTCCGGGTCGTTTCTCTCGCAGACGGGCGGCCACGGCGACCAGCGTCCGCGTTTCGTCGATGACGCTCCGCCAGCGGTCCCCGGACTGGTCGCGCACACCGAGATCTGCGACGGCATCGATGCCGTGCGGCGGGCGGCGCGGACGCAGATCCGGCGAGGGGCATCGCAGGTGAAGCTGATGGCGTCGGGCGGAGTGATGTCGCCGAATGACCCGCTGGAGAGCCTGCAGTTCACGGTGGAGGAGATGGCGGCGGCGGTGCACGAGGCGCGCGCCTACGGGAAGTACGTGATGGCGCATTGCCACACGTCGGGGGCGATGAAGAACGCGCTGGAGGCTGGCGTCCGTTCGCTGGAGCACGGGAGCCTGCTGGACGAGCAGACGGCGCAGCGGATCGCACGGCAGGAGGCGTTCCTGGTGCCGACGCTGGTGATCCTGGAGATCCTGGCGCGGGCGGAGATCCCGGAAGCGAGCCTGGCGAAGTTGGAGCTGGTGCGGGCGCGGAGCAAGGACAGCGTGGCGGTGGCACAGGCGGCGCAGGTGCGCATCGGGTCGGGGTCGGACCTGCTGGGGCCGCGGCAGTCGCGGCGGGCGAGCGAGCTGGTCGAGAAGGCGCGGCGGATGGGGGCGATGGGGGCGATGGTGAGCGCGACGAAGACGAACGCCGAGCTGTTCTGCCTCGAGGATCGCATCGGGACGGTCGGGGAGGGGAAGGACGCGGACCTGATCCTCGTGCGGGGCAACCCGATCGATGACATCGGCGTGCTGGTCGACCGGGCGAACGTGGCGATGGTCGTAAAGTCAGGCACGGTGGCGAAAGACCTGCTGGAGGGGTAGGCAGGGTCAGGGCAGGCCGGCGGTCGCCAGACGCGCGCGCATGGTCTCCTCGGGGAGATAGCCGTAGTTGATGGCGGCGATGTTGCCCTGGCGGTCGACGAAGAAGCTGTCGGGGAGTCCCTGCAGGGCATACTGGTCGTAGACGTCGCCGTCGCTGTCGAGAAGGACGGGGAGCGTCAGTTCGCGTTCTTCGAAGAAGGCGGCGGCGTTATCGCTGTCCTCCAGCCAGTTCACGGTCAGCACCTCGAATCCTTCCGCGTGTTTCTCGTCGTAGATGCGCTGGATCGCGGGCAGCTCTTTCTTGCAGGGCGTGCACCAGGTGGCCCAGAAGTTGACGTAGACGACCTTTCCGCGGAAGTCGCTGAGGCGGAGTACGCGGCCGTCGGTGGTGAGGAGGGCGAAGTCGGGGGCGGGCTGGCCGCGGACTGGGTGGCGGGCATCGAGGGCGCCAAGCGGAGCACCGCCGGCGGCGGGTGCAGCGCCGTCGTCGCCGGTGGAGCGGATGGCGAACGCGGCTGCGGCGAGGGCGGCGAGCAAGACCAGTGCGACGCCAGCGCGGACCATCGGGCGGTCGAGGAGAGTGGCGGGGGTGACGGGATCATCGGGCATGGCCGTCCACTATACGGTCCAGCGATCGGCTCGGGCGCTTGACGCCGAGCGCCGTCCCGGATACGAACAGCGCATGCGCGAGGGCAGGCGATGGGCGGCGGGGTTGTGGTTGTGTGCGCTGGCGGGATCGGTGTGGGTCCTGGGGCAGGGCTGTGGGGTCTTCGAGGATCTGCCGCCGCTGGCGACCCCCACGCCGATCGCGCAGAACCTCATCAACAATCCGGGATTCGAGGGCGGGCAGCCGCCTTGGGCGCCGACGGAGGGATCAGAGCAGCTGTTCGCCGTCTCGCCGAGCGCGCATCGTTCGGGCTCGCACGGGCTCTCGTTGCAGCTGGGGGGGCTCGGGGCGGCGGCGAAGCAGCCGGTGCTGGCGATGGCGGTCCCGGAGTACGTTTCGGGGTACTACCGTGTGAACCGTTGGGCGCCCGGCGACGCGCAGGCGTATCTAGAGTTCGAAGTTGCGGCCGTGACGGCGGCGGGAGGGGTGGAGGAGGCATCGGTGCGGTTCATCATCGCGGGGCTCGCCGAAGAGCCGCCAGACGCGGGGACGGCGGGGGTGGTGTTCCTGAGCCGGGACGGGCCCAAGACGGGGGAGTGGACATATTTCGGGTACCCGGTGGCGCAGGCGTTCAGGGACGAACTCGGAGGGGTGCCGGCGGCATGGGATAGAATCGACATAACGGTCCACGTCGGTTACGTGATCGGGCCATCGGGGCGGGCGCCGTCGGGCGAGGCGTATTTCGACGACTTCTACATGGGTGCGCAGGCCGGAGGGCCAAACCCGGAGCCGTAGATCACCGCAGCTTGAGGAAGTCGCGAGCGGGAAGATACACTTCGTTACACAGAATCAGGAGGGGCCGTTCGTGCCTACATACGAGTATCTGTGCGAGGGCTGCGGCGAACGCTACGAACGGCGCGAGAGCTTCAGCGCGCCTTCCCGGCAGAAGTGCCCGCGCTGCGGCCAACGGGCACAGCGCGTTCTGTTCGCACCGCCGGTGGTGTTCAAGGGGAGCGGGTTCTACGCCACGGACAGCCGCTCTTCATCTTCCGGAGGATCGACGGGTGGGGCGGCTGCCGACACGGGGGCAGAGACAGCGAGTACGCCTTCGAGTCCGAGCCCGAGTCCGACGGCACCGGATCCGGGGACGACAGAACCAGCGACTGCCTCCTAGGCCGTGCGTGTGGTCCTGCAACGCGTCGACTGGGCCAGCGTGTCGGTCGACGGGCGGCGGGTGAGCGCGATCGGGCCCGGCCTGCTGCTGCTCGTGGGCATCGCCGCGGGGGACGACGAGGAGGTGTCGCGCCGTGTGGCAGCCAAGTGCGCGGAGCTGCGTATCTTCGCCGATGAGGAGGGGCGTTTCAACCGCTCCGTCACGGACGAAGAGGGGGAGGCGCTGGTGGTCTCGCAATTCACGCTGCTGGCGCACGTGCGCCGCGGGCGGCGTCCGGGGTTCACGTCGGCGGCCCCGCCGGAGGAGGCGGAACCCCTCGTCGATGCGTTCGCGGACGAGTTGCGGCACCGGGGGCTGCGGGTGACGACCGGGCGCTTCGGGGCGCACATGCAGGTGGAGCTGGTGAACAACGGCCCGGTTACGATCGTCGTCGACAGCGCGGAGCTGGAGCGCCCGCGCCGAGGCTAATCAGGGCGGCGTGTAGACCAGGCAGTCGCCCCGGCCGCAGGCGTCCATCACGCGGTCGGCGGTCTGCTGCGCCGAAAGGCTGGTGCTGTCGATCGTGCAGCCGGCGGACGCAGGCTGATCCGCGAACATCGCGTACACCCGCGCGAACATGTCGTCGGCGCCGAGGATCTGCTTCTCAAGGTTGAGGGCACGCCGTTTGGTCTCATCGAGCGAGGGGAGCAGCACGGCGTAGTGCACGGGCACTCCGCCCGCCTGAAGCTCCTCCAGATAGACCGGCAGGTGCTGCGGCCCGATGACTCCATCGACAAAGACGCCGTATCGCGCCTGGGCGAACGCGGTCGCGGCCCGGGCAGCCGCCCGGCTCACGGTCAGGTTTTGCGTGAGGGACCCGGGCTTCCACGGCTCGATGAAACCCATGCGGATCCAGCCGTACGCCTCGTCGGTCAGCAGGTGGACGGTCCTGTCGTAGCGCTCGCAGAGGAGGTCGCAGACGGTGCTCTTGCCAGCCCCGGGAGGGCCGCTGACGATCACGATCTGCGACATCAGAGGCCGGAGACCTCGAGGCTGATGTCCAGGGCGGGCGCGGAGTGGGTGAGCCGGCCGACAGAGATGAAGTCGACGCCGGCCTCGGCGACGGCACGCACGGTCTCGAGCGTGACGCCGCCGGACGCTTCGACGAGCGCGCGACCGGCGATGACCTCGACGGCGCTGCGGATCTCTTCGGGCGGCATGTTGTCGAGCAGGATGACGTCGGCACCGCCGTCGGCCGCCTCTTCGGCTTCCTCGACGGTCGTCACTTCGATCTCGATGCGCATGGCGTGGGGGGCGGCGGCGCGCGCCTGCGAGACGATCTGGCCAAGATGCACGGCACCGGCCTGGCGGGCGGCGGTGATGTGGTTGTCCTTGATGAGCACGCCATCGGCGAGGTTGAACCGATGATTTCGACCACCGCCGACGCGGACGGCGTAGCGTTCGAGCTGGCGCAGGCCGGGAGTGGTCTTGCGTGTATCGAGGATGCGTGCCCTGGTGTGGGCGACGGCGTCAACGTAGTCGCGGGTGAGGGAGGCGATGCCAGAGAGGCGCTGCAGGAAGTTCAGGGCGACGCGCTCCGCGGCGAGGATGACGCTGAGCGGGCCTTCGACTTCCGCCAATTGGTCGCCGGGACGGGCGATGGCGCCTTCCTGGACGAGGGCGTCGAACGAGACGGTCGAGTCGAGCGCGGTCATGGCGGCGGCGGACACGGGGAGGCCGGCGATGACGCCGGTCTCCTTCGCGGTGAAGGTCCCGCTTCCCCAGCGCGCCGGATCGACGAGGGCGCGCGTGGTGACGTCGTCGTAGGCGCCGTCCTCTTCCAATGCGGCGAGGACAGCGGCGTCGACGACGCGGGGTGGGATGGGCTGAACCGTCTCGGGCACGCTACGCCTCCCGGCGGAAGGTGATGTGTCGCCGCCAAGCCTCGCGCGGCTCGGGGAAGTCGGTGCGGTAGTGCGCACCGCGGCTCTCCTCGCGGACCAGCGCGGCCTGGGCCATCAGGCGGCCGGCGAGCACGAGGTTGGCGAGCTCGTGCGAAGGGCGGTCGTGCGGGGCGGGCATGGCGGCGTCAGCGGCGGCGAGCTGGTGGAGTGCGTGCGCCAGACCATCGCCTTCGCGGACGATGCCGACGTGCTCCCACATGAGGGCCTGCAGCCAGGTGCGCGTCGAGGAGGCGCCGCCCTCCTGCCGGAACCGGGGCAGTGGGGCCGCGCCGACGGACGGCTCGGCGGCGCCGCCGGGGGCTTCGACGGTGCGCTGGACGATGCGCTTGGCGAAGACCACCGTCTCGAGCAGGGAGTTACTGGCGAGCCGGTTCGCGCCATGGACGCCGGTGCAGGCGGCCTCACCGCAGGCGTAGAGGCCGGGCAGGGTGGTCTCGCCCCAGGTGTTCGTGCGGACGCCTCCCATCATGTAGTGGGCGGCGGGGGACACGGGCACGGGCTCCTTCGTCATGTCGACGCCGTGGTCGAGGCAGAAGCGGTAGATCTGGGGGAAGCGGGCGGTGATCCGCTCGGCCGGGAGGTGGGTGATGTCGAGATAGGCGCACTCGGCGCCGGTGCGGGCCATCTCGCTGACGATGGCGCGGGCGACGATGTCGCGGGGGGCGAGTTCGGCCTTTTCGTGATAGGAGGGCATGAAACGCTCGCCGGCGGCGTTGCGGAGTAGGCCACCCTCCCCGCGGACGGCCTCGGAGATGAGGAAGACGGGCACGCCCGGGAGGCGGAGGGCGGTGGGGTGGAACTGCATGAACTCCATGTCTTGCACTTCCGCGCCGGCGCGGTAGGCCAGGGCGACGCCGTCGGCGGTGGCGACGTCGGGGTTGGTGCTGATGCGGAAGAGCTGGCCGCAGCCGCCCGTCGCGAGGACGATGGCGCCGGCCTGGAAGCGCTCGGTGAGGTTGGTGCGGGCGTCGAGGGCGCGGACGGCGGTGGCGCGGCCGTCTTCGACGACGATCTCCTCGACCTGCACGTGCTCCTTGATGGTGATGCGGGACATGCGGGCCAAGTTCGAGAGGGAGATCTCGATGTGGGCGCCGGTGGAGTCGCCGCCGGCGTGGAGGATGCGGCGGCGGGAGTGGGCGGCCTCGCGGCCGAGGGCGACCTCGCCGTCGGTGCTGTCGAAGGGGACGCCGAAGGTGACGAGATCGTGGATGCGATCGGCGGCAGCCTCGACGAGGATGCGGGCGGCCTCTTCATCGACGAGGCCGGCGCCGGCTTCGATGGTGTCGCGGAGGTGGAGGGCGGGGTCGTCGTCGGCGCCGACGGCGGCGGCGATGCCGCCCTGGGCGTACCTGGTGTTGCACTCGTCGATGCCGCCCTTGGTGAGCACGCAGACGGTGCCGTGCTGGCGGGCGAGGAGGGCGGCGTAGAGGCCGGCGATGCCGGAGCCTACGATGAGGTAGTCGAAGCGCTGGGCCATGGCGTTGGCCTTTCGCGAGGGCTGGACTTAGTGTCAGTTATACACTAACTCCGGAGAAGGAGCAGCGTCAACCGTTGACGGGAGTCGAGCGGATGGCGATGATGGGCGGTTTCACAGGACGAGGTGCAGATGTCTCAGGACGCCAAGAGTGAAGCGCGGCGGACGCTCGACGAGCGCCGGGCGGCGGCGGAGCGCGCGGAGGCGGCGACGCTGTGGGAGGACGCCGCGCGCGAGTATGAGGCGTGCCTGTCGCTGATGGCGGGTGGGGAGGACGGGGAGGCGGAGGCGGGGCTGCTGACGGCGCTGGGTCGGTGCTACTGGTACGACGGGCAGGCGCGACCGGCGTGGCGGACGCTGAGGCGGGCGATCGGGCTGTGCCGGGAGCGGGGGGACGGGGTGGGGATGGCGGCTGCGACGTGGGAGATCCTGCGGATCTGGGGGCCGCCGGACCGTCAGCGGGCGATGGCGGACGAGGCGTTGGAGGCGCTGGGCGACGCGGACCCGCACCTGCGGGCGCTGCTGCTCCTGGGCTCGCGGCGGATGGAGGAGGCGATCGCGATCGGCGAGGCGCATCAGTTCCCGGACCTGCTGACGGCGCGCACGCAGGAGGTGGCCTGGAAGGCGCTCGACGAGGGGCGCGCGGAGGAGTATCTGCGGCTGCTGCGGCAGGTGTACGAGACATCGGTGGGGCTGGGGCGTCACGACATGGCGTCGGGGCAGCTGCGGGGGATGGGGTTCGCGATGATGGAGATCGGCCGCCTCGGCGACGGGATGGCGCTGGCGGAGGAGTCGCTGGCGTACGCAGACCGGACGCATCTGCGCTTCCAGGCGCAGCTGGCGCTCATGGACCTGGTAGGGGCGGCGTTCGCACGGTGCGAGTTCGAGCGGTGCGAGGAGCTGCTGGCGCGGACACCGGGCGAGGTCGACTTTCGGGCGGACCTGTACCGGATGTGGATGGCGTTGCATCGCGGGGAGATCGGGGAGGGGATGCGGCTGCTGGTCGAGCCGGAGCGGGGCGGGCGGACGCCGACGGCGGTGTCGCAGATCCATGCGGCGGCGGCGGGGATGCTGTTCGCGGCGGGGCAGGAGGAGGCGGCGCGGCGGGAGTTGCTGGCGTGGGCGGAGGTGTCGCGGCAGTGGGAGAGCTTCGCGGAGGAGGCGGCGGCGCCGGGGGACTGCCTGGTGGCGCTGGCCGACGACCGACTGGCGGCAGAGGTGCGGGACGCGTTCGCGGAGCGTGACCGGGCGCGGAAGCTGCCGATCCGCTACTCGACGCTGCAGGGGCGGGGGGTGGATGAGGTGCGGGGGGCGCTGGCGTTGCGGCTGGGGCTGCTGGACGAAGCGGGGGCGTACTTTGGAGCGGGGGTGGAGTGGGCGGAACGCGAAGAGTGTTCCGTGGACGCGGGGAGGTGCGTGGCGGGGCTGGGGCGAGTGGCGTTGCGGCGGGAACGGCGGGATGAGGCGCGGGAGGAGTTCGGGCGGGCGGCGGCGCGGTTCGAGGGGTGCGGGGCGGTCTATGAGTTGCGGCGGGTGCGGCGGGAGATGGAGGACATGGGTGGACCTGCCGGGGGTGCTGGAGGATAGAGGCTGGAGCGGCACCCTGGCGATCCAGTTAGTGGGAGCAATCCGCGAAATCACACGCCGATGGAGTGGAGTGACGTTACGTGGTCAGGGCGGGGTGCCTCGCCAATAGAGGATCCGGATGGGTCGCTCGACTATGGCAATGTCCACGCCTTCTCGTTCGAAGGGGATCTCTACCACCTGTCTGGTGAGTGGGGTGAGATCGAGATACGTTCATCGCGGAAGCCGACGTTCCGCTTGGAAGAGGAAACCATGGAAGCTGGCGCGAATTGAACTCCAGTCAGTTATCACGGACGCGGAGCGTTCGGGCTGATGCCTCTCGGTATCTGTAGTGAGTCACCACCGTGTGGGGATCGTGTGACCTGCTGGGCCGCCCTCTTGAGGTGTGGCGGGGAGCATCGCTCGCCTAGTGTCACTCGACGGTGACGGTGTTGGCGAGGTTGCGGGGCTGGTGTCATTGATCGCGCCATCGAGGGCCATCTCGACGGGTATGACACGCTCAACTGGGCCATGCGGGAATCGGGCATACCCGTGAAAGGTGTGATAGGGTTCAGCAGCGGGGCACCCACAGTTTCGCAGTGGTATCACGACCATCCAAGGGCGGAGGAGCCGTTCTTTCTGGTAGAACCCTACGTTGCGATTGATGTGTTCGGTCATCCATTTCCGGACATTGACTACTCCCGCGTCTATGGACACGATGCCTATCGTGGGATCTTCCCACTAACTCCTGCGCAGGTGGGAATCACTGTCCGCACAACTCAGAGGCTACCAAAGTCATGCATTCGTTAATGCCCCACTTGTACAGTCTTCGGGGGCCGCGGTGAGTACGCTCCGAAGGTTCGGCACTATCCACAGCTTTGTCTTCGTGGCATTTCTGGCAACCCTATGGCTTGCTATCGGATGCGGGATGGATGCACCGGATGAGGGCTCAACTCCGCTTCCCACAACGAAGTTCGTGGCGCCGGCGAACGCGCAGGACTCGCCGGTGACCCCCATTCCTGTGGTGGCGACCGAGTTGGCGTCCGGATCGACTTTCTCAACCGCTGACGACGGTGAGCGCCTTGTTGGTTTCCCGTTGGTTCGCCCCGATGAAGTGAGCTTTCCCGTTGTGTCGCAGAGGGGAATCGTGGAAACGTTTCCAGAAGTCGGGCTTCCACGCGCTCGACAGGTTGTAGTTGTGCCCAGTCATCAAACGACACTGCAGATAACACAAGAACCCACTGCTTACCCACAGAGTACTCCCACGGCTGATGTCGACGTATCCGAAATGACGGTCGGGATGTTCGAGGGTCGGCTAGAGGTGCTTCGGGATCAGATCTGTCTCACTTTCTTGAGCGGAGCCACGTAAGAGGGAACGCCCATTCGTGTCCAGGTCTGCGCTGACGGGGGGGGATACTCAATCGAGGAAGTGAAGGCGTTTGTTGCAGCTCTGTCCTTCGGGGATTGACCCGCGGCCATGCGGGCAGAGGCGTTGGCAGCCGGATTGCTTCGTCGCACGCAGTTCCGGATAGGATGAGATCATTGCTCAAGTGACCTGCTCCCGATTTCTGGTCCACTCATTATGAGAGTCCCGAGCAGGGTGGTCTTGCCCCCGTTGAGATGGCCTCAGACCGCCGGCGTCGCCGCGGGGTCACACTAAGTGACGCTCCTATGTGCAAGCCCTTCTCTCACACGCAGGCGACCGTTGCCACCTCGATTGAGGCGATGACTGGACAAGCCGGCGGATGACGCTTCCAGCGGCCACGCCGGTTCGTGCGGCGGCCAGTGAGTGACACCATGTGGGGATCGTGTGACCTGCTGGGCCGCCCTCTTGAGGGGTGGCGGGGGGGCATCGCTCGCCTAGTGTCACTCCACGGTGACGGTCTTGGCGAGGTTGCGGGGCTGGTCGACGTCGCAGCCGCGGCGGACGGCTATGTGATACGCGAGCAGCTGCATCGGGATGGCGGCGAGGAGGGGGGCGAGGAGCGGGGTGGTGCGCGGGAGTTCGATGACTTCATCGCACTTCGCGGCGATCTCGGTGTCGCCTTCGTTCACGATGCCGATGACGATGCCCTCGCGGGCGCGCACCTGCTCGATGTTCGAGAGCATCTTGTCGCGGGTGCCGTCGTCGAGGGCGATGGCGACGACGGGCATGGAGCGGTCGATGAGGGCGATGGGGCCGTGCTTCATCTCGCCGGCGGGGTAGCCCTCGGCGTGGATGTAGCTGACTTCCTTGAGCTTGAGGGCGCCTTCCATGGCCATGGGGTATTCGATGCCGCGGGCGAGGAAGAGGAAGTGGTGGCGATCGGCGAAGCGGTGCGCGAGGGCCTCGATGTGCGGCTCCAGGCGGAGGGTGCGGCCGACGAGCGACGGCATGTGGGCGAGATCGGCGAGGAGGCCGCCGAGCTGCTCGTCGTCCAGGGCGCCGCGTACGCGGCCGATGTGGCACGCGAGCAGGTAGAGCGCAGTCATCGACGCGAGCAGGGTCTTGGTGCTGGCGACGGCGACCTCGGGGCCGCAGCGGGTGAGGATGAAGCCTTCGGCGACGCGGGTGGACTGGGCGCCGGGGGTGTTGCAGATGGTGACCTGCGGGGCGCCGCGGCGCTTCGCGTCGGCCATGGCTTCGAGGGTATCGACGGTCTCGCCGGACTGGGCGACCGAGACCACGAGCGTGTCGGGACCGATAAGGGCGTCGCGGTAGCGGAATTCGGACGAGTTGTCGACTTCGGCGGGGACGCCGGCGATGCGCTCCATGTAGGCACGTCCAACCATGGCGGCGTGCATGCTGGTGCCCATGCCGATCAGGACGACGCGCGAGATGGCGCGCAGTACGCCGTCGGGGATGGTCATGTCCTCGAGGTCGAGGCCGGGGGGATCGAAGATGGCGCGGCCGCGGAGAGTGTCGAGGACGCTCTGGGGCTGCTCCATGATCTCCTTGAGCATGAAGTGCTTGTAGGCGCCCTTCGCGGCGGACAGGGGGTCGTACGGCACGTCGCGGGGCGACCGGTGGAGGGGGGCGCCGTTGAAGTCGCAGTAGCGGGCGCCGGAACGCGAGACGGCCGCGATCTCGCCATCGTCGAGGAAGACGACGCGGTGCGTCTGCTGGAGGAGGGCGGGGAGGTCGCTGGCGACGAACATCTCACCGTCGCCGTAGCCGACGACGACGCCCCCGGCGTTGCCGGCGCGGGCGGCGAGGATGAGGTCGGGCTCGCGCTTCGAGAGCACGACGATGGCGTGGGCGCCATCCAGGCGCCCGAGGGTGCGGCGGAACGCTGTCAGCAGGTCGTCGCCGTCGCGCAGGTGCGCCTCGATGAGGTGCGGGATCACTTCGGTGTCGGTGTCGGACGCGAGCTGGTGGCCTCGGGCGGACAGCTCCGCACGCAGCGCTACGTAGTTCTCGACGATGCCGTTGTGGATGACGACGACGTCGCCGGTGCAGTCCTGATGGGGGTGGGCGTTGTCGGTGGTGGGCTTGCCGTGGGTGGCCCAGCGGGTGTGGCCGATACCCGTCGTGCCGGCGGGGTAGGCGCCTTCGAGGGCGGAGCGGAGCACGGCGAGCTTGCCAGCGCCCTTCACGATGCGGAGCTGGCCGTTATCCAGGACGGCGATGCCAGCGCTGTCGTAGCCGCGATATTCGAGGCGCTCGAGGCCGTCGAGGAGGAGCGGGGCGGCGTCACGCTCGCCTGTGTAGCCGATGATGCCGCACATCAGCGCACCTCCGGCGGGACGGGTCGCGATGGCGTGTGTGTAGTTCGTCGATCAAACATGCAAACTCCTCGGCGCGACCGAGTGCGCGATCACGCATGCCCGCGGATGCGGGTTGCTTCGATGCTGCGTGTAGAGTCTGCGAGCGGGGATTGGGGATCACCGATGGCGGTGATGCACGTTGGATGGTCTTTGTCGGGCGCTTGCGCGCCGCGCTTTGTCGCATCCATGACGGCTGTGCAGCCGAGAGGCCATCCGCCGAGTGTTTTCGATCGACCTCTACCTCGTCACCCGCCGTTACGGCGGGCCTGGCGCTTCATCTTTGGTTGTTCCCGCTCGCGTGTGTGGCACCTCCTTCGAGCTAACCCCCAGCAGGGTACTGAAACCCCTCAAGACGAACAGTCAACCTTCCCATCCGCCCGCCCAGTGGGATAGCTGTGAATCCGGGGGGGACACCCCCCGGAGCCCCCCGACAAGGGGCTCTGCCCTCTGTAGCCGCTTCTTCAGCGCCCACTAGCCCCTTCCCTGAAGAGAAGGGGGAACGGAGCTGGGGGGACTCGCGTAGTCGACCCACGACTTGCCGTTGGTGACGGCGGCAGTCGTGGCGCCGGTCGTGGCGCCGGTCGTGCCCGATTCTAACGGCTCCGCCACGATTTGCAAGACCTCGCGCAGGGTGGACGCGAAGGCGAGCGGGACACCAAGTGTGCGTTGAAGATCGGCAGGGCTGGCGTCGTCGAGGAAGCGCGCGCCGGTGTAGTCGAGTGTGTAGCGCGAGAGGATGCAGAGATCGCCGAGATCGCGGTCTCGCAGGTGACGTTCGAGATCCTGGGCTGTGAGCAGCCCGGAGACGTTCACGCGCGGGCCGAAGAAGGTGTTGGGGACGGCGTGCACGGTCGCCTCGACGCCGGTTGTCCCGGTGAACTCCGCGGCGATGCGGGCGAGCGTGGGTGCGATGAGGGTGCCGCAGACCAGGCTGAGGCGCGCGATCGAGGGGGCGGCGGGGCGGCGCAGGTAGTCGCGGCGGGCGCGACGCCAGTCGTCGACGAGCGAGCGCGCCATGCCGATGCCGTTCTCGAATTGCGGGAAGCCGTCGTAGCGGGCGGCGGCGGGCGGATCGTCGCCGCAGGCGAGGTAGTACTCGTCGGCGAGGTAGACGAGGGTGCGGCCGTGCTGGCGGCGGAAGCGTCGCTGATACGCAGAGACCTGCGCGATGACGGCGCGAGCGTACTCCGGGCGGCATGCATCGACCTCGTCGGCGTGGCGGCCGCGGGCGATGCGCTCCTCGGCGGTCTCGGTGGCACCGACGGGCACGACGGAGATCGTCTGCACGGTGGGGTACAGCGCGGCGAGATCCTCGATGGTGCGGTCGAGGGCGGGGCCGTCGTTCACGCCGGGGCAGAGCACCACCTGAGTGTTCGCCTGGATGCCGGCGGCGCCGAGGCGGCGCAGCTGCTCGCAGATGTCGGGGGCGGTGCGGTTGCCGAGGAGGTAGCGGCGGAGCTCCGGCTCGGTGGCGTGTACCGAGACGTTGAGGGGGGAGAGCCGCTGCTCTTCGAGGCGGCTCCAGTCGTCCTCGGTGAGGTTCGTGAGGGTGACGAAGTTGCCGTGGAAGAAGCTGAGGCGGTAGTCGTCGTCCTTCACGTAGAGGGTGCGGCGCATGCCCTTGGGGTTGCCCTTGAGGAAGCAGAAGAAGCAGGCGTTGTTGCAGGTGCGCACGCCATCGAAGGCGGCATCCTGGAACTCGAGGCCGAGATCCTGGTCGGGTTGCTTATCGACGCCGAGCAGGAGGGTCTCGTCGCCACGGGCAACCTCAAGCTCGATGCGGTCTTCGGCGGTGAGGTACTGGAAGTCCACGGCGTCACGGAGGGTGCGGCCGTCGATGGCGACGATGCGGTCCCCGGGCCGGAGTTCGAGGCGGTCGGCGAGGCTGCCGGGGCGTATCGCTTCGACGACGCCGCCCTCGTTGGGGCGCCGGATGCTGGGCGTGCGCCGGACTTCGGTCATGCGGGCGCCAGCGCGTGGAGCCGGTCGATGACCTCGTCGATGACGGCGTCGGGGGTGGAGGCGCCGGCGGCGACGCCGACGCGATCCTTGCCGGATAGCCATGCGGCGTCGATCTCGGCGGCGGATTCGACGTGGTACGTCTCGACGCCGCGCTCGCGGGCGACTTCGGCGAGGTGGCGGGTGTTCGCGCTCTCGCGGCCGCCGACGACGACCATGAGGTCGACCTGCTGCGCAAGCTCCTGCGTCGCGGCCTGCTGGCTGGTGGTGGCGTTGCAGAGGGTGTTGATGACGCGTAGCTCGCTGATGCGGTCCATGTGCGCCGTGAGGAGCTTCTGGACGAAGCTGGCAAAGTGGCCCTCGGTCTCGGTGGTCTGGGAGAGGACGCCGACGCGGGATGGCATCCAGTCGGGGAAGGGGGCGTCGAGTTCATCGGCGCTGCGCATGGTGAGGATCTTGCCCTGTGCCCAGCCGATGATGCCGCGGACCTCCTTGTGGTCGGGGTCGCCGAAGACGATGACGCCGAAGCCCTCGTCGGCGAGGCGCTTCGCCCACTGCTGGGCGCGGGTGACGATGGGGCAGGTGGTGTCGACGATCTCGGCGCCACGGGCCTCGAGGCCGGCGATGATGTCGGGGCCGACGCCGTGGGCGGTGATGGCGACGGGGCGGCGGGCATCGACCTGTTCGAGAGTGGCGACGACCTCGACGCCGCGGTCGCGGAGGCGGCCGACGACCTGGGGGTTGTGGACGGTGGAGCCGAGGCTGGTGATGGGGCCGAGTTCGCCGGCGGCGTGTTCCATCATGTCGACGGCGCGGCGGACGCCCATGCAGAAGCCGAGTTCGCGCGCCTTGATGATTTGCATCCAAGATCCTTGTGTTATGTGGGGCCAGTATAACGCCTCAGGGCGCTGCACTTGCTGAGGTCTATGCTTGCAGGGCAAGGGGGCAGTCGTGCCGGACCTCCTCTCGCAGGTCATCATCGTAATCGGTGTGGGCATCTTCTTGCTCCTCCCCGTTGGAACTGTCCTGCGAACAGGCCAGTGGCGTCGTGCCGGGTGGGTGCTCATGGGGGTCATTGGACTTCCGGCTGCTTTGCTTACTTCGGCCTACTACGTCGGAGCAATTGTCCTTCTGCTCGTTTTCGCTCTCGGTGTTACGCTTGCGCGCTCCAAGCGACTCGACCATGTTCTGGTAGCGGCTTCGGCAGGACTCTTTGGCTCCGGCCTCCTAGTTATCGCCGTGTGGTCAGTCTCCGAAGGTACGTTCGATTGGACATTATTCATGGCCGGATTCCTCTTTTGCACAAGTGCTGTTGCGGCCATTTCATCGGCCGCGAAGCTGGGGCGTATAGCCGCAAAGGTCAGGGTGAGGAACCCAAGGCTGACGAGAGCGTGACTACTCAGTTGCGCGCACCTGAAGCGGCGTCGCCGAGGGGGCCACATCGTCGCGGTATTCGCCGCGGTATTCCTCCGGCAGGAGCTCCGCGATGTGACGCATGATGTCGTCGGTGGCGTTCTGGGCCTGCTGAGACGTGATGCGCTCGGCGGCGGGGGGGAAGAAGGGCTTGCCGATGCGCACGGTCACGCGCGGGCCGAAGAAGGGACGCACGAAGAACCAGGGCCACCGGAGGTGCTCCGTGCCGGTGATGGCGATGGGGATGAGGGGGGCGCCGGTGCGGTAGGCGATCAGCGACGATCCGGCGAAGCCGCGGTGGAGCTGGCGGTCCTTGCTGCGGGTGCCCTCGGGGAACATCAGGAGCAGCATGCCGGTGTTCACGATCCGCGTGGCCTCGCGCAAAGCACCGAGATCAGCGCCCTGGCGGTCGACGGGGAAGGCGCCGATGAAGCGAAACACCCAGTTCACGACGGGCCAGCGGAACATTTCCTTCTTGGCCATGGTGATGATGCGGCGCTTGAAGACACCGGGGATCACGCAAGGGTCGGCGTTGTTCAGGTGGTTCGAGACCAGGATGGCGCCGCCCTTGTCGGGTACGTTCTCGAGCCCCTCGACCTTCGTGCTCCGGAGGTAGAGGAACATGCAGAAGCGAATGAACCAGACGATCGCCCAGTAGGAAACGGGCACGACGCGCTTAATCACGGGCAAGCTCCAGAATGCGGCCGACGACCTGTTCGATGGTGAGATCGTCCGTAAGGATGATTACCGCGCCGGCCGCCGCCGTCAACGGCGAGGCCTCGCGGGTGGAGTCGAGCCCATCGCGGCGGGTGAGGTCGGCCAAGATGGCGTCCTCGCTGGTCTCGAGGCCGGCGGCTCGGAGCTGCTCCGCCCGGCGGCGGGCACGCACCTGCGTCGAGGCGTCCAAGTAGACCTTCACGGGGGCGTCGGGCAGCACGACGGAGCCGATGTCGCGGCCGGCCATGACGATGCGGCCTTCGGCGGCGAGGGCGCGCTGGATGCGCACGAGCGCGGAGCGTACGCCGGGCACGCTCGAGACGAGGGAGACGTTCGCTTCCACGCCAGGGTCGCGGAGGTGCGGGGTGGCGTCCTCGCCGTCGAGTTCTACGGCGGTGGCCTCGGCTGATCCGAGGGGCGGGGTGGTGATGCGAATGCCGGCGCGCTGAGCCATGTCCGCGAGGGCAGCCGCGTCGTGGATGTCGATGGCGCGGCGGAGTGCCAGCCAGGTCACAGCGCGGTACATGGCGCCGGTGTCGACGAAGCGGTAGCTCAGGTGCTCGGCGACCAGGGTGCCGATCGCGCTCTTTCCGGACGCGGCCGGTCCGTCGATGGCGATGACGTCGGCTGGCGCGCGGCACCTCCCTCGGAATCGGAGCGATTATACCCGTCGCTCCGAATCGGCTACGTGAGATCCAGCAGCTCGCGCAGGGCGGCGAGCTCGCGGGGACGGAGGGGACGGGTCTTGGCGCGCGCAAGGCGTCCGAGCCGCACCTCGCCGACGCGCGTGCGGATCAATGAGCGGACGGGATGGCCGACGGCGGCGCACATCAGGCGCACCTGGCGTTTGCGTCCTTCGTGGATGACGATGGTCAGCCAGGTGTGGCCACGCTTCTGCTCGAAGCCGTAGGGGGGCCGCGGGGTAACTTCCGCTGCGGCGGGGGCGGTCTTCCGTCCAGCGATCGCGACGCCGTGACGGAGCGACTCAATCGCTGCATCGCCAGGAACGCCGTGGACGAGCGTGGCGTACTCCTTGTCGATCTGATAGCGGGGGTGGGCCAGGCGGTGCGCCAGCTCGCCGTCGTTTGTGAGGAGCAGCAGCCCTTCGCTGTCGCGGTCGAGGCGGCCGACGGGGACGACATGCGCGGGCAGTCCGGGCGGCAGCAGATCCATCACGGTGCGCCGCTTCTGCGGGTCGCGCACGGTCGTCACGTAGCCGTAGGGCTTGTGCATGGCGAGGTAGACGCGCTCTTCCGACAGGGAGATGGGCGCGCCGTCGACCTCGATGCGGTCGGTGCCGGGGTCCGCCTGCGCCCCGAGCTGGCTCACCGTTGCGCCGTTCACGCTGACACGGCCGGCGGTGATGAGGCGCTCGGCAGAGCGCCGGGATCCAAAGCCGGCCTGGGCCAGGATCTTCTGCAGGCGCTCCCTCATACGCCCCTGCGCAGACGGCTCTTGAGCGCGGGGAATGTGCGCCATCCCACGGCCGCGACAAGCGCGGCGGCCGAGGCGGCGATGACACCGAGGACGAACGGCTGAATGCTGTCGCCCTCCGCCTCGATGATGTCGATGGGCTGGCCGGTCCGTGACTCCCTGGCGGGGCCTGAAGAGTGAGGTGGCAGCGGCGCGCCCGGCGAGGGGGACTCGTTGTCGACGAAGTCGCCCGCTGCGTTCGTGTCGACGCCGGGCCGTCGACGTTCGAGGGAGTGTCCGGCGGGGACGTCGTCGGCGGCGGGGTCGAAGATGCTGGTATCGCTGCCCCAGGAGAGCGCATCGACGAGGGCGCCGCTGGGGTCGCGCAGGAGCACGCGATCGCCGTCGTTGCCCAGGCCGTTGCCGATGCGTCCACTGAGGGGAAGGACACTGTCGATTCCGGGCAGGAGGCTAGCCGAAGCGGCTATGACAGCGAAGCCACCCGGACCCAGCAGGAATCCGGGCAGCACCTTACTACCAACGTTGTCCTCCAACGCCCAGCCGGCGAGTTGGGCAGGGGCGTCGCCGGCGTTGTAGAGCTCGACCCACTCACCGTCGGCGTCGCTGCCCTCTCCGATGGAGTCGTAGAGCACCTCGTTGATGACGACGCGCACGCCCGGAACTGGCGCTTCGGGGACGGCGGCCGCGCGGGGTCTGCGCGATGTATCGAGGACGGAGCTTTCGCGGGAGGCGACACCAGGACTGATCGCGTCGTTGGCGGGGAGGCCAGATGGGGGCGGTGGCGCAGCCGTCGTTGGGCCGAAGGAGGCGTCGTCGATGTAGATGGCGGCGCGGGCGGCGGACTTCGGTGCGAGTAGTACGCGCACGCGGGCTGAGCGCGCCTCGGAGGGCGCAGCTACCGCGCCGGTGGTGAGGTAGCGATAAGCGGGCGCCGGTGCGTCGAGGCGAGCGAGGGAGTCGACGGAACCGACGGCTGCGCCAGTGCCGTCGGGTGATGCGTACCACGAGATGCGCAGAAACGCCGATGAGACGTTTGGGTCGTCCTGCAGGATCCAGGCGTCGAAGGCGTAGGCATCGCCGGGCTGGATCGCGACCGGCTGGTGCATCCACTTGGTGGAGTCGCTTGTGCTCGCGAAGCGGGCCGCGCGCGATCCGGTGTGGACGGGAGATGTCGCCGCGGACAGAGATCCACCGAATTTCTCCCATGACGCTGGGCCGCCTCCGTCGTCGAGGCTCTCGAAGCCGCCGTTGAGGAGTTGTGATCCGGTGCTCTGGGCGGTCGCCTCCGGCGTCACTGTGCGGGTGGGGGAGGGCGTTTTGGTGGCGGTGGGCGTGCGCGTGCCCGTGCGGGACGGCGTGGGTGTCGGGGTGTGGGTGGAGGTGGGCGTGGGGGTGGGTGTCATCGTGGCGGGCGTGGCGCTACGAGTGGGATGCGGCTCCCGGCGAGTACGAGCTCG
>JBBDXE010000031.1:71751-73194 GCA_040902505.1 Dehalococcoidia bacterium | reverse complement strand
GCGAGCGGGGGTAGCTCAATTGGTAGAGCGCTAGCCTTCCAAGCTGGATGTTGCGAGTTCGAGCCTCGTCCCCCGCTCCAACTCCCCTCTCACACCAACCCTCAGTCCGACTCCAGGATGCGCTTGAGGGCGCGGAGGTCGCGGCTCACCGAGCGCTTCAGGAAGAAGCCGAGGACGGGCGACAGGAAGCCGTAGAAGCGACCGACGTCGCCGCCGGTCCGGATGCGCATCCGCGTGGCGCCGCCTCCCGCGTCCTCGAACTCGTAGGTGACCTCCATCGGGAAGGGCGCCTGGACGGAGCGCATGGCGAGGCGCGACTCCGGTTCGTACTCCATGATCTCGTTCACGTATTCGATGCGGCGGCCCATGAACTTCGCGACCCGGGCGACGCGCACGCCCTGCGCGACCGGCTCGTCCGGCGCGTGGACTTCGGTGATGCCGCCGATCCACCGCCGGTCGTTCGCCGGGTCGGTAGCGAAGGCGGCGACATCGTGGCGGCTGCGAGCGATGGTGGTCTCGGCGGTGATCTCGACGGTCATATGCACGCTCCTGCCCGGGTGGTGGCGAAGTGTAAGGATATGCTTACGCTTAGGTCAACCCGATAGGCTGATGCCGGAGCACTGAACGATGAAAGACGACGAGCGGTTGCTGCGCGCCGACGCGAACTACGCCGCGAGCATGCGGGTCATGACGGGGCTGGGGGCGGGGACGGAGTGTCGCGACCTGCGCGGACTGTTCCTCGCGGCGACGGGGCGGCCGGTGGCGTGGCTGAACATGGCGCTCATCGTGCGGCCGTTGCCGGAGCCGGAAGCACAGCTGCGGGAGGCGTGCGCGTTCTACGACGAGCGCGGGCTGCCGTTCATCGTGCGGGTGCGCGGGGGGCTGGACCCGGCGTCGGAAGTCGCAGCGGCGGCGCTGGGGATGCCGTACAGCGACACGGTGCCGGGGATGATCCTGGAGCCGATCGGGAGAGTGCCGGCGGCACCTGAGGGCGTCGAGGTCCGGGTGGTGGGGGATGAGGAGGAGCTGCGGGCGTGGGATGGGGTGGTGCGGCAGAGCTTCGGGCTGCCGGCGGAGTTCGAGGGCTTCTTCGGGCCGTGGCTGGTCGGCGTGCCGGACACGCGGCTGTACCTCGCGTACGTCGACGGGGAGGTGGCGGCGACGTCGATGCTGATGGCGACGGACCGGGTGGCGGGGGTGTACTGCGTGGCGACGCTCGACGCGTACCGGCGGCGGGGCCTCGGCGAGGCGATGACGTGGCGGGCGATGGGGGACGGCGCGGAGATGGGCTGTCTGTTCGGCTATCTGCAAGCGTCGGAGATGGGTAAGCCGGTGTACGAACGGATGGGGTTCCGGGAGGTCATCGACTACCGGACGTTCGTGCGGCCGGCGTCCAAGAGCTGACTCTGGCGTGAGGTAGAAGGGGTTGCGCGGGCTGAAAGC
>JBBDXE010000031.1:11900-71741 GCA_040902505.1 Dehalococcoidia bacterium | reverse complement strand
CCCGCTCTTGATCTCTGAGGTTAGCGGCGGGCGCCGGCGAAGCGACGGCGGGAGCTAAAGCGGCGGCCGCTGGAGCGCCCCGGCGAGAAGCCGGGCTTCACGACGGGCTTGATCAGTTCGCCCGACGGCGTCATGCGGGGGAACTTCTTCCCCAGCCCGCGCTCGATCTCGTGCCACTTCGGGAGGTCGGCGGCGCCGAGCAGCGTGATCGTCGAGCCGGAGCGGCCCATGCGGCCGGTGCGGCCGGCACGGTGCGTGAACAGCTCGTGCGTTTCGGGAAGCTCGAAGTTGATCACGCGGCTGATGTGCAGCACATCCAGGCCGCGGGCGGCGACGTTTGTCGCGAGCAGGATGGGCGTGCGGCCGGCGCGGAAGCGTGCGAGGACGCGGTCGCGGGCGTTCTGGCTCAGGTTCCCCTGCAGGACGTCCACCTGGTAGCCCAGGCGGGCGAGCTTGGCGCCGAGGTTGCGGACGCCGTACTTCGTGCGGCCGAAGACGAGCGTGGTGCCTTCCCTCTCCTCGTCGAGCAGCTTCTTCAGAACCGTAAGCTTGTCCTCGCGGCCGACCTCATAAACCACGTGGTCGATGTCCGGCGCGTCCTCATCGATCACCTCGGTGGTGATGACGACGGGGTCGGTGAGGTGCTTCTGCGAGACCTTGTGCACCCAGGGCGGCGTCGTCGCCGAGAAGAGCGAACTCTGACGGGCGCGTGGTGTCATCGCCAGGATACGGTCGACGGTCGGCGCGAAGCCCTGGTCGAGCATCTGGTCCGCCTCGTCGAGGACGAGGTAGGTGATGCGGTCGAGGCGCATGGTGCCGCGCTCGAGGTGGTCGAGGACGCGACCGGGGGTGCCGACGACGACCTGCGCGCCGGCGCGGAGGGCATCGTCCTGAGGGCCGTAGCCGACGCCGCCGTAGATGACGACGTGGCGGATGCCGGCGCCCTTGCCGATCTGCTCGAGGACCTTGCTGACCTGTTGTGCCAGCTCACGGGTGGGCACCAGGACGAGCGCCTGCAGCCAGCGGTCCTTGGGGTCCACCTTCTCCATCAGCGGGAGGCCGAAGGCGAGGGTCTTGCCGGAGCCGGTGAAGGCCTGGCCGATGACGTCGCGGCCTTCGAGTAGGGGTGGGATGGATGCGGCCTGGATGGGGGTGGGGGTGTCGATCTTCATGGCTTCGAGCGCCTTCAGTGCGGAGGCTCGAAGCGGATAATCATGGAATGTGGGTGACACGCGAATACCTTTCGTCAGAGTCCTTCTCGACGACCCGTGCGCTGGCAGTGATTCGCGGGAGGGGCGATTCGCAGCAGAGGTGTGTTGAGGACGTGTGTGGATACTTATGGTTGAGTATACGGCCTGGAGGGTGGCGAGGCCAAGTCGGGGAAACCCGGCCTCTAGAGGGTGGAGACGGGAAGCCGGAAGCGGGGCGGGAGTCTCCGTGAGTCTGGGGCGGGGGGCGCGTAGAATGCGGCGATGGCGGATGAATCGCACCACCTCGAGCGGCTGCTGAAGCGGCTGGACCTGGACCGGCTGGACCGAGACCTGTTCCTCGGCGAGCCGGGGCAGGGGGAGCGGCGCCTGTTCGGGGGGCTGGTGGCGGCGCAGGCCGTCGTGGCGGCGTACCGGACGGTGGAGGAGGGGGCGCTGCACTCGCTGCACTCGTACTTCCTGCGGCCGGGGAGCTACGACGCGCCGATCCGCTACGCGGTGTACCGCATCCGCGACGGGCGCACGTTCACGACGCGCGACGTGGTGGCGTACCAGGCGGGCGAGGCGATCTTCAACGTCTCGTGCAGCTTCGCGAAGCCGGAGGAGGGGATCGAGCACCAGGAGCCGATGCCCGACGTCTCGGGGCCGGAGGGGCTCTCCGCGTGGGAGTTCGTGCGTCCGGACCGCGACCCGCTGCCGGACGGCGTCGACGTGCGGACGGTGCGGCAGTGGTTCCGCGAGAGCCCGATCGAGATGCTGGCCTGCGACCCGGACGACCACTTCACCGAGCACGGCACGCCCCGCCGCCGGGTGTGGATGCGAGTGAAGGGCGAGATGCCCGACGACCCGGTCGTACACGCGGCCATCCTGACGTTCGCGACGGACAGGGGATTCATCGCGACGGCGCGGCACCGGCACGGGCTGCAGCGGGGCATGGCGTCGTCGGCGAGCCTCGACCATACGGTGTGGTTCCATCATCCGCCGCGCTTCGACGGATGGCTGCTGTTCGCCAGCGAGAGTCCGGTCGCGCACGCGGCGCGGGCGCTGATCCTGGGGCAGATCTACCGGCAGGACGGGACGCGGGTGGCGTCGGTGGCGCAGGAAGGCCTGATCCGCACACCGCGCGACGCGCCCGCGGCCTCGAAGTGAGGGCGGCGTGAGCTACGAGACGATCGACTATCGCGTGGAGGAGGGGGTGGCGCGGATCACGCTGGACCGCCCGGAGCGGCTGAACGCGATCAACGGGCAGCTGCTCCTGGACCTACGGGCGGCGGTGGCGGCGGCGAACGATGACCGCGCGGTGCGGGTGATGGTGCTGAGCGGCGCCGGGCGGGCGTTCTGCGCCGGCTACGACCTGGACACCGGCACGAAGTCAGAGGATGCGACGCAGAAGGCGATGTCGGGGCAGTGGGACCCGGTGCGCGACTATCTGGGGATGTCGCGGAACGTGCGGACGTTCATGTCGCTGTGGGAGAGCCCGAAGCCCGTGATCGCGCAATTGCACGGGTGGTGCGTGGGCGGGGGGACGGACATGGCGCTCTGCTGCGACCTGATCTTCGTCGCGGAGGACGCGCAGATCGGCTACCCGCCGGCGCGGGTGTGGGGAGAGCCCACGACGGTGATGTGGGTGTACCGGCTGGGGCTGGAGACGGCGAAGCGGCTGATGCTCACCGGCGAGTCGCTGAGCGGGGCGGAGGCGGCGCGCATCGGGCTGGCGTCGCGGGCGGTGGCGGCGGAGCGGCTGGGGGAGGAGGTGGACGCGTTCGCGCGGCGGCTGGCGACGGTCCCGGCGAACCAGCTGGCGATGAGCAAGCTGCTGGTGAACCAGGCGTACGAGAACATGGGCCTCCGGACGACGCAGATGCTGGGGACGATCATGGATGGCATCGCGCGGCACACGCCGGAAGGCGTCGCGTGGCGTGATCTGGCGATGCGGGAGGGGTTCCGGGAGGCGGTGCGGCGGCGGGATGGGCCGTTCGGCGACTACGGGTCTGGTCGGAGTGGTCGCTAGTCGCAGTCGCTGGTCGCTGTGGGTGCCGGGGTGGTTGCCCTGATGACAGTCTGAAGCACACAACCTGCCGCTGTCCGTCAGCAGACACAAGTCATGCTTCGGTGTATCGTCGCTGCTATGGACGACACGCGCCGCGGTCCGCTGTGGGACGCCGCGGAGGGCCGGGCGCCGATGCCTCCGGCCGAGGCGTTGCTCGGCTGGCGCGCCGTGCGGGTCGAGCCCGGCAGCGGCGAGTCGGAGATCGAGTTCGATGCCCGCGAGGACTTTTACAACCCTGCGGGAAATATCCAGGGCGGCATCCTCGCCGCCATGCTCGACGACACGATGGGTCCGGCGGCCGTCGCGCTGATCGACGACCCGGATGTCTTCCTCTCGACGATCGAGATGAAGGTGAGCTTCATCAAGCCCGCTCGCGCCGGCAAGCTCACCGGTCACGGGCGGGTCGTGCACCGGGGGCGCTCCATCGTGTTTATGGAGGGGCGGCTGGTGGATGCGGAGGGGGAGCTGATCGCCACGGCGACGGCGTCCGCCCGGATCGTGCCGATGCGCCCCGTCGAACATGCACCCCCGACCGCCTGACCTGATTGACCCACCGGCACGGGGGTGCGAGGATCACGGCCTCACGTGGCATGGTCGATGGTGCTTGCGCATCGAAACGAGGAGGGGATAGTCATGGCTGTCGTGCTGATCACGGGATGCAGTTCGGGGTTCGGCAAGTATGCGGCGGTGGAGTTCGCGCGCCGCGGGGATACAGTCTTCGCTTCGATGCGGCACACGGGCAAGTCGGGGCCGCTGCTGGATGAGGCGAAGGCAGCCGGCGTCTCGGTCGAGGTCATCGCGCTGGATGTCGACGAGAAGGCGTCGGTGGAGGCGGCGGTCGCATCCGTGCTCAGCAAGGAGGGCCGGATCGATGTGCTGGTCAACAACGCGGGGATCAGCACAACCGGCCCGGTCGAAGACTTCGACGACGACGAGGTGGAGCGGATCTTCGAGACGAACGTCTTCGGGCTCATCCGGACCACCCGGGCGGTGCTCCCGGGGATGCGGGCGCAGGGCGGCGGGACGATCATCAACGTGAGTTCGCTCGGGGGGCAGGTGAGCACGCCGTATCTCGGCGTCTACTGCGCCAGCAAGCACGCGGTGGAGGCGCTGAGCGATGCGTTCCACTACGAGCTGCACCCGTTCGGCATCCGCGTCGTGAGCATCGAGCCCGGTGGCTTCGAGACGGAGATCCAGAACAACAGCGGCCCTGCCCGCCGCTTCAACGAGCACTCGCCGTACGTCGCCCAGCAGCTCCGCTTCAACGAGTCCCTCACGCGCCTTCCCGGCAGCGGCACGATCGGCGACGCCCGTGTCGTCGCGAACGCCATCGTGGACGCAGCCAAGGCGGACGAGCCGAAGAGGCGGTACCTGGTGGGGGCGGACGCGGAACTCATCGGCGGGTTGCACAAGCAGACGTCCGATGAGGACTTCGAGAAGGCGATGCGCACGACGCTCGACTACTGGGAGTAGCGGCGGCCCTTCATCGTGACGATGGGAGCTACGGCACGAGCGTGATCGTCCTTGGTTCGATCAAGCACGTGTCGTGGCGCCAGCCGGTGATGAGCAGACGCATGCCCGGGGCGAGGTCCGAGTAACCGAGCGGGCCGCCGGACCAGGAGACGATGCCCGCCGCCGGCGTGTGCCGGTCCCGCCGCGGGTTGGTGATCCAGCCGGTTGTGTCGATGCGCAGCGTGATGCCCGTGGGCGCGCCATCGGCGTCGAGTTCACTCCCGGTGATGCCGTCATCGGATCCGGGCAGATACTCGAACGGCAGGACGTCCATCGCCACGCGCGTTTCGCCCGCTTCACACTGAGCGCGGGGACGGATGAGGACTCCGTGTTCGCCGAGAGAACCGAACCCTGTCACCTGGTCCACGGCGTCAGGCGGTCCGCAGCCGATCTCAGGCCAGGCGATCTTGCCTTCGGCGGTGGTCCACCAGATCGACGCCGGAGCGAACGGCGAGGGACGATCGCCCGCCACCAGGATGATGCGCGTCCGCAGCTCGTAATCGCCCTTCTGCCCGCTTGTCCGCTGCGTCGCCGCATAGACCGTCGAGCGCTCGCTGTGCTCGAACGCCTCGGACAACACGGCGCGCGCCTGTTCCATCCTCGTCGCCAGGGTGTAACCGCCGCAGAAGGTGAAGAATTGTGACGGGACGAGCGTGCCTTCGGCCATGCCGAAGTCGCACCGCGGATTCTGGACAAGACTGCAAGGCTCCACTGCGATCAGATCCATGATGGCGTCGATGTCCTGATCCTCGAGACTGGCGATGAGCGCATCCAGGGCAACATCGCCGGCTGAGACGGGGGCGTCATCGACGATCACGTGGCCGGCGAGTAGTTCGACGCCGCGAAGGGACACCGTGGGATGCGCCGCTGGTGAGTCAGGTGCCGGGCGGGTGCTGGTGGCGGTGGGGTCATCCGCATCGCAGGCGACGGCCATCAGCGCGCCCGTCGCGACGAGGAACGCGAACATCAGCAGAAGGGCCATCTTGTGTGCCAGCGAGCTACTCCTGTGCCTGGTGGTGACGGTACTACGGCCATTGTATAGAGGCTCCTCGGCGGCAATGTTGGGGTGGTCGGGCGGATAGTACACTCGCGGCATGGAGGAGCAGCCCCGGCGGAGGGTCTCCGACGGCATCCGTGGCGGACGGCGGGTGGGCGCCGGGGCGTACCGGCGCGCGGATGCGATCCTCGACCACGGGCAGCGCCGGGTGTTCCGGCTGCTGTGGTTCTTCCTCCCCGAGACGTCGGTCGCGAAGGAGCCGCGCTTCCAGCAGGTGCTGGCGTCGCGGTTCCTCTCGGACGCGGGGCAGCAGTCGCTGGCGTACGGGGCGCTGATCGCGGTGGTGCGGGGGGGAGGGTCGACGTTCGAGGCGGCGCTTGTTGGCGTGGCGGCGGTGCTGCCGCCGGCGCTGCTGGGGCTGTACGGCGGGGCGGTGGCGGACGCGCTCCCGAAGCGGGTGGCGTTGGCGGCGATCTACAACCTGCAGGCGCTGCTCTGCATCCTCACGCCGACGTTCTTCGGGACGGACCTGATGGCGGCGCTGGCGCTGGTGTTCGCGGTGAACGCGCTGGGGCAAGTCTCCGGGCCGACGGAGCTGTCGGTGTTGCCGCTGGTGGCGTCGGAGCGGCAGCTGGCATCGGCGGCGTCGCTGGTGAGCCTGGCGTCGAACGCGGGGACGGCGTTCGGGACGGCACTGCTGGCGCCGGTACTCGTACGGGCGTTCGGCCTCGACGCGGTGTTCTACGTCGCGGGGGCGCTGTTGTTCCTCGCCGCGAGCCGGGTGTTCGACCTCACGACGCATCATGACGACGACGAACGGCCTCGTTTCGACTGGCGCCGCCGTGCGGACGTCAACGCGATGTCGACGGTGCGGTGGCTGCTGCAGGAGCGCGCCGTCGCGACGATGGTGCTGGTGGCGGTGCTGGCGGGGACGGCGAACGTGGTGCTACAGACGCTGGGGCCCCGGTACGTGCAGACCGTGATCGGCGTGGACCCGGCGGAGGCGGTGTATGTGTTCGCGCCGTCGGTGGTGGGGCTGCTGATCGCGCTGGCGGCGGGGCCGGTGCTGGTGCGGCGGTTCCGGGAGCGGATCGTGGCGCTGGCGGGGTTCGCGATCGTGGCGCTGACGCTGTTCCTGCTGGGGACCGTCGACGATGGCTTCGCGCGGGCGCTGGACCCCGTGAACCCGCTGCGGATCATCGGGCTGGACATCTCGCCGAGGCTGCGGGCGGCGGGGCTGCTGGCGGTGCCGCTGGGCTTCGGCCTGGCGCTGACGACGAACGCCGTGCAGACGTACATCAACCGCCGGGTGCCGATCGCGTACCAGGGGAGGGCGTTCGCGCTACAGAGCACGCTGAAGAACGGATCGTCGATCGTCCCGTTGCTGGTGCTCGGTGGCCTGGCGGCGGTGTTCGGCGTGAAGGCGGTGCTGCTGGCGTCGCCGTTCCTGCTGTTGGCGCTGGCGGCGGGGTTGGTGCGCCTGAGTTACGCCTTCGGCGGCACCGCGCCGGCCACGCGGCTGGAGGTGCTGTCGTCGTTCTGGGAAGAGCCGGAACCTAACCCTGTTGCCCCCTTCCCTGAAGGGAAGGGGGACGCACCCGGGACGACTCCAGCATCAGCGTGAGGCGGGTGCGCGCACACCGTTCGCTCTTCGGCTGTCCGCCGGAGAGGGACAATCATGCTGAACGGGCGCGTGACGCGCGGAACATGAGCACGACCGTCAGCATGACGGCGCAGAGCACCGCGGTGACGAGCACACCCTCGTCGGGGCCGGCGCCTACGAGCACTTTGCCCTGCATCCACGGGATGGCGATGCCCCCGGCGTTGCCCATCGTCACGGTGGCGGCGGTGGCGCTCGCGATCGCGCCCTCCGAGGCGATGGCGACGGTTGCGGGCCAGATAGGTCCGAGGCAGAGCCCGACGGCGAATGCGGCGGCCGCGCTCGCGACGATGTAGCCGCCGGTGAGCGCCAGGACGATGCTGGCGGCGCCGGCGCCAGCGATCGAGAGGGCGAGGAGCAGGGAGGGGTCGCGGCCGCGGGCGAAGTACGCGCCGCTGACCATACGTCCGCCCGCCAGCGCGGCCCAGTAGCCGGACGTCAGCAGCGCACCGGTGAAGACGCCGGCGTCTGCAGTCTCGCGGACGTAAGTGGAGAACCACGAGCCGAGGCCGAACTCGGCGCCGACGTAGAGGAAGAGCACCACCCCCATGATCCACGCGGTGGCGTGGCCGGGGAGGCGGAAGCCCTCGTCCGGTGACGCGATCGTCGTGCGTGCGGGGGCGGCGGCGAGGAAGAGCATCGCGAGCGCGACGAGGGCGACGGCGCCGACGCCGGCGTAAACGATCTCCCGATCTTCCGCCGTCGCGAGGATGGCGCCGGCCCACACGGGCCCGGCGAAGGCTCCGAAGCCGAAGTAGAGGTTGAGGCGGTTGATGGCGGCGGGCACGTCGCGAGAGGTGACGGCGATGAGGATGTGCAGGGCGGCGACCACCAGTCCGTCGCCGAGGCCCAGCAGCGCACCGCCGGCGAGCGCCAGCGGCCACGTCGTCGCCAGCGCGATCATGGTGACGCCGCCGAGGATGCAGAGCAGCCCGGCCGCCGTCAGCAGGCGGGTGTCGGCGCCGTGCAGCACCAGGGCGATGAGGCCGGACGCGCTGATCGAGCCGACGAAGAAGACGGTGAGCAGCAGCCCGGCGGTATCGAGCGATACGCCGAGATCATCGGCGATGAACGGGAGCACCGGACCGAAGGTGGCCGCGTAGACGCCGACGCAGAAAAACGCCATGTACGAGGCCGCGTGGAGGAGGCGGTAGTCGTCGGTGCCGGGGTTGTCGGCGGAAGCCGGAGCGTTTGTCGCGGTCACGGGAAAGTATGATGCGTGCCACCGGCAGGCGCGAGATGGTGTCGCAGGCCGCCCGATCGGGTGCTGTATGATTGGCAGCGAAGCCGGGGGAAGAGCCGGAACGAAGCCCCGGCGGAGGGAGGGGCCTGTGGGGGACGACCTGACCGGACAGGTCAATCGCTTCGCGATCATCGTCGTCGCGCTGGTGGTGGCGTTCGGCGCCCTGGTGGTGGTGCTGGTGGCGTGGGGCGAGGCCTCGGCTTCGATCGGGCAGATCGAGGACTTTGCAGGGTTCCTGCGCGACCACGACGACGACCAGGGGAAGCTCATCGTCACGCTGGGTGCCCTGGTCGTTGTGCTGCTGATGGCCACGGTCATCGTGATTGAGATCACCCCCACGCCGGTGCAAGTGATGCGGCTGCGAAACGTCACGGCGGATGCGGGGACGATCACGACCAAGGAGATCGCCGACCGCATCGACGCGGAGGCGCTGCAGGTGCCGCACGTAGCGGCGTGCAAGAGCATCGTGGCGGCGCGAGGGGGCCGGGTGGAGGTGGTGCTGGACCTGCACGTGGACGCCGGGGCGGACCTGGCGGCGGCGGCGGATGAGACGTGTCGCCGCACGCATGAGTTGGTGGAGCGGAAGATCGGCGTTGAGCTGGTGCAGCCGCCTCAGGCGCGGATGCACTACCGGGAGCTGCGGCTGCGGCAGGAGCGCCCGCTGCCGGAGGAGATGCGGCTGTCGGGGCTGACCGAATCCAGCGGTTGGGAGCGACCGCCACAGGGGGAGGGGCAACGTGACGACGGATAGCCAGACGACGCCGCTCAGGAAGCGCAAGCCGCGGCCGGTCGATCCACCGCCGCCGGAGCTGCTGCTCCACGTGCTGGAGGCGCTGCTGTTCGTGGCCGACCAGCCGGTGGAGATCGCGGCGCTGGCGCGGACCGTCGGGCTGCCGCGCGCCGAGATCTCGGGGGCGCTGGAGGAGCTGGGGACGCTGTGCCGCGAGCGCGGGGTGCGCCTGCAGCGCACGGACAACCTGGTGCAGCTGGCGTCGGCGCCGGAGACGGCGTCGTACGTGGAGCTGTTCCTGGGGATGGAGCACCCGCCGCTGACGAACGCATCGCTGGAGACCCTGGCGATCATCGCCTATCGGCAGCCGGTGACGCGTCCGGACATCGAGGCGGTGCGGGGGGTGGACTGCGACGGACCGATCCGGACGCTGATGGCGCGCGGGCTGATCGAAGAGATCGGGCGGGCGCCGGTCGTCGGGCGCCCGGTGCTCTTCGGGACGACGGTGCGCTTCCTCGAATACTTCGGGCTGGAGAAGCCGGACGACCTGCCGCCGCTGCCGCTGGCGGAAGGGGCGGAGGCGGGCGAGGACGACGAAGAGGCCGAGATGTGAACGCCGGGCTGCTGCGGTTCTCGCTGCGGCTGCCGGAGAGCGGCTCGCTGAAGGACAAGCGGCAGGTGGTGCGCAGCGTGGCGCAGCGCATCCGCAACAAGTTCCAGGTCGCGGTGGCAGAGGTCGACGACAACGAGGCGTGGCAGATCGCCACGATCGGTGTCGCCTGCGTGTCGAACAGTGCACGCCACTGCGAAGAGGTCCTGCGGGAGGTCGTCGCGTTCGTGGAGGACTCCCGTCTCGATGCGGAGGTGTTGGACGTGGAGACCGAGATCGTTTCCCTGTAGCAGCAGACCCCGCGCATGGATGCGTGCGGGGGACGCGGGCTGAAAGCGCCGCGCCACAACCTGTTGGCTGCTACGCCTGCGGGCGGACGGCGGCGTCGGGGTCGCGGGCGAAGGCGGTGATGCGCTCGCCCAGGTCCGGATCGGCGGCGGCGAGGAAGCGGCCTTCGCGCAGGGCGGCGAGCAGCACTTCGGCGACGTCGCCGGGCGTGTCGGCACCGGTGATCTCGCGGTCGGCGCGGACGCGCGGCCCGTGCGCACCCCAGGCAACGGAGTTACGGGGGAAGGCGGTGTCGGTGAGGCGGGGCGCGAGGAGGGTCACGCCGATGCCCATCGGGTGCAGGTAGAGCGCGAGCGCGCGGGCCATGCCGGTGAGGGCGAACTTCGAGGTGACGTAGGGGCCGGCGCCGCCGTCGCGCACGTCGAGGCCGAGGCTCGACGTGGTGATGACGACGTGGCCGCTCCCGCGCTCGATCAGGTGTGGGAGGAGCGCGTGCAGGCCGCGCGCCACGCCCAGCACGTTGATGTCGAGCAGGCGGCGCCACTCTTCGACGGGGATGTGCTCCCAGCGCCCGCCGACGGCGACGCCGGCGTTCAGCATCACCAGATCGGCGCGACCGAACGCCTCGATCGTCCGCCGCGCCAGTTCGTCCACGTCGGTGTCCTTCGAGACGTCGCAGCGGACGGCGAGGGCCCGGCGGCCCAGCGCCTGGACGGCCGCGGCGGCGTCGCGGAGGGGCTCATCGGCGATGTCGGCGAGGACGACGTCCGCGCCCTGGCGGGCGAAGGCGAGCGCGCACGCGCGGCCGATGCCGTTCGCGCCGCCGGTGATGACGGCGATCTTGTCTGTCAGGAGAAATGGCGGCACTGGTGCTCCTCGATACGCGCCAGCGGGGGAGCGGCCTTAGGTCAACGCTGCTTCCGCGGGCAGGACGGCGGCGGTGACCGGTGTGGCGATGAGGTCGTAGGCGAGGGCCTGGGTGACGCGGGCGCGGACGAAGTCGCCGGGGCGGTGGTCGCCCTCCAGCAACACCAGGCCGTCGACCTCCGGCGCGTCGCGGTACGAGCGGCCAGCGACGAAACCTCCGGCTGCGTCGCCGCGCGCCGTATCGGACTCAACGAGCACGTCGATCTCCCGGCCGACGAGGCGGCGGTTGCGGATCAGCGACACCTGCTGCGCCACCTCCATGAGCCGGCGCTGACGGCGGCGTTTCACGCGCTCGGGCACCTGGTCCGGCTCGTGGGCGGCGGGCGACTCCGACTGTGGTGAGAAGGTGAAGCAGCCGAGGTGGTCGAAGGCCATCTCCCGAACGAAGGCGAGCAGCTCGTCGAACTCGGCCTCCGTCTCGCCGGGGTAGCCTACGATGAACGTCGTGCGCAGGGCGATGTCCGGCATCTCGTCGCGGAGCATGGCGATCATCTCCCGCACCATGCCATCGTTGCTCGGGCGCTTCATGCGGCGGAGGACGGACGGCGCCGCGTGCTGCAGCGGCACGTCGAGATACGGGACGACGTTGGGGAGGCGCGCCATCGTCTCGGCCAGGCGGCGGGTTACGTGACCGGGGTAGGCGTACATGATGCGGAGCCACGGCACGTCCGGGACGGCATCGGAGAGGCGTTCGAGGAGGTCCGGAAGGGCGTCGCGGAGGCCGAGGTCGCGGCCGTAGTCGGTGCTGTCCTGGGCGACGAGGACGATCTCGCGCACGCCCTCGGCGGCGAGGCGGCGGGCTTCGGCGACCAGATCATCGGCGGCGGAGCTGTGCAGCTTCCCCTTCATCTTCGGGATGATGCAGAAGGTGCAGGGGGCGTTGCAGCCGTCGGAGATCTTGAGGTAGGCGCTGGGCCGGACGGCGCGGGTGGTCTCGGGGATGTGGTAGCGCTGGGCGTCGAGGCGGAGGGGCTCGATGGTCTGGGCGTAGGCGCCGATGCCGGTCCAGTCCTCGGCGCCGAAGACGGCGTCGATCTGGGGGATCTCCGCGCGCAGCTCCTGGCCGTGGAGCGCCGTCAGGCAGCCGGCGACGACGAGGCGCTGGCCGCGGCGCTTCTTCGCGGCGAGCTGGACGATGGTGTCGACCGACTCGGCCTTCGCGGCGTCGATGAAGCCGCAGGTGTTGACGATGAGGACGTCGGCGTCGCGGGGGAGCGAGACCTCGACGTGCGAGCCGTGGCCGAGCACGCGGGTGATCCGCTCGCTGTCAGCGACGTTCTTCGCGCAACCCAGGGTGACGAGGTGATAGCGCACGGGAGCATGGTAGCGCGTCGCCGGGCTTCAGGAGGCCGGAAGCGGGAGGCCGGGATGTGGACACCTCACCCCCGGCCCTTCGGCCAGAGTTGGTCGAGTGTGCGCGCAACGTCAAGCCTCGGTCTGGGTGATCGAGGGAAGCCGGAAGGAGGCGGGAGCGCTACTGGAGAGGGACGACGAGCGTCACGGAGGTATCGCCGGTGGCTTCGGTGCCGGCGGCGGGATCCTGCGAGAGGACGACGCCGGGCTGGCCCTCGACCGAGCCGGTCTCGACGATGACGAAGGCGATCTCCGCGGTGTCGAGGGCGGCGATGGCGTCGCTGATGCTGACGGAGGTGAGGTCGGGCACGATCCCCTGCTCGATATCGCCGACGGCGCGTCCAGCCGGGGGCGGGCCGCCACCCTCGGCCTCGTTGCCGTTGATCGGCTCGATGGTGACGGAGGCGGCGCCGCCATCGCCGCCGCGGCTGGCGTTGTAGACGAAAAATCCGGCGACAAGGAGGACGAGCAGGACGGCGCCGGCGAGGGTCCAGTTGATGGAGCCGCTGGCGGCGGGCGGGCGGATCTCCGGGAGGGGCTTGATGGGCTGTTGCTCCTCTTCCTGTGCGAGGAACTGGCGCATCAGCTCGCCGGGGTTTAGCCCCAGATACTGGGCGTAGGTGCGGAGGAAGGCGCGGCTGTAGACGGGCGCCGGGAAGATCTTCCAGTCCTCCCGCTCCAAGGCGTCGAGGTAGCGCTTGGAGATGCGCGTGTCGCGCTCGCAGTCCTCGAGGGTGAGGCCGCGGGCGACTCTCGCCTGTGAAAACGTTTTGCCTAGTTCCGCCATGAGGGAGCCACTATCCGCCACCGCGCGGGCCTGCAGTCCGTCGGGACTATACGGGACGGCCGGGGGGCGGGCAAATCTGAAAGATGGAAGCTCGGTAGGGTGTCAATCGGGCCGGCGGTGTTCAGCCGAGGCCCAACTCATCGAGGCGGTCGTCATCGATACCGAAGAAGTGGGCCAGCTCGTGGAGGACGGTGGTGCGGATCTCGGCGACCAGCTCGGCCTCGTCCGGGAAGTCCTCTTCGAGGGGCTGCTGGTAGATGTCGATGATGTCGGGCGCGACCATGTTGTAGCCGGAGTCGCGCTCGGTGAGGGGGATGCCGCGGTAGAAGCCGTACATCGACTCGCGGGGGCCGAGGCCGGCGTCGCGCAGGTCGTCAGGGTTGGGGAGGCGCTTGACGACGATGTCGACCTGTTTCAGCTGATCGCGAAAGGGCGGCGGCACGTCGCGGAGGGCGCGGCGGACGAGGGCGATGAAGCTGGCGCGGTCCAAGCGAGTGCTCTAGCGGGCTACGGGCCAGAGCGTCTGGTAGCCCTCGCCCTGGATGGCGTGCTGGAGCTCCAGGCGCTCCATGCGGAGCAGCTCGCGCATGATCTCGTCGCAGCCGGCGGCGACGGCAGGAAAGCCGTTGTCGACGACGCGGCGCACGACGGCGTCCCACACGCCGTGCTCGCAGAGGGCGGAGACGGGGCGGGGCCACCAGATGGCGCTGATCTTCTTCGGGAGCCGGAAGCGGGGGCGGAGCACCTTGAGGCTTTTGAAGCGCTCTTCGGCGCTGTTGACCTTCGGGACGAGCTTGACCATCGGCGGGTCGACCTCACTGAAGCGGTTGTCGATGATGAGTCGCTCGGGGACGGTGACGAAGCGCAGCGTGAGGACGTCGGAGTGGCGCACGGTCTTGAGGATCTCGCCGAAGTCCAGGTGGTAGGCGTTGTCCATCACGGCCGGAGCTGCTCCTGGTTGGCGGTGGTCAAGGGGTGCGACGGGGCCATTCTACCACGCGCGTGGATGGCCTCGGGGGTAGGTGGGATTGTCGCGCGCACGCGGCTACACTCAACGGCGCTCGGGAGATCGCCGGCCGGCGAGAGATAACGGCGACGAGGGATGAGATGACGGAACGGCGCCCGCTGGAGATGCACTGGTTCCTGCCGACAACAGGGGATGGGCGGTCGGTCATCGACTTCTTCCCCGACCCGTCGCGGCGGGGGACGGGGTCGGGCGCGCGCCGTGCGGATATCGACTACCTGCGGCAGATCGCGCAGGCGGCGGACCGGCTGGGGTTCGCGGGCGTGCTCACGCCCACCGGCTCGCAGTGCGAGGACGCGTGGCTGGTCTCGGCGGCGCTCGCCGGCGCGACGGAGCGGCTGAAGTTCATCGTGGCGTTCCGGCCGGGCTTCGTGCTGCCGACGCTGGCGGCGCAGATGGCGGCGACGCTGCAGCGCATCAGTCGCGGCCGCACGCTGATCAACATCGTCGCCGGGGGTGACGCGGCGGAGCAGCGGACGTACGGGGACTTCCTGGACCACGACGAGCGGTACGCGCGGGCCGACGAGTTCCTCTCGATCTTGCGCCGCGCGTGGGAGGGGCAGCCGTTCAGCTTCGAGGGGGCGCACTATCACGTCGAGAAGGCGGGGCTGCGGAAGCGGTTGGGGGGGGGGGGGGGCGGCGACGCCGTCGACTACGGCGCCGAGCGCCCCCTGATCTACTTCGGGGGCGCGTCGGAGGCGGCCGAGGCGATCGCTGCCAAACATGCCGATGTGTACCTGCTCTGGGGAGAACCGCCGGCGTGGGTGGAGGAGCGGGTGGCGCGGATGGCGGCGCTGGCGGCGGCGCAGGAGCGGCGGCTGCGCTTCGGGATCCGGCTGCACGTCATCGCTCGCGACCGCGAGGAGGACGCCTGGGGCGAGGCGGAGCGGCTGATGAGCAGCATGCCGCAGGAGCAGATCGAGGTCGCGCAGCGGCGCTTCTCGAAGAGCGAGTCGGTCGGCCAGCAGCGGATGACGGCGCTGAACAACGGCAAGCTGGACATGGAGGCGCTCACCGTCGCGCCCAACCTGTGGTCGGGGATCGGGCTGGTGCGTGGCGGCGCGGGGACGGCGCTCGTCGGCAGCTACGACCAGGTGGCGGAACGCATCGGCGAGTACGCGCAGCTGGGGCTGGACACGTTCATCCTCTCGGGGTATCCGCACCTCGAGGAGGCGTACGTCGTCGGGGAGCAGATCCTGCCGCGGGCACGGGAGATCACGGCGCGCGTCAGCGCATAGTCACGCAGCGAAGCGGTGATCTTGCTCCGTGCGTGCTGAAGTGCGATACCGGGCGCGCGGGGCGCCCGGTGCCCTCGCTTACTTCTTGGCGGTCTTCGCCTTCTTCTGGGTCTTCTGCTTCTTGGTCTTGCTCGTGTTCTTCGGGCTCTTGTCGCCCATGGCCACTGTCTCCCTTCATGTGTGCTGGACGTCGGGGATCATAGTAGCGGAGCGCCGCGGCCTACGTCACGACCCAGGCGGCCCACATCAACCGCGCGGCGAAGATCCTGCACGGTGATAGTCGACGACCCTCGCCTGGCCGTCCGTTCGCGATATCGTGACCGCCGGCGACCTTCGTGCGAGAGAGACCGGCGGCGCTGCCAGCAGCCTCACCCTCGCCGGCGGGCCGTCAGCGCGTAGGGGCCTCACCTCGCCCGGATGAGGGTTTGCGCCCCGCCGGTGGCGGCCGGACGCGCCCGGGCGGCCGCCGTCTCGGCAGCTTCGCCCGCTGCCGAATCGGCGCACCGCGTCCGGTCCGTCGGGGGTGTCTGAGGCGGCGGGTAGGTGCATACCCTTATCGCTCAAGGGGGCGCCGTATGCGAAAACCTGTCCCCATGCTCATTCTCGACAAGGCCCGAGCGCTCGATCTGATGGTCGCCAGCTGCGAGCGGGTATCTGTGCCCGAGCAGTTCACGCTTCTGCCAGTCCCCGGCCCAGCCTCCCCTGGGAGCGACCGCCCCCCGGCCATGCATGCCCCCGTGCGCCCCGCGCGGGGAGCCGAGCGCAGACTCGGCGTGTTCGTCTGGCGCTGGCGTGCGGCAGCCCCCCTGGCACCCGCCTCGCCGGCCTACGGCTAACTTCCCCGGACACGGGGAGTTGTGTGTCCCTTGGCGGACAGATTGGCGTCGATGCCTACCGAGCATCGCCGCCCTTCATCATGGCCGGCGTGGCGGCCGGTGGCATCGTGGCGTACTTTGCGCGTACGGCGAGTCTCCGGCTGAAGCGGTAGCTGTGGCTGGGACGGGGATCGCTCTGAGCGATCGCGCGTCGCGGACAGACTGGGGCGACGCCGGAGACGGGATGATCGGTGTTGTTAGCGATTGCCGAATTCAGAACGCGCTGCCTTCCGTGATGGAAACCTTCAAGAAGTGGAACGATCTGGTGCGACTAGTTGGGATCATCCTGTCGCCAATAGTTGCGCTCGGCCTCGCCGTGGGCGCGGCGATTGGCGAGCCCACCGCAGGGCTAGGCGGCGGAGTCCTGATGTACTCATTAGCGCTAGGCGCGGGCCTTCTAACGGCTTGGCTCATGCTAAGGTCCGTGGCATCGATTTCGCTGCCCGGTTCAGCGCAGCTACTGCTTCAAGTGGGGAGGATCACCGGCGTCGCACTGGTGATCCTCATCGCATCGCTGGTATGGGGGGCGGTCCTTCCGACCTTCTCTGAGTGGGTCGGCGTAGTCCTGCTGGCGATAACGGCAGTCATGTTGGAGAACGCGTTCTTTCGCATACGGCCCACGGTGTACGAGCCGCGTCACAGACAATAGGCGCTACCACCCGTAATGAACCGCCCGACCGCGGACTCAGGCTTCCCCGTCCGGCCTTGACTCCATCGGCGTGCCGCCCGTACGCTCGCGTCCTCCGGCCATCCGGCGCAGGCTTGCGCGTCCGGCCACTCGGGGGGGCGGCAGGTCCATGCGTATCCGGCTCTTCCTTCTCGCGGTGCTCGCCGGGACGAGTGTCCTCGTGGCCTCGTCCGCGGGAAGCGCGATGCCCGCGGACGGCGGGCTCCCGCAGGCTGTCTGCCCTGCCGTGATGGGTGCGCTGGGCTCGGCCCAAGATGTCCGGGTGATCGTGTCGCTGCGCGCCCAGCCGGGAGCGACGGCCGCGCGCCGGGAGGCGATCGGGGCGGCGGCCGGCCGCGTCCTTGCGGCGGTGCCGTCGCGGGAGTTCAAGGTCAGTCATCGCTACGAGGCGACTCCGGCGCTCGCGGGGACGGCCACCGCTGACGGGGTGAGGGGGCTGGCGGCGCATCCGGACGTCCTCAACGTGGCCCTCGACATCGAAGTGCGGGCGGACCTCGCGCAGGCGGTGCCGCTGATCCGCGCGGACGACGCGCAGACGCTGCTGGGGGTGACGGGTGCGGGGGTCACCGCCGCCGTCATGGACACGGGCATCGATACCGACCATCCGCTCCTTGCCGGCTCCCTGACGCACCAGGAGTGCTACCTCGTCGCCGCCGTCTGCCCGGCAGGGCCGGACGTCGCGGAGGACGATCACGGGCACGGGACCCGCGTGGCCGGGATCATCACGTCAGATGGGCCGCCCGTGGGCGTGGCGCCGTCGACGGCGATCGAGGCGTTCAAGATGCTCGACGACGCGGGAGACGGGCTGATGTCGGACGTCATCCTCGCGTACGACCACATCATCCTCAGTCATCCGGAGGTCGACGTGGTCAACATGAGCTTCAGCGACGGAGGCACACACGCGCCGGGCACGTGCGAGGATCTCATTCCGGCGATGACGGCTGACATCGCGTTCGCCCGGTCGACGCTGGGGATCACGTCGTTCGCGGCGTCCGGCAACAACCTGGACAAGACCGGGCTGGCATATCCCGCGTGTATCAGTGATGTGGTGTCCGTCGGGGCGGTGTATGACGCCGGCCTGGGCCCGTTCTTCTGCGACTTCGTGACGGCGGCTGACCAGGTGGCGTGCTTCTCCCAATCCGACATCTCGCTGGACCTCCTCGCTCCGGGAGCCGCGATCGACTCGACATCGATCGGCGGAGGGATGGCGAATGGGTCCGGCACGTCCATGTCCTCGCCGGCGGCGGCGGGGGTGGCTGCGCTCCTTCTGGAGAGCGAACCGATGCTGACCCCCGCGGACGTGGAGGCGCGCCTGAAGCAGACGGGCACGGCGCTACTCGACGACGCTAACGGTGTCACGACCTGCCGCGTCGATGCCTACGAGGCGGTGGCCAACGAGGGCGGGCCGGTCTGCGCGTCCGGCGGGCCGCCGGGTGGCGGCAGCAGCGTGGGCGGCGTCGCCGAAGCGCCGGAGGGGTGGACCGCGCCCGGATCAGCGGGGTCGTCCGGCCGATCCCGGGCGGGGACCGCGGCGTCCCTGGCGTGGGCCGGTGGGATCGTGGCAGCGGCCGGCCTGCTGGCAGTGGAGATTCGGCGGCGACGGCGGCTGTAGCGCGCCGGGGGGGCTGCCCACGGGCAGCGGATCAGTCCGCCAGAGGGGCGCCGGCCATCACGAACACATCGGGATCGCCGCGGATTGTGCGCGGAGGGTGAGATGGCCTATGCGCGTTGACGGTGCGCGGCGCATCGGGCACGATGCGCCGAGCGGCCCCGACCCGCAGACGCGCCCGCTTCGGGCGGATGGAGGAGGACAGCCTTGGATGCACGCATCGCGGAGATACGAGAAGTCCTGGCGCAGAACTTCGAGGCCACGAACACGCTGCTGGGATCGCTCTCGCCCGAAGACCTGGGGCGGACGGCGGGGAACGGCTGGATGGTGTCGCAGCTGGCGGGGCACGTCGCGGCGGCGCCGGGTGGGGCTGTTTGGCTGACGAGCCGCCTCCGCAGGGGACGCGGCGCAACGGTGCCAGGTTTCCTGTCCTTCATTCCGGCCATGCGCAACTGGATGCAGGTCCGCCGACTCAAGCAGGCCACGCCGGGCGAGTTGCTTGCGACTGCCAAGGGGGCGTACGAGCGGCTGATGGCATGTGTGAACACGCTCAAGGACGAAGAGCTGGACCGCGGCGGCGTCATGTTCGGCGTAGGCCAGCAAAGCGTCTATCAGTTCCTCTCGACGGGCGTCTCCAACCACGCCGAGGAGCACCGGGCGGAGATCCGCTCGGCGCTCGGCCGGGCCTGACCTGCGCTGGCGCCCACGACCCCCGGATGAGGCCGGTGACGATTGACGGCCTCCCCTCCGGTTGACACGCTTCGGGTACAGTTTTTCGCATGGCCGAACAAGAGGTCACGCGGGCGAAACGCGAGGCTCGGGCGAGGAGCCCGCGGTCGGCGCCGACCATCCGCGAGCAGGTGTATGTCCCGCGGCGGCTCCGGGACCAGCTGGCGCTCGGCCTCGAGGCGGGGTTCGTCGCGGTGCAAGCGCCTGCCGGATGCGGGAAGACGGCGGTGGTCCTGCAATTTCTTCTGGACGAGGGGGTCGACCCTCACTGGTACACCTGCGGGCCGGACGACGCGGAGCCGGCGAACCTCCTGACCGGCCTGACGAAGGTGTTGGGCCGGGCGGAGAGGACCGGCGGCCAAACGGCATTGGCCGCGCTGGCGTCGACGGACGTCCGCCAGTCGTACCGCAAGGCGCTGAAGCCGCTCTTTGACGAGTTTGAGGAGGCTCACGAAGCCGGGATCGTCCTCGTCATCGACGATGCGGACGCCCTTCTGACGGCTCCTGAAGCGATCGAGGTCCTCGATTACGTCCTTTTTGCGTTGGCCCCGTACGCGCGGATCTTCCTGCTGAGCCGCGCGGAGCTGCCCCTACCGTCTCAGGCGAAGCCCCGGCTCGACGGCCGAGCCACGCGCGTCGTCGCGGACGATCTCCTCCTTCGTGAGGACGAGATCGGCGCGTGCGCGCGCACGACGTACAAGATCGACCTCTCGCCGGAAGAGATCGCGCGGCTGTATCGCGTCACCGCGGGATGGGGGATCGCGCTTCGCCTTGCGCTTCGCCTGCGGGATCTGGGGACAAACATCGAACGCGATGAGCGCGCGCTGTTCACGCCGGAAGCGCGGGCCGACCTCTTCGCGTATCTCGCCGCCGAAGTGTTGAGCAGGGTGGACAAACGCATTGAGACCTTCCTGCGCCGGACGGCGATCCTGGACACCCTCGACCCGGCGGTCTGCGGGCGGCTCACGCAGGAGGAGCGGCCGGCCGAACTCATCCAATCTCTCGCCAGCGCCGGACTGCCGGTGATGAAGGCAGGCTGGAGCGCGTATCGATGCCATAGCCTCCTGCGTGACTACTTCCTGGATACTCTCGGCGACCGGCAGCTGCGCGAGGCACACGCGGACGCCGGAGGCGCGTTCTCCGGCCTCGGCGACTGGCCGCAGGCGCTCAGCCACTTCGTTGCCGCCGGAGACATAAGCTCGGCGCTGACGCTGGTTGATGAGCACGGCCGCGAGCTCTTCTACACCGGCCACGGAAGAGCGCTACTCGACCTCGTGAAGACGGCGCCCGCCGAACTCCTCGCCGACCACTATCGCGCCGAGTACTGGGCAGCGTTCGCCGCATCGCGGATGTTTGAGCTGGACTGGGCGGCGTCGGCGTTGGAGCGCGTGAGCAGGGACGCAACGGTTCGCGGCGACGAGGTCACGGCCCACGACGCGCTGCGGGCACTGGCATACATGCTCAACGGCTGGGCGCGATTCGAACCGGCGATGGTGGTGGCGCGGCGACTGCTGGACACCGTCCCGGCGGGAGACATCGCGAGCCGCGCGGCCGTCACGCTCGGATACCTCACGACCGGCATGGGGGCGAAGGTCCAGTTCCGCGAGGCGCTCGAACTCACCCGCCGGTTGCTTCCGGATCTCTCATCGGAGCCACGGGCAGACGCGATGTCCGAGGCGTACGCGCGCGCTGTCTCCGCGGTGACATTGGCATTCGAAGGCGACTTCGCGTCGGCTCGAGCCGAACTCAACCAGGCCGACTTGTTGATATCGGGCCGCGAATATGATGTGGTGACCACGTTTATCCCCTGGTCACGCGCGTTGGTGGAGTTCCAATCCGGAAACCCGGACGGCGCCGACGATGCTTCGCGTACCGCCGAAGAGATGGCGCTTCAGTTCGGTGATCTCCAGCGCGTACTTGAGTGCCGCGCCATACGCGCCTCGACGGCGGTGTTGCGTGACAGCGTTGTCGAAGCGGACAGAGGATTCGCTCAGCTCGACGAGCTTCGCAGCGGTGGGCCAAATTTCTGGGGGACGATGTTCGCACTTCTGTCACTGCCGCACCGTGCTCGCCTCCACGGCGACCTGGCCGCAGCCCGGCGGGCGGCAGAAGCGAACAATGCGCTGGCCGTGGGCTCAGGGTCAGCCTGGTTCGCCTGCTCCACGCGCCTCGACGTCGCCAACTTCCGGTTGCTGACGGGTGACAGTGAAGCAGCGCGCGAACCCGCCAGGGTGGCGCTTGCCGAGGCGATGGCAATGTCCGCCGACGTGCTGGTGTACGGTGCCAACCTGATGGTCGCAGCGACTGGTGCAGATGACGAAGCAGGGGCGATGGCTGAGGCGCTCCGGATCGCCGACATGCGAGACTACCGGTTCCTGATGCCCTACGGCGTCCGGCTGCCGCAGCTCGATGCAGCGCTGTGGCGCGCGCTCGGGAGCGAGGCCGGCGGCCGCGCGGCTGTCCTGCTGGAGAGGACCGGGCCGGCGTCCGCGGCGGCGCTGCGACCGCTGATCGCGAACCTCGATGAGGCCGCCGCCGTCCGGGCCGTAGGGGTCCTCCGCGAGTTCGGAGCGGAAGGACGCGATGCTCTCGACAGGCTGGCGGCTGCATCGAACCGGCGCGTCTCGGCAGCCGCTGAGGGTGCGCTTGCGTCGCTCGATGCGGCGAACCCGCACGGTCTGTCGGCGCGTGAGCTGGAGGTGCTTCAGCTTCTAGCGCAGGGCCTCCGCACGAAGGAAGTCGCCGAGCAGCTCGTCGTGACGCCGGCGACGGTGTCAACGCACATCCAGCGGATCATGAACAAGACGGGGACCTCCTCCCGGGCCGAACTGCTCGCGCTTGCTCTTCGCGAGCTCCCTCCCAGCGCCAGGTAGGGCGCCAGCTTTTCGCTCCAACATTCGAATTTCTGTGGACGCGGGCAGCACGTCCCGAGCCCATACTCGCCCACATGGCCGGTGAGATACCCAGTGGGCGAGATGTGCCGCCGCCGTGTCGATGGCGCACCTCTGCCGAGACGCTGGACCTGATCGAGGCGTTGGAGCGCATCGAGGCGCTGCTCATCCGGCTGGATGAACGGCTCCGGCCCGCTGCACCCCGTGGCGGGCGGATGGCCGATGATGGAACCGGGGCGACCAACTGAAGCAGGAGGAGGACACCGTGTTTAGATGGACTGCAATGGCGATCGCACTTTCGGGCGTGCTGCTGGCGGCTGTTGCGTGTGGCGGAGGCGGGGACAAGACGGTCGATTTGGGGGATGGCAACGTGACGGTCGGAGACGACCTGCCGGACAGCTTCCCCGATGACTTTCCGATCTACGAGGGCGCCGATCTCCAGAACGCGATCCAGGGCGAGCAGGAAGGCATCGAGGGCCTGGCCGTGACCTGGACGACCGGGGACGACCTTGATGACGTGACGAGCTTCTATGAAGAGGCGCTGAGCGATGGGCCCTGGAAGGTCGTGAGCAACGGTACAGGCTCAGGGACGACCTACTGGATCCTGGAGAACAGCGATACGGACCAGGCCGGCTATGTCACCCTCACGGACGGCGATGACGTGACGATCCTCGGCATCGTCGGGGACAACGAGAGCGCCTCAGGCGATCCGAGTGAAGACGCGGGCGACAGCTCGGGCGACGAGGACGACGTGTCGCCGGAAGAGGACGACTCCGGCGCAGACTCGGGCGGCGATCTCCCGTCGGAACTCCCCGATGAAGTGGCACTGTCGAACGACTTCCCGAGCGACAAATTCCCGCTGCCGGACGACATCTCCATCAGCAGCTCAAGCTCCGTGACCTCGAACGGCGTGCAGTCACACCTCGTCACGTTCTACTCGAAGGACAGCATCGACGACCTGGCGACGTTCTTCAACGACGAGCTGGCAGCCAAGGGCTACACCCAGTCGATCCAAACGAGCGCTGCGGACGGCGTCTACCAGGCGTACTCGGAGAACGCCGACGGTACGGGTGCGATCATCGTCGTCTCGATTGCGGAGGGGGATGTCGAGGGCTATCGTCAGGCCCTCCTGCAGATCACAGAGAGTTAGGCGACCGGCCAGGGACTTCGCCTTTGTTGTAAAGCTCGCGGGTAGTCGTTGCGGCGGCTGCCCGCGATGACTAGCAGCGCCGGGATGCTCACGGTGCGGCCCGACCGGAGGATTGCCCGTCGCGGCGGCGACAGGCGCATCGCGCATCACTTGCCTCGCGCTAGAATGAGCCGTTCTGGTACGACGGCGGGCGGCTTCGAAGATGCGTGTCCATCTGATCGACGGGACGTACGAACTGTTCCGTCACTACTTCGCGCTGCCCAGCCGAACGGCGGGCGACGGGGTGGAGGTCGCGGCGGTCCGCGGTGTGCTCGGTTCGGTGCTCTCGCTGCTACGCGAAGGCGCGACGCACGTTGGCGTGGCCACGGACCACGTGATCGAGTCGTTCCGCAATGAGCTGTGGCCCAGCTACAAGACGGGTGAGGGGATCGCACCTGGTCTGTACGGCCAGTTCCCCATTCTCGAGCGCGGCCTGGCCGCGATGGGTGTGGCGGTGTGGGCGATGGTCGAGTACGAGGCGGATGACGCGCTGGCCGCAGGCGCCGTGCAGGCCGAGGCGTACGCCGGGCAGGTGGTCATCTGCACGCCCGACAAGGACCTGGCGCAGTGCGTTATCGGGACGCGGGTGGTGCAGCTCGACCGGCGCAAGGGCATCGTGATGGACGAGAACGGTGTCGTCGCGAAGTTCGGCGTGTTGCCGTGTTCTATCCCTGACCTGCTCGCGCTCGCCGGTGACAGCGCCGACGGCTTTCCAGGGTTACCGGGCTGGGGCGCGAAGTCAGCGGCGGCGGTGCTGTCGAAGTTCGGTCACATCGAGGACATCCCCGCCGATCCGGCGGCGTGGGGCGTGCCCGTCCGCGGCGCACCGGTGCTGTCGGCCACGCTGGAAGGGCAGCGTGAGCTGGCGATGCTGTTCAAGGACCTCGCTACGCTCCGCACCAATGTGCCCATCGACGCGTCCGAGGAGGCGCTGCGGTGGCGCGGGCCGCGCGAGGACTTCGGCGCGTTCGCGGAGTATCTCGACGCGCCGGAGCTGATGCGGATGGCGGAGCAGGCCGCCCAGTCGAAGACGGCGTAGGCAGGCGATCGCGCCGCGCGCGCGCCGTCGTCCCATTGGTCTGCGCGCTCCGGCGCAGATACGATGACCTTCGACCACTACGGTCCGGAGGCGTTCTGGGACGATCGGATCAGCGCACTGGCGAAGCAGCGGTACATCAGCCTGACGACGTACCGGCGGGACGGACGCGCGGTCGCGACGCCGGTCTGGTTCGTGCTGGACGGCACGCGCAGCCTCGTCTGGACGGACGCGGCATCCGGCAAGGCGAAGCGCATCCGGGCGAACGGACGGGTGGCGGTGGCCCCGTGCGACGCGAGGGGGCGGACGAAGGCGGAGGCGCTTCCGGCGCAGGGCGGGTGCTTCCGGCGTCGGAGGACGAGCGGTCGCGGCAGCTCTTGACGAAGAAGTACCGGCTGCTGAAGCCGCTGGTCGACCTGTGGAGTACGATCGGCCTGTCCGTGCGACGGAGACAGCGCCCGGTCGAGATCTATCTCGATATCACGCTGGTGTAGGCGCGCCTCGAAGGCCGGCGCGCGAAGGTGGTTGATGGAGCGGATTGATGCTGATGTCTGCATCGTGGGGGCGGGGTACGCCGGTCTGACGGCGGCGCGCCGGCTGGTGCAGGCGGGACTGAGCGCCGTCGTGCTCGAAGCGCGCGATCGCGTCGGGGGGCGCGTCTGGACGCGGTACATGGACGACGGCACGGCGCTCGACCTGGGCGGCACGTGGCTGGGGCCGGGACAGGACGCTGCGTACGCGCTGGCGAAGGAGCTGGACGTCTCGACGTATCCGACGTACGCCGCGGGCGCGACGGTCTTCGTTAACGCGCGCGGCGAGATGAGCACGTACCGCGGCGTGATGCCGAAGATCCACCCGCTGGCGATCGTGAGCCTTGCGCAGGGGATGTTGCGGCTCGACGCCATGGCGCGGTCGGTCTCGCTGGAGGAGCCGTGGAGGAGCAAGCGCGCCCGGGCGTGGGACGCGCGGACGGCGGGCGGGTGGATCGACGGGCAGGTGCCGACGGGCACGGCGAAGCATCTGCTGCGGGCGGCCGTGCGCGGCCTGCTGACGGCAGACCCCAGCGAGATCTCGCTGCTGCACCTGTTGTACCTGGTGCGCTCGGCGGGCGGGCTGAACGAGCTGCTGTCGATCGAAGGCGGGTATCAGCAGGACCGACTGACGGGCGGGGCGCAGGCGATCGCGGACCGGATGGCGCGCGACCTTGGAGACGCCGTCCATCTCGAAGCGGCGGTCAGCGACATCGAGCAGGATCAGGATGGCGTGACGGTGAAGGGCGCCACGGTGACCGTTCGGGCGAAGCGGGCGGTGGTGACGGCGCCTCCGGCGCTCGCCGCGCGCCTGCGGTACGACCCTCCCCTGCCGGCGGACCGCGCGCAGCTGCTCGACCGGATGCCGGCCGGGGGGCTAACGAAGATACTGGCGGTCTACGAGGACTCGTTCTGGCGGGCGGACAGGCTGAGCGGCCAGTCGGTGGCGATGAATTCGCCGATCGAGACGACGCTCGACGCGTCGCCAGAGAGCGGGCGGCCGGGGATCCTGGCTGCGTTCGCGTTCGGGCCGCTCGCGCGGCCGCTCGGGCGGCTGGCGCCCGAAGAGCGACGCCGCATCGTGCTGGATGCGCTGTGCGCGCGGTTCGGCGCCCGGGCGGGTGAGCCGATCGCGTACGAGGAGCACGACTGGGAGCGCGAGGAGTGGACGCGCGGGTGCAGCGTCCCCCATATGGCAACGGGGATCCTCACGCAGTACGGCCCGGCGCTAAGGCCGCCGACGGGTCGCATCCACTGGGCGGGGACGGAGACGGCGACCGTCTCACACGGCGCCATCGACGGCGCGATCCGGTCCGGGCAGCGTGCGGCGGAGGAGATTCTCGCGGCGGCGCGCTGACGACCGGCTCGGGCATCACGCCCGTGCGTCGAACGACGCGGTACGCGGGGCACGAGGAACCGCTGGCGCTTACGGCAGGACGGTGATCGCGCCGGTCATCTGCGGGTGGATCGAGCAGCGGAACGTGTACTGGCCGGGAGGCTGGGGCGGGCCGACGCCGAACGCGCCGCCCAGTGTTGCCGGCCCCTCCACGGGTTCCGATGCGATCAGTTCTCTGCCGGCGGTGTCATAGAACGCGATCGTGTGCTCGACACCTGCGTCGCGCAGTTCCAACGAGTAGTCGACGGTGTGGGTGCCGAGCGGGACTGTCCCGCCCTCGCTGATGGTGAAGCGCAGGCCCTCGGCGAACATCTCGAGCTTGTGGTGGCCGGCGAGCGGGGTGCTGGTCGGGGTGGCTGCTGGCTCCGCCGCGCAGGTCGCGCGCCGGCCCCAGGCGACGCCGCGGTTGCTCGGGGTGCCGCCCGTGATGAGCGTGACGGACTCTTCGGCGGTTGCCTGTACGACCTGGTCGAACTGTTCGATGGTGGCGAACTTGTTGAACTCGAGCTGGTAGCAGAGTGTTTCATCCGTTGTCAGCACGAGCCGGACGAAGGCTCCGGGCGACACCCGGGACAGTTGCGTGAACACCCCTGAGCCGCCCGCCTTGATGGCGTCTCCCGCGAGTACGACGTTGCCGCCGGCACCCGGCAAGCCTCCGAGCCCCGGCCACATGGAGAAGTCGTACCAGACGACGACGTCGATGCTGGGCGGGCTAGGCATCTGGCCGTCGCTGCCGACGGTTGCGCTTGTCGCCGGCGCGTCAACGCCGATAGCGGCGATGATGACGCGGCTGATGTTGAACGCGCCTCGGCCCGGGTCGCCGTAGCCGCGGGCTGCAAGGTCGGAGTCGAGGAGGGTCGCGCCGGGGCTGAAGGTGATGGGCTGGCCTGACGCAGCCGGTGCCGGCGTCCGCATCGACGGATTCACGCCCGGCGCCGGCCGCCCGGAATACACGGTCGCGCTGGCGATGGGGTCGGCCGGCGTAGTCGTTCGGGGGGTCGTGGGGGTGGGTGAGGAGGCAGCCGTCGTGGCTGAGGGCCGGGCGGCATCGCCGTCACCGCTGCACGCGACCGCCGTCAGGCCGAGGCATGCGGCGGCGGCGGCGATCCAGACGCGGCGTATCGAAACAACTGCGCTCACCAAGCGAGTATACGGCCACCCGCGGCGAGTTACGGGCCGTTCGGCCGGTGGTTGCCCGCGCTGCACACGGCGCATAGGATCGGCTGGCACACTAATGCGGATGGGAAGGACGGCATCGCGTGGACCTGCAGATCCGGTACGGCGTTGACGCAGACGGCACGAGGAAGGCGGCGATCCCCGACGACTCGCGGGCGTGGGCGTCGTCGTTCATCAGGGAACAGGGCGCGCGGAGCAACGGCGAGATTGAGGCTGTCGTGCAGGAGGGGCAGGACGCGTTGCTCGCCGCCATCGCCGGGCTTTCCGACGGCCAGGCGAGCTTCAAGCCATCCGACGGCGAATGGTCGATCCTGGACGCGATGGCCCACGTCGTGACGACGAAGCAGGTCGTGGTCGCGCTCTGCGGCAACCTGGGGCGCGGCGAACGTCCGCCGGGGATCGGGCCGGAGTGGGAGGAAGAGCGCGCGCAGGACGGGATCACCGCCGTGAGCTTCACCACCATCGCCGATGCGCGCGCCGCGGCGCAGGCGGCCCACGGCGAACTTCTTGCGTTGATCAGAGCGTTCGATGCGTCGACCAACCTGGAGGTCCGCTTCCGGCACTACATCTTCGGGGCACTGAACGCGCGGGAGTGGTCGGTCTTCCAGCGCATCCATGACGGCGACCACACGCCGCAGATCGAGCGGCTCATGGTCGCCCCGGGTTTCCAGCGTAGGAGCCTCTGGCCCGATCACACCGGGGTGACCGACGCTACAGCAAGGCTGCGAAGCGGCCGGTGGCGCGGACCAACTCGCGGGTGATGGCGGGGGCGCTGGCGGCGTGGCCGGCGTCGTCGACGATGACGAGCTCGGCGCGCGGCCAGACGCGGTGAAGTTCCCATGCGTTGGCGATGGGCGCTTGAAGGTCGAAACGCCCGCTCACCAGGGTCCCGGGGATGTCAGCCAGCACACCGGCGCCGCTGAGCAGAAGGCCGTCCTCCAGCCAGGCGTTGTGGCGCACGTAGTGGGTCACGATGCGGGCGAACGCCAGCGCATAGGCGGGGTCGGTGAATCTCTCGGCCAGCCCGGTCGTTGGCGGCCAGGCGGGCGTCGCGGACTCCCACATGCACCAGGCCTCGGCGGCGCGCAGGCGGACGGCGGGGTCGGGATCGTTCAGCAGGCGGTGGTACGCCTCGACGATGTCGCTATCTCGTTCATCGACGGGCAACGCGGCGAGGAGACGATCCCATTCCGCGGGAAACAGGACGGCCACACCGCCGCGGAAGAGCCAGTCGAACTCCCGTTGCCGCCCCGTCGTCACGCCGAACACGATCATCCCGGTCACGCGGTGCGGATACGCTTCGGCGTAAGCGAGCGCCAGGGTGCTGCCCCAGGACCCGCCGAGCACGAGCCATCGCTCGACGTGCAGATGTTGACGGAGGAGTTCGATGTCGGCGATCAGGTTCGTCGTGGTGTTGGTCGTCAGGTCAGTGGCAGGGGCGCTTGCGTGCGGCGTGCTGCGGCCACATCCCCGCTGGTCGAACAGGACGACGCGATAGGCGGCGGGGTCGAACAGTCTGCGGTGCCACTCCGAGCATCCCGAGCCGGGGCCGCCGTGCAGGACGACGGCCGGCTTGCCACGCGGATTGCCGCATGCCTCCCAGTACAAGAGGTTGCCGTCGCCGGCCTCCAACAGGCCGTGCTCGTACGGCTCGATCGCGGGATACAGACCGTTCATCACGAATACCGTTCGCAGCTGTCAGCCGTCCGCCACTCCCTTCCACTCGAGTGAGCTGCCGGCCCGCCAGTCTGTATCGGGTGCGCAACCGAACATGTATCGCCGGGTGTACTCAGCTTTGGTGAGCACATCCCACACGCGTGCCGGCGTAGCTTGAACAAGTATGCGGTCACGCGCAATCAGCTCATTCATCATCGACACCCTGGGAAGAAACCAGTCGCCAACGGAGCAGGGTGATCCGGCGCGGTCAGCGTATACCGATTGTCACAGCGACTCAAAGCTCTGGGCCGGGGATCGCGGGGTCCGAGGTCAAGCCCGAAGGGCCAACGGCCAGAGCCAGACCTGGCGCGCGTCGCCCTCCTGGCGATGGGAACTACAACCAGCGCGTGCGGCGTGCTGTTGGAGTGGTGCCGAAGGCGGGAGTCATACCCCGACTACGGCAGCGGTGGCGGGCTTGCGCCCGTTAACGCCTGAGGCCCGCTCGTCCGCCTCAGCGACGGTGCATGCTTCGCTCAACGAGCGGACGTACTGCCCGAAGCTGTGGGTGAACGGCTTCAGGCCGTCACGGAGGTCTGCATTCGCGTCCAGCAGCACGACTCGGAGGTGTTCGAGGTTCGCCTCGATCACCTTGCTCTGGACGTAGGCCCGGTTCAACTGCGTGTGAGTGGCGGCTGTTGCTGTGGTCATCGGACACCTTCCTCTGATTCTTTGTGAGGCCAGCGCGGGCTCGTAATTGCCGCTCGCGTCTGCACACTCTGCGGTCTTGCCGTGATGGCTGCTATGCGGCCTCGCGCCGCGGCAAGACACGCAACCTGGCGACCTCGGCCGTTGAAGTCGTCATGTGCGGCGGAGAGCCCGTATCGAACAGGAAAACTGCGGGGGAGGAGGATTGGTGTTTGCACCGTACTCCGTGCCCATCCTCCTGGCAAGCCCGATGTCGCGGGTGGGGCGCACGAGCGCAGGGCCTGTGTCACGTGGCGTACCGACGCAGGCTCCGCTATACTGGGAAAGCCACCCGGCGGACGAGTGCATCCTCGCACGCGGCGCTACGGGCGACATAGGGCCCGCGCAGGTAGGGCGCTACCGACAGAGACGAAGCCTCCTCCTCGACTCCCCGGACCCGCAACAGCCGACCTGGATCCTCCGCCTCTTCTTCAACCGCCTCCGGTCCGTACTGGATGAGGCTGAGCGCGCGCCGCAGGAGTTTCGGAGGTCCCATGACATTCATCAAACGACTGTTCAGCCGGAAAGAGAAGCACGTCGCGGAACCGCTCCGCGGCGGCCTTTCGGCGGTGGGAGCGGACGCAGAGAGGGCAGCGCAGGGCGCCGCTCGTAAGCACATGGAGGCCGAAGTTGCCGGCGACCGAGAGCGCCGCGGTGCGACCGACGTGCGCCCGCGTTCCGATCCGTGATGCGCAACGCCGGCGCAGGTCGCGAACGTTCAGAATGAGCGCGAGCAAGGATCACGCCGGGTAGCTGCGGGCGATCGCACGGCGTGCAAGTCGCCTAGGCGACGCGCCGGTCACTCCCCTCGACGTCAAGCCCGCGGGCGTTCTCCGCGGCGAGCCGGTGCTTCTGCACGGTGACGATGATGTTCATGACCTGCACGTAGGAAATCGGCTTGACGATGTACATCGTCGCGCCGAGGTTCATGCACACCTGCGCTGTTTCCTCGTCGTCCGCTCCGGAGAGCACGACGACGGGGACATCGGAGACGCGAGCATTCCCCTTGATCCGCCGCAGCACGTTCAGGCCGGAGATCTTCGGCAGGCCGAGGTCGAGCAGGATCACGTCCGGCACCTCGGCCAGAGGGGAGCGAGCGGCCGCGTAGCGGTTCGGCCCAAGCAGCACGTCGAGGGCCGCACGCCCATCCCGCACCACGTGCGGACGGTCGGTCAGGCCCGCACGCTTCAGCGTACGCTGGACCATCACGATCTCGTCGTCGTTGTCTTCGACCAGGAGCACCCGCAATGGCTCACCCCATGGGCCGGAGAGCGGCGTCACGGACGTACTTCGGACCTGGGTGCCAATGGGTGGCTCCGGGACGTAACGCACCGGACGGGTGGCTATTGCTGTTGCTGGCATCTGAACCTCCCTGGGATCTGGCGGTCGCGACTGCACGAGCCCTCATCACGGCATTGGCCCTGACCCACGTACACGATCATCGCCAACATCTGAGCGGAACTACGGGCACGTCAGCGCGTTCTGCAGCGTGGGATCGGAACTGGTATGCGGATGTGACGACCCTGAGACCCCGCTGGCATGCGCCGGGCACCCGCTGTGGACGACTCACTGATAGGTGGCCGGTACCGCGATCGAGCCGCACTTCATCTCACACCGAAGAAGGAGCCAAGACATGCGCGCGCCAAACTGGGAGTCGCTCAACCCGAAGGACGCCTCGGTGCTGGTCGTCGAGGATAATCCGGACGATGCGCGCGTGATCGCGCGGGTGCTGCAGAACTTCGGCATCAGCCGGATGTCCTTCGTGAGCACCGGAGAGGAGGCCGTTGCCCAGTCGGCCGCGAAGCCGTTCGACGTCGTGCTCACCGACTTCGGGCTGCCGGGCATGAATGGTCTGCGGGTGCTGGAGCGCATTACGGAGGTGAACCCGCAGACGAAGGTCATCATCATGACCGGTCTGGGCGACGAGCAGACGGCCGTGATGGCGATGAAGCTGGGCGCCAGCGACTACATTCCCAAGGACGAGCTGCTCACCTCCGGCGTGGTGAACTCGCTCCAGGCGGCGCTGCGCTCCGGGATCGCCGCGCGGACATCGCAACTGTCGCGCATGATGGACCAGGGTGCGGACCGGCTGGAGATCGCCGAGGCCGAGGCCGACTGGCTGATCCTCTTCGACGTCGAGGGTCACGGCTATCGGAAGATGGCGCCGATCTCGACCGATGAAGACGAAGACAACGTGGCGCACGTGCGCGAGATGATGTGCCGGTACCTGGAGTTGACCGAGCACGGCTTCCTGGGCCCGACACAGAAGGAGGAGGAGGGACTGGTGGCGGCGTTCGTGACGCGCGGCATGAGCTCGCAGGCGATGCTGTCGCTCTACCGCTCTTCCATCCGCGCGATCCGCCAGAGCAAGCGTCTGGACGGCAAAGCGCTCGCGATGAACCCGACGGCCAGCTTCTGCCGTGTGCTGTCCCGCGTGATCGAGGAATACCAGTACCAGCTCTCGATGTCGGCAGTGCCTGTGGCGAAGGCCGCTTGACGGAAGCCGCATACCATCTGGTCGCCCGCGTTTGTCCGCTTGCGTTGACATGAGTGTCCACCGGCGCCGGGGACGTGCGACCGGGGAGGCCGTGCCACGGTGGCTGTCCCTGCGCGTCCATAGCGGTGCGTCGTCCCTCGGCGCGGCCGCTCAGGCCCGGCAGCGGAGAACCAACAAGCGCCTCCTCGATGGGCCGAGGCCAGGCTCGATCTCACGCGGAGGTCGCGCTGCTCCGTGCGGCTGAGGTAGGATGTGGCCATGCCAGAGCAACTACCAGGCGCAGAACCGGGACCGCTCGGGGGCACAACCGGACTCCAACACAAGCACGAGCACGACGTAGTCACCTCACTCCGCGGACTCCAGGCCGCCCATCACTGGCTGCGCTGGGACGCCAACAAGAGTCGCATCCTGTCGGTAGAGGCGTGTGGGGTCTGCGGCGAGCGTGACCGCTCATCCGTCCGCGAATGTACCCAGGCCGACTGCACGGAGCACCCGATCTGCCGGCGTCCCTTTGGATGAAAACCCAGGCGCGCGCGAGGATCTGACTCCTACTCTACTGCGATCCTGCGTCCGGGCGCGCCACCCGCTGCCTCCCGCCACCGCCGCCCGTATCGTCGGGTGAGGCGAATCTCTGGAGGAACTGCGTCAGCTCCATCGGGATGATCCACTTGGTGGAGTCGCCGGCAGCGAGCTCCTTCATCGTGTCAAGATACTGCAGGGCCATCGTGTTGTCGTCAACGGTCCGCGCCGTCTGGAAGATGCGCTCGAGCGCGAGCGCGAAGCCTTCGGCGTTGAGGATCGCGGCCTGCCGGCTGCCCTCGGCGTTGAGGATCGCCGCCTGGCGCGCGCCCTCCGCATTGAGAATGGCGGACTGCTTCGACCCCTCGGCGTTCGTGATCGCCGCCTGGCGCGTGCCTTCGGCCTCGATCACCGCCGCTCGGCGCGTGCGCTCCGCCGACATCTGCCGGCTCATCGCATCCTGGATGTCGCGGGGCGGCAGGATCTCACGTATCTCCACGGCGTTCACCTTCACGCCCCATCGGTCGGTGACTTCGTCGAGCCGCGTCTGCATCAACGTGTTGATCTGTTCTCGCTTTGCGAGCACGTCGTCGAGGTTCATGTCGCCGACGACGGCGCGCAGGGTCGTGATGGCCATGCCCCTCGCTGCCTGGCGATAGTCCTGCACGCGCAGCACCGTGGCCTCCGGGTCAACGACCTTCATGAACACGAGCATGTCGATCGTCACCGGAGCGTTGTCCTTCGTGATGGTCGTCTGCGGTTCAACGTCGAATACCTCTTCGCGCAGATCGACGGATATGGCGTTGTGGTAGAACGGGATGACCCACACCCACCCCGGTCCGCGCGGCGTGCCGTCGTAGCGCCCAAAGCTGAATCGCGCCACGCGGCGGAACTCCGGGACGATCGTGAAGATGAATGCCATGGGGCACCTCCTGACTTCAGAGTACAGCACGGCGAGGAGCTCAGAAGCCGGTGCGTTGCCGGCATGAATCCGGACCTTCGAATCGCTTCGTGGCTCGCGCTTCGCCGTGGTGCCGCCGGTGCACGCGCGTTGCCGCGCTAACGGATGGTCGCCGGGGGAGGGCCACGCCTCACCGCCCATCGTCGGGGCGGCCGAACCGCCAGAAGGCCAGGACGCCGATACCGAGTGCTCCTCCGCCCAGCAGCCAGGCGGCCGGGGGCAGAAATGCGGCCATTAACAGGACTGCTCCCAGTGCAAGGACGGGTGTCACCGGGACGCCGGCGACGGAAAAGGGTATGCGAAACGGCCGCGCGACGTCGGGTGCTCGCCGCCTCAGGGCGACGACCGAGATGTTGACGGCGACGAACGTTGTGTACACGGCAAAGTCCGTCACGGACGCGACAAGTCCAAGTCCGCCGATCGCCGCAAACGGCACCACAACGGCAAGCCCGGCGACGGCCGCCACGTGGGGTGCCCGCCCGCGCCGCCCCAGCGTCGCAAGTGCCGATGGCAGCCGGTCGGCCCGGGCCATTGCGTACAGCAGGCGGGACGCCGCGGTCAGCACCAGCAACGTCGTGTTGAACGTCGAGGCGAGTGCGATGGCGGCGATGATTCCCGACCCCCGCGACCCCCAATCGTGCTCGATGACGGCGGCCAACGGACGCGCCGAGGTCCCCAGCACGTCCGGCGCGACGACGCTGACCGCGCTCAGGGCGACGAGCACGTAGAGGACAGTCGAAATCGCCAGGGTCAGCAGCAACGCCCTCGGCACTGTCGTCGCCGCGTCGTGCGTCTCCTCCGAAAGCGTGGCGATGTCGTCGAAGCCGATGAACGCGAAGAACACCAGCGCCGCCCCGGACAATACGCCTCCGGCCGTCGCCCCCTCGACGAGGGAGCGGTCGCCGAGGTGTGGCGCACCGGCGACGATCACCAGTACGAGGCCCCCGATTTGCAGGGCGGCGAGCCCGATGGACAGCCAGATCGATCGCTCAATGCCCGCGGCGACGACGGCCGTCAGCCCGATCAGCAGCGAGACGGCTACGATCCGTTCGTCGATCGAGACGAAGTGCTGAAGGTACTGCGCGAACCCGAGAGCAACGGCTGCGGCGGCCACCAGGTACGCCACGGACATCATCCAGCCGGCGAGGAATCCCACGAACGGGTTGAACGCGCGCGAGGTCCACTCGTACTCGACGCCAGCGCTCGGGAACATGGCTGCCAGCTCGCAGTAGGTGAGGGCCGTCAGGCCGGCCAGGACTGCCGCGAAGGCAAACGAGAGCCACAGCCCCGCGCCTGCGTCGCGTGCTGCTTCGCCGACTAGGACGTAAATGCCGGCGCCGATGACGATGCCGACGCCCGAGGCGGTGAGTTGCCAGAGACGGAGGGAGCGTTTCAGTCCGCCGGCAGGCTCAACCGTCCCAGCTGCTGTCATCGCGGATGCCCGTCCGTTGCTGGTAGCCCTGTCGTCTGTGAACCGCGGGTGAACGGCACTGCGCGCCGGCCGTTGGCGCGGACGAACCGGGCACGGGCGGTGCGCGCAGAGCCGCGAAGCGTCTCTTGCAGGACCGAGTGTGGTGCCGGAGGTGGGAGTCGAACCCACATGAGCCTAGCGGCCCAACGGCTTGAGGTCGAGGTGTTCCGTCCACGGCCGGGCATACCAGTCTATCCCACGGTCGAGATCCGAACGGCTATTTCGCATTTCGTCCGCCCGCGTCCGCCCGCAATCGCTCGGGTCAGCGGTTGGGTGCCGAAAGACTCGCCCTCAGCGCAAAGGGCGTATACTGGTGTCGCGCCTGCTTGGAGTTCAGAGGATGAGAGCGTGGTCCCGTCGCAAGGGTGGCACGCTCGCGGCACGGGCGCGCCTATCGTCTGCCGGAGCGTCTCCGAAAGCGGGGGAGTTGGAGGGAACCATCATGAAACACGGAACAATTTGGATGCTGGGACTGGCGGCGTGCGCGCTCGTGGCCGCCGTCGGGGTCGCGTGCGGCGACGACGACGACGGCGTGACACCGGCCCCCGCGACGCCGACGAGCGCTGCCGCCACGCCGTCCGGTGGCGACGAGACCGTGGTCGAAGTGTTGCTCAACGAGTTCTCGGTCCTGCCCGACAAGAATTCCGTCCCGGCCGGTGAGGTGGTCTTCCAGGCTACGAACGAGGGGCCGGACGACGAGCACGAGTTCGTCATCATCCGGACAGACCTTGCCGCCGACGCGTTGCCGACCGCCGCAGACGGCAGTGTGATCGAAGAAGAGGTCGACGTGGTGGACGAGATCGAGGGACTCCCGGTCGGCGAGACGGAGGAGGTCACGGTGGACCTCGAGGCGGGCTCGTACGTCCTGATCTGCAATATTGTGGAGGAAGAGGACGGTGAGACGGAGAGCCACTACCAGCTCGGCATGCGCCGGGCGCTGACGGTGGAGTAACGGGTCCCAAGACGCTGGGATGGGTGAGTACGCGTCGAGTCGTGTCCGTACCATTGGCTCATGGTGCGTGAGCGAGCGGTGGGTGTACCCGGGACATCAAACCCGGTCGCCACTCTCGCCACTCTCGCGACAGCTGGCCCATTGGCGCATAGGACAACGAAGGCGTCAGGTCTCCCGTGCTGAGGCCTGCGCCGGCTCGTCTCTGGAGACCGTTACGAGACCCATCCGAAGGGCCTGGATGACGGCCTGCGTCCGATCGTTGACGTTGAGCTTCGAGAAGATGTTCGCGATATGGTTCTTGGCTGTCTTCTCGCTGATGACGAGCCGTTGGGCAATGTCGCGATTACTCAGACCATCCGCGGCAAGCTGTAACACCTGAAGTTCGCGCTGGGTGAGTTGCTCGTACGGAAGTAGCCGGAGCGCTTGCTGCGGCTCGTGTGCGAAGTGGTCAAGCACCCTCCGGGCCATCACCGGGCATAACATCACCTCGCCGCGATGCGCCGCCTCCACAACCCGCCGTAGCTCTTCGGGCTCCGCTTCCTTTAGTACATAGCCGCGTGAACCGGCGCGCATCCCGGCGAAGACAGACTCGGGGTCATCGAACATCGTCACGAGAATGATGCCGATGTGCGGGTTCTCCTGCAGAATGGCGCGTGTCGCGTCGATGCCGCTTTGCTCGGGCATCTTGATGTCCATCAAGATCACATCAGGCACGAGATCGTTCGCCAGGGCAACGGCTTCGGTGCCGTTCGCCGCTTCGCCGATGACCTCGATCCCCGGCATCTGGCTGAACATCGTCGCGATGCCTTTGCGGAAGAGCGTGTGATCGTCAGCCAGCAGGACTCGGATAGCTTCCAACCGATGCCTCCGTTCTCACTTCGGACCTTCGATGCGGCACGGTCAGTCTGACCTCGCACCCGTTTCCAGGGCTGCTCCGTATGTGCAGCCGCCCGCGCACAAGCTCGGCCCGCTCCCGCATTCCCACGAGTCCGACGCCGGCCGCATTGCGGGTCCCCTGTACGCGCTGGTCGAAGCCGCTCCCGTTGTCGCGCACAATGAGTTCGACACCTTCAGGCGTGTCCCGCAGCTGCACCTCCACCTGCTCAGCTCCCGCGTGTCGTTGCACGTTGCTCAAACACTCTTGCAGGACACGGAAGAGTGTGACCTCAGCGAGGGAATCCAACGACACGGGTGACAGAAGCGACAGGGCCGTGATGCCCGTCTCGCTCGCGAACTGCTCGACATGCTGCCGGGTGGCGCTTACGAGCCCGAGCTGATCGACGGTCAGGGGCCTGAGTCCATTGATGAGCTGCCTGATGTCCTGAATGTGTCCCTTCAAGCTCCGTCTCATGTCTTCCAACTCGACCTCCGCGGCACCGGCGTCGCGTCGCACGAGCTGCTGGCACGAGCGCAACCGGTTCACGATCACGGCCAGCGAGGGTCCGAGACCGTCATGCAATTCACGAGAGATGCGCCGCCGTTCGTCTTCTTGAGCTGCCGTCACCTGGACGATCCGCTCGCGCAGTGCCCGCGACCGCTCCTCGGCTAGCGTTGCCTCCTGCAGGCGAGCCAGGTCTTGTGCCGTGTTGTTGATATGCTCTGCGAGTTCACCCAGCTCATCGCGGTTCACCACTTCGACCGGCTGTGAGAAGTCGCCGGAGGCGATGCGGCGCATCGCCTGCTTCATCCTCTGCAACGGCTCGATCACCGAGATGGCAATGGCGGCGCCGAGCGCGACGGCCACCAGCGCACCCAACACCGCCAGCATCGGCGCGAAAGAGAAGAGGAAGCCATGCTGCGTCTGCTCCAGATCCTCCACGGCCGCGAGGGCACGCATGGGATCCCGTTGCCGGACGTCGAGGATGGCGTGCAGCTCAGTGTGCATGTAGCCCATCGCCTCGAAGTTGATCACGCTCACGAAGACGAAGAGCAACGCCATCAGACTGAGCGCAGCGACGATCTTCCAACGGATGCTGACCTTGAGGCGGGCGATGGTCCGCGCGAGCTTCGTGGCAATGAGCCGGATGAAGGCATAGGCCACCGCGAGCATGATGGCGAGCGGCAGCGCACCCTCGACGCCGAACAGCTCAAGCAATGCTGCGAGCAGAACGAGCGCCACCACAGCGGTCAGCGGCTTGTCGCGCTTGAGAATGTTGAGGTTCATCGTACGCAGACTATATCTCCTTCCGTCGTTCTGGTGAACGACCTGGAGGATCGCCCGCCAGGCCGGGCCTCTGGTTCATCCCTCGGCGAGCGCGCGCCGAAGGAAGTCGTGGTCACCCAGGAGCGTCTCATCCGGGATATACATCCGCCCGTAGCGTTCGAGATAGACGAGCTGCTTGATTGACAGGAAACCCATGCGCATCATCGGCTTGTCGAACGTGCCGGACGCCGCCGCGCTGCGGTAGGATCGGCCCGCGGCACGCATACCTTGCAGCTTCTGGCGGAGTGAGCGTCGAGTTGGCGCTTCGCCGGTCGCGAGGCGCACAACGTCATCGCCTGTCAGGAGCAGCGACGACATGCTCACGTCGCGGAGCGGCAGCACGAGCACGGGCTCCATGTTTGCCCGCGTGAAGCGGCGGATCTGGTCGTCGTTCAGCCCCAGGGCGTAGAAGCTTGGGCCATTCGCCCGAATCATGAACACCGCTATGTCATCCCACGCTTCCTCCCGGCCCACAGCCGCCTCGCAGATGCCGCGGAACATCAGCCGCGACTCGTCGTCGAGGCGGGAGATGATGCCCCAGTCGATCACGCCGAGCCGGCCGTCGGTGAGAAGGAGAAGGTTGCCGGCGTGGATGTCCGCGTGGAAGGCGGAGACGCGGAGGCTGGACAAGACCCAGGCGCGCAGGAGCTGGCGCACGAGGGGTGCCGGGGCCACGCCGAGCGCCTGTGCGTGCGCGAGATCGTCGAGCGGCTTCCCGTCAAGCAGCTCCATCGTCAAGACGCGGCGGGCAGAGTACTCGTGGTACACGCGCGGCACGACGAGCAGCAACATCCCGAACTGGGCAAAGAGCGCCCGGAAGACGTCCATCGTGCGCGCCTCGTTGCGCAGGTCCAGCTCCTCAGCGATTTGCGTCCTTAGGCCGACGACGAGCCCGACCATGTTGTACGCCTGGTCGACGCCACGCGCCGCCAGGAACCGCGCCCAGCCTTCCATCATGGCAAGGTCCGTTGCAATCGTGCGCTCGATCCCGGGGCGCAGGATCTTCACCGCCACCTGCGTGCCGTCGAGCAATCTTGCACGGTGCACAACCGCGAGCGAGGCGGCAGCGAGCGGCTTTTCCTCGAAGAGCGCGAACACTTCCTCCAAGGGCTGGCCAATCTCCGCTTCGACGAGCGCCCGTACGCGCGCGAACGGCACTGCCGGCCCAGCATCGAGGCAGCCCCGAAACTCCTCGGCCGTCTCTACCCCGACGATGCCCGGGGCCGACGCGATGAACTGTCCGAACTTCATGTACGTGGCGCCCAGAGAATCGACGATCCGTCGCGCCGCTCTGGCCGCACCGCCCGGGCGCCGCACGAGTTTGCGGGCGGCTACGGGCGGCATGTATCGGGTTGCCAGAGCGGCGATCTGGGCGACCCGCAGGACACCTCTTACGAGACCACCGCGCGGCAGGTCGATCGGTTCGGGCGTGAGCTCTGCCAGGCGCGGCTGAACTTGCGTGGCGTCCACGCTATCACCCTCGTCACGTACAGGCGTGACTGTCATGCCGGTCTCTCCCAATCGCCGCGCCTGGCAATGGTGGCGTCTCCAACGTCCCGTTGGAGCGTTGCTAGCCGTCGCAAGCGAGATCTACCTCATCGAGGCTCATGGCACTGTCGCCACCGGTGCCGTCACCGCCGCACGCCGCCCCGAGTCCGAGTGCCGCGACCAGTACAGCGACCACGCAGGCCTGCCTTGTCATTGCAATTTTCCCATGTCATGCCGGCTGCGCGGAGGGCCTCCGCCGGAAGGCCCCTCCGCGTCTTCGTTAGCTGGCCCACGTCACCCCGAAATCAGTGCTTCGTGATGACGCCACAGGCGAAGCGGCCTCCGGCGTCGCCCGTCGCGAGCGTCGTGGCATCCGGATCGGGGTCGTAGCGGTCGGTCGGGATGTTCGCGTAGTTGTCCGGACCAGCGTGCAGGATGAACGCACTGCCATCGGCGTCAAAGAGGTCACGGACTGCGAAGCGGTCGGTGGAGAAACGGGCCTCGGCCTCGCCGTCGGCATCGACATACAAGACGGGAAGGTCGCCTGCGTGATCGCGGTGCGTGGCGGCACCCGGGTTGTAGTGTCCGCCCGCCGATGTGAATGGCGCGACGCAGGCGCCGGTTGCGTGTACGTGGAAGCCGTGGAAGCCCGCCGCCACCGAGCCATCAACCTCCACTTTGACCTTCACGACGTCACCCTGTTGTTCCAGACTTACTTTTCCGATCCTGTGGTTGCTCGCATCGCGCAACGTTGCCCGCGCCTTTGAGGCCTCGTGTGACCTGCTGGCGCCGGCCTCGCCGCCCGCTGTCACGTACGAGAGCCCCGCGAGAACGATGCTCGCCGCCGCGACGATGATCCATGCCTTCTTCATATGACTTGCTCCTTCTGCTTCTACGGGCTCACGCCCTCTCAACGCTGGGTGCCTTACGGCTCGCGAAACGTTTTCGTCCGCCGTCGGAGGGTTACCGCCCCGGCGACGGCGGATGGCGCAATTTCAGTCCAGCAACTGCGGCCAGGGCGCCTGCGAGCAGGAGGGCTGCCGCCAGCCGTCCGGTGCCGCTGTGGCTGGCGATGGCGGCACCGGTGCCCGTTGCGGGAGCCGTTGAAGGTGCGGCCGCGACTGAGAGCGCCACGTCGTCGACGACCAGAGGACTGCAGGGGAGGTGGCCCACGTCGCCCAGCACCACCCAGACGCGATGCGGTCCTGGCGCCAGATCCTTGAACTCCTGCGTCGTCGCCGCGGAGTGAATGATCTGCGCTGTCGCCGGCGGGACCTGCTGTCCCGGCACCAACACGGTGGCTGGATCCGTGTCGACGAAGTAATGGAGATGGAAGGAGTCGGCGTCGCCGTCCGCCGCGGGCTTCAGGTTGATGGCCGGAGACACGGTCACGGTGACTGTGCTGCCGGTCGCCGATGCGCTGAGCGTGACCCCGGCAGGGCACTCCTTGGCATTGGGGCTTGCCGACGCGGGCTGCGCCTGCGCCGCGGCGACAGCTATGGCCGCCAGAGCCGCTATTCCCATCAAGAATGTCTTCATCTTTCCTCTCCTCTGGGCTGCGTCTGATGCGGGCAGAACGCCCTCGATAGCGAGACTACGCCGCCGCGCCCCTCGGGCCATGAGCCCCGGGGCTCATTCGCGCGTGGGTATTCCGTCTCACCGGGTTCGGGGGCGCGCTCCGTTCGATGTCCCTGGGTAGCGTTTGGGGCCAGCTGACTTGGTCAGACGTTATGGACTGGACCGACGGAGTTAGCTGAAGAGGACCACAACGGCCCGGCGCTCGGCGGCAGTGTCCCGGCCTTCATCACATGCCCGACGGCGTCTGGCAATCCACTATTGGTGGCTATCGAGTGTGCAAGAAGTGGCTGAATGATCGGCGCTGGCGCACGCTCTCAGGCGAGGGCATCGCGCGGGCCGGGTGCGGGCGGAAGGTGCGGCTGCCAGGAGATGATCGCCGAGAACGGCGGGCTGCCGCAGATGGCGTGTGAGGCCAGCATCCCACTCATGACGGTCGCTTCGACGCAGCCGGCGTTCAGGCCGGTATACGTCCAGTCGCCGGCGAGAGTGAGGTTCGCGAACCCCGATTCCCACGGTTTCAGGCGCGCGCTGGTGCTTCCCGGCGGCGACGTCACATAGCGCTCCGTCGGATCGATGTTGGCGCGCCAGAACTGCTGATTGAACCGGAACACACCCTCACCCGGCTTGCTTTCGTTGTGGCGGGCAAGCAGCCGGAAGTCCAGGCTGACCGGATCACCGGACGGGGCCGCGTCTTTGCCGGTCGCGCGGGGCAGGATCGGGCCCACGCCGGCCTGGAGGAACTGGATGCTCTGCCACTTCACGCGTTGATGCATGTCGCGGGGATACTCGTAGTGATCGAAGGGCGGGGTGGCAGGACCGTCGTCGGGCATTGGCCCGCAGGCGTAGACCAGCGTCTTCGGCTCCTCACCGGACGGCCAGTGCTCCCAGTGGATGAGGTGGGAGAAGTCAGCGACGCACGCCGTCGGGACCAGATAGGTCGCTGTCAGCAGCGGCGCTGTTGTGGCCTTCTTCCGCGTCCAGCCGAGCCGATGGCTGCTGGGCTTGAGCCAGATCTGCATCGCCTGCGTCTGGATGGCCGGCACGCCCTCGACCATGCGGCGCCAGCGATCCTTCGCCGCCAGCAGCTCGCGGCAGACGTATGGGACAGCGCCGATCGACAGTGCGAAGACCACGTGATCGAAGTCGATGCCCGCCTCGAGGCGCAGCGACTGCACCGGCGTCCACGGTGTCCACCAGGATTCCAGGTCGGCCTCGGTCGCCTTCAGCGCGTCGCCTTCGGCGAGCTGGCCGTAGAGCGGGCGAGCGGGCCAGCACGGCAGACCGTCGGTATCCACCAGGGGTTCGTACGCGTCCGCTCCGGCTTCGACCGTCGCCTGCACCGAGACATCAACCGCCTGGACCGAACTTCCGTCCGCCGAGAGATGCAGGGCCTCCACGCGGTGAAAGAACTCGAACTTCACCCCCCGCTGCTTGAGCACCAGGTAAAGCGGCGCGATCACAGTCTCGCCGGTGCCCGCCGCGAACTCCCACGCCAGCGACCCGAGGTACGAGAGCTGCCGGAGCGACCAGTGCGCATAGACGCCCGCCGCCATGCGCGGCGGCAACGTCGAGTCGCCGTGAGGGTAGGCGAAGAGCGTGTTGACCACGTTCAGCGTCAGTGATGACTCGAGGGTCATTTGCGAAGCCCCATGGCGCCGCAACCAATCGATGTAGTCCTGGTCGTCGATGACGTCGAAGCCCTTATTCACGACGTCGTCGGCGATCAACCCGCGGATCATGGCCACGAGGAAGTCGAACTGGATGAACTTTCGCCGGACGTCGTCGTTGTGCTTCGCGATGCGCTCGATCAGGCCGACGATCAAACGCCCGGCCTTGTCCAACAGCCGCAGCACCGGGCGGAACTCGCGGGACTCCGCCGCCCGCTCGAACGCCTTGGCAACGGCCGCGATGAGCCGCTGCGCCGGGCCCAGAGGCCCGTGCCCCGGGAGGATGATGGACGTGATCTCGATGGCGGTGGCGATCCAGTGGCTGATCGTCGTCCGGGGATCGGCGCCCCAGGGCACGTTGTCGTTCGGCGGATACTCGATGGCCCACAGCTTCCACCTGCGGTCGTGGAACTCGAAGAGTTGGAGCGCGCCCACGGGAAGAAAGGCATCCTGGAACGTCGCGAGGGGCTGGCCCGGCTTGCGGCCCAGCTCGGCGTAGCAATCGACCATGAGGCGCAGCGCGTTGTAGTACGAGCCCAGGAAGCCGTGAATCCCGTGCTCCTCGATCCGGCCGTTGGCGTCGAAGTTCCGGCTGCTTGCGCATTTGCCGCCGAGCCGCCAGCCGAGCTGGTGCACCGTGATCTCGTACTTCTCCTGCCAATGAGGATCGTTGGTCAGGTACCAGGCGGTCGAGAGCGCGCCGATACCGCCGCCAAGGATGGCGATCTTCCGGGGCGAAGCCTCTGAGCTCATACAGACATCTTTGGCGCGCTCGCACGAAGCGGAAGGCGTGCCGGCAACAGTGGAAGAGCGCGCGAAGCAGTGGAAACGTACTGATCAAGCACAGGCAGAAGGTCCTCTTCGCTGAGGAGGGACGCGTACTGGCCCAGCATGCGCCGCACCTCGTGCCGATAGAAGGAGGGCAGCGGCACATCCTCGCCCTCGTGAAACGCGAGCATGTGCGCGTCGGACTTCAGTGCACCGATGATCGCGCGAAAGTCGTTCACGCGCTGCCGAGTGCCGGACGTGCGCGCCAGGAAGAACAGCTGGATGGAACGGCTACGTGTGCTGCCCAGCCTCTTCCGCAGCAGCTTCGCTGACGAAAGGTGAACATTGATGTCGATGAGTCTCTCGTAGTAGCCGATGGGGTCATAGTGCTTGAGCGTTGTGACGAGGTGCGGGATGTAGTACAGCGCAAACGGCATCGATCGGAGGATGCGGCCGTCACTCACGCAGTCATCGAAGAACGGCGTGCCCCCGAAGGGCGTCGGAATATTGATCGCCGGCCAGACGAACGGCGTCCGCGTGATGAACTCTTTCGTCAGCTCGACGGGCTCGTCACCTTCGTCCGCATCGAGGCCGAAGATGAAGTTCGCCTGGAGCCCCTGGACGTATTCGTGAATGGCCCGGAACTCCTCGGCTACCATTTCCATCTTCTCGTGGCCGGTCTTGGTCCTGGCGCCCGATTTGTTCGAGTAGCCGGACCACGACTCGACGCCCGGCGCCACGTATGTGCAGTTCGTGTCCTTGAGACGCTGCAGCCGCGAGCCTTTGAGGACGGTGAGTGAACTCTCCATGATGTACGGATTGCGCTTCTTCGGGGGGATCTGTTCCAGGACATCCAGTACCTCATCGAACCTCACGGCGAAGTTCGGGTCGTGGAACGCAACCCTGGTGCCGGGAAGATGCTCGGCGAGATAGCGCAGGTCGGCGGCGAGCTTCTCCGCCGGGAGCAACACGTACGGGTTGTTCCAGTCCGTGCAGAAGTTGCATGTGTAGGGACAGCCGAGGCTGGCAATGACGCCGACGGTGGTCGTCGGGTTCGGTCGCCCGAACAGGAACATCGATTTCCGGATCTCCGGCATGCGTTGCTCGACGGACGGCAGATCGGTGAGCGGCCGGTCGCTGCTCACGATCGACCCGGGTTCGCAGGCGCCATCGACGATGTCGCGGACGAGTTCCTTGTCGCACTGCTGCACGACGATATCGAAGAAGCGGGCGCAATCGAGCGGAAACGCACGAGCGTGTGGCCCCCCGACGACGGTCAATGCGTGTTCTTGCCGGTACAGCTTGGCCAACGCGTACGCAAGCGCGCTCGCCGGTGTGTTCGTACCGACGAAGACGATGTCGAGGTCGGCGGGCAGCAGGGACTTCGGGTCGCCCCGCCCGGCGAACGTCGCGTAGTGAACTTGGTGGCCGAACTCCCGGCACCAGGCGGAGACCGCCTGCGGCATGAGGCTGGCGTACTGGCGCGTGTAGAGGTACGAGCCGATGCCTCGAAGACCCCGGGTAGCGCAGTTACCCGTCAGCAGCTCGATGACACCGATCCGCATGGTGTGCCCTCAGACGCAGGCGCGGGTGGCTGTGGCCCGCGGCGCGGCAATCATACATCCGAGGCGCATCTTATGTCTTACGAATCACTGCGAGGATGCCCCTTGTCAAGCCGGAGAGGCGGTGCGCAGCGCGTCGATGCGCTCGGTGAGGCGGGTGAGGCCCAGGCTGGCGGCGGTCTGCCGCGCCGCGCCGAGCAGCTCGTTCGCGTGGTCAGCGTCGCCCTCCCGGCCGCGCCTGAGCAGCATGGCGGCGTAGTCCCGCCGGGTACGGGCGACGAACGGCGCCGAACCCATCGACTCATTCAGGACGAGGGCGTCCTCGAAGTGCCGTGCGGCTTCGTCCCAGCGGCGCATCGTCGTGGCGAGGACGCCCAGATCCCTTGATGCGAAGCCGAGCGACGGACCGAGCGGTGTGCTCATGATGTTGGTCCGTGCGTACGGCGAGAGCATCTCGTACAGGATGTGTGCGCGCTCTTCGTCGCCGAGGCTTGCGTTCACCTCGGCGAGGTTCGACAGCGACGCAAGCCAGAGGAAGTTCTGCTGGATCCCTGCGAATCTGGACGCGGCGACGTGTTCGTAGTCATTGCGCGCCGCCTCTTCGTTCCCCAGCTCGGTGTGCATCATCGCCCGCGCGCAGCGCCACACCTGGACCGTCGGAAGCTGGTCCACCAGCGCACCGACGGTCGGCAGGAGTTCCTGCAGGCGGCCCTGCTCGCGGCGGATCTCGAAGATGTGCCCGCCAAACTGGTGGAGGGCGTTCTCATTCTGGTCGCTTCGTCCAATCTCGAGCGCGCGCAGGGCGAGTTGCTCAGCCTCCTCGATCCGCCCTTCGAGGATCGCCTGCGTCGCATCCCAGGATGCGAACACCCAGCGCTCGTACGGATGCCGCAGCTCGTCGGCCAGCGGCGCGAGGCGCTTGAAGCCGGCGGCAACTTCGGCGATCTGGCCCAGTTCCAGCCGGGCGAGGCCGTGCATCGTGCGCGCATACAGCGTGATGTCGCGCCGGCCAAGGCGCTCGCTGGCCTCTGCCGCATCGCGCGTGAGGGCAAGCCGCTCTTCGGTGTTGTCGGGCATCCAGAGCGCGGAGTTCGCGCTGAGCAGCACGGCGGCGACCGCGAACTGGTCTTCCGTCTCACGGACAATGGACACCGCTTCACGAGCGAGCGCCACTTTACGATCGTGATCTGTATCGAGGACCATCTCCGCCGCGAGCCGAGACATCACGCGTGCTCGCAGTGGTGTCCGGGCCTCGCCGAGCACGTCCAGCGCGCGGGCGAGCCTGGCCAGCGACACCTCGTGCTGCCCCTGGTGGCGGTACGCCAGCCACTCGTTCGCGCCGTCGCCGAGTGCGGCACGGGCGAGGTGGTCGGCTGAGCCGATTTCCTCCGCGAGTGTGGCTGCGGCTGCGAACTCTTCCTGGGCGCGGAGAAACTCGCCGCAGTCCCATTCGGCCCGGGCGATCATCATCATCAGATCACAGCGCTGTATCTGACCTGCGCCGGGGCTCCGTTCGTGCAACGCGAGCGCCCGCCTGTAGTAGTCGGCCGCGTCCTCATACGCGTACCTCGTGTAGGCCGCCTCGCCCGCGCGGACGCCGTAGGCGACGGCCTTGTCCAAATCGGCGCCCTCAGCCGCCCCTTCGAGGAAGTGGTGCGCGAGGCGTACCATGTGCTGGTCAGGACTCGCCGCGTACAGGGCCTCCAACGCGCCCGCGATACGCCGGTGCAGCAGAGCACGGCGAGGACGGCTGAGGCCGTCGTACAGCGTGTGGCGGATGAGCGCGTGTGTGAAGTCATACTCGACCCGCTGCGTGTCGCTCCGCTCGCGGAGGAGCTGCGCCGCGAGCGCTTGTTCGAGTCCGTCGACCAAGTTCTCTTCGTCTTCGCCGCAGATCGCCCGGATCTCCTCCCACGTGAACCCGCCCGTCAGCGCGGAGGCTGTGGTGAGCATCCGATTGCAGGTATCACCCAGCCGGGCCAGCCTGCGGGCGATCACCTCGCGCGCGCCGTCGGGAATCCCCATCTCCGCAATCGTCAGGTTCGACGTCCAGCGATCACCTTCCCTGAAGAGCTTGCCGTCCTCGACGAGGTGCAGGAGCACTTCCCGGATGAAGAAAGGATTGCCGCTGGTCTCCGAGCTGATCGCTTCGACGAGCGCTTGCGGCGCGTCGTGCTCGCCCACGATCGAGAGCAACTCTCCGACGGACTGCGCCGTGAGTCCGCGCAGCTGGAGACGCTCAAACTGAGGAAGGCGGTGGAGGTCGGCCAAGAGGGCGGCGAGCGGGTGGCCCTTTTCGACCTCCACGTCGCGGTACGTGCCAACGATCAGCAGGCGCTCGGACGTGGCCGCGGTGGCGACGTGCCGCAGCACAGCGAGTGTGCCACGGTCCGCCCAGTGAAGATCATCCAGCACCAACACCACGGAGCCCTTCGTGCTCAACGTCGAGAGGAACTCCCCGACTGCTTCGAGCAACCGATGGCGTTCCCCTTCGGGCTCAAGGGGGCCGGGTTCGGGGAGGCCGGGGATCTGCTCCCGAATCGCCGGGACCAGGCGAGCCAGGACGCTCAGGCAGGAGCCGAAGTCACTAGCGAGGTCGCTCGGCTCAGCATTCACATACTGGGTCAACGCCTCTACGAACGGACTGAAGGGCGCGGCCCAGTCGCCGTCGTAGCAGCGGCCCCAGAGCGTCGTGGCGCCGCGAGAGCGCGCGTGGTCGCAGAGTTCCGTGGCGATCCGGCTCTTGCCGATGCCCGGTTCTCCCACGAGCATCACCACGGAACCCTCAGCGCCCTGCGCCGTTTCGAACTTCCGCTGCAGAGCAGCTAGCTCCGCCGTTCGGCCGACAAACGGCGTGTGGGCGAGCAGTGCCTCGGTATCGTGCCGGTACAAGACTTCTGAGGCGGGAGTGGGCTGGGCGATCCCCTTGAGGTTGAGTGCGCCGACGTCGCGAAAGTCGAACTCCTTGTGGCCGGCCAAGAGTTCGGCGGTGATGCGGGTGATCAGGATCTGGCCCGCATCAGCCTTGTCGCAGAGACGTTTGGCCACGACGACCGTCGTCCCGAAGTAGTCGGACATGTCGTGGCGGAGCGCCTCGCCGACGTGAAGGCCAACACGGATGGAGAGCCGTTCACCGGCCGCCGGACGATGCGACGACTGCTGCATGATAATCGCGCAACGAACCGCGTCGCCGGTCGACGGAAAGGCGACCATCAGGCCGTCCCCCGTCCACTTCACTTCCTCGCCGCCGCACCTGGCGACCGCCTCGCGCAGCAGGCGGTGGTGCGCCTCGAGGACGCGCAGTGCCCGTTCGTCGCCGGCCTCCTGCAGCAGCTCTGTCGAGTTGACGAGGTCGGTAAAGAGGATGGTCGTTGTTCCAGCCCGAAGAGGTGCGGACATGAGCCGATTGTACACCGCCTCGGAGGGGATGAGAGGCGTGCTTTCGATCCTCTTCCTGTGCCGCGTATGCCATCCAGGTTGCTTCTCGAACGGCTGCTGCCCGCGTGGCCCGCCTTCGATCGCCGCCTACGCCATTTGCCACTGCGGCATCTACGAGTCTAAGCTCGCCTCAGGCGTTCGCGCCGACGTGAAGGTGGCGCGTCAGCGAGCCGCATGGGCGCTGGCGCGACAGCCGCGCACTCGGAGTCGTCAGATGACCGCGAAACTCGTCGTACAGCTCCCCGGCGGTCAATGCCACGACTTCCCGCTGAGGCAGCAGGTTACGACCATCGGACGCGCTCCTACGTGTGACCTGGTGCTCGAGTATGACTACATGTCCCGGCTGCATGCGCGTTTGGAACTGACGGCCTCCGGTTACACAGTCGTGGATGCGGATAGCACCAACGGCACGAACGTGAATGGCCGTCGCATCAGCAAGATGCAGCTGTTGTCCTCCGGCGACGAGATCTCGATGGGGGAACTATCTTTCGTGTTCTTTGACTCGGCTTCGCAGGAGGGCATACCCACGGTCTTCCGTCCGATGCCTGCGGACTGCCCGATTCGGTGCGATTCCTCGGCGTGGGAAGTGTGGGTCGGCGATAAGCAGCTCGAAACGCGTCTGTCAGTCCAGGAGTTCGAGCTCCTCAGTCTCCTCACCTCCCGTTACGGCAAAGTGTGCACACGAGAGGAGTTAGGGACGGCCATCTGGGGCAAGGGAAACTACACGTACAACATGCTGCATCGCGTCGTCCATCGATTGAGGCAGAAGCTCTCCTCCTTGCGAGAGTGGATAGCGAGTGTCCCCGGAGTTGGCTACAAAGTCGAACGCCCTCCCACCTGACTGATCCCGCGCGTTTCGTTCGAGCTAGAATCGGGGATCGAAGCGTGGCGGGGATGCCCCGTGTCGCCCGGGCAGGGCCGATCGCTCGATCTGTCAGCGCATCGTCAGCGTCCTGGAATCGCCACGTCCCGGAAGGTGTACGATACTCGCGCTGCGAAGCCCCGCACACGGGCGGCTCAGATCCCCGGAGGGCACCCGACATGGATAGACACCTCGGACCCACACGCGAGCTCCAGGTCTTGCGCCGCCGCGAACCCTTGAGCCGCCGCGAGTTCCTGCGTGTCGCAGCCAGCGCGGGCGCCGTTGGCGCGGGCGTGGTGCTGCTCGGTGCCTGCGCCCCGGACGACAGCGACGGCAACCCGACGAGTGCGCCCGAGACCGTGGCCGACCCGCCGACTGAGACGACGACGATCCGGCTCAACAAGCTCGGTAGCCTGTGCACCACCCCGATGTACTTCGCCGGGCAGTTCCTGCCGGCGGAAGGGTTCACCGACGTGCAGTACATCAAGGACGCGAACGGCGACATGGGCGTCCAGCAGATTGCCGCGGGCGAGATTGACATCGGCCTCGTCTACGCGCCGTTGTGGGCGCTCGCCGCAGACCGGGGGGATCCGGTCGTGCTCCTCGCCGGCGTGCACCCGACCTGCTTCGAGCTGTTCGGCAACGACAGTGTGCAGTCGCTGCGCGACCTCAAGGGAAAGAGAATCGCTGTCGGCAAGATCGACCCGACGGATCTGCATTACGGCTTTATGGCGACGCTGCTGGCGTACGTCGGCATCAGTCTCGAAAACGAGGTCGAGTTCGTCGTCGCGGGCTTCGACCCTGCCGTGGCCCAGATGAAGGCGGGCACGATCGACGCGATGATCGCCTTTCCCCCTATCACGACGTACATGCGGGCCAACAACATCGGGCATCTCGTGATCGACGGCATTCTGGATGCCCCGTGGTCGCAGCACCTCTGCTGCATGGCCGTAGCAAACAGGGACTTCATGGAGAAGCATCCCGTAGCGGCGAAGCGCGGTCTGCGCGCGCTCTTGACGGCGGCCGATGTGTGCGCGAGGGAACCTGAGCGGGCGGCGCGCTACCTCATCGACACGGGCTACACCGAGCCCTTCGAAGCCACAGCCTACCCACAGGACTACGACAGCGTGCTCCATACGGTCATGCATATGTCGTACTCGGCCTGGCGGGACTTCAATCCCGAGGACACCATGCGATTCGTCGCGCTGCGGCTCAAGGAGGCGGGCATCGTCAAGAGCACGCCGGGTGAGTTGATCGCCCGCGCCAGCGACTGGCGCTACCTGGAGCAGATCAAGCGGGAATTGGCCGTGTAGTGTGAACGATGCAGAGACACGGGCTACCCGAACTTCATCACGAACTTAGCCGCCGCGACTTCCTGCGCGGTGCCGCCGGGGCCGGTCTCGCCGGCGCGGGTGTAGTGCTGCTCGGCGGCTGCGGCTCGGACGAGGGCAACGGCAGCCTGACGAGCACGCCGGAAGCCGTCGCCCACCCGCCGCCGGAGACGACGACGATCCGGCTCCCCAAGGAGATCATCTTCGTCCCATGGACGGCCCCGCTCCGTCTCGCCGAACAGTTCCTGCCGGCGGAAGGGTTCACTAACGTGCAGTACATCGCCGTACCGGTCGAGATCAGCGACATAAGGCATCTCGCCGCGGGCGAGATAGACATCGGTGTCCCCGACGCCGCGTCGGTGACGGTCGCCGCGGATCGGGGTGACCCGCTCGTGGTCCTCGCCGGCGTGCACAACAGCCCCTTCGTGCTGTTCGGCAACGAGAGGGTGCAGTCACTGCGCGACCTCAAGGGAAAGAGAATCTGGGTCCTGAAGCGGGATGCGACCGACAGGACTTATGCCCTTATGGCGGCGCTGCTGGCATACGTCGGCATCGATGTGCAACGCGAGGTGGAATTCGTCGAGCTGAGCCCTGCCGAAGGCGCAACGCAACAGATGGCGGGCACGATTGACGCGTGGCTCGCGGTACGCCCGTACTCGACGGCCCTGCGGAACGCGAACATCGGGCACGTCATCCTCGACGGAGCGATGGACCCTCCATGGGCGCACTACTTCTTCGCCATGGCGACGGGAAACAGATCATTCGTAGAGAAGCACCCCGTTGCGGCGAAGCGCGCGCTGCGTGCGATCTTGAAGGCAGCCGACGTGTGCGCACAGGAACCGGAGCGCGCCGCCCGCTACCTCGTAGACCAAGGCTTGACGCCGTTGACCTACGATCAGACGCTCGCTGCAATCACCGGGGTGTCGTTCGCGGCCTGGCGCGAGTTCAACCCGGAGGACACGATGCGATTCTATGCTTTGCGGCTCAAAGAGGCGGGCCTGGTCACGAGTACGCCGGATGAGCTGATCGCCCGCGCCACGGACTGGCGCTACCTTGACGAGATCAAGCGGGAACTGGGTGTAGCGTGAGCATGCAGCAACGCGGGTTGCACGAGCTTCACCGCGAACTTAGTCGCCGCGATCTGCTCCGCCTGGCGGGCCTGGGTCTCTCGGGACTCGGGCTAGCCGCGATCGTCGGCTGCGGCTCCGACGACGGCAACGGTGGCCCGGCCACCACACCGGCGGTCGTCGCCGACCCGCCGCCGGAGACGACGACAATCCGGCTCGGAAGAAATGTCGTGGCTCCACGTATGGCCCCGTTCTATCTCGCTGAACAATTCCTGATGGAGGAAGGGTTCACGAATGTACAGTACATCGACGTAGCACCCGGCTCTGGCGGCACCGGGGGCAGCTTCCAGCAGATCGCCTCGGGCGAGATGGACATCACCCTCCACTTCGCGCAGTCGGTGACGGTCGCGGCGGATGCAGGCGACCCGATCCTGCTCCTCGCCGGCGTGCACAACAGCATGCTCGTGCTGTTCGGCAACGAGCGAGTGCAGTCGCTCCGGGACCTCAAGGGAAAGAGATTCGCGGGCTCGCGGGATGCGAACGACCCGCGTTATGCTTTTATAGCGGCGCTGCTGGCCTACATCGGCATCGATGTCGAACACGACGTCGAATTTGTGGATGTGGATATCTCCGGTCTCCTTTCGGGGGCTCAGACGGGCGACATTGACGCGTGGGCCGTGACACGTCCGCTCTCGACCGCCTTCCGAAACGCGAACATTGGGCACGTCCTCCTCGACGGCGCTGTGGACCCTCCGTGGTCGCAGTACTTCGGCGCCATGGCGACGGCAAACAGGGACTTCGTCGAGCAGCACCCCGCTGCGACGAAGCGCGCACTGCGCGCCATCCTGAAGGCGACCGACGTGTGCGCCGAGGAGCCGGAGCGCGCGGCCCGGTACCTCGTGGATAAGGGCTTCACGACTTATACCTACGATCAGGTGCTCGATATCATCACCGGGGTGTCGTTCGCGGCCTGGCGTGAGTTCGACCCCGAGGACACCATGCGATTCTATGCACTGCGGCTCAGGGAGGCGGGCCTCGTCAAGAGCACACCGGATGAGCTGATCGCCCGCGCCACGGACTGGCGCTACCTTGACGAGATCAAGCGGGAACTGGGTGTAGCGTGAGCATGCAGCAACGCGGGTTGCACGAGCTTCACCGCGAACTTAGTCGCCGCGATCTGCTCCGGCTGGCTGGCGTGGGTCTCTCGGGACTCGGGCTGGCCGCGATCGCCGGCTGTGGATCGGTCGACAGCACGGGCAGGCCGACGAGCACGCCTGAGGCCGTCGTCGACCCGCCGCCGGAGACGACGACGATCCGGCTCGGCAAGGATGCCCGCAATCCGCGCCTGGCCCCGCTCTATCTCGCCGAACAGTTTCTGCCGGCGGAAGGGTTCACCAACGTGCAGTACATCGACGTACGGCCCGCCAGCTTCGATGTCCGGGCGATCGCCGCGGGCGAGATAGACATCGGTCTCCCTTGGTCCGTGTCGTCGGTCCCGGCTGTCGCGGATGCGGGCGACCAGCTCGTGGTCCTCGCCGGCGTGCACAACAGCGCCTTCGAGCTGTTCGGCAACGACCGGGTGCAGTCGCTGCGCGACCTCAAGGGAAAGAGAATCTGGGGCGCGAAGGGGGATGGGGCCGACCCGCGCTACTCCCTTTGGGCGGCGCTGCTGGCATACGTCGGCATCGATCTCGAACACGAGGTTGAATTCGTTGGGGCCGTGGACGATCTCACGGCGCAGGTGCTGGCGGGCACGATTGACGCGTGGACCGTGACACGCCCTCTCTCGACGATCTTTCGGAGGGCGAACATCGGGGGGCACGTCGTCCTCGACGCCACGGTGGACCCGCCGTGGTCGCAGTACTTCGGCGGCATGGCAACGGGGAACAGAGACTTCGTCGAGAAGCACCCCGTCGCGACGAAGCGCGCGTTGCGGGCTATCCTGAAGGCAACCGACCTGTGCGCCAGGGAACCGGAGCGCGCCGCCCGCTACGTCGTAGACAGAGGCTTCACGCCGTATACCTACGATGAGGCGCTCGATACCATCACCGGCGTGTCGTACGCCGCGTGGCGGGAGTTCAACCCCGCGGACACCCTGCGGTTCTTTGCGCTCCGGCTCAAGGAGGCGGGGCTCGTCAAGAGCACGCCGGATGAGCTGATCGCCCGCGCGACGGACTGGCGCTATCTTGAGGATATCAAACGGGAGTTGGGAGTAGCGTGAACGCAGCGGAAGGACCGCGCGGGCGCATGGGCCCGGCGGAATGGCCCGGCCGGCTGGTCGCGCGCGTGCCGCTGCCGATCCAGGGCAAGCTCGCGGCGGCGTTCTTCGCGATGGTGTTGCTCCTCATCGCGGTGGGCGCCGTCGGTCTGCAGGTGCTGAGCCGGGCGAACGATCGCGCCGTGGAGTTGGGCACGCTGCAGCGGAAAGTCGCCGCGTACCGGCAACTCCAGAACGATGCCGCCGGTCAGCTCTATCTCGGCGCATCGGCGTTCTCCGCTTCCGACGATGAAACGCTCGACTCCACACTCCGGCAGCTCAACCAGTCGACCTACAACTTCGACCGCCTCCAATTCGTGACGGAAGACCAGATCGGTGCCGACGAAACCGCGCTGCTCGGCCAGATCGAGCAGGACTACGGTGCGTTCAGCGACGTGATGGTCCAGGTCGTCGAGCTTGTGCGCGACGGAAACATCGTCGAGGCGCAGGATCTGCAGCGCACGGAGGCGCGGCCGCTGGCGGACCGGCTGGAGCGGCTCACGAACGAGCTCGTGAACCAGGCCGAGGCCGACATGGTGACCACCATCGAGCAGAACAACAACGCCTACGGCACGTCGCGCTGGACCGTCATCGGATTCGCGGCGGGCAGCATCGCTCTCGCACTCATCCTCGGCTACGCCATCGCGGATTCGCTCAGCCGGTCGGTCAGGCGCATGGACACGCACTTGCAGAAGGTCGCTTCCGGCGACTTCGAGCATCGCGTGCAGGTGCCAAACCGCGATGAGCTGGGCGCGTTGGCGGCGAACCTCAACCGCATGAGCGGCGAGCTGGGGCGGCTGTATCAGGAGCTGGAGCTGGCGAGCCGCCACAAGTCCGAGTTCCTGGCGAACATGTCGCACGAGCTGCGCACGCCGCTCAACGCCATCATCGGGTTCTCCGAGGTGTTGCAGGCGCAGATGTTCGGCGAGCTGAACGAGAAGCAGGACGAGTACGTGCAGGACATCGTCGCATCCGGAAAGCACCTGCTGTTGCTCATCAACGACATCCTCGACCTCTCGAAGGTCGAGGCGGGGAGGATGGAGCTCGAACTCGGCGCGGTGTCGGTCGCCGAGTTGCTGGAGAATAGTCTGGCCATGTCGCGCGAACGGGCAGGGCGTCAGAGGATCGCGCTCGGACTGGAGGTCGACCCGAACATCGGCGTCATCGAGGCGGACGAACTGAAGGTGAAGCAGATCATCTTCAACCTGCTCTCGAACGCCGTGAAGTTCACGCCCGAAGGCGGCCGCATCGATACGTCGGCGCGGCTCGTACACGGCGAGCTCGAGGTCGCCGTCCGCGACACAGGCACGGGCATTGCGCCCGACGACCAGGCGCGGATCTTCGAGGCGTTTCAGCAGGCCTCCCAACCCGGCGCCCAGAAGCGCGAAGGGACGGGGTTAGGCCTGGCGCTGGTGAGGAAGTTCGTTGAGCTCCACGGTGGCCGGATCTGGGTGGACAGCGAACTTGGCGTCGGCAGCACCTTCACCTTCCGGCTGCCGGTGCGCCGCCCGGCCGAGACGGAAGCGTCTGTGCAATCCGTGGTTCCCGACGGAGGGAAACTACGAAACGAACCCCGATCCAGCTTCAAATCACAGGACATAACGCGGCCCCCGTCCCTGCCGGAGCCAGCCCCGACCGCCGGCGGCGCCACCATCCTGCTCGTCGAGGACGACCAGGCCGCGATCGATCTGCTGACGATCTACCTCAGCGGCGCCGGCTTCCACGTTTCGGTGGCCCGAGACGGCGAGGAAGGGCTGGCGATGGCGCGCAGCCTGCACCCTGCGGGCATCACGCTCGACATCTCGCTCCCGCGCCTCGATGGCTGGGACTTCCTCACGCAGATCAAAGGCGACAGCAGCACGGCGGACATCCCGGTGATCATCGTCTCCATGCTTGATGAGCGCGGCAAGGGGTTCGCGCTGGGCGCGGCGGACTATCTGGTGAAGCCGGTCAACCGCGACGGACTGCTCGCCACGCTGCGGCGATGGACGGCGGACGGTCAGGGCCCCACCGCGCCATGCAAGGTGCTGGCGATCGACGATGACGCGCTGGCGCTTGAGCTGATCGAGGCCATCCTCGTTCCCCAGGGATTCACCGTCCTGCGCGCGACGGGCGGCGAAGAAGGAATGATGAAGGCGCAAACTGAGCAGCCCGCCCTCATCATCCTGGACCTGCTCATGCCGGAGATGGATGGCTTCACCGTGGCGGAGCGGCTGCGCTCCAACCCTGCGACGGCCGAGATCCCGATCGTCGTGCTGACCTCGAAGAGCATCAGCCAGCAGGAGAAGGAGCGCCTGAACTCGCACATCACACACCTCGCGCGCAAGGCGGAGTTCAACCAGGTCGAGTTTGTCGAGCTCGTGCGGCGCTTGTGCCGGACAGAGATTGCGTGAGGCAGACCATGGCGGGAGAGCTGATCCTGATCGTCGAGGACAACCAGAAGAATCTGAAGCTCGTACGCGATATCCTTCAGTTCAATGGTTACCGTACGCTCGAAGCGGAGACGGCGCACGACGCCATCGAGCTGGCGACGGAGCACGCGCCGGACCTGATCCTCATGGATATTCAGCTGCCCGACATGGACGGCGTCACGGCCCTGGGCCGTTTGCGGAGCGAACCGGCCACGGCAAAGCTCCGCGTGATCGCACTGACCGCCTTCGCGATGCGCGACGACCGCGAGCGATTCCTGGCGTCGGGCTTCGACGGCTACCTGACGAAGCCGATCGACATCAAGGAGTTTCCTGAGCACATTCGGCAGCAGTGCGAGCTCGCCCGCCGGAGGGAATAGCGTGGACACGCAGCCGAAGATCGTCGTGGTCGACGACACGCCCGCAAATATCAGACTCCTCGAAGCGGTCCTTGCCCCCCGCAACTACACCGTGCTGCCGGCGGCATCGGGCCGCGACGCGCTGGAGCTGATCAGCCGCGAACGGCCCGACTTGATCCTGCTCGACATCTTGATGCCGGAGATGGACGGCTACGAGGTCTGCCGCAGGTTGCGCGACGATCCGGCGACGCGTGCCCTCCCCGTGGTGATGATCACGGCCAGCGGCGACCAGGAAAAACTCAGGGCCCTCGAGGCCGGCGCCGACGACTTCATCCCCAAGCCGTTCAACCAGGCGGAGCTCCTGGCGCGGGTACGATCACTTCTCCGCGTCAAGCAGTACTACGATGTGATCCAGGCGCAGACAGACGAGTTGGCGGAGCTGAACCGGACGCTCGAGGACCGCGTGCAACAGCAGCTGAGTGAGTTGGAGCGCATGGGGCGTCTGCGTCGCTTCCTGTCGCCCCAGATCGCCGACGTTGTGGTCTCCTCCGGCGACGAGACGATCCTGCGGAGCCACCGCCGTCAGGTGGCCGTCATCTTCTGCGACTTGCGCGGCTTCACGGGGTTCAGCGAGGACCCGGAGGAGGTGATGGCTGTCCTTGGCGAGTATCACGAGGCCATGGGGGCCCTGATCTCCGCCGCCGAGGCGACGGTGGGGTTCTTCGAAGGCGCCGGGTTGATGGTCTTTTTCAATGACCCTCTTCCCTGTCCGGAGCCGGCCGCTCAAGCCGTTCGGTTGGCCGTGTCGATGAGGGACCGCATGGAAGAGATGCTCCGTGCCTGGGGCAAACGCGGGCACGACCTCGGCTTTGGCGTTGGTATCGATTTCGGATACGCGACGCTGGGGCAGATCGGGTTTGAAGGACGCCGCGACTACGGGGTGATCGGCAACGTCGTCAACCTGGCCTCGCGCCTGTGCGATGAGGCGGCGAGCGGACAGATTCTCCTGAGTCAGCGTGTCTATGCCGCGGTCGAACAGGGGTTGGAGGTCGAGCCAGCCGGCGAGTTTACGCTCAAAGGCATCCTTAAACCGGTGACCGCATACAGGATCGTCGACTTGAAGGAGCGCGCTGTCGACGGCGCAACGGTGATCGCCCCGAGCACCGGGCGGACCCTGGCGAGTGGCCGCTACATCGTACGCAGGGCGCTGGGGGAGGGCGGCCAGAAGATCGTCTATCTCGTGCACGATCTCTCGCTCGACCGCGACTGCGCGCTCGCGCTGATCAAGAGCGCGCTCCTGGAGCCGGAGGACCGCTTCCGTCTTCAACGCGAGGGGCAGGCGATGGCGCGCCTGGGGGCGCATCCGAACATCGTGGCCGTCTTCGACGTCGGCGAAGACGAAGGCCGGCCGTACATCGTCTACGAATACGTGCCGGGCGGGGACCTGAGACAAGAGCTGCGGGCGGCCGGGGGACAGCTATCGATCAGCCGCGCGCTCTCAGTCGGTTCGGGCATCGCCTCCGCTTTGGCGGAGGCCCACAAACGGGGCATCATTCATCGCGACCTGAAACCGGGCAACGTTCTCCTCGGTGAGGATCGCGAGGCGAAGCTGGGCGACTTCGGCCTGGCCCTCGCAATGGACCGCTCGCGGCTCACCATGGCCGGCGTCGTCATGGGTACGGCGGCGTATATGTCGCCCGAGCAGGCGCTCGGCCAGCCAACCGACGCGCGCACCGACCTGTACGCGCTCGGAGCCATGCTGTACGAGCTGGTGACAGGGCGGCCGCCGTTCGTCGGGGACAGCGCAGCCGCCGTGACCTCGCAACACATCAATGCTGCGCCGGCGGCTCCGTCCTCGCACGAGGCGGCGGTGCCGCCCGCGCTGGACGCGCTCATCATGCGTATGCTCGCGAAGGCGCCGGGCGACCGACCTGAGAGTGCTTCGGCGGTGTTCGAGGAGTTGAGCGGGATGCATGAACGCGCCTCGCCGTGAGCCCGCACGGTCGCGACGTCTGCCGCGAGACACGTGCGTTCCAGCTCGATCTCAGACCAACCGCCGCCGCCCGCGAGGATTGGCCGTCCTTGAGAGTGTGATACATCGGTCACGGGGCGCCCTTCCTGACGAGGCGCCAGGCGGCGATCGAGACGAAGGCAGCCGTCATGCCGGCCAGCACGCCCCAACGCAGCAGCAGATCCCCGGCGCCGAACCCCGCGCCGTCCGTGTCGTACGGGATGCCGGCGGTCACCTTCATCGCCTCGACGGACCAGTGCGAGATCATCAGGTAAGACAACCATCGGCCGGGGGGG
>JBBDXE010000031.1:0-11890 GCA_040902505.1 Dehalococcoidia bacterium | reverse complement strand
CATCCGGGTCGTCGTCGCCTACGAGGACGTCGGCCCCCGGGCCGCCGACGAAGATCAGCTGCGGGATGAGCAAGATCGGCACCAGACTTGTGGCGCGGTCCGCGTTGTTCATCCACGCCGAGATCACCAATCCTAATCCCATTGCTGCGAGCGCTGCGAGATTGAGTGTGATCCAGAGTTCGAGCGGGCCCCACATGAGGGCTCCGGACGAAGGTAAGTCCACCTTCACCCAGATGATGCCTAACAGCGCGGCTGTCTGCAGGAGACAAAGCGCCGCGAGCACGACGAACTTCGACCCAAGATATGGCGCGACGCGAAGGCCGGCGAGGCGCTCGCGCCGCAAGACCGGCAACTCCTTCACGATCTCCTTTGCCGCGTTGATGGCCCCGAACCAGATGGCGCTCGCCGCGAGCATGAGCGGCAGGCCGGAGGCCAGCTTCGCGGCCGGGATCCCAAACTTCGCTGCCTGAGCGACGGCCTCGGCGGGCGGGGGTTGGATGTTATTCGCCCTCGCAACAAGCGTCAGCAGGACGGCGATAATCGGCGCCTGCAAGAGCAGCAGCGCGAGGTACGTCCGGTCACCAAGCATCGACTCGACGTAGCGCGTGGTCGAGATCCAAAACTGTTGCCACGCGGAAGACCCTCGGCGCACGGAAGCGCCAATGAGGGCGAATGGATCCCACTTGATCGGTGCCGGGGCTGCCATGAGTTCTGCGACGTCTCGCGGTGGCTCACCGTCGTTTATGTGAGGGTTCGCGTTGCGCCAGCGCTGTTCCCAATCCGCCGGATCGCCGCCCTCTACCTTTCCGTAGACCGCCGCAAAGTCGTCGACGCCGAAGTACGCGAGCGCCTGCTCTGGCCCGCCGATGAAGACGACCCGGCCACCGCCCGCCAGAAAGACGATCTGGTCTGCTGCCTGGAGGCTCTCGACATCATGGGAGACCATCACGGCGGTGCTCCCGGCGGATGCCAGATCCCGGATGATCCCCATGACGCGGCGCGTCAGCCCGGGGTCGAGGCCAGATGTAGGTTCGTCCAGAAAGAACAGTCCGGGACGAGCGATGAGCTCCGCGGCGATACTGGCGCGCTTCTGCTGACCGCCACTCAGGTTCGCGATCCGCACGTCCTGGCGATCCACCAGGTCGAGCTGGCGCATGACCTCGTCAACGCGTTGGTCTGCTTCGGCCGCGCTGACATCTGGCGGCAGGCGGAGGCGCGCGACGTAGTGCAAGGCGCGGCGGACGCTGAGTTGTATCGGTAGGATTGGCTCCTGAGGTACATAGCCTATCAGCGGTCGCAGGGCGTCGTACGCCCGGTAAAGATCGGCACCGTTGACCAGGACGTGACCAGAGGTCGGCGGTCGCAGCCCGTTGAGGGCATCGATCAGCGTCGACTTCCCGGCGCCACTCGTGCCCGCGATAGCAAGGACCTGTCCCGGTCGCGCACTGAAGCTGATCCCACTCAGGAGCGCTCGACCGGACACGAGTTTGGTGACCGCATGAACATCGAGTCGCACCGCTCGACTATCATCATGGTGTTCGATCGCGCCGTCGCGGAGCACGAGCTTGTATGGGCCGATGCGTACGATATCGCCGACGGTCAGGTTGCCGCTTTCCGTCGCGACACCATTGACGTACGTTCCATTGGCGCTCTCTGCGTCGGTGAGCTGCACCAGCCCTCCGTTCATCTCGAGGCGGGCGTGACACCGTGACACGGTCAGGCTCGGCAGCACGAGGTCGTTATCCGGCGCACGGCCGATCGTCAGGACGCCGCTTGCCGGGAGAACCAGACGCTCGATGCTTGCGGCCGGGGGGGTCTCTCTCACCTTGAAGGAGCGAGTCATATCGAGGCTGCCGGTCACTCCGAGCTGGAACACCATTGTCACGGCCTCGGGCGTGCCCGGCCCGATCTCGAGCCGATCACCATCGTGCAGCAGTGCGTCGGTGATGGGCAGGCCGCGCAGCAGCGTGGGGTTGGTCTGGCTCAGGTGGACGTACCGGTAGGTCGAAGCCTCACGCACGAGGCGCGCATGCTCGATCGAGACTATGTCGGCGTCGATCCGCACGTCGTTGTGGGCTCCGCGTCCCAGGGCGAGTTCGGCGCCAGCGAGTGGCACGCGGACATCTGTGCGAGGCGTGACGATGCGCAACGTCGGGGACGCGAACGAACCGCCTCTGGTCGCATCTACGGAGCCAGGAGCCACGGCAGGCCTCCCGACGGAAAGCATATGCCCTCGGTGACGCCAGCGCGAACCCCAGCAGCGCCTGAATGGCGATCGCGTCACGCGTGCGTACTGTGCGTTCATGGAGCCCGGAGGACTCCGAATCGAGCACCGGCGGGGCTGGGAGGGAAAGCTCAGGAAGCTCGTGGTAACAGGCGACCAACGGAGCACCAGGCCTCGCCACCACGACCCTCCAAGCCGCTCATCGCGGCGGCTAATTGTGCGATCCAAGCTCCCGCACGACACGGAACCCGTAGTCGTTGTAGCGGAACGTCGGGTCCAAGCTGCTGCGTGCGGCGCACCGGCACACTTTGATCTGATGGCGCCACGCGCCGCCTCGCGACGAGCGGCGAGTGCCAGACGCTGGTCCTCGTGGGTCGAGCTCCGGCGATGCCGCGTAGTACTCAGGCCCGTACCAGTCCGAGCACCACTCGTGCACGTTGTATGCGATGTCCAGCAATCCGTAGCCGTTTGGCTCCGACATCCCTGCCGGGCGCGGTGCCTCCTGGGTGAAGCGCCCGCCGTCCAGTCCTGCATCGTCGCCCCACGGGAAGCGGCGCCCTTCGCTCCCCCCGCGCATCGCTTTCTCGCGTTCGGCCTCCGTAGGCAGCCGCCACGTCGCCCCTGTCGCGGCGCTCAGCCACTTGCAGTATGAGACGGCGTCGAACCAGCTCACGCCCACGACTGGCTGGCCGGGCGCGTTGAAAGAAGCGTGGTGCCCAAAGGGCGGCGACTCGTGGCCGGTGGCGGCCAGGAAGTGCGCGTAGTCAGTGTTGGTCACGGGCAACACCGCCATCTCGAACGCCGAGACATGCACGCGATGAACAGGCTGCTCGTCCGGACGGCCCCGCGCGTCACCCATCAGGAACGCGCCTGCCGGAATCAGGGCGAACCTGACACGCGGGATCTCAACAGCGGGCGTGCGCAGCGATTCGCGTGGATCGGCATCCATCAGCGTCCGTCACGATAGGGCGGCGACCTTCCGAACACAATGGCGACGCGCTTGACCGTCCGCCAGAGGTGCCAGCCCATCATCATCGACGGAACCCCAAGATCGACGGAAGGCCAGATCAGACCCGACCGTTTGAGTGAGAGGGGCATCATCGGGCAAAGGGGGACTGTGACTCATGGGTGACTCTCGCCGGCTCGTCAGCGCGCGTAGTCCGTCCACGCACGTCCGCAAGTGTTCGCCCGGGTTGCTGTGACCGTTGCTGTCAAACGGAGCGCCAACGGCGCGGCCAGAGGTTCCGAAGACCGGAAGCAGAATCGAAAATCGGTGCCGACCAAACCTCCCTAGTGCCGAGTGGAACCCTAGCGGCTGTTGGAGATCATGCTACGAGCGCCGTGTTACGGACGGATGTCGTTAGGAATACGGGTGTGTTGACGCTCAAGGATGATCAAGATGTCCATGCCTCTGCCGCCGTCATCAGGCTCGGCGGTGTCGATAGGACTGGCACTATGTTGCAGATGTGACGGTTCCGCCACGGCCGCGACAGCCCGGACCGACGGTGTACTCACAGGCGGCCGGTAGTTCTCCAGAGTTTCCTCAAACGCTCACGATCACGCGAGCGTTCGGTAGTACGCCTGCCCCTCGCGGAAAACGGCGATCACTGCCTCGCGAGCTGCGTCCGACGGGAACCGCGCACGCGACTCGGTGGTCGCGACCAGCCGTTCAATCCACTCCACGAAGTATGCCGCGTCTTCTCGTAGAGCGAGTCGTGCGCCGGCAACCGCGACATAGACCGGGCTTGTGTGCGCGAAAGCGCCATCAGGATCGAGCACCAGTTCGTCCTTGGCGCCGGAGCAGCGAAGTGCGATCCAGCAACTGCCGCCGAGGCGTAGGTCATGCGATATGGAGGCCCGGCGCCCGCCGTTATCTGCCTCGGCCGACGCAACGACGCCGCCGTTGACGATTAGCTCAAGGCGGTCGATCGGCACCGACGATGTCGCTGCCCCCTCTACTCGCAAGACTTGGCCCGCCTGCGCGCCGATTTGGTCCCCGACCATATGTCCTTCGACGTCGAGGCTCAGCATTGGCCCGTTCGTGACGAACGTCCGGCCGGCACGTACTCCATCGCACCACGAATCGGTCGTGAACCCGCCCTCGACACGAACAAATACGCGATCGCCAGCGGGCGGATTGCTGAACATTCGTTGGTCGCAGAGGTTCATGAACGTGTCCGTGCCCGCCGTCGCCGCGAGCCGCAGCCCGCAGTTCAGCAGCCGGTACCACAGCTTGCACGACTCAGCGGTGTTCGCCGGATACGCCAGCACGTCGACCGCATCGACGCGCCCTAGCGCGGCATCCACGGGCAGCTCCTTCGCCTCCACGCTCAGGCGGTGCTCGGGCGCGAAGACGCGATCCAGTTCGATGCTCTCGAACATCGGATGCGCGTAGCTGAGCGTGCCCCCCACGCTGTGGCAGTGAGCCGCTGCTTCCGCGTTTGACGGGAGGTCGTGCGGTTGCTCACTGTTCGGAAAGCCGCTGTAGATGGGAGGCACGAGTTCCCGGACGCCGAACATGCACATGTGACCGTAGAAGTTGTTGCGATATTCCTCGCCCCAGCGGAGGATGTGATCGTTCTCGCTCAGCAGGTGGTCGGCGCCCGTAAAGTTCTCCGCGTCGTGCACCCAACCGCTGCCCTGGTTCGCGACCATCATGTTCATGAAGTGCACGTCTTCGGCGCGCTGCACCAGGGCGGCGTCCGCCGGAGACAAGAGATACTCACCGCCGTAATGAAGATGCACGTGCACATCGCCGCTGTACCACCCGTCCGCGGCCCTGTGTGACCAACGCCTCAGCCGCACGCTCGTCTCGACGGTTGCGTCCGCACCGACCGAGACTTCTCGCTCGGCCGCCTCGTACTCCATGCCACGAACAACACGTAGATGCGCCGTGCCGCAGATCTGTACGTCGAACGTGCCCTCAGCATGGAAGAAAACGTTCCCATGGAAGTCTCGGCGGGGTGTCGCTCCGGCTGGCCAGGCCGGTCCCAAGTCATCGCGAAGGTACACGCGCGCGGCCACCGGTTGTTCGGTGGCGTCGTCGATCAGGGACGCACGAAGCGTGCCCGTCTGTTGGCATTCCACGGGCAGGGCCACTACGGCCGTGCGGCCGCCGCTGGCTATCGTGATCGGAACCTTCTGCGAGCCAGGGCGCACCAACCCCGCGTCGAGCAGGATGGATCCCGTGCGTCCAGACTCTACGTCAAGAGGCCGGTCTGCCACCGAGAGTCGAACGCGCTTGGTGGTCTTGTTATCTGCGAATAGCCAGAGGGCGAGGCGGCCATCGCGCATAACAATCCGTTCGTCTTCGCGCGATGCGTGCAGGCCCTCTTCGACGATTTCAACGCGCACGAGTCGCGAGGAGGTGATTGCGCCGTACATGGCATCGATGACGCGCGCCGCGTCCTTCTTGTCCGGCGGCGCCCCGCGCGCCGGCCAAGCCGCACGGGCCGCACCGTTGGAGGCGTTCAGGTCAAGGTCGATGCCCAGAGAAGAGCGGAGCTGCGTGAGCGTCGGATGACCCGAATCGGCAGCCCTGATCCATTCGAGCATCTCCTGCGGCAGCGGGACGTTGTCGCGCAGCAAAGTCGCGAAGGTGCGTGGGCCATTTGGGTGAACGTCAGCCATCGGCCTGGATCGTATCTGCGTCAGACACAACAGAACAGGCAGCGCGGCTATCGATCCCGCGCAGGCACCATCGGCTCATCGTGTGCCGACACTAGAGCTTCGGACGCCCGGTTAGTATAGGCTCAGAGCGCAATGGCCACGTTCCCGGTACCTGCAGCACCAGTACGGAATCGCCTGGAGAAGGCCTATCTCATCCTCAAGTACGCGCACGACACCTGCGAATCCCTCCTTGGCACATTCGAGTCTTCGAGGCCGGAGCGCTTCAGGTGTGCGGGAGTCTCCAACGGGTACCGTCCGGGTTCATCATCGTGGAGCCCAAGACGGCTCACTCTCGCCGACGGATCACCCTCTCGCAGGCGGGGCTTGCTGCCCTGCGCCGGCATCGCTCCCGTCAGGGTGAAGAGCGCCTGCGCGTGGGTGCGGCGTGGAGCAACGAGCTGGACCTCGTGTTCACGGACGAGTCCGGCCGCGCGATCGACGCGACCAAGTTCCTCCGTCAGTCGTTCGCCCCGCTGCTGAAGGCTGCGGGCCTCCCGCACATCCGGTTCCACGATCTTCGGCACACGGCGGCGACCTTGCTGCTCGGTCGTGGCGTCCACCCGAAGATCGTCTCAGAGATGCTGGGCCACAGCCAGATCGCGATCACGCTCGACCTCTACAGCCACGTGACGCCGACGATGCAGCGCGAGGCGAGCGCTGCGATGGACGCGATCGTCGGCTCGCCAGCGCGCTAGTCCGTCCACGCACGTCCGCAAGTGTTCGCCCGGGTTGCTGTCACCGTTGCTGTCAAACCAGGCGCTCACGACGCGCACGGAGATTGCGGAAGGCCCGAAACAGAATCGAAATTGGTGCCGAAGGTGGGAGTCGAACCCACATGAGCCTTGCGGCCCAACGGTTTTTGAGACCGTCGCGTCTGCCATTCCGCCACTTCGGCGCCGACGCAGTGTAACAATCGCTGCGGCAGTCATTCGCACATAAGATCGTGCGCGTTCGGCGTGGGCGTGTCATGAAACGTCACCGACGAGCGCACCAGGCGGCACATAACGATCCTGCGCCGAACTGCTGGCCCTCGCTACAATGGACGCAGATGGCAGACGCCACCGCCACCCTCCGCAAGACGCCGCTCTCCGACCTGCACGAGCGCCAGGGCGCCCGCATGGTGCCCTTCGCCGGTTGGGCGATGCCCGTCCAGTATCGGGGCATTGTCGACGAGCACCACGCGGTGCGCCGCCGAGCCGGCATGTTCGACGTCTCGCACATGGGGCGGCTGTTCGCCGTCGGCGCCGACGCGGCGCGTCTGCTGCGGAGTTCGCTGACCTACGACGTCACGCGCCTCCGCGAGGGGCAGGGTCACTACACGCTGCTCTGCAACGACGACGGCGGGATCGTCGACGACCCGTACGTGTATCGCCTCGACGAGCAGCGCTTCCTGGTCGTCGGGAACGCCGCGAACGCCGACCGCGACCGGGAGCGCATCGCCGCGCGCGTGGAGCTGGGGATGGACGCGGAGCTGCTCGACCGGCAGGAGCAGACGGTGATGCTGGCGGTCCAGGGCCCGGCGGCGGCGGGGTACCTCTCGCGGGTGCTGGGGCCGGAGGTGGCGACGCTGGAGAAGCGGCGCTGCACCGAGTTGCCCTATCTGCAGTACAAGCTCTTCGTGTCGCGGACCGGGTATACCGGGGAGGATGGGTTCGAGCTGGTGACGTCGGCGGAAGCGGGACGGGCGATCTGGCGGCTGCTGCTGGCCGAGGGCGTCGAGCCGTGCGGGCTGGGGGCGCGGGACACGCTGCGCCTCGAGGCGGCGCTCCCGCTCTGGGGGAAGGACATCGACGAGTCCACCGACCCCTTCGAGGCGGGCCTCGGCTGGGTGGTGAGCCTCGACGACGGGGCGGAGTTCGCCGGGCGGGCGGCGCTCGTGCGGCTGAAGGATGCGGCGGCGCCGTCGAGGCGGCTGGCATGCCTGCGGGCGACCGATCGCGGCGTGGTCCGTGAGGGCTGCCCTGTCCTGTATGACGGCGCGCCTGCCGGCGTCGTGACGAGCGGGGGCTACTCGCCGACGCTGGAAGCGAGCATCGCGATGGCGTATCTGCCGCCGGAGCTGGCGGCCGAGGGGACGAAGCTGGCGGTGGACGTCCGGGGGCGGAAGCTGGCGGCGGTGGTGGTGCCCCGGCCGTTCGTCGCGCACGCGAAGACTGCTTGACGTAACGATGGTTGCCCGCCCGCCGAAGGCGGGCTAGAAACGACGCGACGATGCCGAGCCCGAACGACCGCCGCTACTCGAAGGAGCACGAGTGGGTGCTGCTCCGCGGCGACGTCGCCGTCGTCGGCATCACCGACTACGCGCAGGATCAGCTTGGCGACATCGTCTACCTCGACCTGCCGGGGGCGGGGACGGCGCTGCGCCAGTTCGAGAAGATGGGCGAGATCGAGTCCGTGAAGGCGGTGTCCGACCTGTACGCGCCGCTGTCGGGGGAGGTGGCTCGCGGGAACGACACGCTGGCCGAGAAGCCGGAGCTGGTGAACTCCGACCCGTACGGCGAGGGGTGGCTCGTGGAGCTGCGGCCGTCGGACGCGGGGCAGGTCGGGCAGTTGATGAGCGCCGAGGAGTACGACGCGTTCATCGCTGCGGAGCAGCGCGATGAAGCGATCGGGCCGTGAAGCCGCCCCGCGCTCGTGCGCCTTACGCCAGACAGCAGACAGCGAGTGACGAGCGACAACTGAAGGATCGAGGAGGTGGACGCGACCGTTGACGACTGACGTCAGGCCCGCAGCTGATGATCGATCCACAAAACCGCAGAAGGCTTCACTATCGCCACCGACCGTGCAACATCCCTACATCCCGCTGACCGAGGACGACCGCCGCGAGATGCTCGCCGCCATCGGCGCGCCGTCGACTGACGAGCTGTTCGACGACATCCCGCGGGAGTATCGCTTCCCGGAGCTGCGGCTGCCGGATGCGCTCTCGGAGCTGGAGCTACTCGACGAGATGCGGGCGCTCGCCGCGCAGGACCGTACGGCTGCGGACTACGCGTGCTTCCTGGGGGCGGGGGCGTACCGGCACTGGCGGCCGGCGATCGTCGAGCCGCTGGTGATGCGGGGGGAGTTCCTGACCAGCTACACGCCCTACCAGCCCGAGGTGAGCCAGGGCACGCTGCAGACGATCTTCGAGTTTCAGTCGCTGGTGTGCGAGCTCACCGGCATGGACGTCGCGAACGCTGGCATGTACGACGGCGCGTCTGCCCTCGCGGAAGCCTGCCTGATGGCGTGCGCCGTCACCGGGCGGGGCCGCGTCGCCGTGTCGGACCGCGTGCATCCGCACTGGCTGGCGGTGGTGCAGTCGTACGCGCGCGGGCGCGACATCGCGGTCGACGTCCAGCCGCAGGGTGACTTCGCGCTCACCGGCGAACATGCATGCCTCGCCGTCGCCCAGCCGGACTTCCATGGAGGCGTCTCGCCGGATGCCGGGGCGTGGGGCCAGGCGGCGCACGCCGCCGGGGCCCTGTACGTCGTAGCGGCGGATCCCGTGAGCCTGGGGCTGTTCCGCCCGCCGGCGGACTATGGCGCCGACATCGCCGTGGGGGAGGGGCAGTCGCTCGGGGTGCCCCTGAGCTTCGGCGGGCCGTACGCCGGGCTCTTCGCCTGCCGGGAGCGGTTCATCCGCCAGCTGCCGGGCCGCATCGTCGGGCGGACGACGGACCTCGACGGCCGCACCGGCTACGTGCTGACGTTGCAGACGCGCGAGCAGCACATTCGCCGGGAGCGCGCAACGAGCAACATCTGCACGAGCCAGCAGCTCATCGCGCTGTCTGCGGCGGTGTATCTGTTGGCGCTGGGGCCGCGAGGCTTGCGCGGCGTCGCGGAGCTGTGCTACGAGAAGGCGCACTACGCCGCGGCGCGCATCGACGCGCTGGCCGGATACGCCGTCGAGCGCGAGGGGGCGTTCTTCCATGAGTTCGTCGTCGGCACGCCGAAGCCGCCGGACGAGATCAACCGTGCCCTGCGGGCGCGGCGAATCATCGGCGGGCTGGACGTGAGCGACGGGCTGCGGCACCGGATGCTGGTGTGTGTGACAGAAACGAACACGCGCTCGGAGATCGACGCGCTGGTGGAGGGGCTGGCCGATGCCTGAGCCGACCGCGAAGGAACTCTCGAGGCCGGGGCGCACGGCAGTGGCGCTGCCGGCATCGGACGTGCCGGCGCAGGACGCGCCGCCGGCGGAGTTGTTGCGCCGGGAGCTGCCGCTGCCGGAACTGTCGCAGCTCGACGTGGTGCGGCACATCACGCGGCTGTCGCAGCTCAACTGGTCGATCGACACGCACATGTACCCGCTCGGGTCGTGCACGATGAAGCTCAACCCGAAGGTCAACGACGCCATCGCGGCGCTGCCGGGGTTCGCGGAGGCGCACCCGATGCAGCCGGCGGAGGACGTGCAGGGCGCGCTGGCCGTGATGTTCGGACTGCAGGAGCTGCTGGCCGAGATCACCGGCATGGACGGCGCGTCGCTGGCGCCGATGGCCGGCGCGCAGGGCGAGCTGGCGGGCATCCTCGCGGTCCGCGCCGAACTGGCGTCGCGCGGCGAGCACCGCACGCGGGTGCTGGTGCCCGACTCCGCCCATGGCACGAACCCGGCGACGGCTTCGATGGCGGGGTTCGAGGTGCTGGCCGTGAAGTCGCGGGCGGACGGCGATATGGACCTCGACGCGCTCGAAGCGGCGCTGGAGGCGAACGGAGACGGCGTGGCGGCGCTGATGATCACGCTGCCGAGCACGCTCGGGCTGTTCGACCGGAACATCGTGCGCATCGCGGAGATGGTGCACGCGCACGGGGCGCAGATGTACGGCGACGGCGCGAACCTCAACGCGATGCTGGGGCAGGTGAAGCCGGGCGATCTGGGCTTCGACGTGATGCACATCAACCTGCACAAGACGTTCAGCCAGCCGCACGGCGGTGGCGGGCCGGGGGCGGGGCCGATCGCGGTGAAGGCGCACCTGCTGCCGTTTCTCCCGTCGCCGCACGTGGTGCGGGAGGGGGCGGCGTATCGGCTCGTTGACCCGCCGCAGAGCATCGGGCGGATGGGCGCGTTCCACGGCAATTTCGGGGTGGTGGCGCGGGCGTACGCGTACATCCGGTCGCTAGGGGCGGATGGGCTGCGGGCGGCCAGCGAGGCGGCGGTGCTGAACGCGAACTACGTGCAGGCGCGGCTGCGCGGCGCCTACGAGCTGGCGCACGACCGGCGCTGTATGCATGAGGTGGTGTTCTCGGGGCGGCGGCAGAAGGCGCAGGGCGCTCGCACGCTCGACGTGGCGAAGCGGCTCATCGACTACGGGTTCCACCCGCCGACGATCTACTTCCCGCTGGTGGTCGAAGAGGCGCTGATGATCGAGCCGACGGAGAGCGAGAGCCGAGAGACGCTCGACGCGTTCTGCGATGCCATGCTGCGGATTGCGGAGGAGGCGGCGTCGCAACCGGAGCTGCTGCGGGAGGCGCCGCACAACGCGCCGCTGCGGCGGCTGGATGAGGCGACTGCGGCGCGCCGGCCGGTCCTGCGGTGGTAGTGTTGTGGCTGGTGACTGGTCGCTCGTCGCGCGCTGTTCCGGGCATGGAGAGAGCCCCGGGCTTTCGCACGGGGCTCTCATGAACATCCTGGCAGTGGCCTATTTTCCACAGAGGATTGCTCCCCCAGTATCGTCGGCGCTGAAGCGTTTCACGACCGTGTTCGGGATGGGAACGGGTGGGTCCACTTCGCTCTGACCACCAGGAATCGTTCCTTGGATAGGAAGTCGGAGCTGGAGGGAAGCAACCTGCCACCCCTCCAGCTTCCAACGGTCAGACTTGGTAGCGGGGGAAGGATTCGAACCTTCGACCTTCGGGTTATGAGCCCGACGAGCTGCCACTGCTCCACCCCGCGACGCTGGTGCACGTTTCGTTGAACAGGGAACGGTTTGGTGGTACTCCCGCTTCCGCGACGTGCGCGGGAGCGTATGTAGGTCAAGCCCTCGACCATTAGTACGGCTTAGCTGAGTGCATTACTGCACG
>JBBDXE010000030.1:0-14310 GCA_040902505.1 Dehalococcoidia bacterium | reverse complement strand
TGAAAAACCCGCAAGACGAACAGCTGAGCTTCCCACCCGCCCGCCCAGTGGGATAGTTGTGGATGCAGGGGGACACCCCCGGATCCCCCCGACAAGGGGCTCTGCCCCTTGTACCCCCTTTTTTCAGCACCTTGCCAGAGGATAGAGGCTGGAAGCGGAGGACGGCAGATCGACGGGGGCTGGAGGCTGGACCTCAATCTGTCCGGCGCGGGTTGTCACGCACCCCCGCCACCCCCGGACCTCTCCCGGCCTTCGGCCACCCTCTCCGTCGCGGAGAGGGACGGAGAGTGACGACGTGTGTGTCTCCTCACGTCTCAGCCGCCGATGAGGTCCCGCAGTGTGGCCGCTTCGTCTGCGGTGGCGGGGCGGGGGCGGTCCTGGGTGTCGTCGATGGTCACGGGGAGCGCCTCCCAGGCGGTCACGCCGGCGCCCTTCGTGAGGGTGAGCTTCAGGACGAGTGAGACGCGCGGTACGGGGATGTTCGCGAGGTCGACCTCGTCGAGATCGAAGACGAAGTTGCCAAGGCCCCAGGCGATGAGCTGGGAGCCGCGCTGCTCGACCGGCTGGACGACGTGCGCGTGGTGGCCGATGTAGGCATCGGCGCCGGCCGCGAGGGCAGCGTTGGCGAGGGCGACCTGCGTGGCGTCAGGGGGGTTGCGGTACTCCGTGCCGGCGTGCACGACGACGACGACGAAGTCGGCGAGGGGACGGGCGGCGCGCACATCGGCGTCGATCGCCTCGACGCTGCCGATGAGCAGGCCGGGCGTCTCGGGGCCGGCGCCCCAGGCGAGGATCTGGAAGCCGCCGTACTCGTCGGGCGTGGCAGCGTAGGCGAGGAAGGCGACGCGCAGGCCGTTGGCCTCGATGATGACGGGGGGGCGCGCCTCGGCGATGTTGGCACCGGCTCCGGCGTAGCGCACCCCGGCGGCGTGCAGGGCGTCGATCGTGTCGAGCAGGCCGATGGCGCCGTAGTCCATCGCGTGGTTGTTGGCCAGGGAGACCAGGTCGAAGACGGAGAGACCGGAGGCGAAGCGGGGTGGGGTGCGGAAGTTATAGCCCTTCGGCCACGGGTCGCCGCGTTCGGTGAGAGCGCCTTCGAGGTTGGCGATGGTGATGTCCGCGTCGAGGAGGGTGGTGACGAGGGCGAAGGGGTAGGCGGGGCCGTTCTGCTCCATGCGGGAGACGACCTCGCGGGCGAGGCTGACGTCGCCGACGGCGGCGATGGTGATCGACGGGCCGGACGGCGGCGGGGGCTGGGGTGGTGTGGTTGTGGGCGGGGGGACGGGGAGCGTCGCGGCGGCGGTCGGAGCGGCGGGCGTGGATGCGGTGGCTTCGGTCGCGGACGGGGCGGGGAGGGTGGCGGGGACGGGGGTGGGCGTGGCGCCGCCGGAGCCGCCCGAGTTGCATGCGGCCGCGAGGAGCGCGAACGGGAGGAGCAGCGCGCAGAGTGTGGCCGAGGCGCGGCGGAGGTGGGTCGCGCGGCGGGGTGCGGCGGGTGGGCGGATAGCGCCATCCGCCAGGTCCGTCGCTGCGCTCAGGATGACACGAGAAGCGCGCATCTGCGGCAGTCTACGAGAAGCGGGCGACGCGGGCGGAGATGATGTTAGGGATGGAGGTGATGCGTTCGATCAGGTCGGGGGTGATCTCGTCGTCGACGCCGACGGCCATAAGCGCGCGTCCGCGGACGCCGGTCCGTCCGACGCGCATGAAGCTGATGTTGATGTCGTGTTCGCCGAGGAAGGTGCCGACGGCGCCGATCATTCCCGGGCGATCCTGGTTCTCGCAGAGCAGCAGCCAGCCATCGCCTGGGGGGATGTCCACCCAGAAGTTGTTGATCTGCACGATGTGGGGGCCGTCGTGGGCGACGGTGCCGGTGACGTCGGTCTCCATGGTGGTGGTGTGGAGGTGGACTCGGACGAGGTTGGCGTAGATCTCCTCGGCGGGGGATTTGCGCTCGCTGATGCGCATGCCGCGCTGTTCGGCGATGAGGTTCGCGTTGACGATGGTGACGTTCTCCTCGGTGACGGGCGCGAGCAGGCCGCGGATGACGGACGCCTTGAGGGGGGTGGTGTCGTGGTTGGCGATCTCGCCAAGGTATTCGATCTCGATGGCGCCGAGCTGGCCGGCAGAGAGCTGTGTGGCGAGCGAGGCGACTTTTTCGGCGACGGGGATGTAGGGGCCGAGGACGCTCATGGTCTCCTGCGCGATCATGGGGGCGTTGACGGCGTACTGCGCGGGCTCGCCACGGAGGATGGCCAGGATCTGGTGAGCGACATCGATGGCGACGCGCTCCTGGGCTTCGGAGGTGAGGGCGCCGAGGTGCGGGGTGACGATGATCTTCGGGTTGTGGAGGACAGGGCTGGCCATATCAGGCGGCTCCTGGGGAAAGACGTCGATGGCGGCGCCGGCGATGCGGCCGGCGTCGACGGCAGCGACGAGGGCGTCGAGATCGATCAGCTCGCCGCGGCCGGCGTTGATCAGACGGGCGCCGGGCTTCATCATCGCCAGCTCACGCTCGCCGATCTGGTGCTTCGTCTCGGCGGTGAGCTTCGTGTGCAGGGTGAGGAAGTCGGCGCGACGGATGACGTCGTCGAGCGAATCAGCCAGCTCGATGCCGAGCATGCTGGCGCGGTCGGGCGAGACGAACGGGTCGTAGGCGACGACGTTCATATCGAGGCCTTTGGCGCGGCGGGCGACCTCGGAGCCGACGTTCCCGAGGCCAATGACGCCCAGGGTCTTCTCGCGCACTTCGACGCCGGCGAAAGCTGAGCGCTTCCACTCGCCGCCGCGGAGCGAGGCGTCGGCGTCGGGGATGTGACGGGCGAGGGCGAGCATGAGGCCGATGGTGTGCTCGGCGGCGGAGATGGTGTTGCCGAGGGGGGCGTTGACGACGATGACGCCGCGGGCGGTCGCGGCATCGAGGTCGATGTTGTCGACGCCGACGCCGGCGCGGCCCACGGCCTGGAGCTGTTTCGCGGCGGCGAAGACTTCGGCGGTGACTTTGGTCTCGCTGCGCACAACGAGGGCGCGGTAGTCGCCGATGATGGCGGAGAGCTCTTTCGGGGAGAGGCCGGTGCGGACGTCCACCTGGGCTTCGCGCCGGAGGATGGCGATGCCGTCCTCCGCGATCTGGTCCGCGACGAGAATCCTGTCCATTGCGCTCCCCTCTGCTCCATCATCCCGGCAGCGGGGCCGGGACACCAGTAAGGGCAGCCACCCGGGCTGCCCTTCGAATCCGAACGAATGCCGCCCTATGGCTATGCGGTTGCGCCCACTCCCGAGGGCGAGAATCCCACGCGCGGCAGGGCGAGCTTCAGTGCATCGAGGCAAGCCTGGATGTCGGCCTCGCTGACCAGGCCGAGGTGGCCGATGCGGAAGATCTTGCCGGTGAGCGGGCCCTGGCCGCCGGCCAGGACGGTGTTGTACTCCGTGCGCATCATCTTGAGGAGGGCGCTGCCATCGACGCCGTCCGGGAAGCGCACGGCGGTGACGGTGTTGGAGGCGACGCGCTCGTCGGCGAGCAGCTTGAGCCCGAGCGCCTTCAGGCCGTCGCGAGTGAACTGACCGATGCGGGCGTGCCGGGCGTGGATGTTCGCGAGCCCCTCGGCCTCGAGCTTGCGGAGGGCGACGTCCATGGCGAAGTAGATGGAGACGGCGGGGGTCCAGGGCGTCTGCCCCTTCTCCAGGTAGCTCTTCGCCTTCTTGTAGTCGAAGTAGTAGCGGGGGATCTTCGCGGCGTCGACGGCTCGCCAAGCGCGCTCGCTGACGGCGACCATGGACATGCCCGGCGGGACCATCCAGCCCTTCTGGGAGCCGGTGAAAACGACGTCCAAGTCCCATGCGTCGATGGGCAGGGGGACCGAGCCGAGGCTGCTGATAGCGTCGACGAGGAGGAGGATGTCCGGGCGCACGCCGCGGACGGCCTTCGCGAGGGCCCCGAGGTCGTTGGTGACGCCGGTGGAGGTCTCGTTGTGGGTGAGCAGGACGGCCTTGAAGGAGGGGTCGCGGCGGAGCGCATCAGCGAGCGCCTGCGGGTCGGCGGCGGTGCCCTGTTCGAAGGAGAGCTTCTCGACGCTGACGCCGTAGGTGGTGGCGATGTCCGCGAAGCGGTCGCCGAAGACGCCTATGGAGGCGCAGAGGGCGCGATCGCCGGGAGAGAGCGTGTTGACGACGGCGGATTCGATGGCGCCGGTGCCGGCGGCGGTGAGGGTCAGCACGTCAGCCTTCGTCTCGAAGAGGAGTTGAAGGCTGGCGGTGATGCGCTGGATGACGCCGGCGAACTCCGGGCCCCGGTGGTTGATCATCTGCCGCGACATGGCCTGCAGGACGTCATCGGGGCAGGGGGTAGGGCCGGGGATCCGGAGGTTCACAGACACGGTGGTGGCTCCTTCGGCGGAGAGGGCCAAGCGGAGGGGATTGTGCCCGCCCTCACAGACTCGAAGGCATGATATGAGAGGCGACGGGGGGCGATCAAGGAAGCGTGGCGCGCGGGGACGTGAAAAGGCGCTCGCCGAAGCGAGCGCCCTTCCGGGTTGTCCTTGCGGACGCGTCTAGCAGGTGCCGCCGGACGCGCTGTTCAGACAGTCGGTGGCATCCGTGAAGGCGTTGACGATCGCGTTCTTGAACGCGAACGCAGCACCGACGACCACGGCGACGGCGATGACGGCCATGATGAGGCCGTACTCGGCCAGCGTCTGGCCTTCCTCGTCCTGCATCTTCCCCGAGAGGTTTTGCAGAGCCACGAGCACACGCAGACCCAGTTCCTTCAGCATACCTTTTCCCCCTGTGTATTGAATGCTTCCGCTCGTTCGAGGGCGGTCCGAGCCCGGCTTGCCGAATGCCTTCACGACGGGTGAAGGGCGCTCCGCCTGACCCTCGAACATTGCAGGCGGTTGGCCGCGGTGAGTGCCGTTGCCACCTAGAGTGTCGGCGCTTGCGGAGCGTGCTGTAGGGGTTATTTCGCGATCTCTTAGGACTTTTCTCACACTTTCAGAGGGTCAGGTGAAGGCACCTATCGGGATCAACGCACCGCCAAGAGCCTGAGGTGGCCGCACTTTCGTCTGGCAGCAGGCGCCGCCGGGCGGGACTGGGCCCCGCTGGGCAGTCTGCGTCCTGGCACGCGGGAGGCCGATACTGCTCCGGGAAGGGCGGGTGCCATACCCGGCGCCGCAACCGATGCAGCAGACGGCTCTGTCGCCCGTCAGCAGGGCGGTTCCAGACGTTCAAGGCTTTAGCCACGTCGCGCGACAGCTCCGCGCAGGCGTCCCTATCGCGTGGGTGCAATTGGCGATGCTTCTGGCGATACTCATCGCCAAGCCGGCCACGCAGGCAGTGGACAATGACTTCTGGTGGCACCTAAAGACCGGGGAGTTGATCTTCGACCGCGGGCTGATCAGGCACGACCCCTACTCCTGGACGGCGGGTGGGCATTCGTGGGTGACACACGAATGGCTGTCCGAGCTTGTCATCTACTCAGTCCAGTCGACGATGGGGTATCTCGCCAATGTACTGCTGTTCGGGCTCGTCGCCAGCGCCGCGTTGGGGACGATGTACGCGCTCGGCCGCTTACGGGGAGCCGGCACCAAGCCCCTGGTCGTGCTCACGCTCGTCTCCGTGTCGGTGCTGGCATCGTTCATGGCGGTACGCCCCCAGCTGTTCAGCTGGTTGTTCTTCGCCATTTTCCTGTACGTGATGTACAGCCGGTCGGAGGGCCGGCGTGCACCCATCTGGGCGCTGCCGCCCCTCATGGCGGTATGGGTGAACCTGCACCTCGGCTTCTTCTACGGGCTGATGCTCTGCGCGGCGTGGGTTGGGGCGGAGGTCTGGGACGCGATGCGGGGTCGATCCAACCACCTGCGCGAGGCGTCGGTTATCGCCGCGGGGTGTTTGGCCGCCACCATGCTCAATCCGCATGGCCCCGAGATCCTGTGGTATCCGCTGCGATACCTCACGGATGCAGCCGCAACACATGCGCGCGTGAGCGAATGGCTCCCGCCGACGCCGAGGCAGTGGAGCCACCTCCCGATCCTTGCATGCGTCACGCTGCTGGCCGCGACACTCGCCTCACGCGAGCGTCCTCGACCGTTCCTGTTCATCGTGGCGGTGGTTGTGGGCGCGCTGGCGCTCCAAGCGGTGCGCAACGCGCCGTATGCGGCACTTGTCCTCCTGCCGGTGGCTGGCGGCGCACTAGCGGCGCGGTGGCCGGCCGCTTCGTCGGGCCGGGATTCGCGGACGAGAGTCATTCTTCCGCTCGCTTCCGGGTTGGTCGCGTTAGCAGTGGCCATCGTCGTCGGTGTCGGATCGAGGGGGGCGCCCGTGGCGTGGACCGCGAGCACGCTCGGGTATCCGGTGGCAGGGACGCAGTATGTGCAAGAGCACGACACGGGGCAGCGGCTGCTCGTTGAGTACGGGTGGGGCGGGTACGTGATCCACGAGTTGTATCCGGACACGAAGATCTTCGTGGACGGCCGCACGGACTTCTACGGCAACGCGCTGATGGAGAATTATTTCACAATATACGACGCGCAGCCGGGCTGGGACCTGCTGCTTGATCGCTATGGCGTCGAAGTCGTCCTCGTGCCCAAGCGAAGCAGGCTCGCAGCTGCTCTGGCTGAGGCTGGGAGCGGGTGGACACTGGCCTTCGCGGGAGACATCGAGGTGGTATTCGAGCGCCGGTGACGGGCTGGAGCCGGAGGGTGATCGGTGGTGGGCGATGCAGGACTCGAACCTGCGACCTTCTCGGTGTAAGCGAGACACTCTAGCCAACTGAGCTAATCGCCCGGGAAGCTGCCCATGCTAGCACAGGGGCTTCGACGCGAATGGGGGCGGCGCCGGGGCAACTCGCCGGGGGATGCCCGTAAATTCCGGCCCGGCGGAATCCGACCATAACTGGGTATGGGCATGCTTCAACTGGCCAATCCGGGCGGGGTCGCATACGGCATCCGGATCGCGCCCGGGCGATCGGTGAGGCGCCGGGTGCAGGACCGGGTCGAGTCGTTCCTGGCGCAGGGGAACCTCTCGTTCGAGCGGAACTTCCTGATCGTCCGGCCGGCGATCGCGGGGCTGGTAGCGCTGGCGGTGGCGGTGCAGGGGGCGGGGTTCCCGGGGCGCACGGGCGTGCTCCTCGCGTGCAGCTTCGCGATTGCGTACAACTTCCTGATCGCGGGGCTGGTGTTCCAGAAACGCATCTACCTGCTCCGGGCGGTCAGCCTGATCCTGGACAACCTGACGGTCACGTTCGCTTCGATCTACGTGTTCCGGCAGATGGGGCTCCAGGCGTATGAATCCGACCTGTGGATGCTCTTCCCGACACTGATCGTGATCAACGGCCTGTATTACGGGCCCATCGGCTGCCTCATCTACACGACGTACTGGACGGGGCTGTTCGTGGCCATCTCGATGCTCTTCTACCCGGACGAGAGCCACTTCGTGGACCAGTTGCCGATGCGCTTCCTGTTCTTCGTGCTGATCGGCTTCGTTTCGCTGTCGCTTGCGGCGGAGCTGCGGAGCCGACGGGCCAAGCTGGAGCAGCAGACGCGGCAGACGCTGACGATGCTGGCGACCATCGTGGAGGCGCGCGATACGGACGCGGGGGCGCATCTGCGCCACATCCAGCACTACTCACGGGCGTTGGCGCAGCGACTGGGGCTGGACGACCAGACGACGAACGAGCTGGCGTACGCGGCGATGATCCACGATGTCGGCAAGGCGCAGGTGCCGGACTCGATCCTCAAGAAGCCGGGGCCGCTAACGGTCGAGGAGCGGCGGGAGATCCAGCGTCACACGCTGTGGGGGAGCGAGCTGCTGTCGGCGAGCGAGGAGGACTTCGCGATGGCGGGCGAGGTGGCGCGTTCCCATCACGAGCGCTGGGACGGCGAGGGGTATCCGGACGGGCTGGCGGGGACGGCGATCCCGCTGTCGGCGCGTATCGTGGCGGTGGCGGACGTGTATGACGCGCTGATCAGCGAGCGTCCGTACAAGAAAGCGTGGCCGGCGGAGGACGCTGTGGCTGAGATCAAGCGGCTCCGCGGCACGCACCTGGACCCCGACGTAGTGGACGCGTTCATCGACCTGTGCGAATCGGGGGCGCTGTCGGCGATCGACGCGCTCATCCGGGACCATCACACCGACGAAGCGCAGGCGGCGTAGCGGGGGCGCTCCGTTGACCACGCCCGGCGCTCTCTCTACACTCAGGCTCCGCACGCGCACATCTCGCGCAGGTATCGAGGAGCCGGCACATGGAAAAACAGAGCGCCCTCAAGCAGGTGAAGGACGGGTTCGACGAGCTGCTGGCGGCCACGGCAAAGCTCGATGACCGGGCGATGTCGACGACGTTCTATGGGACGTGGTCGGTGAAGGACATCCTGGCCCACATCTCCGGTTGGCACCAGGTGATGATCGAGTCGATGGAGCGGATGGCGCGGGGCGAGCGGCCGACGCCGGAAGGGGCGGACTACAGCGACTCGGACGCGTGGAACGCGCGCTTCGCGGCGGCGATGGCACCACAGAACGGCGCGACCGTCGTCGCGGAGTTGCGGCAGTCGTTCGCGAACTTCATCCGGGCGGCGCAGGCGATCCCGGACGAGCGCTACGGCGAGGGGAAAACGATCAACAAGATCCTCGAGGGGAACGGGTACGGGCACTACCGGGAGCACCTGCCGGCGGTGCGGGAGATGGCGGCGAAGGCCGCGGCCGCCTGAACTTCGCGAAACATCCGTTGCCTTGACACGCGGGCAGTTGACGTAAGCGAGGGCTACGGCTAGTCTCGCGTCCGATGCCACCATCAAAGCTGATAGCACCATCACCTTCGCGCGTCCAGCGACGCCGCGAGCGGAACCGCGATGCCCTGGTGGGCGCGGCCCGGACGCTGTTCGCGCGCGACGGGTTCGAGTCGACGACGATCGCCGGCATCGCGGAGGCGGCGGACCTGGGGTTCGGCACCTTCTATCTGTACTTCCGGGACAAGGCGGAGATCCTCCGCGCCGTCCTGGACGAGGGGAAGCGCGAGGTCGACGAGGTGCTTCTGGAGGCCGACGACCCGGGCGTGCCGGCCGGGCAGGCGCTCGCACGGTTCTCGGAGCGGTTCGTGCGGACGGTGAGCCCCCATCGCGACGTGATGGCGCTGATGTGGCTGATGGCGATCAAGCACCTCGCCCCGCCGATCGAGCCGGACCTGCCGCGGATGCTCGGCGGGGCGATCCGGCCGATCGTGGAGCGGGGGGTGGCGGAGGGTGCGTTCCTTCCGGTCAACGCTGACCTGACGTCGCGGCTGATCGCGAGCATGCACATGTCCGTGCTGATGGGGCCTTCGAGCGACGACGTCGACGCGATCATCGATGCTATCTGTGAGCTGGAGCTGCGGGCGCTGGGCGCGCCGGCAACGACAACGGCAACGATCGAGGAGCAGGAGAAGACGCGATGACCCTGGCCGGCTTCGACGACGAACTGGTGGTGGAGGAGGCGAGCTGGATCGGCCGCTTCATCGCGGCGGGCGTGCTCCTGCTGCTCGTAGCCATTGGGCTGGGTTCGGCGTGGTACTTCTTCTCCGACGATGAGGCGCAGATCGCGCGGGCGACGGAAGACATCCCGGTGGGGAAGAAGACGATCGCGACGACGCTGCTGGTGTCGGGCGTCGCGGACGCGCAGCTCAGCAGCGATCTGACGTTCCAGTCGTCGGGAAAAGTCGCATCAGTGAACGTAAAGACGGGGGACGTGGTGCGGAAGGACCAGGTGCTAGCGCAGCTCGATGCGGACAGCCTGAACAACGCCGTGCAGACGGCGCAGGCGAACGCTCGCAGCGCGCAGCTCCGGCTGGACGACCTGCTGGACGGCTCGACGGCGGCGGAGATCGCGACGGCGGAGCAGGGGATGGTGGCGGCGGAAGCGGGGCTGACGAAGGCGCGCAACGACTACGACGACCTGCTGAACGACCCGTCGGCGGCGGACCTGGCGGCGGCGGAGGGGGCGGTGCGGCAGGCGGAGGCGCAGCTAGCGGGTGCGGAGCTGCAACTCCAGGAACTGGACGACTCGCCCAGCAACAGCGACGTGGCGGCGGCGGAGGCGGGCGTGGCGGCGGCGGAAGCGGCGCTGGAGTCAGCGCAGAACAGCGCACAGAACGCGGACAACAGCGTGACGTCGGCAGGGGCGTCGCTGAGGAGCTTGGAGGCGGCGTACTGCCTGCTCGACGGGACGCCGGACTTCTGCGGGACGCAGGCGACGCCGATCTCATCCGACGACGCGACGATCCTGAACGACGCGCTGATCGGCGCCAACGCGTCGGCGGCCTCGGCGGTGATCGGGGCGAACAGCGGCTACCTGAGCGCGGTGAACTCCGCCGCATCTGCCGACGCCTCCGTGGAGTCGGCGGAGAACGCGCTGGAGTCGGCGGAGGCGAAGCTGGAGCTGGCGGAGGACGGGCCGAGCGACGCTGCAACTGAGTCCGCGGAGGCGGCAGTGACGTCGGCGCAGGCGGCGTTGAAGACGGCGCAGGAGAGGCTCGCGGACGTGCAGGACGGCGCCGACGATTTCCTGCTGGCGAACGCGGCGGCGGCGGTGACGAGCGCAGAGTCGTCGCTGGAGTCGGCGCGGGCGCGGCGCGACGAGGCGCTGCGGGGGCCGACGCAGAACGCCATCGAGCAGCAGCGACAGGCGGTGCGGACGGCGCAACTCTCGGTGGAGGCGGCGCAGATCCGGCTGGAGGACGCGCAGATCATCTCGCCGTTCGACGGCACGATGGCGGCGGTGAACATCAAGCCGGGTGAGTTCGTGGGGCCGGCGGCGGCGGAGCCGGCGATGGTGGTGCTGACGCCGGACGCGATGCAGCTGCTGATGGACATCGGCGAGACAGACTATCCGAACGTGAAGGTGGGGCAGTCGGGGGGCGTGCGGTTCGACGGGCTGCCGGCGTCGCCGATGCAGTTCGCGATCAGCGAGATCGGGCTGGACCCTGACGACAGCCAGGGGGTGGTGACGTACGCTGTGACGGCGACGCTGACGATCCCGCCGGGCGGGGCGCGTCCGGCGCCTGGGATGAACGGGAGCGGGCTGCTGACGGTCGACTCGAAGCCTGATGTGATCGCCATCCCGTCGCGGGCGGTGCGGCGGCGGGGGTCGGAGCAGATCGTGGACGTGCGACGCGGAGGCGGTGTGGACGAGCAGGTGATCACGACCGGTGTGTCAGACGCGGAAAACGTCGAGGTGATCAGCGGGCTCGTCGAGGGAGACGTGCTGGTGGTGCCGGCGCTCCGGACGGCAGCGGACAACGAGGAGGAGGCGGTGCCGACGCTTCCCGGCGGGGTCCAGTAGCGATGATCCGGCTCCGCAACATCACCAAGATCTACAGGGTAGGCTCGCAGTCTGTCGCGGCGCTGCGGGGGGTGAGCCTGGACGTCGCGGACGGGGAGTTCCTGGCGATCATGGGGCCGTCGGGATCAGGGAAGTCGACGCTGATGAACATCATCGGCTGCCTCGACCGGCCGACGGACGGCAGCTACCTGCTGGACGGGATCAACGTGGCTGGGCTGGGTGACGGGCAGCTGGCGCGGATCCGGAACCGGCGACTGGGGTTCGTGTTCCAGTCGTTCAACCTGCTGCCGCGCATCGCGGCGGTGGACCAGGTGGCGTTGCCGCTGGCGTACCGTGGCGCCCGACATCGCAAGCGCACGGCGATGGCGGCGTTGCGCATGGTGGGGCTCGGGGACAGGGCGAACCACAAGCCGACGCAGCTCTCGGGCGGACAGCAGCAGCGGGTGGCGATCGCGCGGGCGCTGGTGGCGAGGCCGACGATCATCCTCGCGGATGAGCCGACGGGGGCGCTGGACTCGAAAACGAGCCACGACGTGATGGAGGTGTTCCGGAAGCTGAACCAGCAGCAGGGCATCACGATCGCGTTCGTGACGCACGAGCCTGAGGTGGCGGCGTACACGCGCCGCATCGTATCGGTGCGGGACGGCCAGATCGTGAGCGACAGGCCGAACACACCGTCGTACGCGGTTGCCCTGCCCGTCCAGCCGGAGATCCAGCAGTCATGACGATCATCGATGTGTTCCTGTCGTCGGTGATGGCGCTCCGCAGTAACGTCTTGCGGACGTTCCTGACGATGCTGGGGATCATCATCGGCGTGGGGGCAGTGATCGTGCTCACGGGCGCCAGCGAGGGGGCGCAGCAGGGTGTCGGCGAGCGCATCCGGGGGCTGGGCAGCAACCTGATGTTCGTGAAGCCGGGTGCGCCGGGCGAGCAGCAGAGCGCGCTGGCGCTGCCGGGGAGCGGGCCGGGGCTGTTCTATGAGGACGCCGTCGCGATCGGCGACCAGGAGCTGGAGTACATCGACGGGATCGCGGCGAGCACGGCGGTGGGGGGCAGCGGGTCGCTGATCCAGGCGAGGGCGATCTACCGCGGCCTGAGCAAGACCACTGTGCTGGTAGGGGCGGAGCCCTCGTACCAGTTCGTCCGGGACTTCTACGTAAGGGACGGACGCTTCATCTCCGAGGACGACCTGACCAAGAAGGCGCTGGTGACGGTCCTGGGATCAGACCTGGCGAGGGAGTTGTTCGGCGACGATGACCCGGTGGGCGAGAGCATCCGGATCTTCGCCGGGGTCGGGCAGTTCGGGGTGGGGTTCAACTTCACCGTGATCGGGGTGATGGAGCCGAAGGGCGCGACGGCGACGGGGAACGAAGATGAGTTCATGTTCGTGCCGCTGCCGTCGTTCCAGGCGCGGGTGGCGTTCATCCGGAACCCGCGTGGCCTGACCAATGTCAACCAGATCAACATCAAGCTGACGGACCGGTCGAAGGCCGAAGAGGCGAAGGAGACGATCGGCACGATCCTGCGGGCGACGCACGCGGTCGACGAGGATGATTTCACGGTGACGACGCAGAGCGAGATCCTGGAGACGGCGACGGAGGTCGAGCGGTCGCTGCAGGTGCTGGTGCTCTCGATCGCGCTGATCTCGCTGGTGGTGGGCGGGCTGGGGATCATGAACATCATGCTGGTGTCGGTGACGGAGCGGACGCGGGAGATAGGCATCCGCAAGGCGATCGGCGCGAAGCGGACGGACATCCTGATGCAGTTCCTGGTGGAGGCGTTCCTGGTGACACTGATCGGGGGGATCCTGGGGGTGATGGGGGGCTACGCCGCGGCGGAGATTGCGGCGCGGTTCGACATCGGCGGGAGCGACAACAAGTACACCATCACGCCGTTCTGGGTGCTGGTGGGGCTGGCGGTGTCGGCGGTGACGGGGATCGTCGCGGGGGTGTATCCGGCGTGGCGGGCGTCGCGGCTTGACCCGATCGAGGCATTGCGGCACGAGTAGGTCTTAGCCGGTCAGCAATCAGCAGTCAGCGCACCGCCCCCCGTTAGCTTGTCAGCCGGTCAGCGGTCAGCCGGTCAGCGGTCAGCGGTCAGCGGTCAGCGCCCAACCCCGCCGCACGGGGTATACGCAGTTGACCTTCCCACGACCCGCCCAGTGGGGTAGTTGTGAATCCGGGCGGACACCTTCCGGAAGCCCACCGGCCGGGGGCCCTGCCCCCTGTACCCCCTTTTTCAGCACGCTGTTGGCGCCCACAGATCACCCATCGGGGGTGTCGCTGCCGGTGAGCCAGGCGGGGTTGGAGACTTCGAGCTTGGCGTGGACGGTGTCGCGGACGTGGGCGAGGGTGAGGGCGCGGAAGTCGCCGTCATCGGCGTCGCCGGCGTGGATGCGCTCGGAGAGTTCGGTGTTCCGGGTGCGGAGCGCCTCGCGGGTTACGTCCAGAGTGGGGGGGCGGTCGACGGGGCCGAGGAGCACGTCGAGGCCGCGCCATTCGGCGTCGAGCTGCTTCTCTTCGAGGGCCAGCTCGCGGCGGACGGTGCGGACGACGTTGGCGGCGACGCGGGCGTTGTACTTTCGGGCGCCATCGAGGGAGGGGACGAGCTGGTCGTCGAGGAGGAGTTCGACGGCGCGGAGGAGTTCGTCGGCGGTGGGGCGGTCGTGCATCCGGTAGTCCTCAGTTGTCAGTCTTCAGTTGTCAGTGGGGGTTCCGGCGGATGGTCGATCTGCGCACAAGGATGCTTCGCTGCGCACAGCATGACAGTTGGGGGCCGGTGCGCCCAGAGCGGGCGCGGTGTCTCGTCTCCCTCCACCTGGTTGAGGCACGATCGCCCTCCGCATCGCTCTCGCGCTGCTCCGCTCGGACCTTGAGAAAGGAGGAATGGGGGACACGCCCCATGCCCCCCAGCAGGGCGCTGCGCCCCTGCACGCCGCTTTCACGCGCATCAAGTTGGAGGAGCGCTAGCAGGGTGCTGAAAAACCCGAAGAGGAACAGTTGACGT
>JBBDXE010000029.1:0-75344 GCA_040902505.1 Dehalococcoidia bacterium | reverse complement strand
TATCCCACTGGGCGGGCGGGTGGGAAGCTCAGCTGTTCGTCTTGCGGGTTTTTCAACACCCTGTTAGACCCGCAGACGAACTGCCCGTCCCGCCTACGCGGACAACCAGCCGCTTCGAAGTCGCGTGAAGTGGGGCACTGCACGCTGTCCCCTTACATCTCTGGTGCGCGCGCGCTCGCTTCTCCCTCTGTCGGTGGACGGTCCGACAAACCCCGCCGGCGCCGCTGCAAGTACGACGGCGCCACCGCCTCCGCCCACGCGTCCCGCGTCTCCCGCAGCCCCGGCGTGCTCAGGTCGCCGTACGCCAGCTCCTCCAGCAGCCCCAGCAGCTCCGTCGCCGTCCCCTCGATCACGTTGCAGGCGGCCGGGCGGTAGACGACCGGCCCCACCAGGGCGGCATGGAACGCGTGGACCAGCCGGTCGATGGTCAGCATCTTCTCCTCCGGCGTCCGCGCGTGCGGCCACTGCGCGATGAACGCCTTGAACGCCGGGAAGCCGCTCCCCCCGTGAAGCTGTCTGCCCTGATACGACTTCAGGTACTGCCCCCACGTCGCCGACCACCCGCACTCGCACACCAGCGCTTCATCCTTCTTCCAGGCGTGGGCGATGATGGCCCGGCAGCGCGGGCACGTCGCCCTCCCCGCGTGGGCGTACGTCACCGTCCGGATCGCCTCGCAGCGCGCGAGCATGGCGTACCCCACCTCGTCCACCAGCTCCTCGTCGATGATCCCCTTGGCGTTGAAGGCGTACAGCCGGCGGATCTTCTCCGGCTTCACCCGCCGCGCCCACCGCAGCTCGTCCGCTCCAGACATCGATGCACCTCCCGGGAATACAATCGCCCCGGTCATCTGACCCGGGCAGGCCTGAACCTGCCAGCGTCAGGTGGCCGGGGCGTACCCCGTCGCCTTCTTCGCTCGCAACACTCTCTATCACCCGCGAGCGTCAGGGCGACGGGCAGTACCCGTCATCCTTCTTCGCCCGCGAGCCTGGAAAGCATAACATTCAGCCAGCCACCGCCGCATCCCCCGCCGCCCCCCGCGCCCGCCGCTCCCGCCCCACCGGCGATAGCCCGGGCTTCAGGACCGAGGTGCGGTGTCGTAACGTTGGAGCGCCCGCCTGCACGGGATAAGCTGTCGGGGCTGGCGTTTCGGGCGGAAGTAGCTCAGCCGGTAGCATCTGCTTCCAACTAGCGCGGCCTACGCGCTGTGCCGGACCAAACCAACATCGCTAACGGACCATTCATTCACTGGCAATCGTTCGTGGAACGGGCTGTGGCTTTAGAGAAACTCACCGTAGTTCTAGGAGCAGGTGCCTCCTACGACGTCCACAACGGGAGCGTTGGATTCGTCGATGAGCGAGCCCGGCCCCCTCTGGCTGTCGAGTTGTTCCAGCCGAGGTTTTGGTCACTCCGAGTGCCTTACGTTGGAGCGCAGATACTTGGCGCGGAGCTCGGCGGGCTCGCCGCCCAAAAGAGAGAATTCAACTTGGAAACCCATTTGACCAACTACGCAGAGAGTGCAAATCCCGAGACGCAACGGCACTTCAAGGACATCCCGGCATACCTCCGTGACGTCCTGTTGTGGTGCAGCTATAGCTACGTTCCATCACCCGCAAATTACCTGTGGCTGGTCAGGCGTTTACTCGAACCAATGACGCACGAAGTCCTCTTCATTGTGCTGAATTACGACACGCTGCTGGAAGACGCACTCTCTCTTTACAGCCCTGGCTTCGCTATAGCATCAATGGATGACTACGTTGCGATGGATCCTGTTAAGGTCGTCAAGGTGCACGGATCTACCAGTTGGGTCGTTCCCATCGCTGGAACTGCCCGTAGCCCCAACTGGCGCGATGCCGTGGCGGCCTTTGATCCACTCGACCCAGCTCATGACCGGAGAGTAATGCTCGATACACGCCGAGAGCAGAGTTATCTGATCCGTAACATCGGCACTGGCGATTTCATGTATCCCTGGTTGACCGCACCAACGCGTGGCAAGACGTTTCGCTGCCCGGATACACACAGAGAGGTAGCGCGCAGATTCTTGCGCGATTGTCGCAAATTCTTGGTGGTGGGAACGAGTGGTCTTGACGATGACTTGTTGACCGAGTTGCGAGATGTTACGGCCGGGTCGGAGTTCCCGTATCTTATCCACTACGTCGATCCATCGAGCGCCGTCGAGGACCGATTTTCGAGCGCGATCCCTGCCTTTTGCCACAGGTCACCAGCTACGCCACGCAGTAACCGTCTTCGCGTGGGATTGAACCGATACTTGGCCATGCCTGACTTGGAGAATCTGCTCGCTGCCCGATAATCACGGTAGAGCACCAGAACGCGCCCGCCGCTCCCGCCCCACCGGCGACACCCACAGCAACACCCCGGACGCCACCGTCAGCGCCGCCCCGGTGAACAGCGCCGTCCGCAGCCCCAACGCCTCGCCCACCACCCCGCCCAGCACCGTCCCGATCAGCAGCGCCCCCTGCTCGTCCACGTGCATGAACGCGTTCACCCGCCCCAGCATGTTCTCCGCCGTCACCGACTGCCGCAGCGTCACCCCGTTCACGTCGTACGCCGTGAACGCGCCGTCGGCGAGCTGCTGCACGCACAGGATCGCCGCCGCGATCCCCATGACGCCGGCGGGCGCCCCCACGATCAGCATCATCGAGAAGCCCATGATGGCCACGCCCAGCGCCATCGACGGCCCCACGCCCAGCCTCGCCGCCGCTCGCTCCGCCAGGATCGCCCCGAAGAACGAGCTGATCCCGCCGATGCCGTAGATCACCCCCAGCACGCCCGGCTCGAACCCCAGCTCCCGGATCACGAACAGCGAGTACACCGTCCCGAAGACGCCGAACCCCGTCCAGTGCAGCAGCCCCGACGCCGCGATCGCCCGCAGGATCGGGTGCCTTGTTATCGCCCGAAGCCCCTCAGCGGTCTCCTCACGGATGCCCGGGCGGTCCTCGTGCGCCTGCGTCGGCGGCTCGACGCTCTTGATGTCCCGGATGCAGAACGCCGAGAAGACGAACGTGAACGCGTCGACCAGGATGGCGATGGGGCCGCTGAAGAGCTGCACCAGCCAGCCGGACACGCTGAACCCCGCGAACTCCGAGACGGCGCTCGTCGCGCTGAGCTTGCTGTTCCCCTCCAGCAGCTCCTCCTGGTCCACCAGCGCCGGCAGGTACGAGCGGTAGGCAACCTGAAAGAACACCGTCAGCCCGCCCGTGGCGAACGCCACGACGTAGAGCTGCTCGATCCGCAGCGCGTCGAACGCCCACGCTGCCGGCACGCTGAGCAGCACCGCCGCCCGCGCCACGTCCGTCGCGATCATCACCGGTCGCTTGCGCAGGCGGTCCACCCACACCCCCGCCGGCAGCCCGATGATGAGCGTCGGCACGATGCGCGCCACCCCCAGCGCCGCGATCTGGAGCGGTGTGGCGTCCAGCGCGATGATCGCCGTGAACGGGATCGCGCTCAGCCCGATGATCGACCCGAAGTCGGAGACGGTCTGCCCCGCCCACAACCGCACGAAGTCCCGGTGCCGCCAGAGCCCGCCGAATCGCACGCACCCTCCCGTGATCCGCCGATGATAACCGAAGCCCCTCCGCACCCGGCGATACAATGGGCGCCTGATGGACGCTCACGCGTTACGAACGCTCGAATTCGACAAGATCGTCGCCCGGCTGGCCCGCCACACCTCCTTCGCCGCCGGCAAAGAGCTGGCGCTCGCCCTCGAGCCGTCGACGCAACACGCGGAGGTCGTCCGCCGCCAGCGCGAGACCGCTGAGGCCCGGCGTCTGCTGGAACTGAAGCCCCGAACCGGCCTCGGCGGCGCCCACGACGTGCGCCCGCTGGCCGAGAAGGCCTCCCGGGGCGGCCTGGTGGAGCCCGCCGAGCTGCTCGACGTGGCCTCCACGCTGGAGTGCGCCCGCGACCTCCGCACCTCGATCGTCCGGCTGGGGGAATCGCTGCCGCTGCTGGCGGAGACCGCCGGCGCCATCGACCCCCTCCCGGCGCTCATCGCCGGCATCAACCGCTGCATCAACCAGCGCGCCGAGGTCAACGACGACGCCAGCCCCGCCCTCGCCTCCGTCCGCCGCGAGGTGCGGACGCTGCACGACCGCCTCTACCAGCGCCTGCAGGAGATCCTCGCCGCCGCCGCCACGAAGGGGATCGCCCAGGAGCCCATCATCACCCTCCGCGACGGCCGATACGTCATCCCCGTGAAGGCGGACATGCGCGGCCAGCTCCGGGGCATCGTCCACGATGTATCCGGCAGCGGCGCCACCGTCTGGCTGGAGCCGCTGGCCGTCGTCGAGCTGGCGAACCGCTGGCGGGAGGCGCAGCTCGAAGAGGAGCGTGAGGTCGAGCGTGTGCTCCGCCGGCTGAGCGAAGACGTCGGCGAGTGCGCCGCCGCGGTGGATGCCGACGTCGAGGCGCTCGCGCGCATCGACCTGGCGCTCGCGAAAGCCCGCTTCGGCGACGAGATCGGCGCGCCGGAGCTGCCGTACACCGGCGAGGATCAGCCGTGGCTCGTCGAGGCGCCGGCCCAGCTGCACCTGCTCCAGGCGCGGCACCCTCTCCTGAAGCCCCCCGTCGTCCCCACGACGATCACCGTCGGCGGAGCTTACGCCGTGCTGCTGCTCACCGGCCCCAACACCGGCGGCAAGACCGTCGCGCTGAAGACAGCCGGGCTGCTCGCCCTCATGGCCCAGGCGGGCCTGCCCGTCCCGGCCGATACCGGCTCGCGCGTCCCCGTCTTCGACGGCATCTATGCCGACATCGGCGATGAGCAGAGCATCGAGCAGTCCCTCTCGACGTTCAGCAGCCACATGACGAACATCATCCACATCCTGGACCAGGCTGACGAGCGCAGCCTCGTCCTCCTCGACGAGCTGGCCGCCGGTACCGACCCCACCGAGGGCTCGGCGCTGGCCCGGGCGATCCTGGGCCGGCTGCTCGCGGCCAGGGCGCTCACCGTCGCCACGACCCACCACGGCGAGCTCAAGGCGTTCGCCCACGGCACACCCGGCGTCATGAACGCGTCGGTGGAGTTCGACCTGGAGACGCTCTCCCCCACCTACCACCTCTCGATCGGCCTGCCCGGCCGGAGCAACGCGTTGGAGATCGCCGGACGCCTCGGCCTGCCGGCTGACGTCATCGACGCCGCCCGGTCGTCGATCGGGCCGGAGCAGCTCCAGGTGGAGGAGCTGCTCTCCGACATCAAGCGCGAGCGCGCGGACGCCGCCTCCGCCCGCCGATCGGAAGAACTGGCGCGCCAGGAAGCGGAAGACATCCGCCGCCAGCTCGAGGAGAAGCTCGATCGCGCCGACGAGGAGCGCGACCGCCTGCTCCAGCGCGCCCGTGAGGAGATCGAGGGCGACGTCGAACGCACGCGCACGCTGCTGGCTGAGGCGGAGAAGGAAGCGGACCGGCAGCGCCTCGCCGCGGCCGAAGAGAAGCTGCGGAAGGCGGCTGCCGAAGCCGCTCGCATCGCCGAGAAGGCGAAGAAGTCCGCGGAGCGCCCCGTGAGACGCCCCGCCGCCCGCGCCGGAGCGAAGGCGCCACCCCCGCCCGGCCCGAAGCCGCAGGAGATCCAGCCCGGCGACTTGGTCTGGCTCCGCGGCATGGAGCGCTTCGGCGAGGCTCTGTCCGCCCCCGACGCCCGCGGCGAACTGGAGCTGCGGCTGGGCCCCCTCCGCAGCCGCATCAAGCTCGCACAGGTCGAGCGCGTGCAGCGCCCCGCCCCCTCGAAGGCGCACGGCGCCGTCGAGACCAACGTCTCGCCCGTCCGCCAGGTGCCGCCGGAGATCGAGCTGCGCGGCCAGACCGTCGACGAGGCGATGCCCACCATCGAGCAGTACATCGACGACGCGTTTCGGGCAGGGCTGCCCTGGGCCCGCATCGTCCACGGCAAAGGCACCGGCACGCTGCGTCGGGAGGTGCGTCGCTTCCTGTCGAACCACCCCCTCGTGAAGTCGTATGAGGAAGCCCCCCTCCACGAAGGCGGCGAAGGCGTCACCATCGCCCACCTCGCCGTATGACCCGGGGCTATACTGACGCCATGACGACGAGAGAATCGCTCGGCGAGTTCGAGATCCTCATCGAGCCGGACGAGGACGGGTTCCATGTCTGGTGTCCCGCGCTCAAGGGCTGCCACTCCTTCGGCATGACGAAGGAGGAAGCGCGCGAAAACATCCGGGAAGCCATCGAACTCTGGCTCGAGGATGCCAGCGACAGTCCCATTCCTGACCGCGAGCGGATCACCGTCCGCCTTCCGTGAGCCCCAGGCTTCCGGCACTCAGACCACGCGAGGTTGTACGCGCCTTGGAGCACGACGGCTGGCGACGTGTCAGCCAGAAGGGGAGCCACCTCAAGATGCGCAAGGCGGATCAGGCGGGGAGCGTTATCGTTCCGATACACAACCGCGATCTGCGACGAGGCACCCTCGGCGCGATCCTGGAGGATGCGGGCCTCTCCGAGGAACGGTTCCTGGAATTGCTGCGATCCTGAGGGAGGGTCTACCCCTCCACGTGCTTTAGCTCCAGCTTCCGCCGCCGCGTCGACTCCCGCGAGAACGTCCGCATTGTCATCAGCACCCAGAACGCCAGCCACCCCGCCAGCGCGATCCCCGACAGCGCCACTCGCGTCGGGTCCTCGATCGGCCGGATCGACACCTCATCACGGCTAATGTCGATCACCGCTACCGGCGATGCCGACCCGCCCCCTCCGCCGCCACCCCCCTCGCCTTCACCGCCGCCCGCCCCATTCTCGCTGAAGGCGCTCGAAGGCGAATCTGTCCCCGCCCCCCGGCCGAACCCCACCCCGAACCCCAGCGAGACCCGCGCCACCGGGATGAGCGTGTGCCCGTCCCGCTCCACCGGCTCCCCGAAACACGAGTTCGCTCCGAGCTTGTCGGGCAGCGTGCTGATCCGGTCCACCATGATCTCTGTCGTCGGCGATTCCATCTACTTGCTCCTTCTCATCAGCAGTCGCAGCGCAAAGTACACCAGCGGGGCAGCGACGATGGCCGCGCCAAAGCTCTCGCCCGAGGCCTGCGGTAGGGCGATGCGCCGGACGCTCCCCGCCTCGTGGACCACCACCGCGATCGGCTCGTGCTGCTCGATCACAAGCCCGCGTCCGCGCGCGCGTGCGTCGATCCGCCGCACCCGCGCGACGCCCTCCACCGTCCGGCTGTCGCTCGACGAGATCGTCACCGTCCGAAGATCGTTCGCAACGTCCATCCACCCGCTCCGCGTCCGATCATGCGCTCGTTGACCCCGTGGCCGCAAGTGCCAGTTGGTTGCAAATCGTGTGCACTCGCGTTTTGCCGCAGCAACCGGCGGATCGGACGGGATCTGGCGCGCCGCGGCACCAACCGCACGAGTCTGGCGAAGCCTAGTTGTCATAACAGAAACCCTTAGGTGCTAATATGTGCGTTCTGCCCATATTGCGACAGGGGTCGGATTCTTTCGTGTATATGCGAGCTGAGATCAAGGCTCTGGCCCCCGCCAGATTCAGATTCCGCTCGGTTCCGAATCAGTAGGTGTCCGCCCGACCCGGTGCCAGCCCCTTCCGGAGTGCCACGTGCGCCTTGACCTCCGGGGGGGTGTGGCTATAATCCGCCCGGCTTGTAGCGCTTGTCCTGGAGCGCACAATCCCTAACACACAGGCGGCATCATCGTAGGCTTCCCCGCCGGACGGCACCCGCCTGCCGGTTGTAAGGAGGGCATCCTGAGTTACCGCACCATCGTCCTGGGCGCCCGCGCGGCCATGGTCGTCGCCGGCACCGCGACCGCGGTGGGCATGGCGCTCATGAACGAACGACGGCTCACGCCCGCGCTGGCGGGGGCCAGTGCCACTCCTCAGCGGTCCGTCCGGGCGCTCACCTTCGCTCCCGCGGCGGCTCCGCCCATCGACCTTCGCGGACTTCTCGCCCGTCATGTCAGCCTCGCCGCGCGACTTGCGGTCGCCGTCATCCTGCTCGTCGCGCTCCTGCCGGCGCTCACGGTCTTCGCCAGCAGCATCACCTCGACGCAAGCGTCCGGCTCCGAGGCGTTCGGGCCGCCGATGACCAGCCGCGCCGCCTCCGGCGTCGCAGGCAGCTTCGAGCGTGCCTCCAGCCTCGCCCAGCCCTCCGCCGAGGACCTCGGCGCCGTAGCGCTGGCCGCCGCCGTCGAGCAGCAGAAGCTCGAGGATGGGCTCCGTGCCCTCGCCGCCAAGCGGCAGGCCGCCCTCGCCCCGGTCGGACGTCCCCAGACGCTGAACCTGCCGTCCGGCTACGCCGTCGGCACCATCCTGCGGGCGCGCATCACCATCTACGGCTGCACCGGACCCGGCGGCGGCTTCTGCGGCAACATGGCAACCGGCGTCCCCGTCTTCGAGGGGGCCGCGGCCTGCAGCCGGGACCTCCCCTTCGGCACGAAGATCCGCATCATCGGCGACCCCACCGGGCGCACCTACGAGTGCCTCGACCGTGGGGCCCTCGGCTCGACCTGGGTCGACGTCTTCTTCCGCGACACCGCCCAGGGCATCGCCTGGCAGGGCATGCTCGGCGGCACCATGGCCGACATCGAGATCGTGAACTGACCCGCACCGTCACCATGGGCAGAGCAGAAGGCCGGACGATTGTCCGGCCTTCTGGTCTCCCGCGCCGCTATGCTGCGCGCGTGCCGAAGTCTGCGACGCCGAACCGCCCGAAACCCCACCCCAACGTCGCCCGCATTCATGTCGGCCGCATCCCCGAGATCATCGCGCGGCTTGAAGAAGCGTACGGATTGCCCGCGTGGCGTCCCCACCACGACGCCATCTCCGAGCTGATCCTCACCATCCTCTCGCAGAACACCTCCGACGCCAACTCAGGCCGCGCCTTCGTGCGCCTGCTCGAAGCCTTCCCGACGTGGGACGCCGTCATCGACGCGCCGCTGCCGGAGCTGATCGCCGCCATCCAGCCCGGCGGCCTCGCCCCCACGAAGGCCCCCCGCATCCAGGCCGCCCTCCGCGACGTCCGCGAGCGCGCCGGCGGCTTCGACCTGGGCTTCCTCGCCGATCTGCCCATCGACGAGGCGCGGGCGTGGCTGCGCAGCATCCACGGCGTCGGCCCGAAGACCGTCGCCTGCGTGCTGCTCTTCGCCCTCGGCCGCCCCGCCATGCCCGTCGATACGCACGTCTTCCGCGTCGCCGGCCGCCTTCGCCTCATCCCCGAGCGCGCCGGCAAGGCGGCGATGACGGCGGAGAAGGCCCACGAACTGCTGGAGGCCGCCGTGCGCCCGGAGGACTTCTACGCCTTCCACATCGGCCTCATCAAGCACGGTCGCCGCACCTGCGCCGCCCAGCGCCCCGCCTGCCCCGCCTGCGTCCTCCGGGACCTCTGCCCCAGCGCCGGCAATTTCTATGCTGAGTTGAAGCCAATGAGGAAGGGCGAGGGGATGGCTAAGGCCGCGTCCCGAACACGCAAAACGTCGGGTCTTCCGCGGTCGCAGCCTCTTCTGTGAACGCCCGCGTCATCCGTAACTTCTTGAAGCCCGCGACCATGTACAGAGTCAGCGCCTGTTCTTGCGTGTACCATCGCGTCGCCGGTGATTGCGCGTGCGTCTCCGTCACGACGATGGCGTCCCCTGCCAGGACTTCATAGCGGTTCTCCTGGTGTTCCAGCTGTTGGTCGAGGTCGTACATGGTGCGGACCCAGCGGCGCACCCGGGCTCCGTCCTCCGGGCGCGTTCGCTCACCGAAAGGGAACCAATCTGACCATTGCAAGTGCGCTGGAGCGGACTCGCCGGGCCAGAGCTTTGACATGAACGGCATCACCAGTACGCCGCCGGGCTGTAGGTGCTGATAGAACCTGCGCATCGCCGCGGCCGCCGCATCTTCGCTCGTGAGGAGTTGAAACGAACTCGACGGGACACAGATCGTGGCGTACAGACGTCGCAACTCGAGCGACTCCATCCGTTGCTCGAACAACCGCCCGTCCACGTCGATGGCGTGGGCTGCGGCTTTATCCCTGCACAGCGCCAGCATCTCCGGTGAGTTGTCCACGCCATCGACGTCCAGCCCCGCGCCCACATAGTCCAGCAGCAGCCGCCCCGTCCCGCAGCCGACATCCAGCGCCCGCCCTCCCTGCCGTTCGATGACAGCACGGTAAAACGGCCGGTCCGGCCACGTCGAATAGTCTCCGCGGAGCAGATCCCAGGTCTCCGCCTTCAGTCCATGGTATTCGTATTCCGCTTCCATTTCGAAGGGAGCCTACAGCAAGGGCTACCACCGTCGCCGCGGAACACGGGCGCTGGGCCCTCACGGCCGCACGTCAGAAGCCTTCGGGAGCCGGCGGAGGGTCCGGCGCATAGTCCGGCCGCGGCCCGTCCTGCCGCGCGATCTCATACAACTGCCGCACCGCCACCCCCAGCCGCCCGACCGCCGCGACAGCAGCCTCCTGTTCCCCCGACGCCACCGCGCCCCGTGCCTCCTGCGCCGCTGCCTCCCCCCACGCCAGCAGCGAGCGGCTGGCGTGTGCGCGGTACAGCGTCAGCCCGGCCGTGTCTTCCACCCCGCCGCGCCGCTCCCGCTGGGCAAGCAGCGCGTCGAGCGTGCCGTCGAGGAACGCCCCGAGTTGGTCGACAAAGCCATGCCAGCCCTCGTCCAGACCCCATAGATGCGCGCCGCCTAGGCCCCGGTGCCTGAACGTCACGCGGCATCCTTCGGCGACTGGCTCCAGGTCCCACCGGACATGCCACCCCAGCGCCACCTTCTCCGCCGCGTCCGGCGCCTTCTCATCCCAGAAGCTGTACGCCAGCGTGCGTGGCGCGTCGCAGATGAACACCCGGCCAGCGATCTCGCCTGCTCCGAAGAACTGCACCGGCCCGCCCGCCCGCGCCTCAAAGCGCACCGGATAGCGCATCCACGCCCGCAGCTCCTGCTCGTCGCTGATCGCCCGCCACACGCGCTCGGGTGAATGCGCGACCGTCCGCACGAAACGCAGCGTGTCGCCGTCGATGATCTCGCCCATCAGCCGCTGTTCCATACCGCTCCTCCCCCGTTACGGGTTCGCATCGAGGTGGCGCTCCAGCGCGTCCAACTCGTCCGCCCAGAACTTCCGGTAGCGTTCGAGCCAGCGATCCAGGTCGCGCAGCCGCTCCGGCCTGATCCGGTACAGCCGCCGCTGCGCATCCGGCCGCGAGGCCACCAGCCCCGCGTCCTTCAGCACCCGGAGGTGCTGCGATACGGCCGGCTGGCTCAACTCGAAGGCCCGCACCAGCTCGCCGACGGACTGCTCGCCTTCGCACAGCAGGTCGAGGATGCGGATCCGCGTGGGGTCGGCGAGCGCGCCGAAGGGCGTCATCACCCGAGAATATGCCTGATAACGCATATAAGTCAAGGGTGATGTTACACCGCGACGCATGGGCAAGAGTCTGTTCTTGACTCCGCAGCTGCCCCGATCGATAATGTTGACTAACTCGATACACTTTTCGTGACCGCCGCCGATACCCACGGCAGGAGGCGCCCCATGGTCACCACGCCCCACACCCGCTCCGAGTTCGCGCAGGACAAGTCCCACGACCCTGTCGTGGAGGCGGAGATCGATAACTTCGAGCGCCAGGCCCTCGCCTGGCAGGCGGGCGGCGGGCTGGGCGACGACTTCCGCCCCTTCCGCCTCCAGCACGGCACCTACGGCCAGCGCCAGGCCCAGCGCCACATGATGCGCATCAAGGTGCCCCACGGGACCATGACGCCGGAGCAGCTCCACGCCATCGCCGAGTGCGCCGAGAAGTACACGCTCCGCAAGCTTGGTCACGTCACCACCCGCCAGGCGATCCAGCTCCACTTCGTCGAGCTGGAGGACACGCCGAAGGTCATGCGCCGCCTCGCCGAGGTCGGCGTCACCACCCGCGAGGCCTGCGGCAACACCGTCCGCAACGTCACCGCCGACCCCCTCAGCGGCATCGCCGGAGACACCGTCTTCGACATCACGCCCTACGCCGAGGCGGCCATGCGCTACTTCCTGCGCAACGCCGTCAACCAGAAGCTCCCCCGCAAGTTCAAGATCGCCTACTCCGCCAGCCCCGCCGACCGCGGCCTCATCCCCATGCACGACATCGGCCTCATGGCCGTCATGCGCGGCGAGGAGCGCGGCTTCCGCGTCAGCGTCGGCGGCGGCCTCGGCGCCGCCCCCCGCATCGCCGACGTCATGCTCGACTTCATCCCCGTCGACGAACAACTGCGGACCATCGAAGCCGTCATCCGCGTCTGGGACCGCCTGGGCGAGCGGCGCAACAAGAACAAGGCGCGCATCAAGTTCCTCGTCGCCAAGCTGGGCATCGATGAATTTCGCCGGCTCTACGAGTTGGAGGTGGCGACCCTCCCCCCGGCCGGCGATTCCCGCTACCACGAGCCTGACTTCACCCTTGAGGAAGAAGTGCCGGCCGGCGGTTCGCACGCCTCCCGCAACGGCGGCCCTGCCCAGCCCCGCGAGGGCTACGACGTCTGGCGCCGCACCAACACCATCAAGCAGTCGCAGCCGGGCTGGCGCACGGTCCACGTGCTGCTCCCCATCGGCGACGCCACGGCCGACCAGATGCACGCCGTCGCCGAGATCGCCCGCACATACGCGAACGGACGCATCCGCACCGCCGTCACCCAGAACTTCGTCCTGCGCTGGGTGCACGAGGAAGACCTGCCGGCCGTGCACGCCGCCCTCGCGGACATCGGCCTCGCCGAAGACCACGCCCTCACCATCTCCGACGTCATGACCTGCCCCGGCGCCGACACCTGCTCGATCGGCGTCACCTCATCGAAGGGGCTGGGGACGGAGTTGCGGACCCGCATCCTGGCCGGCAACGGCAAGTACCGCGACCCGCTGGTGAACGCCATCCGCATCAAGATCAGCGGCTGCCCCAACTCCTGCGGACAGCACCACATCGCCGACATCGGCTTCTACGGCATGGCCATCCGCGTCGGCGACCGCCAGATCCCGGCATTCCAGCTCCTGCTCGGCGGCAACGCCGAAGGCGACGGACGCCTCGGCAAGCTCACCATGAAGCTCCCCGCGAAGTACATCCCCGACGCCGTCGAGAGGCTCGTCGACACCTACGTCGGCGAACGCTCCGACGGCGAGCGCTTCCACCAGTGGACGGCCCGCATCGGCACGCCCCGCGTGCAGGAGCTGCTGGCGGAGTTCAAGGTCGTCCCGGAGTTCACCCGGGACCCCATGGCCTACGTCGACTGGGGCGCCACCAAGCTCTTCACCCTCGACGACATGGGCGAAGGGGAGTGCGCGGTCTAGATGCCATCGATGACGGACCGGCCGACCGACGCAGAGCTGCACGAGGCCTCGCAGGCCCTCGAAGGGCGCTCGCCGCAGGAGGTTCTGCGCTGGGCTGCCGGGCGCTTCCAGCCCGGGCTCGCGCTCGCCTGCAGCTTCGGCGGGCCGTCCGGCATGGTCCTTCTCGACATGACCATGCAGATCGACCGCACCGTCGAGGTCTTCTATCTCGACACCGACTTCCTCTTCCCCGAGACCTATCGCCTGCGCGACGTCGCCGCCGAGAAGTACCAGTTCCAGCCCGTCGGCTACATGTCGCTGCTCACCCCAACCCAGCAGGCGGCGAAACACGGCGAGGCGCTCTGGTCGCGCGACCCCGACCTCTGCTGCGAGCTGCGCAAGGTCGAGCCGAACCACCGCGCCCTCGAGGGCAAGACGGCGTGGATCAGCGGCATCCGTCGCGACCAGTCGTCGACCCGCGCCGACATCCCCCTCGTCGAGTGGGACGCGAAGTTCGGGCTGGTGAAGGTCAACCCGCTGGCCGCGTGGAGCGAGTCGCAGGTGTGGACGTACATCCTCGACAACGCCGTCCCCTACAACGAGCTGCACGACAAGAGCTACCCCAGCATCGGCTGCACCCACTGCACGAAGCCCGTGAAGGTCGGCGAGGACCCCCGCAGCGGCCGCTGGCAGGGCTTCGACAAGACCGAGTGCGGCCTCCACGTCCCCGATGCGCAAGGCGAGACGGTGGAGGTGCCCCAGCTGTAGCACTGTCACGAGTTGGAGAGCGTAGCGACGGAGCCACAGCTCCGTCCGGGCGGGCCGAGGCCCGCCCCGTCGTGTAACCGGTAACTGGACTGTCGACCGCGACCATCCGGATCAAGTTGGAGGAGACGAAGAGTTGGAGCAGCAAGGGTTCACCGTGTGGTTCACCGGCCTGTCGGGTGCCGGAAAGACGACGATCGCCGACGCGCTGGAGCTCCTCCTGCGTGAGCGCGGCATCACCAAGCTGGAGAAGCTCGACGGCGACGTCGTGCGCACGCACCTGAGCAAGGGCCTCGGCTTCAGCAAGGAAGACCGCGACACCAACATCCGCCGCATCGGCTGGGTGGCCGAGGTGCTCACCCGCAACGGCGTCTGCGTCCTCGCCTCCGCCATCTCGCCCTACCGCGAGATCCGCGACGAGGTTCGCGCTAACGTGGGCAACTTCGTCGAGGTGTACGTCTCCTGCTCGATCGAAGAACTCACCCGCCGCGACGTGAAGGGGCTGTACGAGAAAGCACTGAAGGGCGAGATCAAGAACTTCACCGGCGTCAGCGACCCCTACGAAGCCCCCGCAAACCCCGACGTCACCGTCGACAGCGAGGCGGAGGAGCTGGCGGAGAGCGTCGCGAACGTCCTCGCGAAGCTCGAGGAACTCGGCTACGTGCGCGCGGGAGTGAAGACGTAGAAGCGCCCACCCCGCGTAGCCGCGCGGGCTTCGGCTGCGCCCGATGGCGTGGAATGCGGGGCACGCGAACAAGACCAGCGCGCGGCCTTCAGCCCGCACAAGAGTGCGAGATACAGGACACGTTTGAAGGGTGGATCGATGACAGACGGAACCGACCACGGCCTCATCGCCCCGCACGGCGGCAGGCTCAACCCCCGCGAACTCACCGGCGACCCCGCACGCGCCCTCGAGCAGAAGGCGCGCACCCTGCCTCAGCGCGCCTTGAACGCCCGCGAGCTGTCGGACCTGGAACTGCTCGCCAACGGGGGCTTCAGTCCCGTCGACGGCTTCGCCACCCGCGAGCAGTACCGCAGCATCGTCGACACCATGCACCTCCCCGACGGGCTGCCCTGGTCGATCCCCGTGACGCTCAGCGTCTCGAAGGAACAGGCGAACCGCCTCGGCGAGGAGGTGGCGTTGACCGACGCGTCCGGCGAGCCCCTGGCCGTGATGACCGTCGCCGACGTCTTCGACTACGACAAGGAGCACGAGGCCCAGGCCGTCTACCGCACCACCGAGGACAAGCACCCCGGCGTCGCCGCGCTCTACGCCCAGGATGAGCTGCTCGCCGGCGGTCCCGTGCAGGTGTTCCGCCGCCCGCCCGCCCCGGCTTTCCCGGAGTACCGCCTCGACCCGGCGCAGACCCGCGCGACATTCGCCGAGCGCGGCTGGAAGCGCGTCGTGGGGTTCCAGACCCGCAACCCCGTCCACCGCGCCCACGAGTACATCCAGAAGGCGGCGCTGGAGATCGTCGACGGCCTCCTCCTCCACCCGCTCGTCGGCGAGACAAAAGGCGACGACATCCCCGCCGAGGTGCGGATGGAGTGCTACCGTGTCCTCCTCGACGGCTACTACCCGAAGGATCGTGTGCTCCTCTCGGTGCTCCCGGCCGCCATGCGTTACGCCGGCCCCCGCGAGGCCATCTTCCACGCCATCATGCGGAAGAACTACGGCTGCTCCCACTTCATCGTCGGGCGAGACCACGCCGGCGTCGGCAACTACTACGGCACCTACGACGCCCAGCTCATCTTCAACGAGTTCGACCCCCAGAAGCTCGGCATCACGCCCCTCTTCTTCGAACACACCTTCTTCTGCCGCGCCTGTGAGGGCATGGCCTCGAGCAAGACCTGCCCCCACGCCCCCGATGAGCGCGTGTCGCTCTCCGGCACCCAGGTGCGAGAGTTCCTCTCGCAGGGCATCGAGCCCCCGCACGAGTTCACCCGCCCCGAGGTAGCGCGCGTCCTCATCGCCGCCGAGCGCGCGAAGGTCTGACGGTGGCCGCGCACCTTCCGGAGTCGGCGCTCGCCGCGCACGACGCGCCCTCCGCGCACGACGCGCCCTCCGGCGAGGCGCCCGCGCTCCAGTTGCCGCGGACGTGGCGGGTGGCGGCAGCGGGTGCCCTCCGGGCGCTCTACGTCGTCGCAGCGCTGGCCGTCTTCGTCTTCGCGCTGCAGGTGCTGAAGGCGGGCGCTGGCGGCCTCGAGCCCATCCTCGACGACATCGATGCTTCCGGGACACTGAACATCCTGGGCTTCGGGTGGCTCGGCTCGTACATCGTCCTCAGCGGCTCGCCCGTCGCCGCCATCTCCCTCAGCCTCTTCTCCGGCGGCGTCATCTCCGACACCGAGGCGTTCGCGATGCTGAACGGCTCCCGGCTCGGCGCCTCGTTCATCGTCCTGTTCGTCGGCTTCATCTATTGGGTGACCGGGAAGCGCAACCCGGACGGGCTCTACATCGGCGCGGTGGCGCTGCTCGTCGCGTTCACCCTCTGGGCGCCCGTCGTCCCCATCGGTCAACTCGTCCTGCGCGAAGGCTGGTTCGACGGCGTCCGCTTCGGCAGCCCCGGCGCCCTCACGTCCGTCGTGGACGTCGTCTACGACCCCATGGTCGAGCGCCTCGACGCCCGGCTGCCCGACCTCGCCCTCTTCGCTATCGGCATTGGCGTGCTGCTGCTGAGCTTCAGCGTCTTCGACCGGGTGCTGCCGAACCTCGACGTCCCCGGCCCGCGCTTCGAGCGGGCGTCCGCGTTCCTCCACCAGCGTTTCCCCATGTTCGCGTTCGGCGCGCTGGTGACGCTGATGACGCTCTCCGTCTCGCTCTCGCTCACTATCCTGGTGCCGCTCACGCTGAAGGGCTACGTCAAGCGCAACGCCATCATCCCCTACGTCATGGGCGCGAACATCGCCACCTGGATCGACACGATGTTCGCCGCCCTGCTCCTCGACGAGCCCCGCGCCTTCACCATCGTCTTCGTGCAGATGGTCGTGGGTGCCGCCGTATCGCTGACCGTGCTGTTCCTGTTCTACGAGCCGTACAAGCGGCTCATCCTCTCCCTCGCCCACACCGCCACCCGCGACCGCCGCGGCTTCGCCGTCTTCCTCGGCGGCCTGTTCCTCGTCCCCGCCGTCCTCCTCTTCGTCTAGTTGAGCGTCGAGCAGTCGGCGCCTAAGGTGCTGGAAATGCCCCGAGCTGCTGGAAGAGGCCAAACCCGTCCACTTCTGACCAGTGCTCCGCGATCTTGCCGTCCACGATTCGATGCACGGCAATGCCCGTCATGGTCACCTCTTTTCCCGTGGCTGGTATCCCCAAAAATTCGCCCGTATGCCTCCCGGAGGCCGTCATCCGCGTGACGACCCTGTCGCCCTCGGCGATCTGGTCAATGACCTCGTGGCGGAAGTCGGAAAAGGCGGTCAGGGCCAGGTGGAACGCCTCCCGAGAGCCCGCTAAGCCGGGTGAAAGGTTCGGAAAGGGCGGATTGTGGTCATCGTAGCCCCGGGCGATGAACTGATCGAGGATCGCGGGGTCGCCCTCGTCGATGGCCTCATAGAACCGGCGTATCAGCTGCTTGTTTGCGTCGGACATTGGTGTACCTCCGTCAAAGAGCCTTGGGGGAGCTATCAGCCCCACCATCGCCCCTCGCTCTCCGCGCCAACCAAACCTTGGTGTGACCCCCCACGGGTAGCGGCGAATCTCATCCGGATGCCAGCGCCCCCTCATGCCGTAGCAGCCACCGCTTCCGCTCGAGCCCCCCGCCGTACCCCGTCAGCGTCCCGTCCGACCCCACCACCCGGTGGCAGGGGATAACGATCCCCACCGGGTTCGCCCCGCTCGCCTGCCCCACCGCCCGCACCGCCCGCCCGTTCCCCGCGATCACCGCCAGGTCGCGGTACGTGCGCGTCTCCCCCGGCGGGATCGCGCGCATCGCGTCCCACACGCTCCGCTGGAACGCCGTCCCCCCCGGCTCCGCCTCCAGCCCGTCGAGCGCGTCGACCTTCCCCGCGAAGTACGCCCGCAGCGCCTGCGCGGCGGGGTGCCGCGCCGGCCCCGGCGTCAGCTCCACCGCCCCGAAGCGCCGCCGCAACCGCGCCTCCATGAGGGAGCCGCGGCCGTTCAGCTCCAGCGCGTAAAGCACACCGTCACGCACCGCCACCGACAGCGGTCCGATCGGCGAATCCACCGTCAGCTTCTCGAAGACTGTCCCCGTTGACGTTCGTGTCATGGTTCACCTCCGCGCGTAGAATGACACGCTCTCCGGATACAGACCGGACAGATCCGGACACAACCCGCGGCATGTCCGGATCTGTCCGATAGCGCCGCCCGCCCGGTGCCATGATGACTCCATGGTGACACAGACGAAGCCCATCAGCGCGGTCCGGACCACCGGCATCTACTGCCGCGACGGCTGCTCCGCCACGCCCCTCCGCCGTAACACGATGCACTATCCGTCGGGCGTGGCGGCGGAGGCCGCCGGCTACCGGCCCTGCCTGCGCTGCCGCCCCGACCGGCTGCCCGCGGCCATCAGCGGCAACGGCGTCGCCCTCGTCGAGCGGGCGCTGCTCCTCATCGCCGAGGGCGCCCTCGACGATGAGACGGAGGACGCGCTCGCCGGCCAGCTCGGCGTGACCGCGCGCCACCTGCGCCGCATCTTCGAGGACCATGTCGGCGCCACCCCGGCCTTCGTCGCCCGCTCCCGGCGCGCCCACTTCGCCCGCCGCCTGCTCGACGAGAGCGATCTCCCGGTCCTCGACATCGCCTACGCGGCGGGGTTCGCCAGCGTCCGCCAGATGAACCGCGTGATGCAGTCGGTCTTCCGCTTCAGCCCCCGCGAGCTGAGGGCGAAGCGCCGCGACGCCGACCGCCTCGTCGCCGACGGCGGCCTCTGCCTGCGCATGCCCTACGCCTCACCGTTCAGCTTCGACGACATGCTCGCCTACCTGCGCCCCCGCGCCATCCCCGGCGTCGAGCACGTGGGCGATCGCGCCTACCACCGGACGATCTCCGCCCACGGCGACCCCGGCGCCATCGAGATCAGCGACGCCGGCGACGGGCGCCACCTGCTCGTCGTCGCCCACCTGCCCACGATGCAGTCGCTGATCGACGACGTCGCCCGCTGCCGCCGCGTCTTCGGCCTCGACCGCCACCCGGCCGGAGGCACGCCGCTCGCGGACGATTCGATGCTCCGCGGCCTCGTCGCCGCGAGGCCGGGCCTGCGCGTCCCGGGCGCCTGGGACCCCTTCGAGGTCTCCATCCGCATCCTCCTCGGCCAGCAGATCTCCGTCCCCGCCGCCACCACCCTCGCCGGGCGCCTCGTGCAGTCGCTCGGGACGCCCGTGCGAGGGCTTGGTGCGCTGTCGCTCACGCATCTCATCCCGCCGGCGACGCGCATCGCCGAAGCCAGCCTCGACCGGTTGCGCAAGATCGGGCTGCCCGAGGCCCGCGCCGAGAGCATCCGCGCCTTCGCCCGCGCCTACGCCGCCGACCGCCTCCGCTTCGACGCCGCGGTGGAGCTGCCGGCAATCCTCGACGCGCTGCAGGAGCTGCCGGGCGTGGGGCCGTGGACGGCGCATATGATCGCCCTCCGCGCCGCCGGTCAGCCCGACGCCTTCCCCGCCGGCGACCTCGGCCTGCGCCGCGCCGCCGCCCGCCTCACCGGCCGCGACACCGTCAGCGCCGCCGAGCTGGAGGAGCTGTCCGAGGCGTGGCGCCCCCACCGCTCCCTCGCCGCCATGCACCTCTGGGCGTCCTGACCGAACGAGCAGCAACACCCGTAGGCGTGTTCGCCCTTGGGCGCCCCGGGGCCGAACCAGCAGTAACACCCGTAGGCGCCGTCGCCCTTGGGCGCCTCCGGGCCGCACGAACAGCGAGACACGTAGGGGCGGGGCTTGCCCCGCCCACCCCGCGCCGTCGCGCGCGGACTGGAGGACTCTCATGCACCCGGTACTGCTCGAACTACTGGTCGAAGAACGCCGCCGCGAGCTTGGCGGCCGCCACGCCGCTCGCATCGCCGAGGCCCGGCGCCTGAAGCTACAGCGAGGCGGACTCCGCCGAACGATCGCCTCCGCGCTGCTCCGCCTCGCCCTCTCCCTCGATCGCTCCGCCGGCGAACGCCCGGCCGGCATCGCGCACAACCCCGGCTCCTGGCAGCGTGCTGAATAAGAGGGTACAGGGCAGGGCTTGGCGGCGGCTCCCAGGGCTGCTCTTGCACCCTTCGCGGGCCTTCGCTAGAATTGTTGATGTAATCGCTAAACATTAGCGAGAATAGCCCGCTCAGATTCAGATATGCGCATTTCCACCAAAGGCGACTACGGCGTCCGCGCCCTCATCGAGCTCTCCCACCGCTTCGGCGAGGGCCCGATCCAGAGCGCCGAGATCGCCGCGCGCCAGCGCATCCCCGAGCCCTACCTGGACCAGCTGCTGACCACCCTCCGCAAGGCGGGCTTCATCCGCAGCGTCCGCGGCCCCCAGGGCGGTCACGCCCTCATCCGCCCGCCCGGCGAAGTCCGCCTCAGCGAGGTCATCCGCACGCTCGAAGGGTCGCTCTCGCCCGTCTCGCACCTGCACGACGAGGGCTACCAGTGCCGGGCGGCGCACGAGGTATGGCACACGGTCGAGGAGGCCACTGAGCAGATCCTCGACGGCGTGACGATCGGCAATCTGGCGGAACGTGAGCGGGAGTTCAGCAGGAACGGTGGAAGCTACGTCATCTAAGGCCCCGGGCGTCCGGCAGCCCCTCGACGGGCGGATCGCCGCGAGCGTGCTCGACCTCGTCGGGAACACGCCGCTGGTGCGGCTGTCCCGCGTTGTGCCCGACGGTCATGCGGAGATCCTCGGGAAGCTCGAGTCGCTGAACCCCGCCGGCAGCGTCAAGGACCGCATCGCCCTGGCCATGGTCGAGGACGCCGAGGAGCGCGGCACCCTGAAGCCCGGCGACACCATCGTCGAGCCCACGTCCGGCAACACCGGCATCGGCCTGGCCATGGTGGCGGCGGTGAAGGGCTACAAGCTCGTCCTCACCATGCCCGAGGACATGAGCGTCGAGCGCCGGCGTCTGCTCACCCGCTTCGGCGCCCAGCTCGTGCTCACCCCCGCCATCGAGGGCATGAGCGGGGCGGTCTTCGCCGCCCAGGAGTTGTGTGAGAAAGACGGCCACTTCTTCATGCCCCAGCAGTTCAATAACCTCGCCAACCCGGAGGTGCACCGCCGCACCACCGCCCAGGAGATCCTCCGCGCCACCGACGGCAAGGTCGACGCGTTCGTCGCCGGCGTCGGGACGGGCGGCACCATCACCGGCGTCGGGGAGGTGCTGAAGCAGCACAACCCGGGCGTGCTGGTCGTCGCCGTCGAGCCCACCCGGTCGCCGGTGCTGGCTGGCGGCAAGGCCGGCATCCACGGCATCCAGGGCATCGGCGCCAGCTTCGTGCCCGGAGTCCTGAACCGCGACGTGTACGACGAGCTGATCGCCGTCAAGGATGAGGACGCCTTCACCATGACCGCGCGCCTCACCCGCGAGGAAGGGCTGCTCGCGGGCATCTCCGCCGGCGCGAACGTCTTCGCCTCGCTGCAGGTCGCGAAGCGCCTCGGCCCGGGCAAGCGCGTCGTCACCATGCTCTGCGATACCGGCGAGCGATATCTGAGTGTTAGCCTGTAGTCAGGCCAGAAACAGGAACGGGGACAGGATGGACCACGGCCACTACCACATCGACAGGGCGACCGGGACGATCGATGCCGAGTCGCATCTCCCGCACCCCGTATCCCCCGACGGAGGCGACATGGGCGTATCCGTATACATCCCGACGCCGTTCCGGAAGCTCACCGGCAACCGCCAGAGCATCGAGGCCGAGGGTGCCGACGTCGCGGCCGTGCTGGCTGACGTCGACCGCCGCTACCCCGGCTTCCACCAGCTCGTCTTCGGCGACGGCGACGAGCTGCCGGCCCACATCAACATCTACGTCAACAAGCAGGAGATCGGCTCCCTCGACGGCATCGCAACGAAGGTGAGCGACGGCGACGAAGTGGCCGTGATCCCGGCCATGGCCGGCGGCTCCGGCGACCCCCCGCGGAAGGTCGTCGGCGCTCTCACCCCGGAGCAGGTGAACCGCTACTCCCGCCACATCATCATGCCGCAGGTGGGCCCGCGCGGGCAGCGCAAGATCATGGAGTCGAGCGTGCTCATCGTCGGGGCCGGCGGCCTCGGGTCGCCCATCGCCGTCTATCTCGCGCTCGCCGGCATCGGGAAGATCGGCATCGTCGACTTCGATACAGTCGACCTCTCGAATCTGCAGCGCCAGATCCTCCACCAGAACGAAGACATCGGCAAGCCCAAGGTGCAGTCGGCGAAGGAGACCATCAACGCCTACAACCCGGACGTCGAGGTGGTGACGCACGAGGCGCCCCTCACCTCCGACAACGCCATGGACATCATCTCCGGCTACGACTACATCATCAACGGCGCCGACAACTTCGCCGCCCGCTATCTCGTCAACGACACCTGCTACTTCCTCAAGAAGCCCCTCATCGACGGATCGATCCTGCTCTTCGACGGACAGGTGACGGTGTACCTGCCCGACCAGGGCTGCTACCGCTGCCTCTACCCATCCCCGCCGCCCCCCGGCCTCGTGCCCAGCTGCGCCGAGGCGGGTGTGCTCGGCGCCCTCTGCGGCACCGTTGGCACGATCCAGGCGACCGAAGTGCTGAAGCTCATCCTCGGCGTCGGCGATTCGCTCCACGGTCGCCTGCTGCTCTACGACGCGCTCGCTATGGAGTTCCGGCAGGTGCGCATCCGCCGCGACCCGAACTGCGTGCTCTGCGGCGACAACCCGTCCGTCACCGAACTGATCGACTATGACGCCTTCTGCGGCGGCGCCTTCGACCACGCGAACGAAGAAGAACGCAAGGCCTCCGAAGCGGCCGCGGCGGCCCGTGAGAAGTCCGCCGCCACTATGAACGCATAGTCCGGCGTAGGGGCGGGGCTTGCCCCGCCCTCCAGAGGGGACAGACACATGGCGGTCGAAGTCAAGGTCACGTCGGTGCTGCAGAAGGTCACCGGGGCGAAGGTCGTCTCCGGCCAGGGCGGCAACGTCTCGGAGCTGATCGCCGACCTCGACGCCCGCTACCCCGGCTTTAAGCAGCAGATCATGCAGGACGGCAGCCTGCACCGCTTCGTCAACATCTACCTCAACGACGAAGACATCCGGTACCTCGACCAGCTCAACACGCCGCTGAAGGACGGGGACACCATCTCCATCCTTCCCGCGCTCGCCGGAGGCTGAGGGCCGCGTGTTATACGCGAACATCATCGACGCCATCGGCAACACGCCGCTCGTCGAGATGCCCCACATGTCGCCCAACCCCCGCGTCCACCTCTACGCGAAGCTCGAGGGCCAGAACCCCAGCGGCAGCGTCAAGGACCGCATCGCCAAGTACATGATCGAGGAGGCGGAGCGCACCGGCGTCCTCACGAAGGACCGCATCGTCCTGGAGCCCACCTCCGGCAACACCGGCATCTCCCTGGCCATGATCTGCCGCATCAAGGGCTATCGCCTCAAGGTCGTCATCCCCGAGAGCGTCAGCTCCGAGCGCACCGAACTGCTCACCGCCTTCGGGGCGGAGATCGTCTACTCCGACGGTGCGCGCGGCACCAACGGCTCCATCGAGGTCGCGAAGCAGATCGCCGCCGAGGACCCCGCGTACTACATGCCCTACCAGTACGGCAACGAGATGAACCCCCGCGCCCACTACGAGACCACCGGCCCCGAGATCCTCCGCGATCTCCCCGAGATAGACGTCTTTGTCGCCGGCATGGGCACCGGCGGCACCCTCACCGGCGTCGGACGCTACCTCAAGGAGCAGAAGCCCGGCGTGAAGATCGTCGCCGCCGTGCCCCACCCCGGCGATCTCGTGCAGGGCCTCCGCAGCCTCGAGGAGGGCTTCATCCCCCCCGTACTCGACGAGAGCGTCCTCGACGGGAAGATCGTCGTCGACTCCCGCACCTCCTTCGCCGCGTCGAAGGAGCTGACGCAGCGCGAGGGCATCTTCGCGGGGATCTCCGCCGGCGCGGTCCTCAAGACCGCCCAACGGGTCGCCGAACGCCTCGACGCCGGCCACGTCGTCTGCCTCTTCGCCGACGGCGGCTGGAAGTACCTCTCGACGCAGCTCTGGACCACCGACTACGCCGACCTCCCCCAGGACATCGAAGATAAGATCTGGTGGTGATCCTCGAATTCGAATCTGAACTCGAGTCATTCGGCCCCGATCTGCAGATTCATTGCAAATCAGGTAACAACGGACTTCGGTAGCCCCGAGCATCACCTTCGACGCCACGACTGAATCTAGCATCGGTCGGATGATCGATGTAATTGCCCGGACGGCAACATTCTGGCCTTACTATGTGAGTACCGGAGCGACATGAACGCACTTCCACCGACCGGCACCGTCACGTTCCTCTTCACCGACATCGAAGGGTCGACGGGGCTCTGGGATGAGCACGCAGCCGTGATGCAGGTGGCGCTGGCTCGCCACGATGAGATTCTGCGTGGAGCCATCGCAGCGCACAACGGACGGGTGTTTTCCACGGGCGGCGATGGTGTCGCGGCGGCGTTTCAGCGCGCGGCTGATGCCGTCGCTGCCGCACTCGACGCCCAACACAGGCTGCAGGCTGAGTCGTGGCCGGAAGGTGTCCCACTGCGCGTGCGGATGGGCGCCCACACCGGCGAGGCCCAAGAGCGCGACGCGGACTATTTCGGCCCTCCCGTGAACCGCGCCGCCCGCGTGATGGGTGCGTCCCACGGCGGACAGGTCGTCGTTTCATCCGTGACCGCATCGTTGCTGGAGCGAACGCAGGGCATCGAATTGATGGATCTCGGCGCGGTCCGTCTGAAGGGCATCGCGGAACCAGTTCACGTCTTCGGTGTCCATGGAAACGGGGTTGCCTGGGTGGACCGGCCCCTGACCGGAAGGCAGGAGACGAGAGGAAACCTGCCCTACCTTCAAACGGAATACGTCGGCCGTCTTGCTGACCTCCGGCAGCGCGGATTGACGAACCACCGCTTGGTGACCCTTACGGGCGCCGGCGGCGTCGGCAAGACGCGAAATGCGATCGAGCAGGGATGGCTTATGATCGACGAGTTCGCCGACGGCGCCTGGCTGATCGAGCTTGCGCCGGTCGCCGATCCCGCCGCAGTCCATGCCGCCGTCGCGTCGACCCTGGGCGCCCAACCGCAGCCGGACATGGCGATGGTTCAGGCGATCGTCGACTGGTGCCGTGGACGCCGCGCCCTGATCGTCGTGGACAACTGCGAACACGTCCTTGATCCGGTTGTCGAACTGGTGAGCGCGATCGTCGCTGGCGCTCCAACCATCACCATCCTGGCCACGTCGCGCGAGCCGTTGGGCGTGCCCGGCGAACTGGTGGTCCGGATCCCGTCGCTCGACCCCAAGGTCGAAGGGTCCGAACTGTTCTGCCTGCGGGCGGCCGCCGTCGACGACGCCTTTGCGCCGACCGACGCGGATCTCGTCGCCATAGCAAGCATCTGCGCGCGCCTGGACGGGATCCCGCTGGCGATCGAGCTGGCCGCCGCCCGCATCCGGTCGCTGGCGCCCGCGGAGCTGCTGGATCGCCTCGATGATCGCTTTCGCCTCCTCCGCGGGAGCGGCCGCGGTGGCCTCGAGCGCCACCAGACGCTGCGCGCCGCGGTCGTCTGGTCGTACCAGCTGCTGTCCGAGACGGAACGAGCGTTGTTCGACCGGCTGTCGGTGTTCGCGGGAGGGTTCGATCTCGGAGCCGCCGAAAAGGTTTGCTCCAGCGGTCCCGTCGACGAATACGAAGTCGTTGATCTCCTCGGGAGCCTCGTCGACAAGTCGATGGTGGTCGCCGACCGGGCAGAGCACGGCACGCGCTACCGGTTGCTGGAGACCTTGCGGCAGTACGGCGAGGAACGATTGAACGACCGTGCGGAAACCTCCAATCTACGTGACGCTCACCTCGCTCATTATCGCGACGTTGCCCGGCGAGCGGACGAGCAGTGGCTCAGCCCCGCACAGCTCGAAGCCGACGCAGTCTTCGACCGCGAGTGGGACAACCTTCGCGCCGCCCACGCCTGGGCCGTCACGATGCGCGACCTCGCCTCTGCCGAGGCGATCGTACGCGACACCTTCGTTCACGTTCTATTTCGAGTGCGCCATGAACACGGCGAATGGGTGCATCTGACGCTCGGCCTCGATGACGATGCTCATCGTCCCACGCCCGACACGTACGCGGCCGCAGCGTATTGGGCGGCGGTCGCGGCGGGATGGTCGGAGAGCGACGATCTCATCGAGCTGGCAAGCTGCGGCATTGCTCGCGCCGCTTCTCCGGACCACCCGGATGCAGCGTTCTGCTGGTGCTACCTGTCGATTCCGTACGCCGCTGCCGGGCCAAGCGACAAGGCGCGCGACGCTGTCGCTCATCTGCGACGCGCAGCGTTGAACAACCCGCGTCCCTATGTGCGCTGGCTAGCCCTGATGTGTGTCGTTGCGGCCGACGTTCTCATCGACATCCCATCCGCCAGCGATGACGTGGTCGAACTCGGGAACCTTAGCCGCCAGATCGGCTCCCCAACGCTCGTGGCGAGGCACGCGTACTACAACGCCAATACCATCCTTTCCACCGATCCACGAGACGTCGCGGCGGCATTGCTCGCGTTTCGAACAGCCGCCAGTCTCGCTCAAGAGGCTGCGGCCGCCGAAACTGAGGTCGTCAGCCTGTGCTTAGTAGCGTTCTGCTCCGTGCTTCTCGACACCCCGGACGCGCGGTGGACAGTGGAGGTGGCGTTGGCCCGCGCGTACGATGTGCGCTACTGGGCGTTCGTCGTGTGGGCGCTTGAACAAGTGCCGACCTACTTCGTGACGAGCGGCGACCGCAAGTGCGCGGCTGAGGTCCTCGGCTATCTCCTGGAACACCATCCGTCAGCGTGGCCCGACTTCGCGGCACAGCGCGAGCGAAATCTCGCCACGATCGCGCAAGAGTCCGATGCCGAACGGTTGATGGCCCGTGGCGCGGCGATGGATTCGCATCAGGTCGTCGCATATGCGCTTGCTCAGCTCACAGCCGCGCGACAGACATAGCGCGCGTCACGGTGTGACCATCTGCGGGAGGTGCTCGGTACGGCGGCATTCGACGAGCTGGGGCGCGAAGGGGCCGCGATGGATTGCGGCCAGGCCTTCGCGTACGCCCACGCCGGAACCCAGCGCGCCCGCGAGGCGCTGAGAGGTTAGTGTTATCGTAGGTTGGTGGTCGTTAGTCCGGGGGAACGCCATCAAGTGGCTGTTAGCGTCATCGTCGCGGCCGAGATCTGCAGATCATTTGCAAATCAACTTGGCGTTAGAGATTGGTACGCGTTGCGACGCACTGGCACGGACGACCCGACGCACAGGTACGAAACGGGCCGCCCCGGTACTGGTTGGGCGGCCCGTCGGCGAGACAAGATCTGGTGGTAGTACTGGTTGGTACCAGACGGTACTGAACGTGACATCAAGGTACGAAACGGCATGATGTTGGACCATTCGCAAATGTCAGTCGTCGAGCATCGTGAGTGCCTCTGGCCCGCGCTGACGAGTCAGCATACGTGCTGCCTGTGCGTCCGGCCACGGCGAACGTCAACAATACTTGCGCTATAAGCATATATCTGCCTATTGACGCGCCACCCCCTGCTGCCTCATAATCGCGGGCATGAGGCGGAAGGCCGGAGCACTGCTATCGATCGAGATCGGCATCCTGCAGGCAGGGATCGCGCTGCTGCGCGGGAGCGACGCCGAGTTCCACGGGTACGCCATGGCGCGGGAGATCCGGGACCAGGAAGGAGCTCGCAGCCTCACGGCCCACGGCACGCTGTACCGGGCGCTCGAGCGCCTCGAGGTCCGCGGGTTGCTGGCGTCGCGGTGGGAGGACCCGGAGATCGCCGCGGCCGAGGAGCGCCCGCGTAGGCGGATGTATCGCGTGACCGCCGAAGGCGAGGCGGCGGTGCAGGCCGTCGCCGAGTCGGCGCAAGAGCCGGCGAAAGCCCTCAAGCGCGGACTGGCGGCGTCGTGAGCAGTATCGCCGGCGGAGGCATGAGCGGCATCGCGGTAGTGGCGTCTCGGGTCGCGTGCGGCTGGGCGGCGGCCTACACGCTGGGGCTCGCCACTCAAGTGCGGGAAGCGCGCTGCGCCGAGATCGCATCTGACGTGTGGGAGCACCACCGCGATATCGTCACCGAAGAGCGCCATGGGTGGGGGTTCTTTGGAAGCGTATTCAGCCGCGTCGTGCGCGGTGTACCGGCAGACCTGCTGTGGAGAGTGAACATGGAGGGACCGAAGGTGGACATCAAGATTCCGTTCGAGCGCATCGTCGGCGGCTTGCTGTTGGCGATGGTCGTGCTGCTGATGATCACGACATCGATCAGCGGCTACGACACGGCCCGCGAGGGATTCGATGGCGAGCTGCGGCGGCTCGCGGACCTGGGCAACACCGCGCACAACTTCAACGCCTTTTTCCGCGCGGTGACGGGCGTCGCGCTCATCGCGGCGGGCGCGGCACTGTACACGAACCTGAAGGACCGCTCGCCACTGCTGTCGGGGATCGCGGCGTTTGGCATCGCCGCGGCGGGCGTGCTGGCGCTGATCGCGGGGGCGCTGCAGCTGGTGTTCGTCGAGCTGGCCAAGGAGTACGTGGCGTCGAGCGGCGCGCACCAGGAGCAGGTGCTGGTGACGGCGCGAGGCTTCGCGGTGGCGACCGAGAACACGGTCGCCGCCGCCTTCATCGCGCTCGTGCTCAGCACGTACGTGCTCGCGATCCTGGCGGGGCGCGAGGCGTTGGTGCCGCGCTGGCTCATCGGAATCCCGGTGATGAGTGCCGCAATCATCGGCGGCTCGCTCATCGCCCAAGCTGCGGGTGCCGACCTCGAATGGTGGATCCTGATATCGGGCCTGTTCATGAGCGCAATCTGGCTGGTGATCGCCGGGCTGTGGCTTCTGTTCGCGGCGCGCGAAGACCGGATCGCGGCAGCGCCCGGGCCCGCGGCGGCGCTGTAGGAGGACAGGATGAACGACAACTCGATGATCACTAAGTACAGGATGCACGGAGCAACCGGCGTTGGAGGAGGCGGAGGACGATGTGGATGCTGGGGCTGACGGCAGTGATCACCGCGGGCGTCACTGTGTTGACCGCCGTCGCGATGATGGGCCTGCGGATCTAGGCATGGCTCGCTTATGCGACCACCCTGCCCAGTAGCACCGGGCCCACGACCAGTGGACTCGGTTAGCGCCGAGCATCGCTCTCGACGCCACGACTGAACCTGGCATCGCGCATTGCCGAGATGGCAACACTTCACCCAAGAGCGCGGACCTTGTTCGCTTCGATCTGAAGTCCGCCCCGCTTGCGACGACCAATCGCCGATAATGGGCATATGCCGAACTCGACGACCATGCCCGGTTCCCTCTCGGACTTGACGCCGGAATGGCTGACCGAAGCGCTGCGAGCGTCAACGTCGCTCGGTGCAGGGCGCGTCACCTCGGTGGACTCTACGCTAATCGGCGACGGTAACGGTCTGATGTCTCAGGTCGCGCGGCTGCGCCTTTCGTACGATGCGCCTGGGCCGGGCGCGCCGGAGGTGCTGATCGTGAAACTTCCGCCGGAGGACGCCGGATCACGCAGCGTGGGCGTCCAGTTGGGGTTCTTCGAGCGCGAGGCACGCTTCTACGAAGATCTCGCCCGGCACACCGCGATCAGGGCGCCGCGATGTTACTTCACGCGTTATGAACCCGCCGGCGGCCGATTCCTGACGCTGTTGGAGGACCTTTCTGGCGCGCGGCCCGGCGACATTGGTGCAGGTTGCGGACTGGATGACGGCATGGCAGCCATGCGGGCGCTCGCCGGTCTTCACGCTTCATGGTGGGAGAGTGCCGTCTTGGCCAGCCTGCCGTGGCTGCAGACGCGTGGAGGGCGCCTCGCCGTCATGCTGAGCATGCTCGACGAAGCTTGGCCGACGTTCGTGTCACGCTTCAGTGATGGGCTTGAAGAGTGGGAACTACGCGCCCTCGCGAGCGTTCACGGGCTCTTAAGCCGCTCGCCCAACCTGCTCTCTGGCGGTCCACCGACTCTACTACACGGCGACTACAAGCTCGACAACATGTTATTCGCAGATGACGGCGACGTTGTGGCGTTCGATTGGGGCTTGGTCATGACCGGCCCGGCCGCATTCGACGTCGCCTATTTCCTTGGGCTTGATTTTGAGCCGCCAGAGCGTAGACGCGATGAAGGCGACCTGATTCGTTCCTATGTTGATGCCCTCGCCGCGAATGGGGTGAAAGGCTATGCATTCGACACGTGTGTAGCGGATTACCACGTGCAACTCGCGGGCCTTCTGCCACAACTGATCGTGGCCGGCGGCCGAGCTACGTTTGCAGACGAGGAGGCGATGCAGCGCTACGCTACGGGCTTGCGGCGCGTGTTAGCCGCAGTGAGCGACCACTGTGTCCTGGAGAAGCTCCAAACAGACGGCAGCGGGTGAATGCGCTGCTGGACGCGAATGTACCGCACAGGTATCGTTTCCCACGCCATTCGCACGGATCGAGAGGAAAAGGATGGGCACGCTCGACGGCAAGGTTGCCCTCATCACCGGGGCTGGCTCGGGGATCGGCCGCGGCACGGCGGTACGGCTGGCGCGTGACGGCGCCAATATCTGCGTCGTCGACATCGACGAGGAGGGCGCGGCCGAGACCGCATCGTCCGTACGGGAGTTCGGGCGCGATGCCCTGGTCCTGCGCGCCAACGTCGCATCCAAACCGCAAGTACAGGAGGCGGCTGACCAGTGCGTGGCCGAGCTCGGCGGCATGGACATCGCCGTCGCCAACGCCGGCATCGCCCGGGGCGGTTCCGTCCTCGATCTCGACCTCAAGGACTGGCAAGACCAGCTCGACATCAACCTGACCGGCGTCTTCCTCACGGTGCAGGCCGCCGCGCAGCGCATGGTTCGGCAGGGCCGGGGCGGACGCATCATCTGCATCTCTTCGTTGGCGGCGCTCAAGGCAGGCGCGGGCTCGTGGGGCTACTCGGCGACGAAGGCGGGCGTCCAGATTATGGTCCGGGGTTGGGCCCAGGAGCTGGGCCAGCACGGCATCACGGTGAACGCCATCGGCCCCGGCGTCATCGACACGCCGCTCGCCCACGGCCTCGCCGGTGATAGCGGCGGTCCGATCAGGCAGGCGCTTGAGCGGCGCACCCCTGTGGGGCGGGCGGGCCGGCCCGCTGACATCGCCGGCCTCATCTCGTTCCTCAGCGGGCCCGATGCGGAGTTCATGACGGGCTCGTACGTCTTGATGGACGGCGGGCTGCGCGACGCGCGCGCCCCCCTCCCCGATGATCCGGCCAACCCGTTCGTTCAGGAGGGCGTGCGGCACATGCAGGCCGCCATGGAGCGGCGGAAGAAGCTGCAACCCCTCATCGACGAGCGGTAGTCGCGAGGAGCCGATGAGCACGAAGTGGTCTGCAGCGGACATCCCGCCCCAACATGGGCGCGTGGCCGTCGTCACCGGCGCGAACAGCGGCATCGGACTCGAGGTCGCCCGCGAGCTGACACGCGCCGGGGCGGAAGTGGTGTTGGCCTGCCGAAATCTGGAGAAGGGCGCGGCAGCCGCCCGTGACATCGAGGCGACCACCGGTACGCATCCTCAGGTCTCGATGCTCGACCTCGGCAACCTCGCTTCGGTGAAAGACTTCGCGCTCCGGTTCGCCGAAACCCACAGCCACCTCGACCTGCTCCTCAACAACGCCGGCGTGATGGCGCCGCCGCGACGGACCACCGCCGACGGCTTCGAGCTGCAGTTCGGGACGAACCATCTCGGCCATTTCGCGCTGACCTGCCAGCTCATCCGCCTCATGCAGGGGCGGGACGACGCTCGCGTGGTGACCGTCAGCAGCGGGGCCCATCGCGGCGCATCGATGAACTTCGACGACCTGCAGGGCGAGCGCGGCTACGCCCGCTGGCGCGCCTACGGCCAGTCCAAGCTCGCGAACCTGCTGTTCATGCGGGAGCTTGGCCGGAGGCTTGCCGCCGCCGGTTCATCGGTCCGGAGCGTCGCTGCACACCCCGGATACGCCGCGACCAATCTGCAATCGGCCGCCGCGCCGAGATTCGATGCCTTCGTGATGTCGATCGGCAACGTTCTCCTCGCGCAGAGCGCGGCCATGGGCGCCCTGCCCTCGCTGCACGCCGCGACACAGCCCGGCCTCGAGAGCGGGACGTACATCGGCCCCGACGGCGTCTTCGAGGGACGCGGCCATCCCAGAGTCGTGGCGATGAGCGAAGCCGCCCGCGATCAGACGTCAGCCGAGCGGCTCTGGGCCGCGTCCGAAGAACTCACCGGCGTCCGCCTCGACATCGGCTAGGTACCAGCCCGGGCGCGAGGCCTGTGACGAGGGTTGGTCGTCCGTGTGACCACGCGACAGGACAGAGATGGTTGCGCAGGCTGGCGCTACCTCGATCAGCCGAACCACAACCGGCGTCGCGATTCCCCGAACTCCTTCTTCTCCACCGCGCCCTGCAGCGAAGGCTCGGTGAACGGCGCCACCACCGACGGTCCGGTGAGGAAGTCGACGTCCACGCGCCCGACTCTGCGGTCGCCGAACTCGATGAAGCACGACCCGGCGCCGTCGTACGGTTTCGCCGTCCCCGATTCGCGGAGCCGGACGATGAGGTGATCGGCGACCGCGCGCGCGGCGCTCTCGGCGAAGATGCCCGCCTTCGGCACCGGCGCACTCGTCACGTCGCCGACCGCGTAGACATCCCGGAAACGCGTCGAGAGGTTTGCCCTGTCGACGGGGATCCAGCCGTCGACCGCGAGGCCGGCCGCCTCGACTACCGCCGGTACCCGGTGCACGGGGATGCCGAGAAAGAGGTCATACGCCAGCGAGCTTCCGTCGCGCAGGTAGGCTGTCTTCGCGGCCGGATCGATCGAAGCGATGCCCTGGTTGCCTATCCAGGAGATGTCGCGCTCGCGGAACCGCGCGAGGATCGCCTCCGACCCCTCGCGGGTTGCCGGTATCGGGATACCCCAGGGCGAGACAACGCTGATCGCGATGTCGGCGCGGACGCCGCGGCTTGAGAAGTACTCGTCAAGCAGCATCGCCGCCTCGCAGGGCGCCGGCGGGCACTTGAACGGCTCGCTGATCACCGCGACAACGACGTGGCCGGCGGTGACCGTCGGGAGGACCTCGCGCATGGCCACCGCGCCCGCGATCGAATAGAACTCGTGTCCGCCTTCGACGAAGCCCGGCGTCGCGCCGAAATCGTAGTCCGCGCCAAGCGCGACGACGAGGATGTCGGCGTCGTAGCTGTCTCGGTCCGTGACCACGCGCCGGGTCAGCGGGTCGATCGATGTGATCAACTCTCGGCGGAATGTGACGCCCGGCTTCGCGATGGTCGCGTAATAGGAACTGGCCTCTTCGCGCGACTGCCGCGCGAACATGATCTCGAACTTCGAGAAGCCGAATACGAACGCATCGCTCTTGTCAATCAGGGTGATGCGGATGCCGTCTCCGAAGGCAGCCGAGAGGCGCGCGGTCAGCTCCAGCCCGCCAAACCCCGCCCCGCACACCACAACATGCTCGGTCATCGCCCGTACACCTCATCGATCCCAGCCGGCCACGCCACGGTGTTGCGCGGCTCCGCGTCGGAAGTATGCGCCAACACCCCCCAGAGCGCCCGCAGCTTCGTCTTGAGAACGCAAGGCGAGGCACAGTGCGTGCCCCGAGCGTTCACGGTGTAGGAAGCGCCAGCGCACAGGTACGGAACAGGCCGGCCCGAGTTACTGGCCGGGACGGCATCGTTGGCGCGAGACCAGATCTGGTGGTAGCGTCGTGCATGGGGGCGGCGTGTTGGTAGACTTCCCCACCTGACCCCGCTCCCCGCACAAGAGGCCGAAGATGACGATCGACAACCCTCCGGTTCGACCCCGGGGAATCGCCGGCCGCCGTGTCAGTGACCGTCGCTGGCAAACTCCGGCGATCGCCGCCGACGCCAGAGGAGTGGACACCATGAACCGCCAAGACACCAAGATCACGCTCGCAGGCGTTGCGACATCGCTCGTGGCCGCTGAGCCGTTCTTCGCCGCGCGCGGACCGTCCAAGCCGAAAGCGACGAAGTGGCGTTTCACCGCGATAGTTCTCGCGCTGCTCGCGTTTGGCGCAGCGTGTTCGTCCGGCGCATCGCCGAACAAGACCCCGACGGCGATCCCTGCGCTGGACCCCGCCGGGACCGGCACGTTCGGCGTCGGCACCACCACCATGACCTTTACGCGCCAGACCGCCGATGGCCCCCGCGCGCTCAGGACGCTCTTCTGGTATCCCACCGGCGCCGCGCCCGATGCCGCGCCCCAGGCCGATGCAGCGCCGGCCCCCGGACACTTCCCCATCGTTATCCTCTCGCATGGCGCCCGAGTCGAGCCGCAGTTCTTTCAGTACCTGACGCAGCACTTGGCGTCGTGGGGATTCGTCGTCGCTGCACCGGAGCACAACCCCGGTAACACCCAGGCCGATTGCCCGGGCTTCCCCTGCGACCAGGCGGCCTGGGTGGCGTCCCTCGCGGCGCGCGTGGACGATCTCCCCTTCGTGCTCGATCAGGTCGTCACCCTCAAGGACGATCCGTCCCAGCCGCTCGGCGAAGTCATCGATTCACAGCGCACCGCCATCGTCGGCAACTCTCTCGGCGGCGCGCTGGCGATCCCCAAGGCGAGCAGCTTTGGCGCGGCAATCTTTCTCGCGCCCGCTCCGGGCGCCAACAACCCCGGCAACGCGGGAGGCGTCCGGGTGCCGACGCTCATCATCGGCGGCGGCAAGGACACTGTAGCAACAGTTGGCGATCTGGACGCGTTCTACGCCGCGCTTCCGCCGGACATCGCGAAGACGTACGTCACGCTGGCCGAGGGGGATCATGGATCCTTTATCGACGTCTGCGCGATCCCCTTCCTCGGCTTTCCGGCCACCACCCCCTGCACGGCAGCGCTGCTCCTCGTACGCGGACATGAGCTGATCAACCACTACGTCACTGCGTTCCTCGAGACGCAGCTCGTCGGCGACGAGCGTTACGCCCACTTCCTGGCCGAGAGTGAACTGCCGGACGCCCGGGTCGCCGTACCTTAATCCGCGGCCACGCCGGCTCGCGGTCGGTGTCGTTCAGCGCGATGATCTGGTCTTCGCCGAGGGCTTCGGCTTCGCTGAAATCGAGGGCGGCAGAACTGCAAGTCATCTGCAAATCAACTCTGCGTGAATGCCTCGTACGCGCTTGTACGAAACAACACCGGACACCCAACGGCCAGATACGAAACGGGCCGCCCGTGACTGGAGCGACAGCCCGCCGATTTGGCGGTAGTGGCGTGCAGTAGGGCGACGTGTTGGTAGACTTCCCCACCTGACCCCGCTCCCCGCACAAGAGGCCGAAGATGACGATCGACAACCCTCCGTTCGACCCCGAGGCCCTGCGCGAGAAGTACCGCGCCGAACGCGATAAGCGCCTCCGCGACGACGGCAACCGGCAGTACGTCGAGGTCAAGGGAGACTTCGCGTCCTTCGTCGACGACCCTTACGTCGCGCCCGGCTTCCACCGCGCCCCCCTGACCGACGACGTCGATGTCGCCGTGATCGGCGGCGGCTTCGGCGGGCTGCTCGCCGGTGCGAGACTCCGCCAGGCCGGCGTCGAGGATATCCGCCTCATCGAGAAGGGCGGCGATGTTGGCGGCACCTGGTACTGGAACCGCTATCCGGGCGCCGCCTGCGATGTCGAATCGTACGTCTACCTGCCGTTGCTCGAAGAGATCGGCTACGTCCCCAGAGAGAAGTACAGCCGCGCGCCGGAGATCCTCGCCCACAGCCGGGCGATCGCTGAGAAGTACGACCTCTACCGCAACGCCTGCTTCCAGACGGAAGTGACAGAACTGCGCTGGGACGAAGACGCCCTGCGCTGGATCATCTCCACCAACCGCGGCGACCGCATGCGCGCGCGCTTCGTCTGCATGTCGAACGGCCCCCTGCACCGCGCGAAGCTCCCCGGTATCCCGGGCATCGAGACGTTCAAGGGCCACGCGTTCCACACCAGCCGCTGGGACTACGCCTACACGGGCGGCACGTCTGAGGGCAACCTGACCGGACTCCGCGACAAACGTGTCGGCATCATCGGCACGGGCGCGACAGCTGTCCAGTGCGTCCCCCACGTCGGCGCCGCGGCCGAGCACCTGTACGTCTTCCAGCGCACCCCATCCTCGATCGACGTGCGCGCCAACCGCCCGACCGATCCGGCGTGGGCGCAGAGCCTGCAGCCCGGCTGGCACCAGCAACGGATGGACAACTTCAACATCCTCGTCTCTGGCGGCTTCCAGGAAGTGGACCTCGTCAGCGACGGCTGGACGGACATCATCCGCAAGCTGCTCCTGATGATCCGCGAGGACGGCGCCCCCGACCTCTCGCCGGAAGGCCTCGCACAGTCGATGGAACTCGCCGACTTCGAGAAGATGGAGGAGATCCGCGCCCGCGTCGATGCGGTCGTCAGCGACCGCGAGACCGCCGAAGCTCTGAAGCCCTACTATCGCCAGTTCTGCAAGCGCCCCTGCTTCCACGACGAGTACCTCGACACCTTCAACCGCCCCAACGTCACCCTCGTCGATACCCACGGCCGGGGCGTGGAGCGCATCACCGGCAAGGGCGTCGTCGCCGACGGCGTCGAGTACGAGCTGGACTGCCTCATCTACGCCACCGGCTTCGAGGTGGGGACGGACTACACGCGCCGGTCCGGTTACGAGCTGTACGGCCGCGGCGGCATCACCCTCACGCAGAAGTGGGCGAACGGTGTCGCCACGCTCCACGGCATGCACAGCCGCGGGTTCCCGAACTGCCTCATCATCAGCAACGCCCAGTCGGGCTTCAGTGTGAACTTCCCGCACATGCTGAATGAGCAGGCCATGCATCTTGCCTACATCATCAAACACGCGATGGACCACGAGGTCCGATCGGTCGAAGTTTCTGAGGAGGCTGAGGCCGGGTGGGTCGAGACCATCATCAGCCTTGGCCGTCCGGGCAGGGAGTTCCTCGAGTCGTGTACGCCCGGCTACTACAACAACGAAGGCAAGCCCGGTGAACTCAACGGCCAGAACGGCCCCTACGGCGGCGGCGCCATCGCCTTCGTCAAGGTCCTCGAAGACTGGCGCGCGGAGGGCTCCCTGAAGGGCCTGGAGCTCCGTTAGACCGCGAAGTCCCGGGAGGCGCCGGATGAGTGTCACCTACATCCCGCTCCCCGCCCTGGCCACCCGCCCATCGTCTGCCCCTTCGCCGGCGGCGGCTGCCAGTACCCCTCGACGAACGTGGTGGTGAGGCGTGACCGAAGACCTCATCATCCGTCCCTTTGAGCCACGGGATCAGGATGCCGCGCGCCGGCTGATCCTTGCCGGTCTCGGCGAACACTTCGGCTACGTCGACGAGAACCTCAACCCCGATCTCGATGACATCATCGCGCACTACCCGAACGCGCATCTGGTGGTAGCGGAGCAGGATGGACGCGTCGTCGGAACAGGGTTCCTTCGCCGCGTGGACGGCACAACGGCGGAGGTGGTGAGAATGTCCGTAGCGCCCGCCCTCCGCCGTTCGGGAGTTGGGCGCGCCGTCCTGGGCGCGTTGCTCGCGCATGCAAGGGAACGCGGCTATGCGCGCGCCGTGCTCTTCACGCTCGAGCACTGGCACGACGCTGTCGCCTTCTACCGCTCGTGTGGGTTCCGGGAGCGCGGCCGGATCGATGGGGACATTGAGTTTGCACTTCCGCTGCGCGAGGTCGCGTACCCGAAGTCACGACATCGCTGACGGTGCCTTGACCCGGCCCAGACATCCTCACCAGGAGTGACAGCTGATGAATAAGGACAAACACCAGCCAGCCGAAGCCGGCCACGCCGGCGGCGGAGACGTGGGCCTCGCCCGGCCCGGCGGCATCTCCTACATCCAGCTCCCCGCCCTCGATGCCGAACGCTCCGCCGACTTCTACGAGCAGGTCTTCGGATGGAACATCCGCGGCCGCGGCACCCCCCACGTCAGCTTCGACGACGCCACCGGACACGTCAGCGGCGCATGGCTCACCGAACATGCGATCTCGCGCGAGCCCGGCGTGGTCCCCTACGTCTACGTGAGCGCCGTCGACCGCACGATCGAGAAGATCACCGCACACGGCGGCGAGATCGTCCGTCCCCCCTACCCCGAGGGCGATCTCTGGGTGGCCACCTTCCGCGACGCCGCCGGCAACGTCATCGGCATCTGGCAGCAAGGCCCCCGCTAAGCGCCCCTCCAACAGTTCTGGCGCCTTCGAACGACGCCGTCCACTGTTTGAAGTGCGCTGGCGCGACTGCGAAGTCGTTCCCTCCGTCTCCTATACTGCAAGTCCCAACTGAATACACCATCCTGGAGGTGGAGATGCCCGCCCATCCCCGTCGACGCTTCCTCCCTGCGTTCGCGCTCATCGTGCTCGCCGGCATGTTCGCCGTCTCCTGCACCCTCGTCGGACAGGGCGACCTCCACGTCGCGAACGACGAGAGCGGCCTCGGCGCCGACAACACGATCTTCCGCGCCTTCGCCCCCGACCCCGGCGACGTCTGGCCGCCCGCCGGCTCCATGAACATCCTCGTGAAAGGCGACGACTTCGGCCGCCCGCCTTCCTACGGCATGGACGGCTATCTCTACCTCGTGCGAACGGACCTCGCCTGCCCGCAGTCCGAAGGCGCGCCCGAGGCCTTTACGCTGTCCGACGTCACCATCACCGGCATCGTCACCGTCACCGGCGGCACCGTGAATCAGTTCCTCACCATGCCCGACACCCCCGCGAACCGTCAGGCCCGCTGGGCCCTCATCGAGATCAACGAGCTTGCCGGCTACCCCGGCCTGCACCTCATCCACCGCTGCGGCACCGTCACCTGGACCTCCGGCCCATCGCTCGTCGACGCCTGCACCCTCCGCACGTCGCTCGATGGCTTCGCCCTCTCGACCGGCAGGGCCTTCGCCCTCGACGCGAACACGAAATGGCAGTTCTGCTACGGCGGCGCCGCGGCCGGCAGCAACGAGAAGTTCCTCTTCCGGACGGCGAACGGCGGCGCGTCATGGACGCTCATCAGCCGCACCACGCTCGGCAGCCCGCCCGCCGAACCCGGAGTCGGCGATCTGCCGAACGGCAACGGCGTGAGCGCGCTCTCCTTCCCGGAAGCGAGCAAGGGCTGGCTGGGCCTCAGCAGCCCCGGCGACAACCTCTACCGCTCGACCGACGGCGGCCACGACTGGACGCAGGTCGACGTCACCGGCCTGGATCCCGGCGTCCCCGTCCTCTCGATCACCTTCACCGACGCCATGCACGGCACCTTCACCACCTCGGCCGGCTCCTGGACGACATCGAACGGCGGCTCTACGTGGACCGCGACTGTGAACGGAGGCTGACAGGCTGGGCGACAGGGCTCGGGCCGGAGCAATTCGCGCGTGACCCGGTCTAACCCGTACGAGCGACATGGGTCTTCGCCCATCGGTCGTGCAGCGCCTCGTGGTGGGGGCTTGAAGCGATCATGGCGATCCCGTAACCCGGAGTCACCAACGAAAAACATGACCCCAACCCAACGCGCGTTCGCGCGGAGGCGAGGTCGATGACGTCGCCTGTCTCTGCGCTAACAACCGCGCACCGGCGGGTGATCCCCTCGCTACGTTGACAGAGCCCCGGGACGAAGAAGGGCCCGCAGTACACTGTCCCTTATGCCCGCTTCTCGCATGGCTCTGGGACTGCTGCTCGTGGTGCTGGCTGCCCTCGGCGGATGGTTCGGCGCCACCCGCCAGGAGCGCGCTTCGGCCGGTGACGAACAGATCGTCCTCGCCGCCGGCGATATCGCCGCCTGCAACTCCACCGGCGACGAGGCGACGGCCGCCCTCCTCGATGGGCTGCCCGGCACCATCCTCGCCCTCGGCGACCTCGTCTATGAAAACGGTACCGCCACGGAGTTCAACAACTGCTACAACCCCAGCTGGGGCCGCCACAAGGCCCGCACCAAACCCGCCCCCGGCAACCACGAGTACAACACCGCCGGCGCCGCCGGCTACTACGGCTACTTCGGCGCCGCCGCCGGAGACCCCGCGAAGGGCTACTACAGCTTCGACCTCGGCTCCTGGCACCTGATCGCCATCAACAGCAACTGCTCCGCCGTCGCCTGCGCGGCGGGTTCGGCACAGGAGCAGTGGCTGCGGGCCGACCTCGCCGCCAGCACCGCGTCGTGCACGATCGCGTACTGGCACCACCCGCGCTTCAGCTCCGGCAGCCATGGGGACTCCGCTTCCATGACCGCGATCTGGCAGGCCCTCTACGACTACCGTGCTGAGATCGTCCTCAGCGGCCACGACCACACGTACGAGCGCTTCGCGCCACAGACGGCGGGTGGCGTCGCCGACCCGACGCTCGGGGTCCGGGAGTTCATCGTCGGCACCGGCGGGCGCTCGCACCACTCGTTCGGCTCCATCCACCCGAACAGCGAGGTCCGCAACAACGACTCGTACGGCGTCCTGCAGCTCACGCTGAGCGATGACGGCTACGACTGGCAGTTCATGCCCGTCGCCGGCTCCACCTTCACCGACAGCGGCTCCGGCGTCTGCCACGCCGGCAGCAACATCACCCCCACGCCCACGAGGACAAACACGCCCGTCCCCACCGCGACCAGGACGCGCACGCCGACGCCGACGCGTACCCCCACCGCGACCAGCACGGCGGTGTCCACCTCCACCAGCACTCCGACCGCCACGTCGACGCCACTGCCGACGACAACGCACACCCCGACGGTGACCAGCACCGCCGTGCCCACCTCCACCAGCACTCCGACCGCCACGTCGACGCCGCTGCCGACGACAACGCACACCCCGACGGTGACCAGCACCGCCGTGCCCACCTCCACCAGCACTCCGACCGCCACGTCGACGCCGCTGCCGACGACAACGCACACCCCGACGGTGACCAGCACCGCCGTGGCCACATCCACGAACACTCCGACCGCCACGCCTACAGCGACAAGCACGGCGCAGCCCACCGACACCCATACGCCGGTGCCGACACTCACCTCCACCGCCGTCCCCACCGCCACTCATACGCCCGAGCCCACCGGCACACCGCTGCCCGCTGACACGTCCACACCTGAAGCGACCAGCACGTCGATCGCCACCGCCACTCCGACCCCCTGCGCCGGCGACCTCGACTGCGACGGCGTAACAGACGGCATCGACAACTGCGCCGCGGAGACGAACCCTTTGCAGGAGAACACCGACGCCGCCACCGGAAACGGCGAGGTTCCCGGCGACGACACCACCGTCCCCAACTCCGACACGCTGGGCGACGCTTGCGACCCGGACGACGATAACGACGGCCTGCTGGACCCCGGCGATCCCGACCCCCGCGGCGACATCACCCTCGACGACGACGGCGATCTCTCAGCGGCCAACGGCTGCTACGACGGCACCGACCCCGACGACGACGCCTCCAGCGCCGACGCCGACTGCAACGGCGTCCTCGACGGTGCCTCCGGCGACTGCCGCGATCAGGCCGATGCTGACGGCGACGGCTTGATCGCCGGTTGGGAGCGCTGTCGCTGGGGCACCAGCGATACCTCCGCCGACAGCGATGGCGACGGCCTGGGCGACTGCATCGAGGCCATGGACGTCAACGGCAACGGCGTCGCCAACGCCTCCGACGCCGTGCTGGTCTGGCGCGTCGTCTTCGGCATGATGGGCGCTGACGTGACGTTCGACATCAACGGCAACGGCGTCATCACCGCCGCCGACGGTATCCTCATCATGCGCGGCTTCTTCTCCGTCAGCCCCTGCCTGTGATCAGGCCTGAGCCGACGCTCCCACATCTGCTAGAGTCGACCAGGGACCACAAGCGACGAGCGACGAGGCGACCAGACGTGGCCCTCTACCACTTCTCCGAAGAGCCCGACATCGCGCGCTTCGAGCCCCGGGCGCCGCTCGCCCGCCCCGAGGTCGAGCCGCTCGTCTGGGCGGTCGACGACTGGCACGCCCCGATGTACTACGTCCCCCGCGAGTGCCCCCGCGCCTGCTTCTGGCCGGGCCCGCACACCACCCCCGCCGACCGCGAGCGCTTCTTCGGCGGCATCGACGCCCGGATGGTCATCGCCATCGAGTCGGCGTGGCTCGATCGCCTACGCTCCACGGCGCTGTACCGCTACACCATGCCGCCTGAAGCGTTCCAACACCCCGGCCCCGAGGGCGCCCACTGGGTGAGCCGCGTCCCCGTCGTGCCGTCCCGCGTCGAGCCCGTCGGCGACCTCCTCGATGCGCTGGCGGCGTCCGGCGTCGAGCTGCGCATCACCCCGTCGCTTGTCGACCTCTGGGGCCGCGTCATCCGCTCGACCGTGGAGTTCTCCGGCACCCGCCTGCGCAACGCCCGCGGCTGGGACCCCGCCCTCTTCGCCGGCGTCACCGGCTGAGCAGCCTCCGTCTCTCCGCAGTCGCCCCGGTCTGCGAATCTGCCGGCGGCCACCCCCGTTCGCCTCAGTGCCCGGCGTGGGCGATACTGCGCTGGCCGGCCCATTCAGCCAAGGGGCCGGGCGAGGAGAGATCCCGTGCAAGTCCCGGAGACCCACTACGCCCGCGTCGGCGATCTCCGCCTCGCCTACCACAAGTGGGGCGAGGGCCCGCCGCTCCTCATCATCCCGGACCTTGTATCGAACGTGGAGATCATGTGGGAGCACGAGCTCTATCGCCGCTGCCTCGAACACCTCGGGCAGCACATGACCTGCGCCTACTTCGACAAGCGCGGCATCGGCCTCTCCGACCGCTTCGACGAGGCCCCGACGCTCGAGCAGCGCAATGAGGACATCCTCGCCGTGATGGACGCGGTGGGCTGGGATCGCGCACATATCCTCGGCACATCCGAAGGCGCCGCGATGGCGCAGCTCTTTGCCGCCGACTTCCCTGAACGAGTTGAGAGTGTGACGCTCATCAACACGTTCGTCTCTCCTCGCTACTACGGCAAGATCCCGGCCTACATGAAGAACGGCGACCCGTGGATTAACGACGGCCAGAAGATCTACGAACACTTCCAGCAGGTCGTCGAAACCTGGGGCGAGGACGCCAGCGAGATGGTCGCCTGGGAGATCCCGAGCCAGACGGGGAACGAGTCCTTCACTCGCTGGATGGCCCGGCTACAGCGGATGGCTTCGAGTCCCCGCGACTTCATCCGGCAGTTGCAGAGCATCATGGCGCTCGATGCAGGCGACGCGCCTGAGCGCATCAAGGCCCGCACGCTCGTCATGCACGTCGCAGGCGACGAGGTTCTGAACGTGGCCATGGGTCGCCTCCTGGGCGACGTCATCCCCGGCGCGCGGTACGTCGAGATCGAGGGCGCCGACCACTTCGCCTGGATCCTGCCGAACTGGCGCGAGCTGAACGACACCATTATCGAGTTCGCCACCGGTACCTCGCTCAGGCGCGCGTCGATGCGCAGGTTCGGCACTGTTCTCTTCACTGATATCGTCGAGTCTACGCGGCAATCCGCGGCCGTCGGCGATGCGAAGTGGCGCGCCGTACTCGACAGTCACGACCGGACGGCCCGCGGCCTCATCGACGAGCACAGCGGCCGTGTCGTGAAGTCCACGGGCGACGGGCTACTTGCTGTGTTCGATGCGCCGTCGCAAGGCGTTGAATGCGGCGTCAGGCTGTGCGACGCGCTCCGCGGCATCGGCGTGGAGATCCGCGCGGGACTGCACGCCGGCGAGATCGAAGTGCACGATGACGGTGACATCTCGGGTATCGCCGTCAATCTGGCCGCGCGCGTGGAGCAGCAGGCTGCTGACGGCGAGCTGTGGACTTCGTCCACGGTCCGCGACCTGATGCTGGGAGGGAGCGCTTCCTTCACCGAACGCGGCGAGCACCAGCTGAAGGGCATCGACGGCAGCTGGCGGCTCTTCTCTGTGAGCGCGACGTAGGCTCCCGCTGCTCGCTCCCCTCCCCGCGAAGCGAGGGCCGGGGGAGGGCTCCGTTCTACGCAACGTGGTTTTCTTGCACGTTGAGCGGGCGTTCAGCGGTCGTCGACTTCTGCCGTCGGGACAGGCGTTGCACCATCGTCGATACGGTACGCGAGGAGCGTACCCCCTTCGACTCGATGGAACGACACGCGGACGGGCCAGCCTTCGGAGACATGCTCAAGAAGATGCGTGGCCGAGACACTTGCCCCCGGTTCAAGGTCAACCTCAAATTCGAACGTGTCACCGTCATCCGCCAGCACCGTCACGCCGATGACCCGATCAGCGTCGTCTGCGCGGACGTCTGTGAGTAAACCCTCGAGGGGCGATGAGGCGTCACGCGGACCGTCACCGGCGCACCCGAGCACGGCCGGAAGGGCCATGAACGCCACGATCAACGTGAACCACCGCAGCACGACCGCCGAGCGACGCATGGTTACAGCTCCGTCCCAAACGCCTCAATCACCGTCCCGATGTCCTTGTCCCCCCGCCCCGACAGGTTCATGATCAGCAGCGCGTCCTTCGGCAGCGCCGGCGCCAGCTTCGCCACGTGCGCGATCGCGTGCGACGGCTCCAGCGCCGGGATGATCCCCTCCGTCTGGCTCAGCAGCCGGAACCCCTCCAGCGCTTCCGTATCGGTGATCGCTACGTACTCCGCCCGGCCGCTGTCCTTCAGGAACGAATGCTCCGGCCCCACCCCCGGATAATCTAGCCCCGCCGAAATGCTGTGCGCCTCCTGCACCTGCCCCCACTCGTCCTGCAGCACGTACGACTTCGACCCGTGCAGCACCCCCGGCCGCCCCTTCGAGAGCGTCGCCGCGTGCCGCTCGGTCGAGAGCCCCTCCCCCGCCGCCTCCACCCCCACGAACCTCACGCTGAGATCCTCCAGGAACGGGTAGAACAACCCAATCGCGTTGCTCCCCCCGCCCACGCACGCCACCAGCACGTCCGGCAGCCGCCCCTCCGCCTCGAGGATCTGCGCCCTCGCCTCGTCGCCGATGACCCGCTGGAACTCGCGCACCAGCCACGGGTAGGGATGCGGCCCCGCCACGCTCCCGATCAGGTAGTAGGCGTCCCGGACGTGCGTCACCCAGTTGCGGATCGCCTCGTTCATCGCGTCCTTCAGCGTCCGCGATCCGCTCTCCACCACCTCCACCTTCGCCCCGAGCAGCTTCATCCGGAACACGTTCAGCGACTGCCGCCGCACGTCCTCCGCCCCCATGAACACCGTGCACTCCATCCCCAGCATCGCGCACACCGTCGCCGCCGCCACGCCGTGCTGCCCCGCCCCCGTCTCCGCGAAGACGCGGCGCTTGCCCATCCGCTTCGCCAGCAGCCCCTGGCCCAGCGCGTTGTTGATCTTGTGCGCGCCCGTGTGCGCCAGGTCCTCGCGCTTCAGGTAGATCTTCGCCCCGCCCAGCTTCGCCGTCAGATTCACGGCGTAGTACAGCGGCGTCGGCCGCCCCACGTACGTCCGGAGCAGGTGGTCCAGCTCCGTCCGGAACGTCTCGTCGTGCCACGCCTCCTCGAACGCCGCCGTCAGCTCGATCAGCGCGACCATCAGCGTCTCCGGGACGAAGCGCCCCCCGTACGGCCCGAAATGCCCCCCCGCATCCGGCATTTCCGTCGCCGTCACACCCGCACCCCCTTCACCGCCTCCACGAACGCCGCGATCTTCGCCGCGTCCTTCGCCCCCTCCGTCTCCACACCCGACGACACATCCACCGCCCACGGACGTACCGCCCGCACCGCCGATGCCACCGTCTCCGGCGCCAGCCCCCCCGCCAGCCACAGCGGCATCCGCGACGCCACCTCCGCCGCAACCGAATGGTCGCCGATCGTGCCCGTCCCGCGGCTGCCGTCCAGCATCACCGCCACCGCCGCCCCCGCCTCCATCCGCCCCATCAGCTCCGATGCCGTCGCGCCCGCCCGCTCCCGCAACCCCTTGATCGCCAGCCGGTTCGCCAGCAGACAGTCTGACCACGGCTCGTCACCGCTCAGCTGCACCAGGTCCAGCCCCACCTCGTCCGCGATCTCGTTGATCTCCTCCACCGGCTGGTCCGCGAACACACCCACGACCAGCGGCCGCTTGCGCGCCAGCAGCCGCTCCAGCGCCTCCGCGCCGTGCGCGAACCACGCCTCGATGCTCTCGAAACGCCCCGGATGCAGCGGCGGCGGCTCCGCCTGCTCGACGTCCCGCAACGGCGCCCCCGCTGCCGCCGCGATCAGCGCCGCCTCCTCGACCGACACCCGCCGCCGGCTCTCCGCGAACATGATGCCGATGAAGTCGGCCCCCGCCTCCCGCGCCGCGATCGCATCGGCGACCCGCATGCACCCGCAAATCTTCACCCGCGTCATCAGATGAGGAACTCCTTCATCTTCTCCCGCACGTCCTTCGCCGTCATCAGCGCCTCCCCTACCAGCACCGCGTGCACCCCCGCCTTCGCCATCCGCTCGACGTCCGCGCGCGTATGCACGCCGCTCAGCGCCACCACCACCCGCTCGTCCGGGATCAGCGGCCGCAGCCGCTCCGTCACCGCCAGGTCCACTTCGAACGTCCGCAGGTCCCGGTTGTTGATCCCGATCGCGTCCGCCTCGACCGCCAGCGCCCGCCCCACCTCCTCCTCGCTCGCCACTTCCACCAGGCACTCCATCTGCAACCGGTGCGCCAGCTCCACCAGCTCCCGCAGCTCATCCTGCGTGAGGATCGAGACGATGAGCAGGATGGCGTCCGCCCCGTACGCTCGCGACTCGTATATCTGGTACGGGTCGAAGATGAAGTCCTTCCGCAGCATCGCCGGCCGCCCGCCCGGATAGTACCCGTCGATGCTCACCCGGCAGTCGGAGAGGAAGTCGATCGACCCCTGGAAGTACTTCGACTCCGTGAGCACGGAGATCGCCGCCGCCCCCCCGATCGTGTACGTCCGCGCCACCGCCCGGTGCTCCAGCACCCCCACTAGCCGCCCCTTCGACGGCGTCGCCTTCTTGATCTCGGCGATGAGCTGCATGCGACGCCCGCCCGTGCTCGGCCCCCGCGGCCCTTCGAGGATCGACTGCACCATGCTCCACTGCGGCGTCGCGATCCGGTCCTGCCGGCGCTTCAGCGCCTCCAGCGGCTCCTGCACCTTGCGCGCCTCCACCTCGACGCGCTTGTCCGCGACGATCTGGTCGATGATGGCGTCGCTCGATACGGGACGGTCGGCCATCGTCACACCTCGTTCGTCGCCGCGACAAACGCCGCCAGCCGCTCCCGCGCCGCACCGGAGTCGATGCTCTGTGCCGCCAGCCGCACCCCCGCCGCGAGGTCCGGCGCCGCATCCCCCGCGACCAGCGCCGCCGCCGCGTTGATCAGGACGAATTCCCGCAACGCCCCCGGCGCCCCGTCGACAACGCGCTCCAGCTGCGCCGCGTTCTCCTGCGGGGAGCCGCCGCGCACCTGCGCAGCGTCGTGTCGCGGCAACCCCGCGTCCTCTGGCGTGATGTGATACGTCCGCACGCCGCCGTCGATCAACTCCGCGACCAGCGTCGGGCCCGTGATGCTCACCTCGTCGCAGCCGTCCTCCCCGTGGACGACCAGCGCATGGTCGCTGTCCAGACGCCGCAACACCGCGGCCAGCATCTCGACGAGGTCCGGCCGCGGCACGCCGATCACCTGGTGGCGCGCGCCTGCCGGGTTGGTCAGCGGCCCCAGCATGTTGAACACCGTCCGGATGCCGATCTCCCGCCGCAGCGGCGCCACGAACTTCATCGCCGGGTGGAACGCCTGCGCGAACATGAATCCCACTCCCGCCCGCTCGATGCACGCCGCCACCTGTCCCGGCGTGAGGTCGATCTTCGCCCCCAGCGCCTCGAGCACATCCGCGCTGCCGCACTGCGACGTCATCGCCCGGTTGCCGTGTTTCGCCACCCGCGCCCCCGCCCCCGCCGCCACGAACGCCGCCGCCGTGCTGACGTTGAACGACCCGCTGCCGTCGCCTCCCGTGCCGCAGGTGTCCAGCAGCGGCCCCTCCACCTCCACGTGCAGCGACTTCTCCCGCATCACCCGCGCCATGCCGGTGATCTCGTCGGCAGTCTCCCCCTTCATCCGCAGCGCCGTCACGAACGCCCCGAACTGCGCCGGTGTCGCCGCGCCCGCCGCGTCAGCCGTCGCGTGAGCCGTCATCAGCTCCTCCATGCAGGCGCCCGCCTCCTCCTCGGAGAGGTCCTCCCGCTCGACAAGCTTCTGCAGCGCGTTCTTGATGGCCGTGTCAGTCATATGTGTGCGTCATCCTTCGTACCACGTCCTCCACCACGACCCAGCGTGCCCTGTCTGAGATGCCGTAGATCACGCGATACTCTCCCACCCGGATCCGCCAGATCGATGCGCCTCGCAGCTTCTTGACGCCAGGCGGCCGGGGATCATCGCCGAGGTTGAAGATCGCGCGCGTGACCCGTTCCGCCTCTCTAGCTGGCAACCTTCTGACGGCGCGTTCGGCCTTTGGCTGGACGTCGACGCGGTATCTCAATGCCTAGACTCTCCATCAGCTCCTCTACCGAAATCACCTGTGAGGGGTCCTTCAGGTACTCCTCGAGTCCGCGTTGGCCCGCCATCGCGTCCAGGTCGTCCTCGAACACCTTCTCGAGCGCGTACCGCACCAGGTCGGCCATCGGCGCCTTCTTCTCGAACGCCAGCCGCCGGAGGTCCTCGTACCGTTCGTCGTCCATGCTCACCAGAAGCCGTTTCGTCACAGCTGGCCACCTCCACTGATATAGTGATATCGCGATATCACTATATCACGCGCTCATCGCCAGGAAGTTCTTCAGCATCCCGTGCCCCTCCGGCGTCAGGATCGACTCCGGGTGGAACTGCACCCCCTCCACCGCCAGCGTCCGGTGCCGCACTCCCATGATCACCCCCGACTCGCTCCGCGCCGACACCTCCAGCACCTCCGGCACGCTGTCCGGCCGGATCGCCAGCGAGTGATAGCGCGTCCCCTCCAGCGGCGACGCCAACCCCGCGAACACGCCCTTCCCGTCGTGCGTCACCTTCGACACCTTCCCGTGCATGATCTCCCCCGCCCCCTCTACTACCCCGCCGTACACCTCGCCGATGCACTGGTGCCCCAGGCACACCCCGAAGATCGGCATCCGGCCGCCGAAGCGTCTGATCACATCCTTGCTGATCCCCGCCTCGTCCGGATGGCCCGGCCCCGGCGAGATCACGATCCGCTCCGGCGCCAGCTCCTCGATGTCTTCGAGCGTGACGGCGTCGTTCCGCACCACCTCCACCCGCGCCCCCAGCTCGCTCAGGTACTGGAACAGGTTGTACGTGAAGCTGTCGTAGTTGTCGATCAGCAGCAGCATCAGCGCTTCCTCGCCTTGAAGATGATGGCATACGGGATGAGCCGCGCCCGCGCCAGGTCGAAGCCCTCGGCGTCGTCGCCCGTAAGCCCGCTCTGATCCGGCTCGACGACCCGCTCGACCGTGAAGCCCGCGTCCGTCATCATCCCGAACCACCCCGAGACCATCGGCGTCCGCTCGCGAAGCCGCGCGCTCGCGTCCTTCAGCTCCCACGTCCAGTCGATCGTCTCCTCGCGATACGAGCGTGCCGGCGCGTAGGGCGGGTCGTCGCCGAACACCTGATTGAGCGGGTGCGGCACAGAGATCGCCAGCACCCCGCCCGGCTTCAGCACCCGCGCCGCCTCCGCGAACGCCCGCTCGAGGTTCGTCACGTACGCCAGCGCATGGATGCTCACCGCCAGGTCGAAGCTCCCGTCGTCGAACCGCGCCAGGTCGTCGATGCTCCCCTCCACGAACGACGCGTTCTCCGCGCCGTGCCGGAGCGCGTACTTCTTCGCGTACGCGATCTGTGCCCCCGAGATGTCGACGCCCACCGGCCGCGCCCCCATCCGTTCCAGCGCCACCGCGTCCTGCCCCCCGCCGCACCCCAGCACGATCGCCCGCTGCCCGTGCACGTCGCCCAGCAACCCCAGCTCGTCCTCGAACACCCCCCGCGACCACACCAGCCGCCCGGCGTGACGGTCGCCGTAGCGCTCGTCTTGGTACGCGGCGGCGATCGCGTCCCAGCCCGCGCGGTTGTCCGGCGCCGGCTCCGGCTCGACAGCCGCCTCCTCGGCGCGCTCCGCCAGCGGCACCGCCGGCGCCGACATCGCTGCCTCGATCGCCGTCCAGTCCCGCTCCTCCTTCGGCTCCGTCTGCGTGAGCGCCCGGAGGACGCCGTCCCGCAGCTCCGCCGGCATGGGGATCACGTGCAGCTCCGGCAGCGCCAGCCAGCGCGCATCGTCGTAGTCGCCGTCGGCACGGAAGCGCATCGGCCCTCCGGAGATCTGCGCCCGGAAGACGTTGGCGACATAACGGCGCTTCGCCGCCGCATCCTCGATGTACACCGTATCCACGAACGACTCTCCGCTGACCGTAACCCCGAACTGCTCTCGCACGTGCCGGCCCAGCGCCGCTTCCGCCGTCTCATTCGCCCCGACGCGCGTCATCGGCAGCAGCCACGACCCCGCGAACGGCGGCCGGCCGGGGCGGCGGTGCGCCGTCAGCACGCGCTCGTCGCGCTCGAACAGGGCGGCCGAGATCAGATCCGGCAAGATCTAGCCTCCAACTCCAGCTTCAGCTTCCAACCTCCAACAACCAACGCCTAATACCCCAACGACCCGCGCGGCGCGCCCGCCGAGCGCTCCTCCGCCAGCTCGATCGCCCGCAACAACGCCCTCGCCTTGTTCCCCGACTCCAAATACTCCTCCTCCGGCGTCGAGTCGTATACCACCCCCCCCGCCGCCTGCGCGTACGCCACCCCCGGCTTCATCCAGATCGTCCGGATCGCCAGCGCACTGTCGCAGTTCCCCGACATGTCGAAGTAGCCGATGCAGCCGCCGTACCCCCCGCGCCGCTCCCCCTCCAACTCCGCGATGATCTCCATCGTCCGGATTTTCGGCGCGCCCGTCACCGTCCCGTGCGGGAAGTACGCCCGCAGCGCATCGTACGTCGAGACGTCCCCCCGCAGCTTCCCCACGACGTGCGACACCATGTGCATCACGTGCGAGTACCGCTCGATCGCCATCAGCGACGTCACCTTCACGCTCCCCGCCTCGCAGACGCGACCCAGGTCGTTCCGCGCCAGGTCCACCAGCATGATGTGCTCCGCCCGCTCCTTCTCCGATGTCTGCAGCTCCTCCGCCATCCGCTGCTCGTCCTCCGCGTCCCGCCCCCGACGCCGCGTCCCGGCGATCGGGTGCGTCTCGATCACGCCGTCCTCGATGCGCACCAGCATCTCCGGCGACGCCCCCACCACGTGCATGTCGCCGAGGTCCAGGTAGTACATGTACGGCGAGGGGTTCACCATCCGCAGCGCCCGGTACACCTCGAACGGGTGGGCGCCGGTACGCCGCGAGAACCGCTGCGACACCTGGATCTGGTACGTATCCCCCCGCACGATGTACTCCTTCGCGCGCTCCACCTTCCCCATGAACTCCTCACGCGTCATGTTCGACTCCACCGCCCCGCCCGCCGTCTCCCCCGCCCCCGACGGGTCGTACGGCAGCCCCGCCAGCGGCTTCGCCAGCCGCGCCACCAGCTCTTCGATCTTCCACGTCGCCTGCCGGTACGACGCCTCCACGTCCCCGTCGAGCCGGGCGTGCGCGACGACCTTGATCTTGTGCTGCAGGTGGTCGAACACCAGCAGCGTGTCGGTGAACAGGAAGATCGACTCCGGGAAGCCCTGCGGGTCGGCGTCCGGCATCGGCAGCCTCGGCTCGTAGTACCGCGCCACCTCGTACGACATGTACCCCACCGCTCCGCCGTGGAACCGCGGCAGCCCCTCGACGCGCACCGGCTGGAACCGCCGCAGCTCGTCCTCGATGTGCACCAGCGGGTCGCCCGGCTGCTCGTTCGCCGTGACGTTTGTCCCCGTCCGCAGCACCCGGTACGGCTCCGTCCCGATGAAGCTGTACCGCGCCAGCCGCTCCCCGCCCTCCACCGACTCCAGCAGGAACGAGTAGCGCCCCCGCGCCACTTTCAGGTACGCCGACACCGGCGTCTCCAAATCCGCGAGGATCTCCCGGAACACCGGCACCACGTTCCCCTGCCCCGCCAGCCCCTTCGCCTCCTCCAGCGTCGGCGTGTAGGTGATAGCCGTCATCGCGCACCGTCCGGCGCCCTGGAGGCTGGAGGCTGGAGGCTGGAGTTCGCGCTGCCGCGCCGCTGACCGCTGATTGCTGACTGCTGACTGCTCATCCCGGCATCCCCCGCTCGAGATAGTCCAGCCGCAACGCAGACCGCACCGCCCGGATCGTCTCCTCCGCCGCCTCGTACCCCACCTTGCTCCCCGCCGCCAGCGCGTCCTTCACCAGCCCCGGACGCGCCTCGTAGTGCGCGCGACGCTCGCGGATCGGGTCGAGCAGCGTGTTGATCGCCGCCACCAGCTTCTGCTTCACCTCCACGTCGCCCACCGTCCCCTTCACGTAGCGCTCCTTCAGGTCGTCCACCTCCGCGACGTCCGGGTTGAAGGCGTCGTGGTACATGAACACGGGGTTCCCCTCCACGTGCCCGGGGTCCGTCGCCCGCAGCCGCGTCGGGTCGGTGTACATGCTCATCACCTTCCTGCGCACCGTCTCGGCGTCGTCCTTCAGCCAGATCCCGTTGTCCAGCGACTTTCCCATCTTCGCCTGCCCGTCCAGCCCCACCAGGCGCGGCACCCGCCCGACCAGCGGCTCCGGCTCCGGGAACACCTCCCCGAAGTCGCGGTTGAACCGCCGCGCCACCTCCCGCGTCAGCTCGATGTGCGGCAGCTGATCCTCCCCCACCGGCACGAGGTGCGCGCGCGGCATCAGGATGTTCGCCACCTGCATCACCGGGTAGATGAAGAACCCCACCGGAACGCCCTTCTTCCCCGTCTCCAGGTCCGCCATCTCCGCCTTCAGCGTCGGGTTGCGCTGCAACCGGCCCAGCGGCAAGAACCAGCTCAGGTGCACCGTCAGCTCCGCGTGCTGCGGCACCATGCTCTCGATGACATAGTGGCTCCCCTCCGGGTCCAGCCCCACCGCCAGCCAGTCCAGCGCTACCTCCCACACCGATCGCCGCACGTGGTCGATGTCATCCGCGTAGTCCGACACCTGGTAGTCCGCGATGAGGAAGAAGCACTCGTACTCGGACTGCAGCCGCACCCAGTTCTCCAGCGCCCCCGCATAATGCCCCAGGTGCAACGCCCCCGTCGGCCGTATCCCCGTGAGAATGCGCTTGCGTTCCATATCGCCCCCAAATGAAAAAACTCTCGACCCCTAGAGGGGCGAGAGTTGAATCTCGCGGTGCCACCCGCATTCACTCCGCGATCCGCGGAGCATCTCTGTCCGGAGCGCCCGCCGTAGCGAGGATTCCGGAGGCGTTGATAACGGCGCCCACCCCGTCGGAGACTACGTCCTCGCCCTGCGAGAATTTCGGTCCGAGGCTCCCGGGTCCATTCGGTCCGCCGCGCCGCCGCCGGCTCTCACCATCTCCGGCTCTCTGCGGGCCCGCTTGCGGACTAGCCCCGATCATCGCCTGTACGTCTCGAAGTGGGCGAAGTCTACCGGCGCCATCCGAAGGCTGTCAAGACGTATCCCCTCTACACTGCACATCGACGCCAGCCTGGGAGCCGTCAATGATGCGCATCCCCATCACCATGAGCCACGGGACGAACCGCGGCCGGTATTTCACGCCGAAGCCACGCTGGCGCGACTTCCCGCCGCTCAGCATCCGGCGCTTCGAGCGTTACCTTCAGATCGCCGCCGAACTCGGCTTCCACTCCATCTCCTACGACGGCCTCGCCTCGTGGCGCCAGGGCGGCGCGCTTCCCGACCGTCCCATCATGTTCGACTTCGACCATCCCAACATCTCCATCCACCGCGAGATCTTCCCGGCTATGCGGCACGCCGGCTTCACCGCCAACCTCTTCATCGACACCGCCCGCATGGAGAAGGTCGATGACAGCCGCTACATGACTTGGGACGACGTCCGCGAGCTCGTTGCCAGCGGCTGGCACATCGGCGCGCATCTGCACAACCACTACAACCTCGCCTACCTGGCGAAGAAGGATCCGACGGGCGGGCTGATTCGTGAGCAGATGGACACCTGCGACGCCATCATCGAGCGCCATCTCGGCATCGTCCCCCGCGACTTCGCCTACACCACCACCACCTGGAGCGCCGCCGCCGAGCGCGAGGTGGCGAAGCGCTACCGCTTCGGCCGCCTGTGGACGATCGGCGCCCACTACGAGACCGACGCAGGCACCGTCCGCTATGCCGACCTCGCTGGCATCCTGGGCGATGACGAGCCGGACGGAGGTCCGCCGATCGCCGCCCGCTACATCACGAAGGAGACCCACCCGTACCGGCTGCCGTCGCTGGACTTCGAGTTCCTCATCTATGACTACGACGCCTTCCGCCGCTACCTCGAAGGCTCCCTCGATGGGTAGGAAGAAGCGGCAAACAGCAGCGCCCTGACCCCGAAAAAGGGGCCTCCCCGCCACCGCCGTAGCTGCGGAGCTTCAGCTCCGCCCGGCATCAGCACCGCCGAGGGCCGGCCTCCCCCTTCGTTGCAACCTGCTTCTCGGATGGGTAGAGGCACGGCGCCGCCGTGCCCGCGCGCGCCGCTCAACGTTCCCCCTCTCCGCGAAGTCGGACAGGGGGCTAGGGGGTGAGGCCCCCAAACCGCAACGACACAATCTCATTCGTCCCCGCCCCCACCACCACCCCACCCGCCCCGCGAGACACCTCCGCCACAAACTCCTCCTTGAGGTCCACCCGCGAGGCCCCGCCCGACAGCGCGGGGACGTCGACCGCCGTCTCCGCCTCCGCGGGCGAAATGTTGTACAGCCGCACGATCCCCCCTTCCCCGTCCTCCGCCCGCTTCATCGCGCTCACCACAAACGACGGCGAAGACACGCGAAGCAGCGAGTCCCGCGCCGGCAGCCGCCCCAGCCCGTGGCGATTCCACCGCGCCCGCATCGGCCGCAGCGCCTGCACCGCCAGCACGTGCGCCCCCGCCGCCTCCCAGTCCCCCGCGTGCGGCATGATCGCGTAGTCGAACGCCTGCCGTCCGATGAGCTGCGCCCCCGGCGTCTGCAGCTGCGGCCCCGCCCCGCCTCGCCGCGTCGTCAGATCGCTCCGCGACAGCCACCCCACGCACCGCAGCAGCGTCACCGCGATCTCCGTCCCCTCCAGCGTATCGACCGCCTCATACTCCGCCAGCCCCCGATTGGAGATCGTCAGCCCGAACGCCCCGTCATCGACCGAGACGAACGCCTTCTGCGGATATGTCCCCAGCGGCTGCTCCGCCCACGTCTCCGGATCCCACGCCGGCAGCGCCACCGGACGCTCGATCACCCCGAAGTGCTCGTCCGCCTTCGACACCGCCGCCCGCACCCCCGACGGGAAGTGCACCCGCAGCCGGTGGTCCTCCGCCACGTTGTCGATCTCCGTCCGCACGTCGATGCGCGCCACGCCGTCCGTCAGCGTCACCGTCGTCGTGATCCGCTCCTCCACCGTCTCCCCCGAGCGCGCGTCACGGTCCGGCGCCAGCCGTGCCGGCAGCTCGTACGTCATCTCGACGGCCAACGACCGCGCCCCCTCCGCATATTCGACGCGGATCGTCGGCGCCGCCGCCGGCGTATCGACGATCGTGTCACGCCCCGGCGGGCAGTAGTTGTACTCGTCCCCCCGGTCCCCCCCGTCGACGAACCGGTTGAGCCCCGCCAGCGTCCGCCCGTGTCGCAGATCGTGCACCGTCAGCGTCCCGTCCGCAGCATCCGCCTCCACCCGGAAGAAGTCATTCTCGATGACCACCCCTCTGTTGTCTGTTGTCTGTTGTTTGTTGTCCCCCGCTTCCAGCACATACACGGCATACCCGTACCCCGACACGTCCTTCGCCACGAACCCCACCTCCGCCCGCGCGCGGTCGTACCCCGCCGGCGCCCCCTCCGGGATGACAAAGCTTGACGTCTCCCCCACCTTCGCGATTGCGATGTGCTCCCCGTCCGGCCCGATGACCGCCCCCATCGGGCGCTCGTCGCTCCACGGTACCGTCGCCGTCACATACGCCGTCGCCGGTTGCGGCGTTGGATTGAACACGGTGATCGTGCCCAGCGGCGCGTCCGGCCCCAGCGCCCCGATCGTCCGCAGCGCCTGCCGCACGATCTCCTCACCCACCTGCCGCACCCACTCGTAGCGCTGCCGCATCTCATCGTGCACCGAGTCGACAGAGCAGCCGCAAATCGAGTCGTGCGGCTGGTTCTCCAGCAGGTAGCGCCACGCCCGGTCGACCAGCGCCGCGATCGACTCGATCTGCGTCGGGAAGGGCATGTGCGCCGTCGTCGGCGGCAGCGGCTCGTGCCACTCCGGCCCCACGTCCTTCTTGAGCAGATCAGCCCACAGCGAGAACGGCTCCGCCCAGTGCGTAAGGAGGTCCTCGCACTCCTGGTTGAGCTGCTTGATCCACATCCGCGCCGACAGCACCCCCGGCAGCAGGTGCGCCCGCTGCCCCGACCGGAACTCGCCCGTGTGCCGCGGCCACTCCTCCGCCCGGTCGCCCATCGCCGCCCGGATCAGCGCGAACGCCTCCGGCAGCGACGCGTGGCGCATCACCGCGCCATCGAGGTTCTCGTTCGCCGTCCGCAGGATCGAGGACAGCTCGACCTGCGGCGGCAGGTGGTCGCTCCCGTTCATCACCAGCAGGTACGCCGTCGTCGCCAGCGGCCCCAGCCGCTCCCGCATCTCCTCGATGCGCGCCATCAGCGGCTTCTGCGACCGCGGCAGCGTCGCCGCCATCCCGTAGCCGAACGGCTTGTGCACCGTCAGCACTTCGCTGCCGTCCGGCGATCGCCAGAAGAACTCCGTCGTCGCGAGAGAATCGTCCGCTCCGCGCCACATCGTCGCGCAGTCGATGCCGAACCCCCGCAGGATCGCCGGCATGTGCGCGATCTGCCCGAAGGGGTCGGGGATGTATCCCACCTTCATCACCGGCCCGAAGCGCTTCGCCACGCGATGCCCGCGCAGGAAGTTCCTCACCAGCGCCTCGCCCCCCGGCAGGAACTCGTCCGGGATGATGTACCACGGCCCGATGAGCAGCCGCCCTTCCTGCACCGCCCGCTCGATCGCGCCCGCCCGGTCCGGCCGGATCTCCAGGTAGTCCTCCAGAGGCAACGTGTGCCCGTCGAGCATGAAGCAGCGGTACTCCGGGTCGCTCTCGAACAGCTCGAGCAGCGTGTCGAACAACCCCACCAGCCGCACCCGGAACGACTGGTACGGCAAGTACCACTCGCGGTCCCAGTGCGTGTGCGAGATCACCAGGAGGATCTGCTGCTGCGTATCCGTCGCCGTCGTCACGTCGGCGGATAATACCGGACACTCGGCTCTCATCCACGCTGCGTCGATTGTCATGCTGAGCGCAGCGAAGCATCGCGGCCACCCCCGCGTGCACACTGGGACGGGCCGGATGCCGATCTGACGGGTTTAAGGGCTATCGCGCACAAGGAACACGAAGAATGCGGGTGCAGGCCGCAGGCCTGCCGGGGGAGTGGGGGGTGTCCCCCACCACTCAGAAAAAAATAGACGGAGCAGCCCGCCAGGGATGCGCAGCGCCGCCCCACCCAAAATGAGCGCAGCGAAGCATCTGATCCCTCGGCGCCACACGTGCGTGCTGGGGATGGCACCGGATTGGTTCCGGGGTGAGGCTCACCGCGTACCAACCGTTCGTGTATCGCTCACCGCCGGCGCCCACCCCCGCGTGCACACTGGGGCGGCCGGATGCCGATCTGACGGGTTCAGGGCTATCGCGCACAAGGAACACGAAGAATGCGGGTGCAGGCCGCAGGCCTGCCGCGGGATTGGGGGTGTCCCCCACCACTCAGAAAAAAAAGAACGGAGCAGCCCCGCTAGGGATGCGCAGCGCCGCCCCACCCAAAATGAGCGCAGCGAAGCACCTGATCCCTCAGCGCGACGCGCACAAGGACTGAAAACTGAGTACTGAAGACTGACAACTCGGCCCTACCCGTACCGCATCAGCGCCCGCACCTCATACCCCGCCAACCGCCCCCGCCCCCCCAGCGCCGCCAGCTCGATCAGGAACACGCATCCCGCCACCTCCGACCCCAGCAGCTCGACGAGCTTCGCCGCCCCCGCCGCCGTCCCCCCCGTCGCCAGCACGTCGTCGACGATCACGCAGCGGTCGCCCCGCCCCAGCGCGTCGGCGTGGATGTCCAGCTGCGTCGCCCCGTACTCCAGCGTGATCTCCACGCTCATCCGCGCCGCCGGCAGCTTCCCCGGCTTCCTCACCGGCACGAACGGCAGCCCCAGCCGCGCCGCGACCGGCGCCCCGAACAGGAACCCCCGCGACTCGATCCCCGCCACCGCCTCCACTCCCATCCCCTCCACCCACGCCGTCAGCTCGTCCAGCGCATACCCGAACGCCCGCGGCTCCCGCAGCAGCGGCGTGATATCCCGGAACAGGATCCCCGCCACCGGAAAGTCCGGCACATCCCGGATCAGCGCCTTCAGCTCATCCGGCGTCATGTGAGTTCCCTGTCATGCTGAGCGCAGCGGAGCATCTCATCCCTCGGCGCCGCACACCCAATCCCCGACGACTGAACTGACAACTGACAACTGACAACTACACCCCCGAAAACTCCCGCACCCCCGCCCCATCCGGCCCCACCAGCGCCTCCGACACATCGACGCCATTGACCACCAGCCGCACATCCCCCTCCCGCCGCAACCGCAACGGCGCGATCAGCCCCACTGCCTCCACCGTCACCACCCCCGACCCCTCGTCCACCTCCACCCGCCCGAACCCGAACGCGTCGCACTCTACGATCGTCCCTGGCGTCTCCAGCCACAGCGGCGCCACCTCGTCCGCCGGGTTCGCGAAGACGTACCGCCCGCGATCGGCGTCCGCGAAGAGCCACTTCGGCGTGCCCCCCGCCATCAGCCGCGCCTCCCCGATCTCGATCAGCGACTCCCGCGACTGCACCAGCTGCGGCCCGCCGCCGTCCGTCGCGCCCGCGCGCGCCATCGGCGGGGTGTACACCGCGCCGTCGTACCGCCGCTCGACCAGGCTCATGTCCCACAGGCTGTACCGCAGTGTCACGCTCCCGCCGTCCGAGGCGTACGCGATCTCCCGCACATAGTCCTCGCCGGCGCTGTCCGCGATGCGCGCCGCCGCGATGTGCCGCCGGAACGCTGCCGCGTCCGCGAAATCCCCCTTCGACGCCACCTCCAGCACGAAGGCGTTGCGCACGTTCCCGTGATAGAACGGCCCCGCCAGCGACCGGTACTCCCAGAACGTCTTGGCCGGTCCCCGGTAGTTGTAGATGTCCAGCATCAGCATCGGCCCGTCGCGCCCCAGCTCGATCGATGCCCCGTGCCCCATGTCCGTCGGCTCCAGCGCGATCACGGCGATGTACGCGTCTCCCTCCGCGATCACCACCGGCTCGCCCGCCTCCACGCGCGCCGGGAACTCGCGCACCTGCGCGTCTCCCACCCACACCTCCGTCTCGTCCGCCACACCCAGCACTCGCACCGATAGCTTGTAGCTGCGCACCGGCCGCAGCCGCGCCCCCAGCCCGTACGCCAGGATCGCCCGGCTGCCGCTCTGCGCCCCCACGAAGCGCCCCACGTCCCAGTGGTCCTCCCCCGCGTGGTCCCCCGCATCCACAGCCGGGCCCGCCCCCCGGTCGTCGACGATGTAGCGCGCGAACAGCGTCCCCGTCCCCGGCGCCCCGTCACGACGGAACTGCAACAGCGTCGAGTTGAACTGCTGCGACGGCTCCGGCGGGTCCCCCGCGGCGTACACCTGCGACGCCGTCCCCAGCGTGTACGCCTCCGTCATGTACGTCGTCAGGTCGACGCCGCCCGTCGCGTCGGATGTCTCGTGCGCCTCGGACGGATACGCCCGCTCCCGCAGCCAGTCAAGGATGTACCCCGGGCAGTGCAGCTCCTCCGCCGCCACGCCGATGTGCCCCTCCTCCCGCCCCCGCGCGAAGTACGGCGACGGCCGCCGCAGCGCCTCGTCGCCCAGCAGCCGCCACAGGATCAGCGACAGGTACCCCGGCGCCCCCGTCCACCCGTCGCGATACGACCGCGCATGCGGCCCCGCCAGCCGCGCCAGCCCTGGGTGGTAGTGCGCCGCCACGTGCAGCCACAGCCGCTCCTCCGCCACCCGCGCCTTCAGCGCGATCTCCGCGTCGGATGTCCGCGACGCCACCGCCGCCAGCCGCAGCAGGTCCACCGCGAGGTACGTCGGGCTGTTGAACTCCTGCGGCGCCCCCGACTCGCAGGTGTACGCCAGCCAGTCGTCGAGTCGCCGCCGCCCGCGCTCCACGTACGTCTCGTCGCCCGTCGCCTCGCCCCCCAGCACGCTGCTGGAGACGTCGCTCAGCGCGATGTTCGTGTACGACGGGTGGACGTCGAGCCGGTCGATCTCCTCCAGCCCCAGCCCGATCGCCCGCAGCACGTCCTCCCGCAGCTCCGGCGACAGCCGGTCGCCGCACTCGTGCGCGATCGCGTTCAGCCCGTCCAGGCAGAACTCGACCGCGTTGAGGTCGATGACGGTCTCCTGTTCGGCGTACCAGCGGAAGTTGCCGCGGTGCGCGTCGTCCTCGCGCGTCTCCTGCAGCGCCAGCCCCGCGCGGACCGCCCGCTCCGCCCGTTCCCGGTCGCCCGCGCCGTCCCGCCGCAGCAGTGCCCACGCGTACGTAAACGTCCCCCGGCTGCTGTGCAGCGCGCCGTGTTCGCTGTCCTGACGGATTAGCGCGACGTCATCGTCCCACGCCGCATCCAGCAGCGCGATCCCTTCATCGAACAGCCGCCCGCGCCGCTCCGCCTCCGTCACTGGTAGTCGTCTGTGTCTGCGCTGTTTTTCACAGTCTCCTCGTCTTGATCGTCCGAAGATCCCTGCTCCCAATGCTGAAATCCGAACCAGAGTAACAGCACGAATCCGGCGCTGAGCCCCAGGAAGCTCAACGTGTCCATTTCTGGGGAGCTGCGAAGTACCACCGCGCCTGACCAGGATGTGAGAATGAGGAGCAGTCCTCCAAGGAGGATCCCAACTGAGAGGGTGCGCCAACGATCTAGGACGGCCACGCCACTGAGCAGAGCGCAGATTCCAATGCCCACCTGAATCGTATGACGCGCCACGCTGCGCTCGGCAGCACCCTCAGGGTCGATATCGCTGCCGATCTCAAAGCCTCCGATGAATAGCCCTGCATCGTCGCCGCCCTGGCGTACAAATGCCGTCGTGCCACTGACTACAACAAGTGCGAGGACGGCTCCGAGCCCGACCTGGTAGAACTTTCGCGCGATTTCGTTCGTGCCGCCGATCCTGTCGCCGAGCAGTACTGCGACGACTGCGACCGCGAGCACCACGCCGGATTGCAGCTCCATGCCGCCCCCTTCGAAGAATGACGCGCCCCGCGCGGGTTCCGTGTCCGGCCCGCTACTCCGCCATCACGCACGACGTGAACGTGAACGCATACAGCGCCACCCCGTCCGACGCCGTCGCCAGCGTCAGCTCGTGCCGGTCGATCTCCCGGTTCGACACCAGCCGGTACATCCGCGCCGCGTCGACCGTCACCGCCCCGCCCTTCACGTCCGCGCCAGCATCCTCGTCCGCCAGCGGCGCGCCGTCCTGCAGCACCCGGATCGTCGCCGCCCCGCCGTACGTCGGCGGATGGACGACGAGGTTCACGTCCTTCGCCAGATACGGCACCGTCACCCGGCTCTCCACCGATGCTCCCGCTCCCGCCGGCCGCGCCAGGTACTCCCCCGCCAGCAGCCACTCCCCGTCGAGGTACGCGTGCCCGTCCATGTGCTTGCCCGGGTCGCGGTAGATGGCCGGCTTGTCCGCCTCCAGCCCCACCACGTTGCCGATGCTCCCCCGCTGGTAACCAAGGTACAGTTCCGGCGAGACGCGATAGCACGTCGCCCCCGCGCGGTCCTCGTCGCGGACGGGCTCCATCACGCCCGGCAGCAGGATCTGCGGGAACGACTCCCGCAGCAGCGCCTGCAGCGCCTCCTCCGTCTCGCGATTCCCGCCCTCGCCGAAGTGATAGCCGCGGATGTACCCCTCGCCGTCGATCAGATACTTCGCCGGCCAGTAGCGGTTCGCGTACGCCTGCCAGATCGCGTAGTCGTTGTCGAGCACCACCGGATACTCGATGCCGTGCTCCCGGACCGCCCGCTGCACGTTCCCGCTCTCCCGCGCGAACGAGAACTCCGGCGCGTGCACACCCACCACCGTCAGCCCCAGCGACGCGTACCGCCGGTGCCACTCCTTCACGTACGGCAGCGTCCGGATGCAGTTGATGCAGGTGTAATCCCAGAAGTCGATGAGCACCGGCCGCCCGCGCAGCTCCGCCATCCGGAGCGGCCCGCCCTGCAGCCACACCGCGCCCGCCGGGAACTCCGGCGCATGGACCGGCCCCTGCTCTTCCTGCATCGCCGCTCCCCCCGAACTCGCCGCGATTGTATCGCGGAGAACCCAGCCGCGCCCCCCGCCGATGTCACCCTGAGCGCCGCGAAGGGTCTGATCCACCAGCGCCACCCATCCGCAGGGGTAAGGATCGGCGGGGCGGCGGTCCGGCACACAAGACGAACCCGCCGGGACGATCGCCTGTGAGGGCGAGGCTCGCCTCGCCCTCACACACGGAGCATCACCCAACCTCCTCTCCGCGAAGTCAGAGAGGGGGACAGGGGGTGAGGCTCGAAGCGGCGCGGTCGGGCACGCGAGGCAAACTCATCGAACGATCGGCCGTAGGGGCGAGGCTTCCCTCGCCCGCGGCTCACCCAGCGGACCTGTAGAGGCACAGCTTGCTGTGCCCGCGGGGGAGGGGAGGCTCTGTGTCTCCGTGTCTCTGTGGTTCAAGACCGTGACGAGGGGGAAAGCGAACGGCGCCGCGACCGGGGGAGCATTGGTCGCGGCGCCGTTCATGTCTTACATCGACGATTCTACGCCCCGGCTATTAACCAGTCTCCGGGAAAGTGTTAAATGGCCCCTAAGCCCGCCAGCCACGATGCTGAACGCATCCATACCCCCCTCCGCGAAGTCGGAGAGGGGCCAGGGGATGAGGCTCGATCGTGCGCCAGACATCCGGCAGCCTCCGAGGTCGCCGCTCCCTGCCCTTCATCGCGCTCGCATCGATCGCGCTCCTCCTCGCCGCCGCCTGCGACAGCGACGACACCCCGCCCCCCTACACCGGCGCCACCGCCACCTTCTCCGACGGCATCGCCTCCGGCGACGTCACCGCCACCACCGCCGTCGTCTGGACCCGCGCCGAAGGCGCCGACCTCCTCACCGTCGAGGTCGCGACCGACGCATCCTTCGGCGCCGCCAGCCTCTCCCAGCGCGCCGAGACCTCCGCCGACCGCGACTTCACCGTAGAGGCTACCGTCGAAGGCCTCACCCCCGACACGCGCTACTACTACCGCTTCCGCGCCGGCGACACGCTGAGCCCCCAGGGCGCCTTCACCACCGCCCCCGCCGATGCTGCGTCGCGCGTCGTCCGCTTCGTCTTCAGTGGCGACTCCGACGGCCGCCGCAACCCGGACGGCACGCCGGTGTTCAACGAGTTCGAGGTCCTCGACACTGCCGCCGCCGAGCAGCCCGACTTCTTCCTCTATTTCGGCGACACCATCTACGGCGACCGCGACCCCGAGGCCACGACACTCCCCGAATACCGCGCGAAGTACCGCCAGAACCGCACCTACCGCGCCCTTCGCGACATCCTCGCGGCCGCCCCCATCGTCACCGTCTGGGACGACCACGAAGTCGTGAACGACTTCGCTGGTACCACCGTCGACCCCGCCCGCCTCGCCGCCGGCCGCCGCGCCTTCGGCGAGTACTGGCCGATCGGCGAGGGCTCCGGCAACACGCTCTACCGTTCCTTCCCCTACGGCCGCGACCTGGAGCTGATCGTCCTCGACGAGCGCACCTACCGCGACGCCTCCGTCATCGGCGCCTGCGTCATCGACGAAGCCGCCGACCCCATCCCCGCCGCCGGCGACCCCGCCGCGCCGGAGAACGTCCGCGGCCTGCGCCAGTTCGTCGGCCTCCCTCCGGACGCCCCTCCCGGCTGCCTCGAAGCCCTGAGCGATCCGGCGCGCACGATGCTTGGCGCGGAGCAGGAGCAGTGGCTGAAGGACACGCTGCGCGCCTCCGGCGCCACCTGGAAGGTCGTCGTGAACGCCGTCCCCGTGCAGATGCTCCTCGCTCTCCCCTACGATCGCTGGGAGGGCTACGCCGCCGAACGCCGCGAGCTGCTGGAGTTCCTCCGCGACGAGGACATCAGGAACGTGCTGTTCGTCACCACCGATTTCCACGCAAACATCTTCGGGCCGGTACTCGTCGACAACTTCTCTGACCCCCAGCAGGCCGCCTACGAGGCCGTCGCCGGTCCCATCGCCACCACCCCGCTCCAGCGCGACATCGAGGATGAAGTGGGACGCGGCGCCGCCGGCGCCCTCGCCGCCCTCCTCGAGAGCGTCGTCGGAGTCGACTGCGCCGTCCTCGACGCCTACGCCTACGGCCTCGCCGAGATCGACCCCGCCGCCGGCACCCTCACCCTCACCGCCAAAGACCAGGCGAACAACGAACTCTGCCGCACCGTCCTAACGGCGCAATGATGGGCTCTCATCGGGCCCGGCCACAGATGGGGGTGCAGGGGGCTTGCCCCTGCCGGGGGTCCGGGGGTGTCCCCCGGCGCAATTCAATATGCACAAGCAACGCATGCGCGAGCAGGCGTTGCGCTCCCCCGCTTGCACCCGATAGCTTCGCATCGATTGACCGCCGCCAACCGAAAACGGAAAAACTGATGACCGAAGACCTACAACCCACGACCCCCGAACAACGCCTTGCCGAACTCGGCATCACGCTGCCCGCCGTCCCGAAGCCCCGCTGGTCCTACGTCCCCTGCGTGCGCCACGACGACCTGCTCTTCATCTCCGGTCAGATCGCCACCCGCGACGGCCAGATCCTCCACTCCGGCAAGCTCGGACGCGAGGTCGATGTCGCCGCCGGACAGGAGGCCGCCCGCGGCTGCGCCATCGCTGCCCTCGCCGTCGCCCGCGCGGAGCTCGGCTCGCTCGACCATGTCGCCCGCGTCGTGAAGACGAACGTCTACGTCGCCTCCGCCGAGGGCTTCACCCAGCAGCCCGACGTCGCCAACGGCGCCTCCGACCTCCTCCGCGAGATCTTCGGAGAAGCCGGCCTCGGCGCCCGCGCCGCCGTCGGCGTCGCCGAACTCCCCCTCGGCGCCCCCGTCGAAGCCGAGTTCATCTTCGCCGTGCGGAGCTAACGCCGACTCATGAGACGCGAAGCGCGTAGGGACAGGCGCTCTCGCCTGTCCGACGATCTCGCGCGCGCCCAATTGTGCGGTACGTTCGTAGGGGCAGGGCTAGCCCTGCCTCGTGCGACGCACACTCTTCGCCTGACCGCTGACCGCTGACCGCTACCGCTGACCGCTGACCGCTGACCGCTGACCGCTGACCGCTGACCGCTGACCGCTGACCGACAGACCGACAGACCGACAGACTGCCACACCGGTCACGGCTGCTGATCCACCTCCCGCAGGATCGACGGCATCAGCGGCGGATACAAGTCATACAGCCACCCGTACATCTCCTCGAGCATCCCCGGCGTGTCCTCGATGCAGATCCACGCCCGCTGGATCTCGTTCACCGCTAGGTACGCCTCCTTGCAGTGCTCCTGCACCAGCGCCAGCAGCCGCTCGACCGCCCGCGCGCTCGCGCCCGCCGCCGCGATCTTCGTGGTCTCCGCCAGCGCCTGCCGCACCAGCGCCGACGCCCGCTTCCGCCGCCGCTCCGCGTTCCGCAGATGCTCCTCCGCCTCCGCCCGACGCTCCGCGCTACCCGCCCGCTCCCCAAGCGTCTCGATCCCGCGCCGCAGATACGCCACCCGCGTGTCCACGATGATCTCCAGCACCCGGTCGAGCCCCCGCAGCCCCCGCTCCGGCAGCGCCGCGAACGCCGATGCGACGGCCTCTGCGCGCCCCGGGGCCTTCAGCTCCTCCCGCAGGATCTCCGCGATGCCCACGCCGTGCATGTACGGCCACTTGTGCCGCGACTCGTCCGGCTGCCACCCGAAGTTGCACGCCCGCTGCATCGCCCGCAGGTGCACCGCCAGCCGCTCCGCCGCGTCCAGGCCTGCGAAGTCGTACCCGCGCTCGTCCAGCTCGCGCCCGCTCAGCGGGATCGCCAGCCCGTGCCCGAAGTCCAGCACCAGCGCCCGGAACGTGTCGGCGATGAACCGCCCCGGCTCCCAGAAGATGAACGGCCACCGCCGGAAGATCTCCGTGTCCGCGTCGATGCCCCGGAACTCCCCCGCGTGCAGCGGCGGATAGTGCCCGTCGCTGCGCAGCACCAGCCGGATCTCCGGTGCCCACGACGCCTGCGAGAAGGTCAGCCGCGGCAGCGACTGTCGGCTCCCCGGGATCGCGTCGATGTACTCGTCCGGCGTCACGAACCGCACCTCCGCGATGCCTTCGCCCCGCACCGCCGTCCACGCCTCCCCTAGGATCTCCAGCGCCTCCTCCCCGAAATCCATCAGCTCCAGGTCCTGGATGTACAGCAGCAGCCCCTCGTCCGGCGCCGCCGTCAGCTCGCGCCGCAACGTCTGCGTGTACTCCGCCACCGCCTCCTCGCGTGTGATCGGGAACTCCACCGCGCGGTCGTTCCGGTACTCCTGGTCCAGGACGTGGTACTTGCCCAGGATGTACCCCTGCGGCTTCAGCCGCTCCGGCGTCCACTTCGTGATCGGCCGCCAGATCTCCTGCGACACCGCGAAGTGCCGCGGCAGCCCCATCAGCCCCTCCCCGATCGCGAACGCCCCGTAGACGTTCTCGTTCCCCAATTCGTCCGTCCGCGTGTCTGCTGTCTGTTGTCTGTTGTCTGTTGTCTGCTGCCTGTTGTCTGCTGCCTGTTGTCTGTTGTCCGTTGTGCCATCCTCGAACCGATAGCGCATCTTCTCCGCACTTAAGTTCGGGAACACCACCCACTCCATCCCCGCCCGCCGGAACCCCGCGAGCTTCTGCGCATCGATCGACCCCTCCATCGGGAACGCGCCCGGATGCCGCGGCTCCGGCGCCCCCACGACGTCGCGCAGGAACTCGCGGTTCAGCCGCAGCTCGTCCGCCAGCTCCTCGTCCGTGATCATCGCGATGTGTGTGTGGAACGCGTTGCCGTACACCGGGCACAGCGTCCCGGAGCGGTACGCCTCCCCCAGCCGCGCGAACGTCGCCGGCATGTAGCGCCGCACCTGCATCAGGATCTCGTTCGTCGCCTCGAGGCACACCGGCGCCCCCAGCCGCCGCCCCAGTTCCAGCAGGTCGCGATAGATGTCGCGCCCCGCCTCGGCGCGTTTCCGCACCCAGTTGTCGTTCCCCACCGCCTCCCGCCGCAGGTCCTCGTCCCGCAGCGTCGCCAGCACATTCGCCGGTAGGTCCCACAGCGGCTCCTGCGCATGAAACGCCAGGATCACGAACACGGTCTTCATGAGTTCTCAGTCATCAGTTCACAGTTTTCAGTGGTGGGAGGAGGTCGCAGACGCAGTCATTCCGAGCGAAGCGAGGAATCCTGGGGCACTCCTCCCTCATCCAACGCCGGATTACAGCGCGGAAGCGCCGGATCGGACAACTGTGACGACCGACGACTGACAACCGGCCGCCTCATCCCTCTCCGCGACGGAGAGGGTGGCCCGCAGGGCCGGGAGAGGTCGGGGTGGCGGTGGGGCAAACTGAAGACTGACAACTGAAAACTGAAAACTCCGGCTCACACCCGATACGGAAAGTGCCGCTCCGACGACCGGATCGTCGTCCCGCTCGGGATGTACCCCTCGTCGTCGAACCCCTCCGCCAGCACGTTCGGCCCGATGACGCAGTTCCGCCCCACACGCACATACGGCGGCAGCTGCGCGCGCTTCCCCACAATCGTGATCCCGCAGTTCACGATGTCCGGCCGCTCGCGGTTCGCCGTCATGTCGTCCCCGTACCCCACGTACGCGTTCTTCCCCACCAGCACCTGCTTGTCGATGATCGACCGCTCCACGATCGCCCCCGCCTCGATCCGCGTGTCATCGAAGATGATCGAGTCGCGCACTACCGCCCCCTCCTCCACGTACACCCCCGGCGATAGCACCGAGTGCTCCACGTGGCCGTTGATGATGCACCCCAGCTCCAGCAGCGAACGCGAGAGGTACGCGCGGTTTCCGATCTTCGCCGGCGGGTAGCCCGTCACCCGCGAACGGACGCGCGTTTCCGGGTCGTACATGTTCAGGTCCGGCAGGTCCTCGAGCAGGTCCATGTTCCCTTCGAAGTACGACTCGATCGTCCCCACGTCCCGCCAGTATCCGTCGAACGGGTACCCGTACACCCGCGACGACGGGTCCTCAACCATCATCGGGATGATGTCCCGCCCGAAGTCGTGGGTCGAGTCGCGCTGCGAGTCCGCCGCGAGCGCGTCGATCAGCGGCTGCCGGTTGAATACGTAGATCCCCATCGAGATCAGGTTCGACCGCGCACGCTCCGGCTTCTCCTCGAACTCGATGATCCGGTTCTCGTCGTCCGTCGTCAGCACCCCGAAGCGGTGGGCCTCGTCCATCGGGACCTTGTACAGCGGCACCGTCACGTCCGCCCCCGACGCCAGATGGCACGAGATCAACTCGTCGTAATTCATCTTGTACACGTGATCGCCCGCGAGGATCAGCACGATCTCCGCCCGCGTCTCCTCCAGGAAGTAGATGTTCTGGAAGATCGCGTCGGCCGTCCCCCGGTACCAGTCGGAGCTCTCCCGCCCCAGGTACGGCTGCAGCAGCGTCACCCCGCCCCCCTGCCGGTCCAGGTCCCACGGCCGCCCGATGCCGATGTGGTCGTTGAGCGATCGCGGCCGGTACTGCGTCAGCACCCCTACCCGCGTGATCCCCGAGTTCACACAGTTGCTCAGCGTGAAGTCGATGATCCGGTACCGCCCCCCGAAGATCACCGCCGGCTTCGCCCGTTCTTCGCTGAGCACGCTCAGCCTGTCACCCTGACCCCCCGCCAGGATGAGCGCGATCACCCGCTTCATCGAGAACCCACGATCTAGCGCCCCACCCGCTGCGAGCGGCTCTGGCGCTCGCCTGACGGGACGAGGCCGGACAGCTGTCCGAAGATACTCAGGTAGTCCCGGAGATAGCGCGTGGTCAGGAAGTGCTCTCGGACGTGCTCCACCCCCAACGCGCCCATGCGGTTGGCCTCCTCCGGGTGCTGGAGGAGGAACAGCAGCTTGTCTACGCACTCCTCCGTGGTGCTTACCAGGAACCCCGTCTTGCCATCCACGATCTGCAACGGGATGCCCCCCACGTTCCCTGCGACCACCGGACGTCCCTTCCATAAGGCCTCCGACACTACCAGCCCGAATCCTTCCCGGACCGACTTCTGGATCACCACGCGCGCCGCGCGCTGGAAGGCGTTCACCTCGATGTTCCCCACCCCGTTGAGGTTGGACAGGATGTGGATGTCGAAGTCCTCCCCCGCCCGCCGCACCGTCCGCTCGTACCAGTCCCAACCCTCCGGGTCGTCGCTCGCCATCGACGCAATCATCACCAGCTGCAGCTCCGGCATGCTGTGCTTCGCCGCCCGGTACACGTCGATCACGCCCAGCGGGTCCTTCCACGGGTCGAAGCGCGAGATCTGCGAGATCATCGGGCGCGCCGGATCGACGCCGTACCGCCGCAGGATGTCGTGCACCGTCTCCTCCGGCAGGTCGATGTTCTTCGGACTCAGCGGGTCGATCGCCGGCGGGATGTGGAAGATCACCGGCCCCTTCAGGTCGTCCTTCACGTACGCCGGCAGCGTAAAGATCGCCCCGTCGTACCGCTCCACGTGTGCCCGAAGCATGTCCCACACCTGCACCTGTGCTTCCGTCAGGTCGATGTGACACCGCCAGACCCACTTCCCCGCCCGCTTGCCCGTCCGCTCCTCGATGAACGTCGGCATCGCCGCCGGCTGCGGGTCGTGGATCACCACGAAGTCGTAATCCTCGTCGAACAGGTCGGCGTTCAGCCGGTTGTAGTTCCGCCAGGTCTCCCACATCGCGGGAGTCCAGTCGTAATACATGCCCTGCAGGCTGTTGTGCATCGTCTTGGTGACCGCGAAGAACTCGTCCGCCCCCCGGATCACCTGCCAGTCCGCCTGCAGCCCGATGTCGTTCATCAGCGGCACCAGCGTCCCCAGGATCTCTGCTACCCCGCCCCCGAACGCCGTCGCGTTCACGTTCAGCACCCGCGCCCCGCGCAGCCGGTCCCCCAGCTCCCGGATCTCCTCGATCCGGACGTCGCCGATGACCGGACGGTACGCCTCCAGCGACTTGGGCGTCGTGGGGACCGAACCCAGCACTACCGGCCCCTCCGGGACTCACAAACGACGTGCTTCTGGCCGAAGGCCGGGGGTGAGGCGTCTCGGGTCGCGCAAACCTGCTTGATCACGTGGCTCTCGTTCCAACCAGGGGTCGGCGTTCGGCGTTCCACCCCGGCACAAGCATGGTCGATAACGCCGCACGCAAGGATGCTCCATCCATAGCTCCCCTTCCCTTCAGGGAAGGGGCAGGGGGCTAGGTCCCCTCGGTCGCGCATCGCACCTCTCACTTCAATGTCACACCTGATAGGCGCCTACGTCCGGTGCAGCTCGTTCAGCAGGTTCAACTCGTCCCGCAGGTAGCGCGTGATCAGGAAGCGCTCGGCGACGCGACGCCGCCCCGCCGCGCCGAGGCGGCGCGCCTCCCCCGGGTGGTCCAGCAGCCGCGCGATCGCGTCGGCGAACTCCTCGTCTGTCCGCGCCACCAGCCCTGTCTCCCCGTCGACGATCTGCTCGACCAGACCGGGCGCGGCCCCCACAACGCACGGGCGCTCCTTCCAGAGCGCGTCCGATACCCACAGCCCGAACCCCTTCCGCAGCCCCTTCTGCACGATCACGTCCGCCGCGCGCTGGAACACGTTCAGCTCCACGTTCCCGATCTCGTTCCCCATGTTCAGCACGAACACCGCCGCCTCCTCCGCCGAGCTGCGTACCAGGTCCTCGTAGCAGGCCCGCGCCGCCGCGTCCTGCGGCTCCGTCAGGAGCAGAAACACCAGCTGCGTCCCCGGGTGCCGCTCCCGCAGCTTCTTCCACGCCTCGAGCGCACCGTTCATGTCGCTCGCCACGTCGCAGGGGCAGATCTGACAGATGATCGGCTGCTCCGGGTCGATCCCGTATCGGTGGAGCACCGTATCCATCACCTCGGGCGCCAGCGGCATGTTCCGCGGACTGTTCGGGTCGATGGCCGGCGGCACGATGTGCACCGGCACCGAGATGTCCCGCCGCGCGAAGTCCGGCGACTCGAACACCGCCGCGTCATACATCTCCACGTGCGGCCGCAGCATCATCCACACGTCGTCCTGCGCCGACGAGAGGTCCAGGTGCGAGTGCATGACCCAGCGTGCGTCGTTGTCCCGCACCGACGAGCGCATCGGCACCGGCTGCGGGTCGTGCACGATGATCACGTCGAACCGCTCGGTCAACAGCGCCGCGTTCATCTTCGCGTGCCGGAGCAGGCGGTCCGTCATGTCCTGCGTCCACGGCACGTAGACGCCCCCCAGCGCCTGATACATCGCCCGGTTCACCGCTGCCATGTCCTCGGACGCCCGCACCACCTGCCAGTGGCAGTCCAGCCCCAGGTCCGTCAGCAGCGGCACCGACGAGTTCAGCAGCTCCGCCGTCCCCGTGCCGAAGCCGGTGACGCTCAGATTCAGGACACGCAGGCCTTCGATCGGCCGGGCGAGCCGCCGCAGCTCATCGATGGCCTCCCGACCCGCCGAATCCGTGAGATCGGCGAGGGCGCGATGGGACAACGCGAGGGTGCCGTACATTTTTTGTTACCTCCCGAGGCTCGCGAAACGATGAGAGATCCCGGACGGACGCCCGGGATTCGGGGGCAAGCCTCTCAGCATGCCTACGGGGTTAGCTGCCGGGTTCGGGCCCGAGAGCGCCCTACGCTCGCGCTTGCAAGCGATTCACCCCATCGTATCGTTCGAGGCTAGAAGACGGCCGCTGGAAGCGAGTGCGCGGCCGAGGACTGACCGGAACGAGACGATTACTGGTTCCCCCGCTCCAGCCCGAGGGGGGCCGGATTCGGCTGTGCTCGGTCAGCCCATGCTACGGGCGGGCGCCTCCGCCTGTCAATTTCAGCTTCGCCCAGAACGATGCCGCGTTTGTGATAACTGGAACAACAGCTTCAACTCAAGCTGCCCTGCTGGGGGAGCACCATGATGAACCCCAACGAGATGTGGGACAGCCGCCCTCGGCTGTCCGTCCGCCGCAGGCAGACCCCTGCGCTCAGCGACAGCGCCATTCAACGGACAGCGACGACGATCACCAGTGACGGAACCACAGGAGCGCGCGCGTCACGATGGCTCGCCCGTTCCGGGTCCCGGCGCTACTCCCACAGCACGTTCCACCGAGCCCGCTGTGTCTTCGTGCCTCCGTGGTCTACCCCCGCTCCCGCTCGACCAGCGGCTGCAGCACGCGCACGAACCGCAGGAACCGCGTCACCGTCGACCGCGCGAGCGCCGGCGTCAGGTCGCGCTTCGGACTCCAGTCGTCGCTGCTGCACACCACCGTGCTCTCGTGCACCCGCGTCCACTGCTTCGTCCACGTCTCGAACTCCACCCCCGCCCCCAGCCGCCTCCGGATCGCGTCCGACCGCTCCGCCAGCAGCCCCAGCCGCCGCTCGTTGTCCGCCCGCTCCCCCTCGAAGTGCAGCCCGATCTCCAGCGACCGCCACTTCCGGTGCACCGCCACCACGTAGTGCACCGCCGGATCCCCGAAGTCCACCTCCAGCCGGCTCGACTCCTGCCGGATCCTCGACCCCCGCAGACGTGCCGCCCCCTTCCGCCGCAAGCCCTCCCGCACCTCCGTCAGAAACATCACGATATGCCCGTGATGCAACAGCGCCGCGAATACCATCGCCACGCCGGCGATGAGAATCTTGAGGACAATCCAGGGTCTCACCATCTAACGTTTAGCCTCTAGCTCCAGCCTCTGTGTCTCCGTGTCTCTGTGGTTCAGTCCAACCCCGGCGACTTCACGCGCGTCCCCCGCTTCTTCAGCAGCCGCGTCGAGAACAGCACATCGTGTGCATACCCGCCGATCCCCAACTCACTCGCGATGCGCTCCACGGCCGCCACCACGTCCTTCCGCGAGCGTCCGTGCACCATCGCGAACACGTTATACGGCCACCCCGGCCCCCGCGGCCGCCGGTACGAGTGCGTGACTTCCTCTCGCGCACCCAGCTGCCGCCCCAGCTCAGAAGCCAGCTCGTCCGGGAAGTCCCACACCGACATCCCGTTCGCCGTAATGCCCAGCGCGTAGTGGTTCGGCACCGCCCCGATGCGCTTGATCTTCCCCTCCGCCAGCATCGAAGCCATCAGCAGCAGCACCCGCCCTTCGCTCATCCCCGCCCGCTCCGCCACCACGCGATACGGCTCCCGCTCGATCGGGAGTCCGTCCTGGATGACGGCCAGTACAGCGCGCTCGTCCGGCGTCAGCATCGGCCGCGTGTTGAACAACGGGGGTGCAGGGGGCGGAGGGGCTCCGGGGCGTGTCCCCCCGGCATCAGACAAATCCCCCTCGGTGGGCGGGTGGGAGCGATTCCTGCTTCGTTCACGGCGTTGCTGACCACTCTCAGAACTCGAACCTGATATCCACGAAGAACTCCTCGAGCGACGGCAGGTTCAGCACCGCCAGCCCCGTCTCCCGCTCGATTGTCTCGATCGTCGCCCGGATGTCCGCCTCGTCCTCCGACGAAATCACGAACCACATGTTGTAATCGTGCGTCCGCTCGTAGTTGTGCGACACCGCCTCGAGCCCGTTGACGAACGCCGCCACCTCCTCGAAGCGCTCCGCCGGCACCCGTATCGCCGCCAACGTCCGCTCCCCGCCCAGCTGCGGCGCGTTCAGGATCGTCCCGAAACGGCTCAGCGCCCCCGTCTCCACCAGCCGCCGGATGCGCGCGATCACGTCGTCTTCGTCGAGGCCCAGTCGCTCCGCCACCGCCGCGAATGGCCGGTGCGCGACCGGGAAGCCGCCCTGCAGGTTGTTCAGCAGCAGCCGGTCCGTCTCGTCGAGACGCACCGGATCATCCTGTGACGGGGCGTCCCCCCTGTTGTCTGTTGTCTGCTGTCTGTTATCCCGCATCCGCCTGTCGTGCTCCCTGCGTCCTCACCTCTGCCGTCTGCCGTCTGTTGTCTGTCGTCTGCTGTTTGTTGTCCGTCGTCAGCCTCTGTTGTCTGTTGTCCGCCGTCTCGCGCCGCTTGCCCCTCGGCGCGCCGTCAGGCACCCCCGTCCAGCCCCTCCGTCGTCGGCAGCCGGAGCATCCGCGCCACCAGCATCGCGATGCCCCACACCAGCAGCGCCGTCAGCCCGCCCCCGGTGACCCCCAGGAACAGCCCATCCACCGTGTTGATCTCGTCGCCGGTGCCTCGCAGCGCCAGCGCCGCGCTCAACGCGTACGCCGCGAACACCGAAATCGTCACCAGAAACGACGCCGTCGCGATGTCCGGCAGGTCCGCCTGCCGCACCAGCAGCAGCACCGTCCCCACGCACAGCGGGATCGAGGCCGCCCACATCGCCGCCAGCACGCCCGCGTGCGCGTCCCCCGGCCCCGTCGTCGCCGGTGCCACGGCCGCCGCCGCACCGAGCAGCCCCGCGAACATCGCCCCGCCCGCCGCGACGAGCATCTTCCGGGTGGGCGTCAGCGGCAGCTGCGGCCGGTCCTCGAACTCCATCACCCCGCCTCCCCCCGCGCCGGCGCCCGGCCGGCGTCCCGCCGGCCCGAGAGGAACGACGCCGCCTGCAGAATCGCCCCCGCCACCATCCCCGTCGGCGCCCCGAGGAATGTCGCGTGGATCAGCACCAACGCCAGCGCGTTCGCCGGCTTCGCGCCGAACGCGTCGAACTCGAACGCCTCTCCGCGTGCGCTGTGGAGCACGACGTACACCGTCTCGGCCTCCGCCCACGTCAGCACCCCGGCCGCCACCGCCGCCGCGAACGCCGCCACCCCCGCCCGCGTCCCGATGAGCGCAGACGCCGTCGCCAGCACCCCCAGCCCCACCCCCGAGAGGAACAGCGCCCGCAACAGCGGCCGCAACTCGCGGAACTCCGCGAACTCCGCCCCCAGTCCCGCCCCCACCGCCGCCATCGGAGCCGCCGCCAGAAGCGCGAATCGAATCGGACG
>JBBDXE010000028.1:219902-269476 GCA_040902505.1 Dehalococcoidia bacterium | reverse complement strand
CCGGCGCCTTCGCCGCCGTCTGCGGCCACATCTGGCCGGTGTGGGCGGGGTTCCGGGGCGGGCGCGCCGTTGCAACCGGCTTTGGCGCGGCCCTGGCGATGAACCCGCTCGCCGCGCTCGCCTTGATCCCCGTGGCTGCGCTGGTCGTCGGCAGCGTGCGCATCATGTCCGTCATGTCGATCACCATGGCCCCTTTCCTCGCCATCACGTTCCTAGTGCTGGCGATCGCTGATATCAGCCCGTGGGCCTACGCCGCCTACGCGGCGCCCGCTGCCGCCCTCATCGTCTGGAAGCACCGCCCCAACATCGAGCGGCTGCTGGCCGGGACCGAGCCACGCATCGGCCGGGGCGGAGACCGGCGCGCGAAGGCCGGCGAGGAAGGCGCGCCATCGCAGCCGTAGCCGTCACCGGCGCCACCTCGTGGGGCGCGACCCTGGCGTGGCTCCTCGCGCGCAACGGCCACCACGTGCGCCTCCTCTCCCGCACACCCGCCGAAGCCGCGACGATCGGCGCTTCCCGCCGCGTACCCCGCATGCCGTCGCTCGAGCTGCCAGACGCCGTGTCGTCCACGGCTGAACCGGCGGCTGCCCTCGTCGGCACGGATGCGCTGGTGATCGCCGTCCCCTCGCGCGCGGTGCGAGAGAACGCGCGTCGCTTCCGCGAGGCGCTCGCTCCGCGCACGCTCGTCGTCCACGGCGTCAAGGGCATCGAACGCGAGAGCGGCAAGCGCGTGTCGCAGCTGTTGCTTGAAGAGCTGCCGCAGCTCACCCCCGCCGGCATCTGCGCCCTCTCCGGCCCGAACCTGGCGCCGGAGATTGCGCGCGGCCTCCCCGCCGCCACCGTCGTCGCCGCCACCGACCCCGCCGCGACCGCCAGAGCGCAGGCACTCCTGCATGCGCCGGCGTTCCGCGTCTACACGTCCGCCGACCTCGTGGGCGTAGAACTGGCTGGAGCGCTGAAGAACATCATCGCGCTGGCCGCCGGCATTGCCGATGGGCTGGGCTACGGCGACAACGCGAAGGCCGGCATCATCACGCGCGGCCTGGCGGAGATCACGCGGCTCGGCGTCGCCGCCGGCGCCGATGCGGCCACCTTCGCCGGTCTCGCTGGCCTCGGCGACGTCGTCGCGACGTGCTACAGCCCGCTCAGCCGCAACCGCACGGCCGGCGAAGAACTTGCCCGCGGGTCCTCCACCGAGGCACTCCTCGAACGAAACAGCGGCGTGATCGAGGGCATCGACGCCACGGCCGCAGCGTGCGGACTCGCCCGCCGCCTCGGCGTCGAGATGCCGATCGCCGAAGCGCTCCGGGAGGTCCTCTTCGAGGGTGCCGCGCCGGCCGCACTCATCCGCCGCCTCCTCGAACGCGAACCGAAGGAAGAGCGTTAGCGACGCCCTAGCCTCGCACCTCCACCGCCCCCGCATCCGGGACAGCCGCGGGCCGGCGCACATAGCCCAGCCGCTCCGCCGCCTCCACCCCCACCAGCAGCCCCGCGCTCACCACCGAGAGCATGACGGCCAGCGAGAACCCCACCGCCGCCCCCTGCACATTCGTCCCTCCGCCGCGCGACACCAGCGCCGCAAAGCTCGACTCCCGCACTCCCAGCCCGCCGAGGGTGATCGGCGCCAGCACCGCCACCGCCACGATCCACGTCGTCATCGCCCAGTAACCCCACGACAGGTGGATGCCGAACGCCCCGCCCGTGAGCGCGATAGTCGAGATGTACAGGGCCTGGATGACCAGCGAGAACACCAGCATCCGGTACAGCATCAGCATCTCAGCGCGGCTCGCGAGGACGCGCCGGACCGGATGGTCGTGCCGGATCGCCGGCACCGGCATGCGCGGCAGCGCGAACGCCAGCACGCCTCCTCCCGCCACGCCCGCCGCCAGCGCCAGCAGCCCCGCCAGCGCGTTGCCGTAGTGGAACGCCGCCCCCAGTGCCCCAAAGCACGTCATCGCCCCGTAGCCGGTTGCGCGCTCGAAGAGCACACTCATCGTCACGTCGGCCGCGCTGGCGCCCGCCTCGCGCTGCAACCGGTACACCCGATAGGGGTCGCCGCCGAAGCCCGTCGGCAGGATGTTGGTGAGCAGGTTCGCCTGCGCGAAAATCCGCACGAGCAGCGCCGCCCGCGGGCGCACGCCCCGCCCGCGCAGCAGGGCCGCCCACTTCAGCACCACCAGCAGCTGCACCGCTGCCAGCAACGCCGTCGCCGCGGCAAGCAGCCACGGGTCGGCGTCGCGTACGGTGCCCCGCAGGTCGCCCGGCGACAGCTTGTAGATCAGCCCTGCGACGATCGCCAGAGAAACGACGAGGCGCACCACCCCGAACAGGCGGCTGCCCGCCACGCCCCGCGAGGGCTCACGTGCGTCGGCCGCGTGTCCGTCGATACCCAAGGATGCTCTGCAAGATCCCGAGCGAGGCCAGCACCGTGATCAGCGAGCTGCCGCCCTGGCTCACCAACGGCAGCGGTACTCCGGTCACCGGCACCAGCCGGATGTTCACGCCGATATTAACGAATACCTGAAACAGCACAAACGCCATCACCCCCACCGCGATCAGCCGCCCGAAGGAGTCCTGCGCGCGCCCCACCACCCGCACGCAGCGAAACAGCAGGAGCACGAACAGCCCGAACAGGATCATCGCGCCGACGAATCCCAGTTCCTCCGCGCCGACGCTGAAGATGTAGTCCGTCGTGGGCGTGCGCAGGTAGTCCAGCTGCGTCTGCGTCCCGTGCGTGAGCCCCTTCCCCAACAGCCGGCCCGCGCCGATGCTGGTCTCCGCCTGCAAGATGTTGAACCCTCGGCCCAGCGGGTCGTCCTCGGGGTGCCACCATGAGTCGAAGCGCGCCTTCTGATAGTCCGCCGCCGCGACGACGATGCCCACGGGCGCCAGCGCCCCCGCCACGACAGCCAGTGCCGCCAGATGCAGCATTCGCGCGCCGGCGATCACCGCCATCGCCAGCCAGATCGCCAGAAACACGCTGGCCGACCCCAGGTCCGGCTCGACCAGCACCAGCACGGCCGGGACCAGCGCGAGGCCCAGCGATGTCGCGAACACGCGGACCGAGTGCACCTGCTCTTCGTTGTCCGAGAAGAACTTCGCCAGCATGATCGCCGTGCACGTCTTGGCGATCTCCGAGGGCTGCACCTGCGTCCCCGCCACGTCAATCCAGCGGCGTGACCCGAACTCGCTCTCCCCCACCGCCAGCACGTACACCAGACCCGCCAGTGACACGAGGTAGAGCGTGAGGCTCAGCGGCCCCAGCAGCCGGTAGTCGACCCGGCTCAGGACCAGCATCGCCGCCACCCCGAACACCGCGAATGCGATCTGGCGCGTCACGGGATGGCTCAGGTCCGCCACCGGGTCGCCGTAGCCGGTCAGGCTCCCGCTGTAGATGAGCAGCGCTCCGTACGCCGCCAGCAGCACCGCCGCTGCCAGCATCACGTAGTCAAACTCGCGCGTCGGCAGGTTGCGGAGGTTCATGGCTGTCGCGCCGTCTGCGCCGGTGCTGGCCGGTTGAAGTAGTAGTCCAGGACCTTCGATGCGAGAGGCGCCGCGTTGATCGCCCCGACGCCGCGCTCCAGGAACACCGTGATGGCGATCTGCGGGTCGTTCGCAGGCGCGAAGCCGCTGAACCACGCGTGCGTCTCGTAGCTCCCGTCCGCAAACCGCGGGCCGAACTCCGCTGTCCCCGTCTTCCCCGCGACGCTCACGTTGCGCACAGCGCCCTGGCTCGCCGAGCCCCAGCTCACCGCCTGGCGCATCGCCTCGCGGAGGATCGCCAGGTTCTGCTCGCTCACCGGCACCCGCGACTCGATCTTCGCCTCCGCCGGCACCACCACCCGCCCGTCGGCGTCGCGCACCTCACGCACCACCCGCGGCGTCAGCAGAAGCCCCCCGTTCGCGATCGCTGCTGTCACCCGCACCATCTGGATGGGCGTCGTCGCCATGAATCCCTGGCCGATGCCCATGTTGTAGGTGTCGCCGATCGTCCAGACCTCGCCGAACGTGTCTTCCTTCCACTGCGCGTCCGGCACGTTCCCCGGCGCCTCACCTTCGATGTCGATCCCGGTCGGACGCCCCAGCCCGAACGCACGGGTGTACAGGGCCAGCCGGTCGATGCCCAGCCCGTCGAAGTCCTGCCCGTACTCGTGATACCCACCCGCCAGATAGTAGAAGTACACGTCCGATGACATCGCCACGCCGCCGTAGAAATCCAGCGTCCCCAGCACGCGCCAGTCCCTGAACGTGTACAGGATCGACGGGTCGTACTGGTTCGGCACGGTGATGAAGCCATTGCTGGTGATCGTCGTCGATGGCGACGCAACGCCCTCCTGCAACGCCGCCGCACCGGTGATCTGCTTGAAGATCGATCCCGGCGCGTACTGCTCCGCAAGCGCGTGGTTCAGCAGCGGCTTCTTCGGGTCCCCCAGATACTGCCGGTAGCGCGCCTCATCGATCTTCCCGGAGAAGATGTTGTTGTCGTAGAGCGGCAACGAGACCAGCGCCAACACCTCGCCCGTATGTACGTCCATCACCACGCACGCCGCCTGGCCGCCGTTCGCCGCCTGCTCCGTCAGCTCCGTCACACGTTGCTGCAGGTCCAGGTCAATCGCCAGGCTCAGGTCGTCTCCGGGGGTCGCAGGCTCCTCTCCCAGTACGCTGATCTCTCGCCCGCTCGCGTCCTTCTCGATCTGCTTGCTCCCCACCTCGCCGCGCAGGTGGCGCTCGTACACGGCCTCCACCCCCGCCTTGCCGATGCGGTCGCTGGCGAGATACCCGTCGCCCTTCAGCTCCGCGTAGTCCTGCTCGTCCACGCGGCCGAGATACCCGAGCACCGCCGCCAGCACCGGCCCCGCCGTGTAGCGCCGGACCGGCTCTACGATCACCTGCACACCCGGCATCCGCGGCAGCGCCTCGCGGAGACGGAACGCCGCCGCCTGGTCCATCCCGTCGTGGAGGATCACCGGGGTGAACGGGTCGTTCGACCGGCGCGCCTGCTCGATCTTCAGCGTGGTCTCGAGCGCCGGCACGCCCAGCAAATCCTCCACCGCCGCCGCGATCTCCAGCGTCCGGTCTTTCGGTACGTCCGCCGCGACCACCCCGGCGGCGAACGCCGGGATGTTCTCCACTACCGGCACACCGTTTCGGTCGTAGATGAGCCCCCGCGACGGCACCTCCGGCTCCACCCGCAACTGGTTCAACGCCGCTCGCTGCTCGAACTCGGAGCCGCGCCAGAGCTGGAGTCGCGCCAGCTGTACCGTCAGCACGGCAAACGCGACGAGCACGGCGACGTACAGCAGCCACAGCTTCCGCTTCAGCTGTTCCTGCGGGTCGGGCGCCTCCGTTATCTCGGAGCGCCACCGCCGCCGTCGTCCGGTCGCCAGCAGCCCCATTACTCCTCCCGCACCATCACGAAGCGAAACCTCGGCGCGGCGCCGCCGGGCGCGCCAACCGCATGAACAGATATACCGGTGGCACGATGGCCAGATTCACGATCGCAGCCGGCAGCACGACTTCGTTCGCCGCACGCAGCACGTCGTACCCCCCGCCCGTCACCATCAGGCTCATGAGCACCACCGTCTCGTACGCCAGCGAAGCCCCGGCCACCAGGAGCAGCACCAGCACCAGCTCGCTGTGGATGACCCCCAGCTCCCGCACAATCCCCAGGCCGGCGATCGGCAGTAGCGCCAGCAGCACCACGCCCGGCGCCTGCAGCCCCACCAGCCCCAGTGTCACCCCCGCCACCGCGAGGATCGGCAGCACGTCTTCCAAGCCCCGCACCACCAGCCACGACACCAGCAGCACCAGCAGCAGGTTCGGTGTTACCCCCAGTACCTTGAACTGCTCCACCGACGATGCCTGCACGAGCGCCAGCAGAAATGCGATGCCACCGCCGATCATGTATCGCACGTCTGCTCCATTGCGCTCACGGCTCTTCGATCCGCTGCGGCTCGAAGCTCGTGATTACGAGTACATGCTCCAATTTGGCAAGGCTGGCCAGGTGGTCGACGCTCACCTCCTGGAACAGGTCTTGCTCTGCCTTCTCCACCTTCGCCACTCGTCCGATGACGACCCCCGCCGGATACCCTCCGCCCACGCCCGAGGTCACCACGAAGTCACCCTCCTTCACCGCCGCCCCCTGCCCCACGAACTCCATGATCAGCGAGCCGCCGTAGTTCCCCGCCACCACCCCCTCCGCGCGCGACTCCTGCACCATCGCGCTCACCGCGCTCTTCGGATCGGTGATCAACGTCACCCAGGCGTAGTCGTCGAACGTCTTCGAGATCGTCCCCACCAGGCTGCGCCCCTCCGTGACGACAATCATCCCCTCCCGCAGCCCGTCCGACCGCCCCCGGTCGATGGCCACGACCGACCGCAGGTTGCTCGAGTCCCGCGCGATCACGCCCGCGTCGAGGAAGCTGTCCTCCGGGAATTGGCGCCGCACCGCCTCCAGGTCCTCGATGCTCTGGACCTGCGCGGTCTCCTCACGAGCGCGGGCGAGGTCGTTGATCAGACGCTCGTTCTCCTCCCGCAGCCGCTGGTTGTCCCGCGATAGCTCGCCAGCGTCGGTGAGGTTATTGACCCAGTCGGCCACCGGCCGCGTAGCGGTGCTCAGGCCCTCCTGCAGCGGAGCAGTGACGCCAAGCGTCACGTTCTCCACCGGATCGAGGAGGGTGAGCCGTCCCGCCCCCATCAGCACGAATGCCGCGATCGCGATGAAGCCGGTCCAGGCCAGCGTGCGTGCGGTCAAAGCAACGTCTCCTCCCGTCGGAGCGTGGCCGCAACGTGTGTCCGGCGCGAGTCAGCGCGTGCGGTGCGACGTTGTTGTGGTCGAAGGAGCGGAAAACCCGGCAGCGAGTATAGCCCATCGCCTCCGGCCGGTCGAAGCCGTTACGCTGAGCACATATTAAGGAGTGCCGCCTCCCGGCGGGTGTTCCGTCTGCCCCCGGAGCAATTCGACGGCGTGCGGCAGCACCCCCAGCACCGCCCCCAGGCTCTCACGGACGCCTTTCTCGCTCCCCGGCAGGTTGATGATCAGCGCCCGGCCCCGCACCACAGCGACGGCGCGGCTCAGCATCGCCCGAGGGGTGTGGCGCAGCCCCTCCGCACGCATCGCCTCCGCGATGCCCGGCGCAACGCGCTCCGCCACCTCCAGTGTCGCCTCGGGCGTTACGTCACGTGCCGCCAGCCCCGTCCCCCCCGTCGTGAGGATGAGGTCGACGTCCCCGCCGTCCGCCCAGGCCCGCAACGTCCCGGCGATGCTCTCGCGCTCGTCAGGCACGATCTCCCGCCTCGAGACCGCCGCACCGATGCTAGCCAGAAGCTCCGCAGCGGCGTCGCCGCTGGTGTCGGTGCGCTCGCCCCGGCTGCCGGCGTCGCTGACCGTGAGGATCGCCGCCCTGATGCTCATCGCCCGCATCGTAGCAGCGGTCTCCATCACAGATGTTGGAGTCCGCGGCGGGCGCGGAAGAAAGTGGGAAACTTATCTGCTAAGGTGCTTGACAATGGAAGGTCTGATGGTAATCTGTGGGAGTTCGTGGGAATTCTGTCAACGGATGGACCCGATTGAACACGCAGGACTTCGGGCGATCCCTTGTTTTTTCTCGGTACCTTCGACTACGCGATGGACGACCGGGGGCGCCTCCCGCTCCCCCCGCTCTACCGCGACGCCTTCCGGGAGGGACTCGTGCTCAGTCAGGGCTCCCCGGACCGCTGTCTCTGCCTCTATACGCTGAGCGCCTTCCACAAGCAGGCCGCCGACCATACGGCGGAGCCGGCGTTGCGCCGGACCGGCCGCGTGCTGCGGCGCAGCCTCTTCGCCCGCTCGCACCCGGCGGAGCTGGACAAGCAGAACCGGGTGCTCATCCCGCAGCCGCTGCGCGAATACGCCGGCCTCTCCGGGAAGGTGCTGGTCGTAGGGGCGGGCGAGTGGCTCGAGATCTGGGCGCCCGACGCTTATACGGCCGAGATGGCACTCGTCGACGAGGAACTGCAGCGGGCGCTGGAGTCCGTGGACCCGAGAGGATGACCGTGACCGAGACTCGCCACAAGCCGGTGATGCTGCGAGAGGTGCTCGCCGCCCTCGACGTACGCCCAGGTGGTCGTTATGTCGATTGCACCGTCGGCGGCGCCGGCCACGCCGAGGCCATCCTCGGCGCCTCTCAGCCCGGCGGCACCCTCCTCGGCATTGACGCCGACTCCGCTGCCATCGAGCGCAGCCGGGGCAGACTCGCTCCCTTCGGCGGGAGCTTTGAACTCGAAGAGGGCAACTTCGCGCAGGTCGGCGACATCTGCCGCCGCCGCGGATTCACCCCTGTAAACGGCGTGCTCATGGACCTGGGCCTGTCCTCCGACCAGCTTGCGGAGGGCGCCGGCTTCAGTTTCCAGCGTCCGGCCCCGCTCGACATGCGCTTCGGGCGCGAAGGCGAGACGGCGGCCGACATCGTGAACACCCGCAGTGAGGCCGAGCTGGCGGACCTCATCTTCAACTATGGCGAAGAGCCGGCGAGCCGTAGGATCGCTCGCCGGATCGTCGAAGTTCGTCCGATAGGGACGAGCGCTGAATTAGCCAAAGCCATCGAGCAGGCCGTGGGTAGGAGAGCCAACCGGAAAACCCACCCCGCCACCAGGACGTTTCAGGCTCTCCGCATCGCGGTCAACCAGGAGCTAGACGTTCTAGCCGCCGCGCTTCCTCAGGCCCACGGCCTGCTCGGCTTTGGATCACGCCTCGCTGTGCTCAGCTACCACTCCCTCGAGGACCGCATCGTCAAAGACTACATCCGGCGCGAATCGCACGACTGCATCTGCCCGCCCGGCCTCCCCGTATGCCGCTGCGGTCACCGTGCCACCCTGCGGCCGGTGACCCGCGGCGCCCTCGCCCCCTCCGCCTCCGAAGTCTCGGCGAACCCGCGTGCCCGGAGCGCCAAACTCCGCGCCGCCGAACGCATCGCCGCGGCCGCGTGAGGCGGCACCATGGCCATCACCCATCGGCGCACCCTCGCACTGCCCCTGCCGGCCGTGCACCGGCCTTCGGGGCGGCTGCTCGCCGCCGGCGCGATCGTGCTGGTCGTCGCGGCGGCAGTCCTGCAGGTCTATCAGCTCACCCGCACCACGAGCACCGGCTACGATATCGACGCCCTGGAGCAGCTCCGCGCCGCCCGCCAGGCGCAGCAGCACCGCCTCGAGGCCGACGTCGCGCAGCTCTCCTCCCTCGGCCGCGTCGACTGGGAGGCGCGGACGCGCCTTGGACTCCAGCCGGCGCAACGGCAGCTCTACATCGGCGTGAATCAGCCTGTGCCCGAACGCCAGACGCTGCCGGCGCGTTATCTGCCGTCGCCGATGCCGGCGCCGCCACTCGATGACCCGGACGACCGGCTCTGGAAGCAGGCCGTCAGGCTCCTTCCCTTCTTCTAGAAGCCCCTCCGCAGGAAGGGCCCCGGCCCGAGAGAGTCAGGATTGATGGGACACCGCGGCCGCATGAATCTCCGTCTGTACGCGCTTGCGGGCCTCTTCGTGCTCGGCGGTGCCGGGCTGCTCTTCCGCGTGTTCTACATACAAGTCGTCAACGAGGAGCACTACAAGACCGCCGCCCGCCAGGAGCACTTCGGCCAGCAGGAGGTCCGCGCCCCCCGCGGCGCCATCCTCGACCGCAACGGCTACCCCCTTGCCACTACCGTCGACGCCTACGACGTCTACGTCGACCGGTCGGCCTGGCGCCAGGAAGACGACGCCCGCCGCGCCGCCGCCGTCATCGCTCCCCTCATCGGCCGCCCTGCCGACGCGCTCGTCGAGGAGGTCCGCAAGGAGGACAAGGGGCTCTACTTCGCCTACTCCGGCCTCGACTTCGACAAGGGCGGATCTCTCGCGGACGAAGAGGCTCCCGGCCTGCGCCTGGTCCGCACCACCAAGCGCTTCTACCCCGAGGGCGACCTCGCCTCGAACGTCCTCGGGTTCGTCGGCCGCGACCATGCAGGCCTCACCGGCATCGAAGCCGACCTCGACCGCGAGCTTGGCGGCGTCCCCGGCACCATCTACTTCGAACGCGACAGCATCGGGAACCGCATCGCCCTCGGGAAGGAGCACATCGGCCGGCAGCCCGTGCCCGGCGGCGACGTACAACTCACCCTCGACCGCTACATCCAGCGGGCGGCGGAAGGCGAGTTAGAGGCCCAGATCGCCCAGACGGGCGCCCTCGGCGGCTCGATCATCGTCATGCAGCCCCAGTCGGGCGAAGTCCTCGCCATGGCCAGCCGCCCCGCCTTCCGCCTGTCGGCGCTCGACCTCAATGACCCGGACGAGGCGCTCTTCCGCAACCGCGCCGTGACGGACGTCTACGAGCCCGGCTCCGTCTTCAAGACCCTCACCGCCGCCATCGCGATCGATCTGGGGAAGGCTACACCAGAGTCCACGTATGTCGATGAAGGCGCGGTGTACATCGGCCCGTCTACGATTCGCAACTGGGACTACAGCGTCAACGGCACCATGACCATGACGCAGGTCCTTCAGCGCAGCCTCAACACCGGCGCCGTCTGGATGAGCGGGCTCGCCGGCCCCGATGCCTTCTATCGGTATGTGCGAGACTTCGGCCTCGGAGAGGCCACGCACGCCGGCCTCGGCGGCGAGGCCGACGGCCTCCTGCGGGGCAACGACGATCCCTACTGGTCGGAAGTCGATCTTGCCACCAACAGCTTCGGACAGGGGCTTGCCGCGACCCCGCTCCAGATCATCACCGCCATCTCGTCGCTGGTGAACGGGGGCAGGCTCATGCGCCCCTACGTCGTCGAGTCCGAGCAAACGCCGGAGGGGCTCCGCCGGTTCGACCCCGTCGTCGTCCGCCAGGTGGTCCGCGAGGAAACCGCCCGCCAGGTAGCCGATATGATGAACCAGGTCGTCGAGGGCATCCCCGGCCATCTTGCCGCCGTCCGGGGCTACCACGTTGGCGGCAAGACCGGCACCACCACCGGCGCCACCCTGGCCGACGGGACCGTCCGCGATGGCAACATCGCGTCCTTCGTCGGTTTCGCCCCCGCCGAAGACCCGCAGATCATCATGCTGGTCAAGCTCGACTTCAAGGAGGACCGGCTGGGTGGCCAGGTGGCGGCCCCGGTCTTCGGACGGCTCGCGCCGCGCATCCTCGCCTACCTCGGCGTGCGCCCCGACGAGCCACAACTGGTGCAGACGACGCCCTGACCGGGGCTGCGTCTGGGGCAGGCAGGCAGGCAGGCAGGGCACTATCGGATGATCACCGCCAGAGAATTGGCAGCGGCTCTCCGTCCCCACATGATCCGCGCGCCCGGCGTCGGACCGATGCGCTTTCGCCGCGCCATCGTCGACTCCCGCAAGGCCGGCCGCGGAGACCTCTTCGTCGCCCTGAAAGGCGAATCCGTCGACGGCCACGATTATGTCGCGCAAGCCGCCGGGCGCGGCGCCACCGGCGCCATCGTCGAGCGCTCCGTCGAAGCCGATCTCGCCCAGTACGTCGTCCCCGACGCGCTGGCGGCGCTCCAGACGCTCGCCCGCGCGCGCCGTGACTCGCACCCGAAGCTGCGCGTCGTCGCCATCACCGGGAGCGTCGGCAAGACGACGACGAAGGACCTGGTCGCGACCGTCCTCGCCCGCCGCTACCCGCTTCTCAAGAGCGAGGGCAACCTCAACAGCGAGATCGGCCTCCCCATGGTGCTGTTGCAGCTCACCGGCCGCCACCGCCGCGCCGTGCTGGAGATGGGCATGTGGGCGCCCGGCGAGATCCGCCTCCTGTGCCAGATCGCCCGCCCCGAGGTCGGCATCGTCACCAACGTCGGTCCATCACATATGGAACGCCTCGGCAGCATCGAGGCCATCGCCGCCGCCAAGGCGGAGCTGGTCGAATCTCTCCCGCGGGACGGCGTGGCCGTCCTTAACGCCGACGACGCCCGCGTTTCCGCGATGCGCGAGCGCACTCCCGCCCACGTCCTCACCTACGGGCTCCGCGCGGCCGCCGACGTCCGGGCGGACGACATCGAGAGCCACGGCCTCGCAGGCGTGCGCTTTGCGCTCGTCCACGGCGACCAGCGCGAGCCGGTCTACAGCCGCCTCCCCGGCCGCGCGCTGGTCCACAACGCACTCTCAGCCGCCGCCGCCGGCCTCGTCGACGGCCTCACCCTCGCCGAGATCGCCGAGGCGCTCAGCGAAGCTCAGCCGCAGGCGCGCCTGGTCGCCCGGCGCGGCCTGAACGGCTCGACGCTCATCGATGACACCTACAACGCCAGCCCCGCCTCCATGGCCGCCGCCCTCGACCTGCTCGCCGAGCTGCCGGGACGCCGCATCGCCGTCCTCGGCGACATGCGCGAGCTGGGCGACGCAGAGGTCGCGGGCCACCGCGAGATTGGCCTGCGAGCCGCCGAGGCGGCCGACGTAATCTACGCAATCGGCGAGCTGGGCCGGCTCATCGGCGATGCCGCCCGCGAGGCGGGGCACCGCGACGTCCGCGCCTTCCCCGGGAAGGCCGAAGCGGGCGCCGCGCTGGCCGCGGAGCTGCGGCCCGGCGACGTAGTGCTGCTGAAGGGGTCCCGCGCTCTGGAGCTGGAGACCCTCCTCGACGAGCTGGAGGAGAAGCCGTGACCTACGCCCTGCTCCTCGGATGCCTCGCCGCCCTCGTCTCGCTCATCGCCGGGAACTGGGCCGTGGCCTTGCTGCGCGCGCAGGGCATCGGCAAGGCGATCAGCTCCGAGGGTCCCGAATCCCACACGGTGAAGCAGGGCACGCCCACGATGGGCGGCCTCTTCATCACCGGCACCGTCCTCGCTGTCGCCGTCGCTGCCATCGTGCCGCGCGACGCCGACATCTGGCTCCCCGTCGCCGTCGCCGCCTTCATCGTCGTCATCGGCTTCTACGATGACCTCGGAACGCTCGTGGACCGCGCCCAACGGGAGGCCCACACCCGCACCGGCATGATCCTAAAGCTGGCCGGCTTCAGCGCCGTGGGGCTGGTCGCCGGCTGGATCCTCTACGGCCCCCTCGACACCCCGAGGCTCCTCGTCCCGCATTATGGTCACTACGATATCGGCCCCATCTACATCCTCATCGCCGCCGGCATCATTATCGCCACCACCAGCGCCGTCGGCGTCACCGACGGACTCGACATGCTCGCCGGCAGCACGTCCGCCGTCGCCTTCGGGGCCTACGGGGCGATCGCGCTGGTCCAGGACCAGCATGAGCTTGCGGCGTTCTGCTTCGTCGTCGCCGGCGCCCTGTTGGGATTCCTCTGGTACAACGCCTACCCCGCCCGCGTCTTTATGGGCGAAAGCGGCTCGTTGCCCCTTGGCGCCATGCTCGCCATCGTCGCCCTGATGACCGGCTGGTGGCTGCTTCTCCCGCTGATCGGCGTGGTCTTCGTCGCCGAGATCCTCTCCGACGTGATTCAGATCGGCTACTTCCGCCTGACCGGGGGCAAGCGCGTCTTCCGGATGGCCCCCCTCCACCATCACTTCGAGAAGCTCGGCTTCCACGAGACGCACGTCACCATGCCGTTCCTGCTGGTCGGCCTCGCCGGTGCCCTGCTCGGCGTGGCGTTGGCCGTACTGGACTAGAACGAGGGCTTGACAGGTATCTGCTAACGTGCTATGACAACTGAGCGAGACTTCCTGGTGGGGAAACGGGTGACCGTGATCGGTCTCGGGATCGAAGGCGTGGACGTGGCCCGCTACGCCGCGACGCACGGCGCCGAAGTCACGGTCTCCGACGCCAAACCCCCGGAAGCCCTCCGCGAGCGCATGCGACAGCTGGAGGGGCTCCCTATCCGCTACGCGCTGGGCACGAACCGCCCCGAGGACATCACGCAGGCCGAGTTGGTCTTCGTCTCGCAGGGCGTCCCCCTGACCCTCCCCCCCATCGCCGAAGCCCGAGAGCGCGGCGTGCCGCTCAGTTCCATGACCCGCTTCTTCCTGCAGCACTGCCCCGGCCCGGCGATCGGCATCAGCGGCAGCAGCGGCAAGACCACCACCACCAGCCTGGTCGCCGCCATGCTCGCCGCCGACGGCCGGCCCTACCGGGTCGGCGGCAACATCGGCGTCGGCCTCCTCGGCCTTCTCGACGGCCTCGACGACCGCACCTGGGTGGTGCTGGAGATCAGTCACACACAGCTGACGCTCAGCGACCGCAGCCCGCACATCGCCTGCGTGCTGAACGTCACGCCGAACCACCTCGATCGATTCAGCTGGGACGAGTACGTGGCGCTGAAGCAGAACCTCGTCCGCTATCAGACGGCGGACGACTTCGTCGTCCTCAACCTCGACGACGAGGTCAGCGCCGCCATGGCCGTGCTCACGCCCGCGCACGCCGCGCACTTCACGCTCGAAGCCGAGCTGCGCGGCGACGGAGCCTTCATACGTGACGGCGCAGTCTTCCTCCGGCGCAACAGCATCGACGAGATGGTGCTGCCGGTCGCGGAGGTCCCACTCCGCGGCATCCACAACGTCGCGAACGTGCTCGCCGCCGCCAGCGTCGCCGCCTGCGCGGGCGTGACGACGGACACCATCGCGGCAGTCGTCCGCGAGTTCCACCCCGTCCCCCACCGCCTGGAGGTCGTCGCAGAGGTCGATGGCGTGACTTACGTGAACGACAGCATCGCTACCACGCCCGAGCGCGCGCTGGCCGGCATCCGTTCCTTCGACGAGCCGCTCGTGCTGCTCCTCGGCGGGAAGGACAAGGACCTCCCGAAGGACGAGCTGGCGCAGGAGGTGCTCCGCCGCTGCCACAGCATCATCTTCTTCGGCGCCGACGGCCCGCTGCTCGAGGCCGCCGTCGCGGCCAACGCTGGCTACGCGCCGGAGCCGCCCGAGACGCTGCGGGTGGTGACGCTGGCCGATGCCGTGCGCGCCGCCCGCGACCTCGCCGAGCCCGGTGACGTCGTGCTGCTCTCGCCCGCCTGCACCAGCTTCGACGCCTACGAGAACTTCGAGCAGCGCGGTGAAGAGTTCCGCCTCCTCGTGCGCGCGCTCGGAGAGGGGGGCTGATGTCCGTTACGGCTCACCCCGCCCGTCTGCGCGCCGGCAACCCCGACTACGCCATCGTCGCCGCAGTGGGGGCGCTCGTCCTGCTCGGCATCGTCGTGGTCTACAGCTCCAGCTTCGCCGTCGGCCTCCTCGAGTACGGCGACGCCCACTACTTCGCGCAGCGCCACGTCTTCTTCGGCATCCTCGGCGCCATCGCCATGTTCGTGCTGATGAAAAGCGACTACCGCCACCTGCGCGTCATCAGCCCGCTGCTGATGCTCGCCGCCGTCCTGGGCCTCGTTGCCGTCCTGATGCCCGGCATCGGCGTCGAGCGCAACGGCGCCACCCGCTGGATCGCCGTCGGCGGCCCCATCCCTCCCCTCCAGCCCAGCGAGTTCGCCAAGCTCGCGCTCATCATCTACGTCGCCGCCTGGCTTGCCGGGCGCGGCGAGCACGTGAAGGCGTTCTGGACAGGCTTCTTCCCGTTCGTCGTGCTCGTGGGCCTCGTCGCCGGGCTGGTGATGCTGGAGCCGGACCTCGGCACCACCATTGTCATCGTCCTCACCACCATGACGCTGGTCTTCGTCGCCGGGGCCTCGCTGACGCACCTGCTCGCCTTCGCCGGCATCGCCTCCGTCGCCGCCACCCTGCTCATCCTCACCGGCGAGTATCGCGTCGACCGCATCTTCGCCTTCATCTCCGCCGAGGACGACCCCAGCGGCCGCGGCTTCCAGACGCTGCAGCTGCTCATCGCACTGGGCAGCGGCGGCCTCGAAGGCATCGGCCTCGGCGCCAGCCGCCAGAAGTTCTTCTACGTCCCCGGTGCCCACACCGACGGCATCTTCGCCATCATCGGCGAGGAGCTGGGTTTCATCGGCTGCGCGGCTGTGCTGGTGCTCTTCGCCGTCGTCCTCGTGCGCGGCTTCCGCGTAGTCCTGCGCGCCCGCGACGACTTCGGTTCGCTGCTGGCGGTCGGCATCGTGTCGTGGATTGGCTACCAGGCGCTGATCAACATCGGCGGCATCACCCGGAGCATCCCCCTCACCGGCATCCCGCTGCCCTTCGTGAGCTACGGCGGCTCCGCCCTCATCGCCATGCTCGCCGCCATCGGCATCCTGCTGAGCGTCTCCCGCTACGGCGTCGAACCTTCAGCCGTTGCAGCGAAGAAACCGAAGCCCGCCGACGGCTCCGACACCATCGTGCGTCCTCAGCGCCGGACCACCGGCCTTATGCGGACGCCTGCACGGAAGGGAGCGCGGTGAAGGTGATCCTGGCCGGAGGAGGGACAGGCGGACACGTGTACCCCGGACTCGCCGTGGCCGAGGCGCTGCGCCGCGAAGTCGCGGACCGCGGCATCGGACCGCTCGAACTGCTGTACGTCGGGGTCCGCGGCCGCATCGACGAACGCATCGTGCCCGCCGCCGGCCTGCCCTTCCGCGCCGTCTCCTCCGGTCAGCTCCGCGTGTCCTCTCCGCTGACCTTCGTCCGCAACCTCGCGAGGCTCGCGCTCGGCTCGCTGCAGGCACTGCGCCTTCTCCGCGCCCAGCACCCCGCCGCTGTCTTCGCCACCGGCGGCTACGCCAGCGTCCCCGTCGGGCTGGCGGCGCGGATCTTGCGCCGTCCGCTCGTGGTCTACCTCCCCGACGTCACCCCCGGATGGGCCGTGCGCCTCCTCTCCCGCCTCGCCACGCGCATGGCGACGACGTCTGACCGCGCACTGGCGCACCTCCCCGCGAGGAAGACATCTGTCGTCGGCTATCCCGTCCGCGACGACTTCTGGACGGCCGACCGCAACTCATCCCGGGCGAAGCTGGGCCTGAGCGCCGAAGGTCACGTGCTGCTCGTGACCGGCGCCAGCCTGGGCGCACGCGCCATTAACGACGCCATCTTTGATGCCCTTCCGGCGCTGCTCGACCGCGCGCAGCTGCTGCACGTCACCGGAGCGGACGACGAAGCCCGCGCGATCGAACACCGCGACGCCCTCCCGCAGCCGCAGCGCGCGCGCTACCACGTGCGCGGCTACCTCGCCGACATGCCGGACGCGATGGTCGCCGCCGACCTCGCTGTCAGCCGGGCCGGGGCCTCTGTCCTGGGCGAGCTGCCCGCTGCCGGGTTGCCCGCCATTCTCGTCCCGGGCGAGTACGAAGGCTGGACGCAGGCCCCGAACGCCGAATACCTCCAGTCCGAAGGCGCGGCAGTGATGCTCCGCAACGCCGATCTGCTCCGCCTCGCCGACACGGTGGTCTCGCTGCTCGAAGACGCCGCGCGGCTCGCCCGCATGCGCGAAGCCGCCCGCCGCCTCGCCCACCCCGACGCCGCCCGCGACCTCGCCCGGCTGGTCCTGGAGGCTGCCGCATGACGCTGGTGCACAACGTCCCCGAACGCGTGCACCTGGTCGGCATCGGCGGCGCCCACATGTCCGCAATCGCCCAGATCCTGCACGCCTGGGGCCATACCGTCACCGGCTCCGACCAGCGCGAGAGCGACATGACCCGCCGCCTCGAAGGCATGGGCATGCGCGTGTACGTCGGCCACGCCGCGGAGCACGTCGGCGACGCAGAGCTCGTTGTCTTCACCTCCGCCGCCCCGGACGACAACCCGGAGATCGCCGAAGCCCGCGGGCGCGCCATCCCCGTGATCAAACGCGCCGAGATGGTCGCGCGGCTCATGGAGGGGCGCTACAGCATCGCCGTCGCCGGCACGCACGGAAAGACCACCACGAGCGGCCTCATCGCCCACATGCTCGTCGAGGCGCAGCTCGACCCCACCTACCTGATCGGTGGTGAGATTCGGTCGCTCGGCTCCAACGCCGCCTCCGGCGCCGGCAAGTACATCGTCGTCGAAGCCGACGAGTACGACCGCGCGTTCCTGAGCTACACGCCAGATGTCGCCGTCGTCACCAGCATCGAAGCGGACCACCTCGACATCTACGGCACGGTCGAGGAGCTGTCCGCCGCCTTCGGCGAGTTCCTCTCCCGCGTGCCGGAGGACGGCCACGTGATCGCCTGCGCCGACGGACCGCGCGTCCGCGAGGTCGTGGCGACGGCGCCCCTGCGCGCCCGCGACGTGCAGACGTACGGCCTCGACGCGCCCGCTGGCTGGTCCGCCGCCCACGTCTCCCACCAGCCCGCCGGCCAGACCTTCACGGTCGAGGTCGGCGGCCGGACGTTCGGGACGTTCACCATCAGCCTCCCCGGACGCCACAACGTGAGCAACGCCCTCGCCGGCCTCGCCGCCGGCAGCACCATCGGCATCGAGACGGCGGTGATGCAGGCGGCGCTCGCGTCGTACCGCGGAGCCCAGCGCCGCTTCGAATACGTCGGCGAGGCCGCGGGCGTCACCGTCATGGACGACTACTCCCACCACCCCACGGAGGTCCGCGCGGCGGTGCAGGCCGCTCGCGAGCGCTTCGGCGAGCGCCGCCTGGTCGTGCTGTTCCAGCCGCACACCTTCTCCCGCACCCAGTACCTACTCGACGAGTGGCGCATCTGCTTCGCTGGCATCGACGATCTGTACATCGCCCCCACCTACGCCGCCCGCGAGGGCGCGGAGCGCGGCCTCAGCGGCGCCGACCTCGCGAAGGCGGTCTCGGCGCCGCCCGCGACCTACTGCGCGACGTTCGACGAGGCGGCGGAGCGCATCTCGGGCGCGCTCCGCCAGGGAGACGTGTTCTTCACCATCGGCGCCGGAGACGTCGATGCCGTCGGGCGGATGGTGCTGGAGCGGCTGAAGCAACGATGAGCGTGACGCGGACAGGCGGAGCGGTCATGGGACGAAGCGAGAAAATGGACGGAACGCTGGTCGCCCGCCTCGAAGCCATCGCCGCCGTCAGGCGCGATGAAGTCCTCGCGCGCCACACCACCTTCGGCATCGGCGGCCCCGCCGATCTCTTCGTCACCGTCCGCAGCGCCGACCAGCTCCGTGACGCTTTCCTGTCCGTCCGCGAGGCGGGCGTGCCCTGTTTCGTGCTCGGCGCGGGCAGCAACATCCTCGTCGGCGACGCGGGCGTCCGCGGCGTCGTCATCGACAATCAGGCGAAGGCCCACCGCATCGCCCCGCTCGTCATTGGCACGGACAGCCCGGTCAGCCTCCCACCCTCCGTCGAGAGCCCCGACGGCGCGTCCGTCGTCTGGGCGGAGTCCGGCGCATCGTTCGCCGCGCTCGCCCGCTCCCTCGCCCGCGACGGCTACGCCGGCGTCGAATGGGCGTGTGGGGTCCCCGGCACCCTCGGCGGCGCCGTCATCTACAACGCCGGCGCCTACGACGGCTGCCTCGCCGACGTCCTGCTGGCCGTCACCCTCATCGATGGCGCGGGCGACCAGCGCTACCTGCCGGCGCCCGAATTGAAGCTCGGGTATCGCACCAGCGCCCTCCTGCGCGGCGAGCTGGGCGACTGCGTCGTGCTGACCGTCGAGATCGCCGTGACCCGCGGCGACGCCCGCGCACTCGCAGCGCAGGTCGCCGCCTTCGACCGCCAGCGCCTCGACGCACAGCCTCGCGGGCGCAACTCCGGCAGCACGTTCAAGAACCCCGAGGGCCGCCGCGCCTGGGAGTTGATCGATGACGCTGGCTTGCGCGGCCACCGCATCGGCGGCGCCCGGATCTCGCCGAAGCATTGCAACTTCATCGAGAACCTGGGCGACGCCCGCGCCGCCGACGTCTTCGCGCTGATGTCCGAGGCGAAGCGCCGGGTGCGCGAGCGCTTCGGCATCGAGCTGGAGGATGAGGTGCAGCGGGTGGGGGAGGGCTTCTGATGGCCGCGAAGCTGCGACTCGGCGTCGTCTTCGGCGGCCGCTCCGCCGAGCACGAGGTCTCCGTCGTCTCCGCCATGAACGTCCTCGATGCCGTCGACCGCGACCGCTTCGAGACGGTGCCCATCGGCGTCACCCGCGATGGCCGCTGGCTCACGCCCGCCGAAACGCAAACGCAGCTCGACCGCAACGACCCGCCGTACCAGAAGCGCCTCGACGCCGGCGTGCCGCCCCTCCGCGAGCGCGGCGAAGTGCTGCGGGCGCTAGCCGGCCTGGACGCGGTCTTCCCGCTTGTGCACGGCGTGAACGGTGAGGACGGCACGCTGCAGGGTCTCCTCGAGATGTTCGGCCTGCCCTACGCCGGCTGCGGCGTCGCCGCCAGCGCGCTGGGCATGGACAAGTCGCTCCAGAAGGCGCTCTTCCAGCGGGCCGGCCTCAAGGTCACCCGCCACCTCACCGTCTTCGAGCACGAGTGGCACGCAGGCGAAGGCGAGATCGCCCGCGGCATCGAGCACTCGCTGGGCTACCCCGCCTTCGTGAAGCCGGCGAACGGCGGCAGCAGCGTCGGCGTCAGCAAGGTGCGCTCCCGCGAGGATCTCGACGGCGCCATGCGCACCGCCTTCGCCCTCGACGCCAAGATCCTCGTCGAGGAGGCCATGCGCGGCCGCGAGGTCGAGTGCGGCGTCATCGGCAACGAGGCCCCGGAGGCCTCCCCCGTCGGCGAAGTCGTGCCGCAGGGTGGCTTCTACGACTACGCCGCGAAATACCTCGAAGACACCGCGAAGCTCACCGCCCCCGCCGACCTGCCCGAGCCGGCGGCCGAGGCCGTCCGCGAGTCCGCCCTCGCCGCCTTCCGCGCCATTGACGGCGAGGGCTACGCCCGCGTCGACTTCTTCCTCCCCCCCGACGGGCCCCCCGTCGTGAACGAGATCAACACCATCCCCGGCTTCACGCCCATCAGCATGTTCCCCCGGCTCTGGGCGCTCGCCGGCGTCAGCTATCGCGAGTTGATCAGTCGGCTGGTGGACCTGGGGCTGGACCGATTCCGGAAGAGGCAGGCGCGCAGTGGCTAACCCGCGCACGCAGCAAAAGTGGCCGTACCGCACCGGCATCACCGTGCGGGGCGAGCGCGTGCGCAAGCAGCCCGAGCGCGCGCGGGGCGTCATGCGCCGCGAAGCTCCGCAGCCGCGCGTCCGCATCACCCCGGGGCAGGCGCGCGTGGTGCTGGCGCTCACCTTCTTCGTGCTCCTCGTCTCCGGCGCATGGTGGGCCTACCGCTCGCCGTGGCTGACCGTGAGCGAGATCGAGATCTCCGGCGTGGCGCAGGTGTCAGCCGAGCAGGTGCGCGACGCCGCCGCCCTCGACGGCGACAGCGTCTTCACCCTCGACCTCGACGCCGCCGCCGCCCGGGTCGAGCAGCTCCCGAAAGTCAGCGGAGCCACCGTCGAGAAGGACGGCTTCAATCGCGTCCGCATCACCATCCAGGAGCGGGCGCCGTGGGGCGCCTGGCAGATCAACGGCGTCGACGTCCCCATCGACGCCGAGGGTTACGTCCTCGACGGCCCGCCCCCGCCCGCCGGTACGCCCGTGATCGTAGAGATTGACCCAAAGCGCGTCATCAATGCCGGCGACCGCCTCGACCCCTCCGCCGTCGAAGCGGCCGTGCGCCTGACCCGCGAGTCGGAGACGGCCTTCGGCCGGCGCGTGGTGGCGCTCGTGTACCGCCAGGAGTCCGGCCTCACCGCCGTCCTCTCCGGCGCCGACGTCAACGGCTCCGGTGTCTGGGCCACCTTCGGCGACGCCCGCAACTACGACTACAAGGTCGCCTCCCTCTACGTCCTGCTGGAGGAGGCACGCGAGAAGGATCTGTCGCTCACGACGGTCGACCTGCGCTTCGGCGACCGGTTGAGCTTCAAGTAGAGAACGGAGGGCATCATGAGCAGGGGAGGGACCTTCGCCTCGATCGACATCGGGACGACGAAGATCTGCACCGTCGTCGGGGAGGTGACCGGCGAGGAGGACATGCGGATCCTCGGTGTCGGCATCGCCCCCTCCGAAGGGCTGAGCCGCGGCATGGTCGAGAACATCCGCGACGCCACCGAGTCCATCCGCGTCTCGACCGAGAAGGCCGAGCGCTCCAGCGGCACCCGCATCCTCTCGGCGCACGTGGGCATCGCCGGGTCGCACATCGCCTGCCTGAACAATCGCGGGATCATCGCCATCCCCGACCGCACCCGCCCCATCATGCCCGACGATGTCGCCCGCGTCCTCGACGGCGCCCGCGTGGTCAGCATCCCCACCAACCGGGAGATCATCCACGTCATCCCCCGCTACTACGTCGTCGACGGGCAGGACAACGTCTCCGACCCCGTCGGCATGTACGGCACGCGCCTCGATGTCGAGACGCACATCATCACCGGCGTCGACAGCGCGATCCAGAACCTCACCCGCTGCATCGAGAACGTCGGCGTCCAGGTCGACGGCCTGATCCTCGAGCCGCTGGCCAGCGCCGAGGCCGTCCTCGACGCCGAAGAAAAGGAGCAGGGGGTGGTGCTCGCCGACATCGGCGGCGGGACGACGGACATCGCCCTGTTCCTCGAAGGCAGCGTCTATCACACGGCCGTGCTGCCGGTCGGCGGCAACCATGTCACCCGCGACGTCGTCGTGGGGCTGCGCGCGCCCTACCAGGCGGCCGAGGACGCCAAGCGCCAGTGGGGCCACGCCATTCCGAGCATGGTCGATGCCCGCGAGGAGATCACCCTCGAGGCCTTCGGCGCCGAGGGCTCGAAGACGGAGCTGCGTCGCCGCCTCTGCGAGATCATCCAGGCCCGCTGCGAGGAGATCCTCGAGATGGTCACCGCCGAGGTGAAGCGGACCGTCCACGACGACATCATCTCCGCCGGCATCGTGCTCACCGGCGGCACCGCGAATCTCGCCGGCCTCGACCTGCTCGCCGAGCAGGTCACCGGGTGGCCGGCCCGTGTCGGCATGCCCCGCAACCTGCACGGCCTCACCGACTCCCTCGTCGACCCTGCCTACGCCACCAGCGTCGGCCTGCTGCAGTGGGCGGTGAACGAGGCCGAGGCCAGCTCGTGGCACCGCGCTCCCCGCGCGTCGTTCGACCTCAACAGCATCTGGCGCCGCGTCGGCAACTGGGCGCGCGTCCTGCTACCCGAATGAACCGAACCAGGGATCGACGCAAAGGACGAGTACATGAATCGGTTGAGGACGTTGGACGACGGGGTAGAGGTGCCCTCCCCTGCCGGGGATCCGGGAGTGTCCCCCGCCTCCTCCGAATTCGCACCAGCAGCGAATGCGCCAAGCAGACGCGGCGCTGCGCCGAGGTCATACCCGCGGCACGCACACGTGCCGCCACCGGAACGAGGGAGGAGTAAGGAGGCTGGATGTACGAAGAGCGCCAATCGGTGATGTTCGAAGAGGAGCTGCAGCAGCTACAGCGTGAGGAAGAGCAAAGGGAGGCGATCATGACCAGGACCTATTCCGACGGTTTACCCCCCATCAAGGTCGTCGGCGTCGGCGGGGGCGGGTGCAACGCCGTCAACCGCATGATCGCCGAGCAGATCCCCGGCGTACAGTTCGTCGCCGTCAACACCGACGCGCAGGCGCTTCAGCTCTCGCCCGCCGAGGTCAAGATCCGCATCGGCGACCGCCTCACGAAGGGGCTGGGCGTTGGCGGCGACCCCAACCGCGGCCTCCGCGCCGCCGAGGAGAGCCGCGACGAGCTGCTCGAAGCGCTCCGCGGCGCCGAGATGGTCTTCGTCACCGCCGGCATGGGAGGCGGCACCGGCACCGGCGCCTCGCCCATCGTCGCCGAGGTCGCCCGCGAGTCGGGGGCGCTCACCATCGGCGTCGTCACCAAGCCGTTCGGCTTCGAGGGGCGCCGGCGCCGCGAGCAGGCCGAAGAGGGCATCCAGCGGCTGCAGGACAAGGTCGACACCCTGATCGTCATCCCCAACGACCGCCTGCTCGCCATCTGCGACGAGAAGGCCACCGTCGAGGAGGCGTTCCGCGACGCCGACGACGTCCTCCTCCAGGGCATCCAGGGGATCAGCGAGATCATCACCATACCCGGCGAGATCAACCTCGACTTCGCCGACGTGCGCAAGATCATGGCCGAGGCCGGCCCCGCCCTCATGGCCATCGGACGCGCCTCCGGCACCGACCGCGCCGCCGAGGCCGCCCGCATGGCCATCTCCAGCCCGCTGCTCGACGTCTCGATCGACGGCGCCCGCGGCGTGCTGTTCAACATCACCGGCAGCAAAACCCTGGGCCTGCAGGAGCTCAACGCCGCCGCGCAGGTCATCGCCGAAGTCGTCGACCCGCAGGCGGAGATCATCTTCGGCACCGCCACCGACCCGCGCCTCGGCGAGGAGGTGAAGATCACCGTCATCGCCACCGGCTTCGCCCGCCCGGTCGCCGTCGACACCATCCCGGAGCAGTACCGCCGCCGTGACGACGATGACGACGGCACGCCGCCCGCGCCCCAGCTGCGGGGCGTGCCCGACGCCCGGGATACCGAGCTTCCGACGTTCCTGCGCCGCACCGTGGCGGCGCGTTAAGGACGTCTGGACCAGCAGGGAAAGGAGGTGACTGTCTAGCCGAGCCATCCCGGAGCCGGTGAACTCCGGGACACTTTCCCCCACCAGGGAAAGACCGAGGCCGTGAGCGACGTTTCGGGAGATGACGCCGCTCACGGCCAATCCATCTTCTCCCCGGCATCAGCCGTCCCGGCCCTGCCCGGGAGAAGAAAAGTAGCCCGACCCGGTAGAGCGGCACGGGCAGTTGCCACAATCCCGGGAGCCTGGGCTACGCCGACGATCATACACCAACCGGACGAAGATTTCCATAACCCGCCGTCGCTCGTCTTATGTTCGTCGACGCCCGCCAGGTCCCCCTCCGGCCAAGTCGCAAGCGCCGCTCCCGACGCCCCCTCGAGGCTCCTCATGCGACCCGAAACCCCAGCCCCGGCCTCCACCTCCACCTCCAGCCTCCAGCCTCCAGCCTCCAGTTCCCCCACTAGCCACCAGCCACCAACCACCACTACCCCACTACCCACTCCCGTCACATCTCCGTCACCACCACAAGATATAGGGCCAGAGTGCCATAATGGTGGTTGACAAGCCCTACATCTGGTGTTAACCTCGCGAAGCTACGCAAGCACGGCCGAATCTGGCCGTCGGAGGGCTCTGGGCAACATGCGCTGTCCGTTCTGTGGCTGGTCAGACTCGAAGGTTGTCGATTCGCGCGAGGTCGACGAGGCTATCCGCCGCCGCCGCGAGTGCCTGAACCCCGACTGCGCCGAGCGTTTCACCACCTACGAGCGCCTCCAGACCTCCGCCCTCTTCGTCGTGAAGAAGGACGGCGCCCGCGAGGAGTTCTCCCGCGAGAAGCTCCTCGGCGGCATCCGCAAAGCCTGCGAGAAGCGCCCCCTCCCCGCCGGCGCCATCGAGGCGCTGGCCGCAGATATCGAGTCCACCCTCCTCGCCGCCAACGCCGCCGAGATCCCCTCCAGCACCGTCGGCGAGCTGGTGATGGAGCGCCTCCGTGACCTCGACACCATCGCCTACGTCCGGTTCGCGAGCGTCTATCGGCAGTTCGCGGACATGGAGCATCTGCAGGAGTGGCTGGAGGCGCAGGCCTCAGGCAGCCGGCCGGCGGCCGCACAGCTGCCGCTCGACCCGGCCCTCTCCCCCTCCCTTCGGCTGTCACCGGCCGCACCACATTCCAGGACCCGTTCCCGCCGCCAGGTGCGGCCGGTGCAGACACCCACGCCCCTGGGCGCGGGCGAGCGGCCGGCAGAGGGGACACAACAGAAGCGGCGGCGCGCCAGATGACGTCGTCGCGTGCCCGGCTGCAGGGCAAGCTCACCAACGCCGCGGGCGAATTCGTCGCCAGCGGCATCTGCGAGGTGGACGTGGACAGCGGACAGGTGACGATGTGGCCCTCATGGGAAGTCCACATGCTCGAGCGCCAGCGCGGGCCCCTCGCCCTTGAGTTGGATGACGGCCGGCGCTTGGACATCAGCGACCGCCACCTCACCTTCAAGATCGCCGGCCCCGCCGAGCAGCGCATCTCCGTCTACCGGCTGCGCGTCGCCGAGCGCGTGCCGGAGCATCTGGCGGCCGGCTACGCCGAGCCGTCCGCCGCCGAAGCACCGGAGGCGCCCGCCTCCGCCGAAGAAGCAGCGCCCTTGCCGTTAGAGGGCGCGTAGCCGCACACGAAGGAACTCACCCACATGCCGAGTGTCGAGCTGTTCATTGAAGAAGTGGTCGCCGATTTCCGGCGCCGCCTCGCCCCTCTCGACAACGACGGTGACCGCCGCGCCGTCGAGGACGGCATCGCGCTGCTGACCGACTACCGCCTCTCCGGCATGGACGAGGCGCAGTTGCAGCGCCTGATCCGCGCCCTGCGCGCCGGGCGATCGCCCGTCGGGCTGGGCGTCCTCAAGCCGCAGACGATCGGCGAGGAGCTGGAGCGCCGCTGGCGCGAGTTCGCCCGCGCGCACACCGCCGTCGCCGCCGGGAGTCCCGGACGATGACGGAGCTTAGCGCTTCGGTACGTGGGAAGAATGCGATTGCGGCGGACGCGATGGTAGAGCAGTCTGTGACAGACCTCAGCACCCGCGCAGCGAGCTTCCTCCGCCGCGTCCACGACGGCAAGGTCGCCGACGCCCGTGCCGAGGCCGAGATGCACCTGCACGCACTGCGCGAATTCGTCCGCCGTACCGGCGTTGACCTCGAGGCCCTGTCCTCCTGGCGGGCCAACACCGCCAGCTGGCGCGCGGTCTCCCGCATCGCCAGGCCGGCCATCACCAGCGAACAACGGGCATAGCCACCAGAAAGGACCCCGCCACCATGGTGCTCCAGGCCGAGCCGGAAGTCCGCAAGACGCTTGCCAGGACCGCCTTCACCGTCGAGCGCTTCTTCACGCGCTCCGGCGAAGACCCCTACGACGAGCTCGAATGGGAGCACCGCACCGCCGTCATCGCCGACGAGAACGGCGCGCCGATCTTCGAACAGAAGGACGTGGAGATCCCGAAGGCCTGGTCGCAGACCGCCACCAATGTCGTCGTCTCCAAGTACTTCCGCGGCCCGCTCGGCAGCGACCGCCGGGAGCGCAGCGTCCGCCAGCTCATCGCCCGCGTCGCCGACACCATCCGCGACTGGGGCGTGCGAGGCAGCTACTTCGAGACCGACGAGGAGGCGCGCGCCTTCCACGACGAGCTGACCCACCTGCTGGTCAACCAGAAGATGGCCTTCAACAGCCCCGTCTGGTTCAACGTCGGCGTCGAAACCAGGCCCCAGTGCTCCGCCTGCTTCATCCTCTCCGTCGACGACACCATGGAGTCCATCCTGGACTGGTGTAAGACCGAGGGCATGATCTTCAAGGGCGGCTCGGGCTCCGGGGTGAACCTCTCCCGCATCCGCTCCAGCCGCGAGCAGCTCTCGGCCGGCGGCCAGGCCTCCGGCCCCATCTCCTTCATGCGCGGCGCCGACAGCATCGCCGGCTCCATCAAGTCCGGCGGCAAGACCCGCCGCGCCGCCAAGATGGTCGTCCTCAACGCCGACCACCCGGACGTCGAGGAGTTCGTGGACTGCAAGGTCAACGAGGAGCGCAAGGCCTACGCCCTCGGCTCCGCCGGCTGGGACATGTCCCTCAACGGCGACGCCTGGGCCTCCGTCCAGTTCCAGAACGCCAACAACTCCATCCGCGTCACCGACGCCTTCATGCAGTCGGCCATCGACGGCCGCGACTGGGACCTCCGCAGCATCACCTCCGGCGAAGCCCTCAAGACGGTGAGCGCCCGCGACCTCCTCCGGCGCATCGCCGCCGCCGCCTGGGAGTGCGGCGACCCCGGCATGCAGTACGACACCACCATCAACGACTGGCACACCTGCGCCAACACTGGCCGCATCAACGCCAGCAACCCCTGCTCGGAATACATGCACGTCGATGACTCCGCCTGCAACCTCGCCTCCCTCAACCTCATGAAATTCATGGAAGAGGACGGCACCTTCGACGTCGAGTCGTTCCGGCGCGCCGTCACCGTCACTATCTGGGCGCAGGAGATCATCGTCGGCAACTCCAGCTACCCCACCGACAAGATCGAGAGCAACGCGCACGCCATGCGGCAGCTCGGCCTGGGCTACGCCAACCTCGGCGCGCTGCTCATGTCGCTCGGCTTGCCTTACGACTCCGATCAGGGACGCGCCTACGCCGCCGCGATCACCGCCCTGATGACCGGACACGCCTACGCGACCTCGGCTGCGATCGCGCAGCGCGTCGGTCCGTTCGATGCATTTCATGAGAATCGTGACGTAATGTTGGGTGTGCTTGCGAAACATCGCGACGCTTCGCGTACAATAGACACGGCAGCTGCGCCCGCGCACTTGATCGACGCCGCGCAGACAGCCTGGGATGATGCAGTGGAGCTAGGGACGAAGTTCGGGTACCGCAACGCGCAGGCCACCGTCCTCGCGCCGACCGGCACCATCGCCTTCATGATGGACTGCGACACCACCGGCATCGAGCCGGACATCGCGCTCGTGAAGTACAAGAAACTCGTCGGCGGCGGCATGATCAAGATTGTCAACCACACCGTGCCGCGCGCGCTCAAGCGTCTCGGCTACAACGCCGCCGAGGTCGAGACGATCGTCCGTCACATCAACGAGCAGGGGACCATCGAAGGCGCACCGGGTCTGCGCGACGAGCACCTCCCCGTGTTCGACTGCGCCTTCCAGGCCGAAAACGGCGAGCGCTTCATCAGCCACATGGGACACATCAAGATGATGGGCGCCGCCCAGCCCTTCATCTCCGGCGCCATCTCCAAGACGGTAAACCTCCCTAACGAGGCAACTGTCGAGGAAGTCGCCGACACCTACGTCGAGGCCTGGCGGCACGGCATCAAGGCCATCGCCATCTACCGCGACGGCTCCAAGAAGGTCCAGCCGCTCTCCACCTCAAAGGATCCTGCCGCCGAACCGGCGGCCGAGCGGATCCCCATCCGCCGCAAGATGTCCGATACCCGCGCCTCCCTTACCCACAAGTTCAGCATCGAAGGCCACGACGGCTACATCACCGTCGGCCTCTACGACGACGGGATGCCCGGGGAGATCTTCCTCTCCATGGCCAAGCAGGGCTCCACGGTTAGCGGCCTCATGGAGGCCTTCGGCCGCGCCGTCTCCTACGCGTTGCAGTACGGTGTGCCCCTCCCGGACCTCGTGCGCAACTTCGCCCACATGCGTTTCGAGCCCATGGGCCGCACCGAGAACCGCGACATCCCGGTCGCGCAGTCCATCATCGATTACGTCTTCCGCTGGCTCGCTAGCCGCTACATGTCTCCGGAGGAGGCCTACGACGTCGGGGTGATGACGCCGGAGATCAAAGCGGCGCTGGCTGCGGGACAATATCCACTGCCGTTGCAGGGCGCGATCGCCCCCGTCGCGGGCGGAAGCAACGGCGAGACACAGGCGGCGTCCGGCGATGCGGTGCCGGTTATGTACCACGCACCGCGCGCCAACGGACACGCCGATGCACCCGCCTGCGCAAGCTGCGGGTGGATCATGATTCGGTCGGGGACGTGTTACCGCTGTGAAAACTGCGGTAGCACGAGTGGCTGCTCCTGACGGGCAGGAGCACTAGCAATCGTCAAGGAAGACAGGAGGCAGGGTAATATGGCTGTTACCAGGAAGCCGGCAGCAAAAAAGAAGAAGGCTCCGGCAAAGCGGAAGACGACCGCCCGCAAGACTACGGCGCGGAAGACGACCGCTCGCAAGCCCGCGGCGCGGAAGAAGACGACCGCCCGCAAGAAGACCACAGCGCGCAAGAAGACCACCGCCCGCAAGAAGCCCGTTCGGGCAGCGGCGGCAAAGTCGCGCACGCGAAGGACGACTCGCAAGAAGACTGCGAAGAAGTCCTAAAGGTACGACGGGTGGCGGCGTCCCCGTCCGCCACCCGCACGCCTTCACCCCGACAGGCGTGGACACAACGGTTGCCTGGCCCCGGCCAAACGGGGGCAGGCAACTCCCGAAGCAGAAGCGGAAGGGGCGCACGTCATGCCGTTCTTTGTCGCGGTCGCGCTCATCGCCACGCTCTCCAGCCTCTACCTCATCCATCAGTTCTGGACCCGCTCCCTCGCCCCCGACGAGCCGGCCGAAACCGCCGCTCCCGAGGCCGAAGCCTCCGCTACCACCCTCAAGGCCGCATAAAGCGTCGACCTCTCACATTCGTCATAACATCTCGCCATTCCGCCGCCGCGCGGGCGTAGTATGGCTTCAACCAACCCGCCGAAGGGCTGGTGGCGTCCGTAGCAGGGACGCTCCCCGCCGCCCCCTTCGGCGGGTTGCTGCGCGCCCATCCTCCCTGATGCTACTTGTGACTGCCCGCGCCCCCACCGATACTCGCGGTGGCGCCCCGCGCCGCCGCGAGGAGACATGAACGCGCCCCTGGCTGACACGCTGCCTCTCGGCCGCCGCCTGACCATCATGGGCGCCGTCATGCTCGGCCTCTTCCTCTCGGCTATGGACCAGACCATCGTCGGCACCGCCCTCCCTCGCATCATCGCCGAACTATCGGGGCTGAGCCTCTACTCCTGGGTGTTCACCTCGTACATGCTCACCTCCACCACCTTCGTGCCCATCATCGGCAAGGCCGGCGACGTCTTCGGCCGGAAGAATCTCTTCCTGATCGGCATCGTCATCTTCCTCGTCGGCTCCATCCTCTCTGGCGTCTCCCAGTCGATGGTCCAGCTGATCGTCTTCCGCGGGATCCAGGGGGCCGGCGGAGGCTTCATCTTCGCCAACGCCTTCGCCATCACCGGCGATCTCTTCTCGCCCGCCGAGCGCGGCCGCTACATGGGACTGCTCAGCGGCGTCTTCGGCCTCGCCAGCGTCATCGGTCCTCTGATCGGCGGCGGCATCACCGACCACCTGAACTGGCGCTGGGTCTTCTACGTGAACATCCCGCTGGGGTTGGCTGCGCTCGCCGTGGTCGCACTCGTCCTCCCCGGCGCGCCCGGAGGGACCGCCCGCCGCCGCATCGATTACCTCGGCTCGGCACTGCTCGCCGCCGCCATCTCGCCCATGCTGCTCGCCTTCTCCTGGGCCGGCCAGGACTACGCCTGGACCGATGGACACGTCGTGTTCCCGCTGCTGGGGAGCGCCCTCGCCTCCGCCGCGTTCGTCGTCGTGGAGCTGCGGGCCGACGATCCCATCATCCCATTCGGCGTCTTCCGCAACACCGTCTTCGCCGCCTCCGTGCTGATCACCTTCGTGACCGGCATGGCCATGTTCTCCGGCACCGTCTACATCCCGCTTTTCATGCAAGGAGTGCTGAACTTCAGCGCCACCAACGCCGGCCTCGTCCTGACGCCGATGACCCTTTCGCTCGTCGCCGGCAGCATTGTCAGCGGCCAGATCATCTCCCGCACTGGCTCCTACCGCTGGCTCACCCTGATCGGGCTGATCATCGGCGCATTCGGCCTCTACATGCTCTCGACCATGGACGCTCACTCGTCACAGGTCGCCGGCATGCGCGACATGTCGATCCTGGGCCTGGGCATGGGCTTCACCATGCCCTCGCTCGTGCTCGCGTCCCAGAACGCCCTGCCCCAGACCATGATCGGCGTCAGCACCTCCCTGACCCAGTTCGCCCGCTCAGTCGGCGGGGTGATCGGCGTCGCCATCATGGGTTCGCTGCTCACCAGCCGCCTTGAGGATGAGCTTGCCAGCGGCCTCCCCCCGCAGGTGCAGCAGCAAGCGCCCGAGCCACTCCTCGCGTCGCTCCGCAACCCCCGCATCCTTCTCGACGACGGCGCACTCGAGGCCCTGCGCACCCTTGCCTTCGAGCCCGTCTTCGGCGCCGATGCCGCCCACCTCTTCCCAGAGAGCATCGCCTCCCTCCGCGAAGGCCTCGCCACGTCGATCACGGAGGTCTTCTTCCTTTCGATGTGCATCATGGCGGCTGCCGCCATCCTGACGATCTGGCTGCGCGACCTGCCGCTGCGGACCACCGTAGCGGCGGTCAACGGAGAACCCGAACGTGCGCTCCCCGCGGCGGGCGCAGTCCCGGCGTCCGCACCAGGCGCAACACCGCGCCCCGCCCCCGGCCCCCTCTCGGCGGAACTCCGCCGCCCCGACGGGCTCTGACGCCCGCTCCACGCGCTACCATAGGCCCGTGGAAGCCCGCGCGAAGCTCTGGGTGGAGAAGGACGGCAAGCTCGTCCTCAGCGACTACCGCGTCCGCCTCCTCGCCCTCATCGACGAGGCCGGCTCCCTCGCCGAGGCCGCGGAGCGCATGGGCCTCTCTTATCGCCGCGCCTGGGGAAAGGTGCGCGAGATCGAGGAGAACATCGGCGCGAAGCTCGTCGAGAGCACAGCCGGAGGCGCCGGTGGCGGCGGCTCCCGCCTCACCGCCGAAGGCCGCCGCTTCGTCGACCTGTACGAGCGTTTCCGCCGCGCCATGGAGCAGGATCTCACGCGGGAGTTCACCCGCGTCTTCCCCGACTAGACGCTTCCAGCCACCTTGGCTATGCTCGCGCCAGCATAACCACCGCCATGGAGGTCCCGGTGCAACGATTTCTTCTCTCGATGCTTGCCATCTGCGCCGTCGTCTTCGCCGTCGCCTGCAGCGATGACGATGATGACGGCGACAGCACCCCTGCCATCGGCTCCACCGTTGCGGCCGGCACAACCGCCGCACCCACCTCCGCCGGCGGCGCGGCAGCTTCCCCCACCCGCGCCAGCGGCAACCTCATCCTCGCCACCACCACCAGCACCCAGGACAGCGGCCTCCTCGACGTCCTCGTCCCGATGTTCGAGGACGAGAGCGGCTACACCGTCCAGACCATCGCCCTAGGCTCGGGCCAGGCCATCGAGCAGGCGTCCCGCGGCGACGCCGACGTCGTCCTCGTCCACTCACCGGCCGCCGAGCAGGAGATGGTGGCGGCCGGCGACGGCATCGAACGCACCCTCGTCATGCACAACGATTTCATCATCGTCGGCCCCGAGGGTGACCCCTCCGACCTCACGGCTGAGGAGACCCTCGACGACCTGCTACGCGCCACCGCTGACAAGGCGGCCCCATTCGTCAGCCGCGGCGACGACTCCGGCACGCACGCGCTCGAGCTGAAGCTCTGGCAGCGCGTCGACATCGACCCCGCCGACCAGGACTGGTACGTGGAGACCGGGCAGGGCATGGGCGCCACCCTCCAGGTGGCCAACCAGCAGGGCCGCTACACGCTCAGCGACCGCGCCACCTTTCTCGCCCAGCAGGACAACCTCCAAATGCAGATAATCTATCAGGACGATCCCGTCCTGCTGAACGTGTATCACGTGATCGTCGTCAACCCGGACAAGCACGACGGTGTGAACGCCGCCGGCGCTCGCGCCTTCGCCGCGTTCATCACGCGCGCGGACATCCAGGAACTGATCGGTGACTTTGGCGTCGACGAATTCGGCGAGCCGCTCTTCTTCGCCGACGCAGGCAAGCCCGAACCAGCCGGCGTGATCCCCGCCGCGGCGAGGTGAACGATGGACCTCCTCTGGGACGGCCTGCGTGAGGCATTCTGGCTCATCGTCCACAACGACGAGGATGTCTTCGAGATCGCGGGGCGCTCGCTGTACGTCTCTGGCATGGCCACGGCGATCGCGCTGGTGCTCGGCGTGGGGTTCGGCGCCGCGATCGCGTTCGGCCGCTTTCCAGGGCGCTTTGTGGCCCTGACGCTGGTGAACACGGGCATGGGCCTGCCGCCCGTCGTCGTAGGGCTGTTCATCGCCATCATGCTCTGGCGCAGCGGCCCTCTGGGCGAGCTGGAGTGGATCTACACCACCCGCGCCATGATCATCGCCCAGGCCGTCATCGCCACGCCGGTGATTACAGGCTTCACCGCTGCCGCCCTCGCCTCCCTGAACCCGAAGCTCCGACTACAGGTCTACGCACTCGGCGCGTCCAAGCTGCAGATGCTCTGGGTGCTGCTCCGGGAGGTGCGCCTTCCCCTGCTGGCCGCCATTATGGCGGGCTTCGGAGCCGCCATCTCCGAGGTCGGCGCCTCCGTCATGGTGGGAGGGAACATTCCGGGACATACGCGGGTCCTGACCGGCACCGTCCTCCGCGAGCAGAGCAGCGGCAATCTCGGGACCGCCATGGCCTTCGGCATCATCCTCCTCGCCATGATGATCATCGTGAACGCGCTGTTCACCTGGGTCCAGCTTGGCATCCGCCGTGACGCCCCGCGGGCACGTGACGGCGCTGATACTGATACGCCGGCCTACCCGCTCGTCACCCCATGGACGCTCCGCTGACCCCGAAGCTCTCCCTCCGCGCCGTGATCGTGCGACGAGCGGGCCGCCCCGTACTGAACATCCCGTCGCTCGATGTCCCCACCGGCCGCGTGCTCTCTGTCATCGGCCCGAACGGGGCCGGCAAGACCACACTGCTGCTGACCCTCGCCCTTCTCGAACGCCCCACCCAGGGCACGGTGCTCTTCGAGGGCGCCCGGACGACAGGTCAAGCACTCGCCCTCCGCAGGCGCATGGCCGTGGTCTTCCAGGAGCCGCTCCTGCTCGACCGCACGGTGCAGGCCAACGTCGAGACTGGCCTCGCCCTCCGGGGCGTCTCTCGCGGCGACCGCCACGGCCGCGCCCGAACGTGGCTCGAGAGATTCGGCATGGGCCCGTTCGCGGCCCGCTCCTCCCGCACGCTTTCCGGCGGTGAGGCCCAGCGTGTCAGCCTCGCTCGCGCCTTTGCCCTCGAACCCGAGGTCCTGCTGCTCGACGAGCCGTTCAGCGCCCTCGACCAGCCGACCCGCGAAGCCCTGACCGAGGATCTCTCGAACGCCCTCCGCCAGACGCGCGTCACCGCCGTCCTCGTCACCCACGACCGCGACGAGGCCGCCCGCCTCGGCGACGACGTGGTGGTGCTCATCCGTGGCGAGCTTCGGCAGTCCGGCCCGCCCGAGAGCGTCTTCGGCGCACCGGTCGACGCAGAGGTGGCGGCGTTCGTCGGCGTCGAGACCGTCCTCCCCGCGAGCGTCGTCGAACGCCGCGAGGGCCTTATGACCCTCGACGCCGGGGGCTACCTCGTCGAGGCCGTCGACGACCGCGCCTTCGAGCAGGCGCTCGTCTGCCTCCGCCCGGAAGACGTCACGCTCTCCCCCGCCGCTGGCGCGGCGACGAGCGCGCGCAACCACATCCCGGGGCGGGTCCGCCGCGTCGTCCTGACTGGCGCGGACGCCCGGGTGGAGCTGGATTGCGGCGTTACGCTCGTCGCCCGCATCACTCGCCGCTCCCTCGAGGATCTGGGCCTCCGCGAAGGCGATGACGCGGTAGCCACATTCAAGGCCACGGCCGTCCACCTGATTCCCCGCCAATGAAAACGCCCGGCGAAAGCCGGGCGCACGTTCGCGGCAGGGACCAGAAGCGGCTACCCCGCCCCGACGACGTTCACCAGCACCCGCCGCATCCGCGGGTGATCAAGTTCCACCAGGAACACCCGCTGCCACTGCCCCAGCGTCACCCGCCCGTCGACGACCGGTATCGTCTCGCTCGTCCCCAGGAACAGGTGCTGGCAGTGGGCGTGCCCGTTGGCGCACTCGTCCTCGTTCATGTTCACCGTGCGCCGGGAAAAATCGTTGTGCTCGTAATACGCGTTTGAGGGGGCGAACTGGCAGAGCGTCCGCGCCAGGTCGCGCAGCAGCAGCGGCTCATTCTCGTTGATCTTGATGGCGGCCGTCGTGTGCTGGGAGAAGACCGTCACCTGCCCGAACTGGACGCCTGCCGCCTCGACCACCCGGATCACGTCTTCCGTGATGTCGATGAACTCCGGCGCGCTCGCCGTCTCGTACTCCAGGGCCTCGCACAGCACCCGCGCTGATGGGGCATCGGCCTGCGCCACCCTCTCCCTGCGCACCTCCAGCATCGTCCGTTCCATCGCACCGCCTTCTTAAGAACAGGCCTCGAATCCGTCCACATTCTCGGCGACCGATCCTTTTGATGCAATTCGCCGGGCGCATAGGCTAGAGTGGTTGAGCCGTTTGTCACTCACTCCCGGACTCTGCTCGGCTTGCTGCCCCATGGATGTCCCGCGTCGTCGCTTATGTCGCGTCTCTTCACCGGTCCCCCTCACAGCGGCTGCCGCCCCGCGAACCCCGCATCCACTTCGTGCCACCACCCGATCCGATCCTCCCCCAGCCGCCAGCACAGGTACACGATTCGCCCCTCCCGCTCCGACGGGAAGTCCGCTAGCCCCTCGTCCATCCCCTTCAGCTCCACCCCCCACCCGTTGATCCGCGCCAGCCCATCGTTCATCCGCTCCACCAGCGACTCTGCCCGCCGGCGCTGCTCGCCGAGCCTGGCCTCGTCCTGCACGTGCCCGTTCCCAGACGACTTCGCCGCCGCCTCCGTCAACGCCGTCCGCAGCTCGTCCAGCTCGTGCTTGCACGCTTGCATCGCCGTCAGCTCCTCGCGCAGCCGCGGCAGCATCGCCTCCGCCTCCTCCAGCGTGAACGTCGTCATGGTCGCCGGCCGCCCGGGTTACAGCTCACTGACCCCCGTGAAGTTCCAGGCGCCGATCTTCAACGCCGGCACCCTCCGCACGCCACCGCCGATGTCTCCCAGCACAAGCATTGTGTCCCGCCCGATGAGGTCGGCGTGGTTCAACGCCTCCACGTAGCCCTGCGTGAAGCGCATGCTCCGCACCGGCCCCACGATCTTCCCGTCCTCGATCAGGAACGTCCCGTCGCGCGTCATCCCCGTGACCACGACGTTCAGCGGATGCACCGTGCGGGTGTACCAGAAGCGGCTCACCCACAACCCGCGCTTCACGTCCTTGATCATGTCCTCGCGCGAGGCCTCCCCCGGCGCCAGGAACATCTGCAGCGGGATCGGTCCGAAGGTCACGCCTGCCGGCAGCGCGTGCCCGGTCGAGCGGGTCTCCCCGCCCTGCTTGCCGGCGTGATAGCTGTCCCAGACCACGCCTTTCGCCACCCCCCGATCGATGAACGACACGCGCTGTTTCGGCACGCCTTCGTAGTCGAACGCCATCGGCAGCCCCTCCGGCGACAGCCCGTCGTCCCAGATGGTGATGTTCTCCCCCATCACGCGCTCGCCGATGCGCCCCGACATGAAGCTGCGCTTCTCCATGAACGCCAGCGCCCCGAAGGACAGGTACGAGAAGAAGTCCAGCAGGTCGACCACGGCGTACGGCTCCAGGATCACCTCGTACTCGCCCGGCTCGATGCTCCGCGGGTTCACGCCCCGCAGCGCCTTGTCGACCGCCTCCTGGGCCACCGCGTCGCCGTCGATCTCCCCCACGTCCTTGCTCACCCGCGCCGCGTGCCCGCTCGAGGTGTCCGACATGACCACGGTGTTGATGTCGGCCTGCGTCTCCCGGTGATACGCGAACACGCCCAGCGAGTTCGCCACCGCCAGCTCCTGCGCCGTCGTGTGGAACGCCCCCGCCGCCGTCAGCCCCGCCCGCGACGACGCGTCGCAGACCTGCCCCACCACCGCCGCTCGCTCCTCCGGCCCGCAGCGTGCCGTCGCCTCGACGAACGCCGCGACCGGCGGGATCGGCTCCGGCCGCGGCAGCGAGCGGAAGTCCTCGTTCTCCCGCTGATGCTCCGCCAGCTCGAACGCCCGCCTCGCCACGGCGTCCAGCGCCTCCTCCGAGATCTCGTTCGTCGACGCCACGCCGACCTTCTGCCCGATCACTGCCCGCACCCGCACGTCCACGTCCGTCTGCTCGACGTTCTGGTGGATGTAGTTGTTCGCGAAGCGCGTCAGCGCCGAGTTGTTCGCGAAGACCTCGATCTCCGTCTGGTCAGCGCGGCTCGCGCGCAGCACCCCGTCCGCGATGCGCTTGATCTCTGACTCACCCAGCATCGTCTCTCCTCGGCGCTCAGTCCGCCCGCGCCCAGGTGACGCAGCGCACCTCCATCGCCCCCGCCTGCCGCAGCGCCGCCGCGCAGGCGTCGAGCGTCGCGCCCGTCGTCACCACGTCGTCCACCAGCACCACCCGCCGCCCCTCGACGCGCGCCTCCCGCGCCGCGAACGCCCTTTCGACGATCGCCCTGCGCTCCTCCCGCCGCATCGTCTTCGCCAGCGGCGCCGTCGCCCGCACGCGGCGGGCCGCCCCCGGCTCGAACGGCAGACCGGCGTGGGTCGCGAGCGCCTTCGCCAGCAGTGACGCCTGGTTGTATCCCCGCGACCGCTCCCGCGAACGATGCAGTGGCACCGGAACGACGATATCCGCGGCCGGCAGGTCCAGCCGTTGTGTCAGGAGCGCCGCCATCGGCTCCGCCAGCGCCGTCATCCCGTCGTACTTCAACCGGTGCGCCAGCAGCCGCACCCCGCCCTCCATCGCGAACCCCGCCCGGATCGAGGCGAACGCCGGCGGCGCCTCTTGGCAGTGCGCGCACGTCCCGTACCGCGACGGCATCCAGCACACGGGGCAGCGCGCCCCGTCGGCGCGCGGCAGCACGTCCGCGCAGCTCTCGCAGACCATCGCCCCCGCCCGCCCGCAGACGGCGCAGAGCGGCGGGAACAGCAGGTCCAGCGCGACCTTCGAGATGCGGTCCAGTACACCCGGCACGGCGGCGAGTATACGCCCTGCGGCAGCGACGAGCGATGAGGCCTCATCCCGATCAGGACGCTGACCGTGAGGCCGGCGCTACAATGACCCCATGACCGTCAACGTCCGCCTCTTCGCCGGCCTGCACGACCTCGTCGGCAAGCGCGACATCGTGCTCGACCTGCCCGACGGCGCCACCATCGCCCAGCTCCGCCACCGCCTGGCCGAGGAGTACCCCATCGTCGAGGCCTTCCTCTCCACCCTCGTCTGCGCCGTCGACGAGGAGTACGTCCCCAGCGAGCACGTGCTCGCCCAGGGCGACAACGTGGCCCTCATCCCGCCTGTGAGCGGAGGCGCCTGATGTTCGCCGTCATCCCCGACCCCCTCGACCCCGCGCCCCTCGTCCAGGCTGTCCGCCGCGACGAGGCCGGCGCCGTCGCCCTCTTCTATGGCGTCGTCCGCAACGAGAACCTGGGCCGTGCCGTCCGCTACCTGGAATACGACGCCTATCCCGAGATGGCGATCAAGAAGCTGCGCGAGGTCGCCGACGAGGTGCAGGCGCAGTTCGACGTCACCGCCGTCGGCGCCCTCCACCGTATCGGCCGCCTGGAGATCGGCGAGACCAGCCTGCTCGTAGCCGTCTCCGCCCCCCACCGCCGCGAAGCCTTCGAGGCGTGCCACTACGCCGTCGATCGCATCAAGCAGGTCGTGCCCATCTGGAAGAAGGAGGTCTGGGACGACGGTGCGGAGTGGATCGAAGGCCACATCCCCGAGGTGCCGGAGCACACCGCCGGCGACCCCGCCCCCGCCACATGATGCCCTCCCCTTCTGGCGCGGCAGCCACGAATGCGACAATGCCCGCCGTGTACGGCGGGCATCTCCGTGGTCGCCGCGAATGAGAGCCTCAGGGCACTACGGGCGCCTTCTCCCGCTCGAAGCAGCCGCTACAGTACACCGGCCGGTCCAGCCGCGGCACGAACGGTACCGTCGCCTGCTCGCCGCAGCTGGCGCACGTCACCGTCGTCAACTCCCGGCTACCGTTCGTCGTGCGCTCCCTGCGACGGCTTGCGCGGCACGTGGGGCAGCGTTGCGGCTCGTTGAGCAGCCCCTTCTCCAGATAGAACCCCTGCTCGCCCGCCGTGAATACGAACGGGCTGGCGCAGTCACGGCACTGCAACGTCTTGTCTTCGAATGCCACCAGTGTCCCTCCTCGAGGCAGGTTGTGACGGCCGCGCGCCAAGGACCGGGCGCGGCTACGGGGCCGATCGTAGGAGAGTAGGAATCTTGAAGTCAACCCAGTTGGTAGAAAAAATCACCATTCCGCCTGAGGATGTCAATCGTGTCGCCTGAGCGCCTTTCCACGCCTCGATTCTGCCAGCTCTGCGGCCGCTACCTCATCGAGCGCTACATCGCTGACGAGCGACGCTCCCGCTTCCAGTGCGAGGGCTGCGGCTTCATCCACTACCTCAACCCCCGCGTCGTCACCTCCGTCATCGTCGAGCACAGCGGCCGCATCCTCCTCCAGCGCCGCGCGGTCAAGCCCCGCGAGGGCTTCTGGACCTTCCCCGGCGGCTTCCTCGAGGTCGGCGAGACGACGGAGGCGGGCGCTGTCCGCGAGGCGAAGGAGGAGACCGGCCTGGACGTCACCCTCGGCGCCCTCCTCGGCGTCTACACCCGCCCCGACGTCGGCATCGCCCTCATCGTCTACGAAGGCACATCCGAAACCGCCGGCGCCCGCGCCGCCGACTTCGAGTCGAGCGAGGTGCGCTGGTTCGCCCCGGACGAGATCCCCTGGCCCGACCTGGCGTTCGAGACGACCGACGCCGCCCTCCGCGACTGGCTCACCCGCCGCCACGGGTGACGACGAGATACGCTTCGGCGATGCGTGATCGAGAAATCACCCTTGACGTATTCGCGTCCCCGGAAGGAGGATTCGAGGCGGTCGCTCGCGGCCATGCCATCTTCACTGAGGGTGACTCGGTCGAGGAACTGAAGCGCATGGCCACAGATGCAGTCGCCTGCCACTTCGATCCGGATCAGCGGCCACGCACGATTTGGCTCCATGCGACTTCCTGGGAGGCGCGAGTAAGCACCGAACCCGAGTCGTGATGCGCATCGACATCATCACCCTCTTCCCCGAGATGTTCGCCGGCCCCTTCGACGCCAGCATCGTCGCCCGCGCCCGCGAGTCCGGTGCCGTCGAGATCGCCATCCACAACCCCCGCGACTACACCCACGACAGGCACCACGTCGTCGACGACTACGTCTACGGCGGCGGCCCCGGCATGGTCATGAAGCCCGAACCCCTCTTCGACTGCGTGGACGCCGTCCGCGCGATGGCCACCCCACCCGGAAAGGTCGTCCTCCTCACGCCGCAGGGCCGCCTCCTCGACCACGCCGTCGTCGGGGAGCTGGCCCGCGAGGCGCGCCTCATCCTCATCTGTGGCCACTACGAAGGCGTCGACGAGCGCGTCCGCGGATCCCTCGCCGACGTCGAGATCAGCATCGGCGACTACGTGCTCTCCGGCGGCGAGCCGGCGGCGATCGTCCTCGTCGACGCAGTCGCCCGCCACCAGCCCGGCGTCCTCGGCTCTGAACTGTCCCTCGAGGAGGAGTCGCACGCGCAAGGGCTGCTGGAGTACCCGCAGTACACTCGCCCCGAGGAGTATCGCGGCCTCAATGTCCCCGACGTGCTCCTCTCCGGTCACCACGCGGAAGTCGAGAAGTGGCGCCGCCGCCAGAGCGTCCTCCGCACCGCCCGCCGCCGGCCCGATATCCTCGCACGCGCTGACCTGACCCCCGAGGAACGTCGCGCTGTCCGCGAGCTACTCGGGGAGGACGCCTCCGCGCCGGAGCTCTTCCGCGTGATCATGCCCGTGCCCGACATGGCGCGCGCTATAGCGTTCTACGCGCAGATCCTCGCCCGGCCTGGCGTCGCCGTCGCTCCCACGCGCCACTACTTCCCCTGTGGCGCAACGATCCTCGCCGTCGTCGACCCCGGCGAGCATGACGTCGCCTTCCGCCCGAACGTCGAGCACTTCTACTTCGCCGTCCCCGACCTCAAGGCAGCATACGAGCGCGCCGGGAAGGCCGGCTGCGAGTGGCTCGAAGAACGCATCCGCACCCGCCCCTGGGGCGAGAAGTCGTTCTACGCCCGCGACCCCTTCGGCAACCCCATCTGCTTCGTCGACGAGAAGACGGTGTTCACGGGGAAGGAGCCGCAGCCATGACCAACCGGCTCGAAGGGAAAGTGGCAATCGTTACCGGCGCCGGCTCCCGCGCCGAGGGCATCGGCAACGGCCGCGCCGCCGCCGTCGTCTTCGCCCGCGAGGGCGCGAAAGTCCTCCTCGTCGACCGCGCCCGCGCCGCCGCCGAAGCCACCGAGGCGATGATCCACGACGAAGGCGGCGACTGCGCCGTCTTCGAGGCCGACGTCACCCGCGAGGAGGACTGCCTGGCGATGGTCCGCGCCGCCACCGAACGCTGGGGGAAGCTCGACATCCTGCAGAACAACGTCGGCATCGGCTCCACCGGACGGATCACCGACGCATCTTTGGAGGACTGGGAGCGCCTCCTGCGCATCAACGTCACCAGCATGATGCTCGCCGCGAAGGCCGCTATCCCCGCCATGGCGGCGAACGGCGGCGGGGCGATCGTCAACATCTCGTCGATCGCCGCCTGGCGTCCGCGCGGCCTCACGCCCTACGCCACCTCCAAGGGCGCCGTCGAAGCCCTCACCCGCGGCCTCGCCGCCGACCACGCCCGCGACGGCATCCGCGTCAACTGCATCGAGCCGGGGCCGGTGTACACGCCGATGGTCGCCGCCGCCGGGATGACCGACGAGCAGCGCGAGCGCCGCCGCCTCGCCTCCCCCCTGAAGGTCGAGGGCACCGGCTGGGACATCGCCTACGCGTCGCTCTTCCTCGTCTCCGGCGAGGCCCGCTACATCACCGGCGTCACCCTCCCCGTCGACGGCGGCGTCCTCCTCACCGCACAGAAATGACGGATTAACGCGGGTTGCCGATCATGACCGGGCGGGCGACAGGCCACGTTGACTCCCGCGTCGTGGCTTGACGCCCGCGCGCTCCGAACCGTACGCTGAATCCGACAGAACGCCGCCAGCTCACGGCCCTAAGGCTCACAGCTGACGGCCCATAAGACAGTCCTGCGGGAGCTGGGAAGATCGCCCGGCTGAGAGGGTCGCCGCCGCGGCCGACCGCTGGACCTGAACCGGGTAATGCCGGCGCAGGGAGTGGACAACGATGTGCGCCTCCTGCCCGGACGGCGCATTTCTTATGTCAGACACGGCCCAGACCCCCACGGCCCTCACCATCGCCGGCAGCGACTCCGGCGGCGGCGCTGGCATCCAGGCCGACCTCAAGACCTTCGTCGCCATGGGCGTGTACGGCGCCTCTGCCATCACCGCCGTCACCGCCCAGAACACCCGTGGTGTCCTCGACTGGCTCGCCCTCCCGCCGGCGCTCGTCGCGCTGCAGGTCGAAGCCGTCCTCTCCGACATTGGCGCCCTCGCGGTGAAGACCGGCATGCTCCCGAACGCCTCCATCATCGAGGCCGTCGCCGCGAAGCTCCGCGAGCACCACGTCGAGCAGCTCGTCGTCGACCCCGTCATGGTCGCGAAGGGCGGCGCCCACCTGCTCGAGGACGACGCCGTCGGAGCCCTGAAGCGGGAGCTGCTGCCGATGGCGCTCGTCGTCACCCCGAACATCCCCGAGGCCGAAGTCCTGACCGGCCGCGAAGTCCGCACCTGGGACGACATGCGTGACGCCGCGCGGGCGATCGTCGAGATGGGTGCGCGGACAGCCGTCGTGAAGGGCGGCCACTTCGGCGGCGACCACTCGACCGACATCGCCTACGACGGCCGCGACTTCCGCGAATACACCGCCCGCCGCATCGATACCACGAGCACGCATGGCACCGGCTGCACCTTCGCGTCGGCCATCGCCGCCGGCCTCGCGAAGGGCGCTGCCCTGCCGGACGCGATCGCACTCGCCAAGTCTTACGTCTCGCTCGCCATCCAGCACGCCTACCCGGTCGGCCACGGCCACGGCCCGGTGCATCACTTCTACCGGTACTGGCAGCCCACCGGCCCGAAGTACCGCCCCGGTGTGCGTTCGGCCGCGCCTCCGATAGACCGCCTGGCGAGCGACACGCACGCCCTTCCTGACAGCGCCATCTCCGCGAACGGCGTGGAGGTCTGACGATGCACCTCCTCTGGCGCCGATACACGCGCTCCGGCCACGCCCCGTCGTGGTTCTACGTAGCGATGGCCCTCGCCTTCGCCGCCCTCGCTGCCTGGGCGCTGGTGCGGACGGACTGGCTCGTCGCCGTCGTCGCCACAATCATGGTCGTCGCCACGCTCGGCGGCAGCCGCCTCATGCGCCGTCTGCGCCAGGCGCACGACGTCTCCGAGACGATGCAGAGGGAGGCTCCCGATGCCTGACCCGCTCATCATCGCCGGGAAGGAGCTGTCCTCGCGGCTCTTCCTCGGCACGGGAAAGTACGCCAGCCCCGAGCAGACCGTCGCCGCCCTCGACGCATCTGGCGCCCAGCTCGTCACCGTCGCCATCCGCCGCCTCGATCTCGACAACCCGAACGCGAAGACCGAACTCGACTTCATCGACTGGTCCCGCTACACCGTCCTGCCGAACACCGCCGGCTGCCGCACCGTCGAGGAAGCGCTCTTCACGGCGCGCCTCGGCCGCTCCGTCACCGGCTCCACCTGGGTGAAGCTCGAAGTCATCCCCGACCCGAAGTACCTCCTGCCCGACCCCATCGGCACGCTCCGCGCCGCCGAGCAGCTCATCGCCGAGGGCTTCGTCGTCCTCCCCTACATCCACGCCGACCCGGTCCTCGCGAAGCATCTCGAAGACGCCGGCTGCGCGACGGTGATGCCGCTCGGCTCCGCGATCGGCTCCGGGCAGGGCATCCTCACCATCGACGAGATCCGCATCATCATCGAGAACGCGAAGATCCCCGTCGTCGTCGACGCCGGCATCGGCGCCCCCTCCGATGCCGCCCTCGCGATGGAGATCGGCGCCGATGCCGTGCTGGTGAACACCGCCGTCGCGAAGTCCGCCGACCCCCCCCTCATGGCCGGCGCCATGCGCAAGGCCGTCGAAGCCGGCCGCGAGGCGTACCTCGCCGGACGCATCCCCGCCAAGCCCTACGCCTCCGCCAGCAGCCCCACCCAAGGCGTCCCACAGACCGCCTCGGAGCGCACGGCGTGACCGCTCGCGCGGAGCTGCCTCGCCCCACCCTCATGCTCGTGACGGACAGCGCCCGCCTGCACGGCCGCGACCTCGCCGAAGTCGTCGCGGCCGCCGTCGAGGGTGGCGTCGACGCAGTCCAGCTCCGCGAGAAGTCCCTGCGCCACCACCATCTCCTCGCCCTCGGCGAGCGCATACGCGACGCGATCGCCGGCCGGGCGCTGCTCCTCATCAACGGCGACACCGACGCGACCCTCGCCCTCCGCGCTGGAGGAGTACACCTCCCCGATGCGGCGACCGCCACGACAGGCATGCGCGCCCGTGCCGGCGACCGGCTGCTGATCTCCTGCGCCGTCCACGACCTCGACGCCGCGCGCCGCGCAGAGCGCGAAGGCGCCGACATCCTCGTCCTCGGCACCGTCTTCCCCTCCACCTCACACCGCGGCGGCCCCACCATCGGCCTCGATGGCCTCCGCGCCGTCTGCGATGCCGTGAAGATCCCCGTCGTCGCCATCGGCGGCATCACGGAGAACAACGCCGGCGACGTCATCCGCGCCGGAGCCTCGGGAGTCGCCGTCATCAGCGCCATCTTCGACGCTCCCGACCCCCGCGCCGCCGCGACCGCCCTCCGCGCCGCCATCGACCATTCCGTCCCCCCTCTCCGCGAAGTCGGAGAGGGGGGCAGGGGGTGATTTCCCCGATGCGCATCACCGTGAACGGCAAGCCCCGCGAGATAGACCGCGAGATGGACCTCCCGGCGTTCCTCCGCTCCTTCGACATCAACCCGCGTCTCGTCGCCGTCGCCGTGAACGGCGAAGTCGTCCCTAAGGACGCCTACGCGACCATCCGCGTCCACGAGGGCGACGCCCTCGAAGTCGTGCGCATGGTCGGCGGCGGATGACGCGCGGCTCCGACACGGTCGTCATCGGCGCTGGCATCGTCGGCTGCGCCGTCGCCTACGAGTTGGCGCGCGCCGGCGCTCGCGTGACCGTGCTGGAGTACGGCAAGGCCGGCATGCAGGCCACGAACGCCGCCGCCGGCATGCTCGCCCCCCTCACCGAGACCCACGCGCCCGACGCGATGTTCCGCGCCGGCCTGCAGGCCCTCCGCGAGTATCCCTCCCTTGTCGCGCGCCTCGAGGCGGAGGCCCGCTTCAGCGTCGAGTACCGCCAGACCGGCATCCTCAACGTCGCCTTCGACGGCGAAGACGCCGCCCGCCTGCAGCGACGCTTCGCCTGGCAACGCGAGATGGGCCTCGACGTCGAGTGGCTGGACGGCGCGCTCTGCCGCGAGGTCGAGCCGCGCCTGAGCGAGCGCGTAATCGCCGGCGTGCTCTCCCCGTCCGAGGCCTGCGTCAGCAACCAGCTCCTCACCCTGGCGCTCCAGCGCTCCGCCGAGGCCCGCGGCGCCCTCGTCCGCGAGCGCGCCCCTGTCGAGCGCTTCCTGCGCCGCTCGATGCGCGGCGGCGGGCGCATCAGCGGCGTCATTGCCGCCGGCGAGACCTTCGCCTGCGACACGATCGTGCTCGCCGCCGGCGCCCGGTCGGGGCAGATCGCCGCCCGCCTCGGCGGCCGCGTCGGCGCGCGCCTCCCCGTGCGCCCCACACGCGGACAGATGATCGCCCTCGGCGGGATGCTCGCGCCCATTCGTCACGTCGTCTGGGGCCCCGATGGCTACCTGGTGCCGCGTGCGAACGGCCTCATCTTCGCCGGCGCCACCGTCGAGGACGTGGGCTTCCGCCGCCGCACCACGAAGGACGGCGTGCGCCGCCTCCGCGCCATGTCGCGCGCGCTCGTGCCGCAGCTCGCCGCCGCCACGGTGCACTTCGAGTGGGCCGGCCTGCGCCCCGGCACGCCCGACGGCCTCCCCATCATCGGCCCCCTCCCCGCCCACCCGGAGGTGATCGCCGCCACCGGCCACTACCGCAACGGCATCCTCCTCGGCCCCCTCACCGCCACGTGGTCCGCGCGCGGCATCCTCGAGAACGATTGGTCCGCCGTCCCGGAGGAGTTCTCCCCCGCCCGCTTCGCGTCAGGCCGTGAGCCGTGACCGCCCGCGTGTAGCGCTGTCGTTCTGAGCGCAGCGAAGAATCTGATCCCGCACGCCAGATCGCCCGCCTTCTGCCATTTCCCACGCCCGACGTTCGGGCGCACGCCCGGCCTCGGCCGCGCACACGTTGTCATGCCGAGCGCAGCGAGGCATCTTCCCTGATCCCGCGCTCGGATTCCGGTGCGGCGGACGCACAAGGGCCCCTCGCTGCGCTACGGGGTGACAAATTCCGAAACGATCGCAACCGCGCAGCCCACGATCTACAATGCCGACGGATGTCGCGACGGGAGGCATGAGGCCATGGCGAGCGTCCGGCCGATCGAACTCTTCTACTCGTACTCCCACCGTGGCGAGGACTTGCGTGACGAACTCGAACGTCACCTCAAGATCCTCCAACGGGAAGGCGCCATCTCCAACTGGCATGACCGCCGGATCACGGCCGGCCGTGAGTGGGGGGGGGAGATCAGTGAGCATCTGGAGTCCTCGGGGATCATCCTGCTCCTGGTGAGCGCTGACTTCATCGCCTCTGACTACTGCTGGGATGTCGAGGTGAAGCGCGCAATAGAACGGCACGAGGCCGGCACGGCGCGCGTCATCCCGGTGATCCTCCGCGACTGCGACTGGCACAGCGCGCCGTTCGGCAAGCTCCAGGCGCTCCCGAAGGACGGCAAGCCCATAACCTCGTGGCCGAACCGCGATGAGGCGTTTGCCGATGTCGCCCGAGGCATCCGCAAGGCCATCGAGGAGCTGACGTTGCCGCATGCGCGAGGTGCGGCGGTAGCCACCACCACGAGCGTCATCTTCAGCGTCCCTCACAACCGCAACCCCAACTTCACCGGACGCGCCGAACTGCTCGACCAGCTGCACGCCCAGCTCGCGGCGGGCGAGAGCGTGGCGATGACGGCGATCAACGGGCTGGGGGGCGTGGGCAAGACGCAGATCGCCGTCGAGTACTGCTACCGCCACCGCGACGCCTACCCGTACCTCTGGTGGCTGCGCGCCGAGGAGCCGGCGAGCCTCGCGGCAGGCTTCGCAGCCATCGCCGCGGACCTCGGGCTGCCCGAGGCCGGCGCGCAGGAGCAGGAGCGGGCGGCCGAGGCGGTGCGGCGCTGGCTGCGGGCGAACGGCGGCTGGCTGCTGGTGTTCGACAATGCCGCCTCCCGCGACGCGGTGAAGCCCTACCACACGCCGGGCGCGCGGGGCCGCGTGATCATCACCTCCCGCGACCCGAACTGGGGCGGGGTCGCGCAGAAGCTCGACGTGCGGCGCTGGGAGCGCGCTGAGTCGGTCGAATTCCTCCTCCGCCGCACCGGCTCGACCGACCGCGAGGCGGCGGGTCCGCTCGCCGAGGCGCTCGGCGACCTCCCGCTCGCCCTCGCCCAGGCCGCCGCCTACATTGAGGCGACGGGCTGCACCATCGCCCACTATCGCGCTCTGTTCGAGCAGCGCGCGCCGGAGCTGCTGCGGCAGCACCCGCCGGACGACTACGACCAGACCGTCGCCACGACGTGGTCGCTGGCGTTCGCGGCGGTCGAGCGCGAGTCGCCGGAGGCGGCGGAGCTGCTCCGCCTGTGCGCGTTCCTCGCGCCGGACGATATTCCGATCCGGCTGCTGCTGGGGCGCGAAGACCTTGTGCCTGACGCGATGAAACCTCTTCTGGATCCAGTCTGCTTCGATAAGGCCGTGGAGGCGCTGCGGCGGTACTCGCTCGTTGAGGTGGCGGATGATTCGCTGTCCGTGCACCGACTCGTGCAGGCCGTGATCGGCGAAACGCTTGACGGCGACGGGCGGGGGCTCTACGCGGCTGCAGCGGTCACGCTGGTGAACGCCGTCTTTCCGTACGACAGCGACGATTACCGCTACTGGCCTGCCTGTGCGGTGCTCCTGGCACACGCGCTCGCAGCAGCGTCGAATGCAGAGCGTTGCGGTGCAGAACTTGCTACCTGTGATCGTGTATTGAATCAGGCCGGTGGCTACCTCCGTGGGCGGGCCCAATACGAGAGCGCGAGACTGCTTCACGAGCGCGGGCTCCACATTGCCGAACGCGTCTACGGTCCTGATCATCACGAGGTCGCCACGGACCTCAACAACCTCGGCCTCGTCCTCAAGGCGCTCGGGAACCTCCTCGCCGCGCGCGACCACTTGGAGCGTGCGCTCGCGATCAGCGAGCCGGCCCTCGGGCCCGACCACCCCGACGTCGCCAACAGTCTCATCAACCTCGGCGCCGTCCTCCACGACCTCGGCGACCTCCCTGGCGCGCGCAAGCTCCACGAGCGCGCGCTCGCCATCCTCGAGCGGGCCCTCGGGCCCGACCACCTCGACGTCGCCAACAGCCTCAGCAACCTCGGCACCGTCCTCGGGGATCTCGGCGACCTCCCCGCCGCGCGCGTCCACCACGAGCGCGCGCTCGCCATCTTCGAGAAGGCCCTCGGGTCCGACCACCCCGGCGTCGCCACCAGCCTCAGCAACCTTGGGAGCGTTCTCCAGAACCTCGGCGACCTCCCTGCCGCGCGCGAGCACTACGACCGCGCGCTCGGTATCCACGAGCGGGCACTCGGGCCCGACCACCCCGACGTGGCCTACAGCCTCAACAACCTCGGCACGGTCCTGCGCGACCTCGGCGACCTCTCCGCCGCGCGCGCCCACCTCGAGCACGCCCTCGCCATCCTCCAGCAGGCGCACGGTCCCGATCACCCCGACGTCGCCAGGAGCCTCAACAACCTCGGGGCCGTCCTACAGGCCCTCGGCGACCTCCCCGCCGCGCGCGCCCACTTCGAGCGCGCCCTCGCCATCCGCGAGCAGGCCCTCGGGCCCGACCACCCCGACGTCGCCAACAGCCACAGCAACCTCGGCGCCGTCCTCGCCGACCTCGGCGACCTCCCCGCGGCGCGCGAGTGCGCCGAGCGCGCGCTCGACATCCGCGAGCGGACCCTCGGGCCCGACCACCCCGACGTCGCCAACAGCCACAGCAACCTCGGCGCCGT
>JBBDXE010000028.1:184157-219802 GCA_040902505.1 Dehalococcoidia bacterium | reverse complement strand
CCTCGCCGACCTCGGCGACCTCCCCGCCGCACGCGACCACTTCGAGCGCGCCCTAGCCATCAGCGAGCGGACCCTCGGGCCCGGCCACCCCGACGTCGCCAACAGTCTCAACAACATCGGCGCCGTCCTCGGGGATCTCGGCGACCTCCCCGCCGCGCGCGCCCACTTCGAGCGCGCACTCGCCATCCGCGAGCAGGCCCTCGGGCCCGACCACCCTGACGTCGCCACCAGCCTCAACAACCTCGGCGCCGTCCTGCTTCAGCAGAACGACTTCGCAGGAGCACGAGCCCACTCCGAGCGAGCCCTGGGTATCGTCGAGGCCGCGCTTGTCCCTGAACATCCAACGACCGTGCTGTACCGCAAGAATCTCGCGGCCGTCGACGAGCACATCGCGGCGGCTGAAGCCGCGAAGTCGAAGAAGGGGCGGGGGAAGAAGCGGCCCCGCCCCGGGCGCAGCTGAAGCTGCGTCGCTACGGACATCACCGCTCACGGCTCTCAGCTCACGGGCTCACGGCTGACTGCTGACTGCTGACTGCTGACTGCTGACTGCTGACTGCTGACTGCTGACTGCTAGAATGCCCATCGCGCACTATCGGAGCAGCGGGCGAGAAACGTCGGATCGGCGCATGAACTACCACATCTGGACCGTCGGCTGTCAGATGAACGTGGCGGACTCCCGCAAGCTCGCCGCGGGGCTGGACCGCGCCGGGCTGGCCGCCGCCGCGTCGATCGACGACGCGGAGCTGGTGGTGCTGAACACCTGCTCCGTGCGCGAGCATGCGGAGGACCGCGCCATCGGCCAGTTGGGGCGGCTGAAGAAGCAGCGCCGGCAGGGCCGCGACGTCCGCATCGCCGTCATGGGCTGCATGGTGGGGCCCCGCCACGACGACCTGCGCCGGCGCTTCCCGTACGTCGACGTGTTCGCCCGGCCGCAGCAGTTCGCGCCCATCCTGGAGCTGGCCGGCGTCGACGACCTCGGCGGCGAGTTCTGGCCCTCCACCTTCGCCACGCCGGACGCGCCGACGGCCTACGTCCCTGTCGTCCACGGCTGCGACAAGTTCTGCACCTACTGCATCGTGCCCTATCGCCGCGGCCGCGAGCGCAGCCGCACCGTCGAGGACGTGTGCAGCGAGGTAGAGCACGTCTGCGCGCGCGGCGTGAAGGAAGTGACGCTGCTGGGCCAGACCGTCGAGGCGTACGGCCACGACCTGCCGGACGGCCCCGACCTCGCGGACCTCATGCGCGCGCTGCACGACACACCGGGGCTGGAGCGCATCCGCTTCCTCACGTCGTACCCGAAGGACATGACCGCGCGCATCATCGACGCCGTCGCCGAGCTGCCGAAGGTCTGCGAGAACTTCAACATCCCCGTACAGTCCGGCGATGACGCTGTCCTCGCCCGCATGCGCCGCGGCTACACCCTCGGCGAGTACGTCGAGAAGTTCGAGCTGGTGCGCGCGACGATCCCCCACGCCGCGATGGTCACCGACGTCATCGTCGGCTTCTGCGCCGAGACGGACGCGGAGTTCCAGCACACCTACGACCTCCTCGAACGCCTCCGCTTCGACAAGGTGCACGTCGCCGCCTACTCCCCCCGCCCCGGGACCATCGCCCACCGCACCCTCCCCGACGACGTGCCGGCGGACGTCAAGCAGCAGCGGCTGCAGGCCGTCGAGCAGCTCGAAGCCCGCATCTCGCTCGAGATCAACCGCACGTTCCTTGACAGCGAGCAGGAGGTGCTTGTCGAAGGCCGCCGCGACGGGCGCTGGAACGGCCGAAACCGCGCCGGCAAGCTGATACACTTCGAGGGCGACGCGGACATAAGCCAGTTGGTGACCGTCCGCATCGAGCGCGCGTCCGCGTGGTCACTGCAAGGAACAGCGCTCCCCGCTCCCGTACCCGTGTGAACTCATGGACATCTGGCTACTCTCGGCGTTGGGCGCCCTCGGGACGTTCGCGCTCGTCGGATTGATCTGGAGCATCACCGAGGCCTACTTCGAAGAGCAACGCAAGGATCAGCGGTAGACTTCGGCCCGTGAGCCCACCCGCTGCCCCCCCTCCGCCCCTGGTCGCGGTCGTCGTCGTCATCCTCACTGTTGTCGAGGACGACCTGCGCGTGCTGCTCATCCGCCGCAGCGCCGAACCCTTCCGCGACGCCTGGGCGCTCCCCGGCGGGCTCCTCGCTGACCGGGAAACCCTCGACCGCGCCGCCGCCCGCAAGCTCCTCGACGAGACCGGCGTGCAGGATGTCTACCTCGAGCAGCTCTACACCTTCGGCGAGCTGTCGCGCGGCCCCGATGCGCAGCGCGGCGTCGCCGTCGCCTACTTCGCGCTCGTGCAGTACGAACAGACGCGCCTCCGCGAGCAGACCGAGTGGCAGCCAGGATGGCACAGCGTCTACAAGCTCCCCCGCCTCGCCTTCGACAACAACGCCGTCGTGGACTACGCCGTGCGGCGTCTGCGCGCGAAGCTCGACTACACGAACGTGGCCTACAGCCTGCTCCCGCGGCAGTTTACGCTGAGCGAGCTGCAGGACGTCTACGAAGCCATCCTCGACCGCGAGCTGGACAAGCGGAACTTCCGCCGCCGCATGCTCTCGCTGGACATCATCAAGGCGGCCGGCGGCACCCGCATGGAGGGCGCCCACCGCCCCGCCCAGCTCTACGCCTTCACCCGCCGCGAACCGGTGACGATCTGAGACGCCCCCCGGACCCCTTGTTGTTTGTTGTCTGTTGTCCTGTTGTCTGTTGTCCGTCCTCCGTTCTCCGTCGTCTGCCTTCTGTCGTCTGTTCTCTGTTGTCCTCCCGCATTCCCTGTCGCCTGCTCCACAGATCGATGTAACCTTCAGCACCTCGCCTAACCGGAAGAGGAGCCCCATCCATGCCCGCAATATCGAAGTCCCTCACCGACGCCTTCAACTCTCAGATCAATAAAGAGATCTACTCCGCCTACCTCTACCTGAGCATGTCATCCCACTGCGACGCCGCGAACCTCCCCGGCGCCGCCGGTTGGCTGCGCATCCAGTGGGAGGAGGAGCTGGGCCACGCCACGAAGCTCCTCGACTACGTGAACGAGCGCAGCGGCCGCGTCGTCCTGAAGGCCGTCGACGCGCCCGCCGCCACCTTCGGCACCCTGCTCGACATCTTCCGCCAGGTCCGCGCGCACGAGGAAGAGGTCACGGCGTCGATCAACAAGATCTACCAGCAGGCCATCTCCGAGAGCGACTACGCTGCCCAGACCCTGCTCCAGTGGTACGTGAACGAACAGGTCGAAGAGGAGAACTCAGCCGCCGAGATCATCTCCATGCTCGAACTCGCCGGCGACAGCGGCTCCGGCCTGCTCATGGTGGACCGCCACCTCGCCGGCCGCGCCCGCGGCGCCTGACGCCGCATCACGCCCTGCCCATGCCCGACACACTCATCTGCCAGACCTGCGGAAACAAGTTCACCCTCCCTGACTCTGTCGCCGCGAAGTACCCCGGATGGAAGCCGAAGCAGTGCATGCCCTGCCGTTCCGGACGCACCCGCCCCAGCACGAACACAGACGACGCCCTCGCCCGCTTCGACGCCGGCCCTTCGACGGGCGTCTTCACCGACGGTGGCTGCGACCCCAACCCCGGCCCCGGCGGCTGGGGCGCCGTGAAGGTCGTCGATGGCGAGATCATCGAAGAGCGCAGCGGCCACGACCCGGACACCACCAACAACCGCATGGAACTGCGCGCCATGATCGAGGCCTACCGCATGCTCGCCCCCGGCGAGGCGCTCCCCATCTACTCCGACAGCCAGTACACCGTGAAGGTCGTCACCGAATGGGGCGCGCAGTGGCAGATGAACGGCTGGCGTCGCGGCAAGAAGGGCCGCGAGCCTATCGAGAACCTGGACCTCGTGCAGGAGCTGTTCGAGCTTGCCCGCTCGCGCCCCGACGTGACGCCCCAGTGGCTGCGCGGCCACACCGGCTCCCGCTGGAACGAATACGCCGACGCCCTCTCCCGCGCCTGGCAGACAACACCCTGACGCACCTCCAACCCCCTCCGTGCCTCCGTGTCTCTGTGGTTGATCCCGGCTACTCTGGGGGCCATGGCCAACCTCGCCCTCCGCGGCGGCGCCCCCCTCCGCACGAAGCCCTGGCCCGACTGGCCGCAGTACGACCATCGCGAGGTCGAGAACCTCACCCGCGTCGTCGAGAGCCGCAACTGGGGCGGCTTCCCCTCCCCCAACGTGCTGGCCGGCGAGTTCGCCGAGCGCTTCGCCGCGCAGCACGGCGCGAAGGCCGGCATCTGCGCCACCGCCGGCACCACCGCCCTCGAGGTCGCCCTCCGCGCCGCCGGCCTCGAACGCGGCGACGAGGTGCTCGTCCCCGCCCTCACCTTCTACGCTACCGCCTTCGCCGCCCTCGTCCAGGGCTTCATCCCCGTCTTCGTCGACATCGACCCCGACACATGGTGCATCGACGCCGCGCAGATCGAGCGTCACATCACCCCCCGCACGCGCGCCGTCCTTCCCGTGCACCTCGGCTCCCGCATCGCCGACATGGACGCGATTGGCGAGATCGCCCGCAAGCACAATCTGCGCGTCGTTGAGGACTGCGCCCATGTGCACGGAGCCACCTGGCGCGGTCGCGGCGTCGGCTCGCTCGGCGACATCGGGTGCTTCAGCTTCCAGTCCTCGAAGCTCATGACCTGCGGCGAGGGGGGCATCATGATCACCAGCGACCCCGCCCTCGAAGAACGCTGCCACGCCTACGTGAACTCCGGCCGCGTGAAGACCACCGACCGTCAGGCCGCCGAGGGCACCATGCTCGGCTGGAACTACCGCATGACCGAGTTCCACGCCGCCGTCCTCCTCGCCCAGCTCGAACGCCTCCCCGAGCAGGTCGCCCTCCGCGATGGCAACGTCGCCCACCTCGAGCGCCGCATCGCCGGCATCGAGGGCATCAGCGCCCTCCGCCGCGACGGCCGGCAGGACACGAAGTCCGGCTACGGCGTCGTCCTCCGCTACAACGCCGCGGCCTGGCGCGGCCTCCCCCGCGACCGCTTCGCCTGGGCCCTCTATAAGGAAGGGATGAAGCTCAACGGCGCCTTCTACACCCCCGTCTACAAGACCCCCCTCTTCGCCTGGAAGGACGCCCCCATCGAGGTGGACTACTCCGATGTCCGCTGCCCCGTCGCCGAGAAGGCGGCGTACGAGGAGATGATCTGGCTCCCCCACGAAGTCTTCCTCGGCGACGAGTCCGACATCGACGACCTGTGCGACGGCATCCTCAAGCTCCGCGCCAACCTCGACGAGCTCACGGGCGCCTGAAGCCCGGTGTGCGATAATCCCCTTCGTGGAACCGCAGATCCAGTACTGCCGGACGAGCGACGGGCTGAGCATCGCCTACTACGCGCTGGGCTCCGGGCCGGCGTTGATCGGCACCGCGCCGAGTCTCGGCCAGACCATCGCGAAAGATTGGGAGATCGCGCCCATGCGCCGCCTCGCCGAGCTGACTGCGCGCACCTTCACATACATCCGGTACGACCCACACGGCTGCGGTCTCTCGAGTCGAGCCGATGACGACCTTTCGGTCGAGGCGTTTGTACGTGACCTCGAGGCGGTGGCCGACGCCGCGACACCAGAGCCGTTTGTGCTATTCGCGAACGGGGCGATGACGGCTCCCGCGATCGTCTACGCTGCGCGGCACCCAGAACGATTGACCCACCTTCTCTTGTGGATGGTGTTCGCATACAGCGGCGACTACGCCTCACCGGCAACCCAGCAGATCGTGAAGTTGGCGTTGACGGACTGGAGAATGGCGACGGAGTCGGGAATCCGCGCCGTCGATAGCTGGGAGCATGACGAACTGGCCTCGCAAATGGCGGCCATGATGCGCGAGTCCGTGACTCCCGAGACGTACGTGAAGTTCGAGAACGTGCGCCAGGAGTGGGACGTGAGTCAGTACTTGCCGCAGGTGACGACTCCGACTCTCATCATGCATCCTCGAAACCATCCGTACTTCCCGGCGACCACCGCGCAACGTGTGGCAGCCGCCATTCCCGGCGCGAGACTGGCGCTGATCGATAGCTCCACGGTGCTGTTCCCGGACGCACGGATCGCGTTCGTGGCGGGCGAGTTCCTCGGGACTGCGGGGCTGCGGCCGCTAGGAGCGCCCACGCAGCCCTCAGGCACTGCCACCATTCTCTTCATCGACATCGCCGACAGCACGGCGCTCACCGAGCGCATGGGTGACACGGCGTTCCGGGCGGCATCGCGGGAACTGGACGAGCGGCTCCGTGCGACCGTCCGCGATGCCGGCGGCGCCCCCGTCGAGGGCAAGGTGCTCGGGGACGGTGTTCTCGCCGTCTTCACATCCGCCGCGCAGGCCATCGAGGCGGCGCGCAGCTGCCAGGTGTTAAGTGCCGCGTCGGAGCTTCGCCTCCACATCGGCCTTCACGCCGGCGACGTCATCCGCGAGGCCGACAACGTCTACGGTGGCGCCGTGAACATCGCTGCCCGCATCTGCTCAGCCTCCGCCCCCGGCGAGATCCTCGTCTCGGACGTGATCCGCAGTCTCGCCCGCACGTCCGCCGGCGTCGCCTTCGAAGACCGCGGCGAGCACGCTCTGAAGGGCATCGACGATCCTCTCCGCGTCTATGCCGTGCGCGCGGACATCACCGATGAGCGGTGACACCATCTCCGTCCAGACAGAGGAGCATCGCGACGGCTGGACTGCCCAGATCATCATCACCGAGGGTGGTACGTCCACCCGCCACCGCGTCACCCTCGCCCGCGCCGACTACGACCGCCTCACCGGCGGCACATGCACGCCCGATGACCTGGTCTACACATCGGCCGTGTTTCTGCTCGAACGCGAATCGAAGGAGTCGATCCTCCGCTCTTTCGACCTCATGACCATCGCCCGCTACTTCCCCGAATATGAACGCGAGATCGTGCGGCGCCTCGAGGCACCGTCTAAGCCCGGCTAACGGCGCTCAGGCCCGGACGAGGTTGTGCAGCTCGTGGAATGTACGGTTCGGCACGACCCCCGCAGGGAGGCTGGGTTTCACGTTCGCCTCGAACCAGCGCGCGCTGTCCTCCTCCGATTCCCACAGCTCCGTCACCCGCCATTCGCCTCCCAACATGCCCGCCGCGTGCGAGATGAACCCTTTCGCTTCCCGAAGGCGCGGCATCAAGTTGACGGCCATACCGTCATACATCTCAGGCGTCATGCCCGGAACTTCGCCTATCATCAGCACTGCCATTCGTGACTCCTATCTGACACCTCGACCGGTCGATTGCGCACCATCCTACACCTTGACCGCCCACGACCCACACCTTCACAGCCCACGGCTCAGGCCCCACAGCCGATCCGCTATCCTGCCGCCGGAGGACGCGATGACCGACTGGCGTGCCAAGGAAGCCAAGTACTTCATGAGGCCCGGCAAGCGCATGGACCTGCTGGCCGTGCGCGGCCAGGGCACCCGCCTCTGGGACGATAAGGGCCGCGAGTACCTCGACTTCTTCGGCGGCCCCGCTACCATCAGCCTCGGCCACTCCCACCCCGTCATCGTCGACGCGCTCGCCGACCAGGCGCGCCAGCTCATCCACGTCTCGAACCAGTTCTACTCCATCCCCCAGCTCCAGCTCGCGGAGCTGCTCATCGAGAACTCCTGCTTCGACCGCGTCTACTTCATGAACAGCGGCGCCGAGGCCAACGAGGGCGCGATCAAGCTCGCCCGCAAATGGGGCAAGGAGCGCAAGGAGGGCGCCTTCGAGATCATCGCCATGGACAACGCCTTCCACGGCCGCACCCTCGGGATGATCACCGCCGGCGGCACCGACCGCTACAAGGCGCCATTCGCCCCCCTCCCCCCCGGTTTCGTCCACGTCCCCTTCAACGACGCCGACGCCGTCCGCCGCGCCACCAACCCCCAGACCGTCGCCGTCTTCGTCGAACCCATCCAGGGCGAGGGCGGCATCAACGTCCCCGAAGACGGCTATTTGAAGGAAGTCCGGGCCTGGTGCGACGAGCGCAACATCCTCCTCATCCTCGATGAAGTGCAGACCGGCTGCGGCCGCCTCGGCACCCTCTTCGCCTACCAGCTCTTCGGCGTCGAGCCCGACATCATGACGCTGGGCAAGGGGCTCGGCGGCGGCGTGCCCCTCTCCGCCTTCCTGGCGAAGGAGCACTGCGCCGTCTTCACCGCCGGCGACCACGGCAGCACCTACGGCGGCGAGCCCCTCACCACCCGCGTCGGCTACGAGGTCATGCGCTACATCATCGAGCAGGACATCCCGGCGCAGGTCGCCGAGAAGGCCAGGATCGTCGAACGCCGCCTCCACTCCCTCATGGACCGCTGCCCCATCATCACCGACGTGCGCGGCAAGGGCCTCATGTGGGCGGTGCAGTTCAGCACCGACATCGGCGAGCGCATCACCAACGAGGCCCTGGCCAAGGGCCTCATCGTCAACAACGTCCGCCCCAACGCCGTCCGCATCGTCCCGCCCCTGACCGTGACGGAAGAGGAGCTGGAGCAGGGCTTCGCCATCCTAGAGCACGTCATCGAGGACCTCGCCGTCCCCTCCAAGTAGGCCTCCGGCGATCCGCGCGCGAGAATCGCGACGCGCGGCTCGCCCCGCACCATCAGCCAACTGCCACCCCCGTATCCAGCTCTCGATCCGCTCCGGCGCGCCGCAGGTTCTGACACGCACAATTGCCATCGAAAGGGGGTGCAGGGGCGGCGCCCCCGCCGGGGTTCCGGATGGTGTTCTCCGGCGCTTTGCTGCGAGGAAGCAGCCCGAATGGATGCGCAGCGACAGCGGACGCGCGGTTCGCGCCTCCCGACCCGATGCTAGAATGACCCCGCCGCGGAGGGGTCGCATAGTGGCCTAGTGCGGGCGCCTGCTAAGCGCTTACCCCGGGAAACTGGGGTCGAGGGTTCGAATCCCTCCCCCTCCGCCACCCACACGCCTATGCGCTTTCTCTCACGCATCTTCACCCGGCGCCCCCCACCCGGCGAGCCCTCGCGCCTCCCCTCGCCCGATGCGCTCGTCCTCCTCGCCCGCCCCAGCGGCGAGGCAGAAGCGCAGATCTCCCGCGACCTGCTCGAACAGGCGGGCATCCGCGCCCTCGTCCGTAACATCGACGCCGCTACTGCCCAGTCCGGCGCCGCCGGCCCGCCCTGGGCCTACGAGCTCTGGGTGCTCCGCAAGGACCTCCGTCGCGCCCGAGAGGTCCTCGGGGTGGAAGAGGAGCAGCCTGCGGGAGATTCCGCCTGAGATGAGCCGCGACACCTATCCGCGGGGAGCGGCCCCCGCCTTGCCCCCGGCCCCTCCCGAACCCTCACCCCCACCTTCCCCGGCCCCGTAAGCGCCGCCGTCGCCACCCCACCGCCGAGTCTGGCACCCCCACGGCCCTAAGGCTTTTAGGGGTATCCCCCTACGGTTTCTCAGGGTTTTCCCTCATGGGCGGGGGGCCCTCCCCCGAGCATACTCCCCCTCGTTCGGAGGGAGGTCACACGCCATGGCCGACGTACGGACCGGGACTTGCGTCCACCACTGGGTCCTCGGGATCCCCGAGGACGACGTGATTCGTGGACGCTGCAAGCGCTGCGGCGCTGTCCGGGACTATCCCGCCAGCGTCGACGGCATCAGCCGGCAGGGTGTCTACGACGAGGCCGCCTCATTGAACAGGACGGTCTCGCTCTTGCCAGACGCCGGCCGGGACGTGTTGCCAGGCGCCCGTAACCCGTGGTAGGTTCACAACCCCTAAGGGAAAACCCTTAAGGGTACAGGAGTGCCGACCTCGCTCGAATGGCGAGGCTGCTAGTGGAGGAGCCAGCCTTATGACAACCCCCGCCCCCAGGGCCTACGCAGGCCGTATCCGCGTCCTCATCGTCGACGACCACACCGTCCTCCGCCAGGCGCTCCGGCTCCTGCTCGAAGGCCAGCAGGAAGTCGAAGTCATCGGCGACGCCGCCAATGGCCGCGAGGCCCTCGATGCCTGCGAGCGCCTCCACCCGGACGTCGTCCTCATGGACATGGTCATGCCCGGCCTGAACGGCCTCGAGGCGACCCGCCAGATCCGGCGCCGCCTCCCCAAGACCAAGGTCCTCATTCTCACCGGCTACATGGAGGACGAGCAGATCCTGGCTGCCCTGCGCGCCGGCGCCAGCGGCTACGTCGTCAAGAAATCCGACGTCGATGAGCTGCTGCTCGGCATCCAGTCCGTGCACCGCGGCAACACCTACTTCAGCTCGTCCATCAGCGATGGCGACGCCGTCCAGGACTACCTCTGGCAGGCCAAGCGTCCCGAATCCAAGTCCGGCTACGAACTGCTCACGAGCCGCGAACGCGAAGTGCTCCAGCTCATTGCCGAGGGGTACTCCAACCAGCGAATCGCCAACGAGCTCTTCATCAGTGTGAAGACCGTCGAAGCGCACAAAGCGCACATCATGTCCAAGCTCCACGCCCAGAACCGCACCGACCTTATCCGCTACGCCATCCGCAAGGGCATCGTCGGCCTCGACAGCGGGCCCGACCTCGGCGAGGCGCCCACCACCACCGAGACGGCGGTGGGGTAGTGGCGCGCACGCAATCGAGGGAGCACGGCCCCATGAAGGACTCACGCTCGGCCCTGCCGGAGATCGCGCGCGCCCAACCGGAACACCTGCGCGAAGGCTACCTCAACCGCCTCCGCCGCCTGCTCCGCCTCCGCCGCGACCACTTCGACGAGCTGAACGAGCAGGGCCTCCGCCTCCTCGACCGGTCGATCTTCGCCGCCTACTGCGACTGCCTGGACATCGGCCACGGCGACGCGGCGAGGCAGATCCTGAAGGACGTGCGCCTGACGGTGCCCCTCCCCAGAGCTACGAAGAGGTGACATTACGTTTCAGCGACGCAAAGTCCTGATCGTCGATGATGAGCCCGTCGTGCGGGCGCTCCTTCGGGTGGCGCTCGAGCCGACGGGCTCACGCCTCATCGAGGCCGCCGACGGCAACGAGGCCCTCGAGACCGCCTGGCGCGAACGCCCCGACCTCGTCCTCCTCGACGTCGGCCTCCCGAAGCTCAGCGGCGTCGACGTCTGCCGCGCCCTCAAGACCAACCCCAACCCGCCGACCGTCGTCCTCATCACCGGCGACACCTTCGCGACAGAGATCGATGACTGCGGCGCCGACGGCGTCCTCGCCAAACCCTTCCGCCACGACGCCCTCATGGCCGAGATCGACCGCGCCCTCACCGCCACCCCCGCATCGTAGCCCTGCCGCCCGACTGCCGGCGGCCGCACGTCGGGGCACGCCCCTCGCCGTGTGCGATGATGCCTGCATGAGACTCCTCGCCATCAGTCTTCTGGCGTGCTCCGCGATCGTTGCGGCCGCCTGCGCGGGCAAGGACAGCCCTAACCGCCCCACACCGCCGTCGGACGCCTCACAGCTCCCCATCATCCTCAACCAGGATCAGCTCATCACCGCGAAAGCCGATGGCAGCGGCTTCACCGAAGCGCCAGTCCCGCCCGGCGGCACAACTGGGTCCGACATCGCCCCTGGGGGCGCCCGGCGCGTCGTCGTCCGCGCCGACGGCCAGGTCGTCATCGAGCCCCTCGACGGCGGCGATGCGGCCGTTATTCCCGGCGTGCAGGCGGAAGGCACCTTCATCAACGCGCTCTGGTCGCCGGACGGCAGTCGCCTCCTGTTCGGCTTCCCGCAGGAGGCGACAGCCCGGCTGTATGCGGTGGACGCCGATGGCTCGAACCTCGTCGATCTCGGCGCCGGGCTCGACGGCATGCCCTTCCCCCTCGCCTGGTCGGCCGATGGCGCGCGCGTCGCCTTCGGTGTGTACACCGGCGACAACGCGGACGCCGCCAACCTGCTGTATGTGGCGCGAGCCGGCGGTCGTGAGCGCGTGTCGCTGGGTGCCTTCACCAATCCCCAGGGCGATGGCGGCTGGGACCGCCCCGCCTTCTCGCCCGACGGCACAAAGATCGCCGCATTCGCCCCGCTCGCAGCACTGCAGCTGCGCCTGTTCGACGTCGCTGGCGGCCCCCCGATCGATCTGCCCGGCTCGGGCATCAACAAGTTCTCCTGGTCGCCCGACAGCCAGGAGATCGCCGTCGAACTGAGCGATCCGCAGCAACGCACGGGCGCGATCGTGATCGCGGACGCCGCGATCGGCGAGACGCAGGAGCTGACGAGCGGCTCATGGCCGCGCTGGTCGCCGTCCGGCGACCGCATCGCCTACAAACGCCTCGGTGACGGCGCCGACTTCCAGGTGCGCACCATACTGGCCGAAGGCACCGGCGATGTCGCGGTTGGACCACCGGGTTACTACCCCTGGACAGACCTCTCCTGGTCGGATGACGGCTCCAGCCTCACCTTCGTCCGCCCTGCCTTCGGCCCGGCGCAGCTCTTTCGCCTGAGCCTGCGCGATGGCACCGCCGAGGCCGTCGGAGCCACCATGGGCGTGCTCGGCGACCCCCCGCAGACCGTCGTGATCGCGCCCGATGGACGGCAGGCGGCGTTCCTGACCGGCACCTCCTCGCCCGGCGCCACCTGGCACCTGCAGGATCTCGCCAGCGGCGCACTCACCACGCTCGGTGGGTCAGGCTTCCCCTTCAGCGATATCCAGTGGACGCCGGACGGCCCGCGCATGGCGACCGGCGGTGCGTCGGTGTCGATCATCGGACCGGATGGCACCGTCCGCTCCCTGGGCCCCGGCCCCGCGCACAGCGTCTTCTTCTCGCCCGACGGTTCGCGCCTGGCCGTCCTCGGCGAGCACCAGCTCAGCGTCATCGACGTAAGCGGCCCGGAGCGGACGGTCCTCTACACGGGCGAGCCACAGGTCGACATTGTTCAGCGTGTGGACTGGGCGCCGGACGGACGGCGGCTGTCCTACACCGTCACTCACTCCGACAACACGAGCGGCATCACCATGAGCGAAGCCTTCATCTCCGATCTCGATGGGAACGCGTTCAACATCGGGGCGGTGGACGCCGGTCTGCCGCACTGGTCGCCCGACGGCACGCAACTGGTGCAGGCGCGTGTCCGCAACAACGCGACCGCCTACAACTCCGAGATCTGGCTGCTCGACGCCGACGGCAGAGATGTCCGGCTCCTCGCCTCGCTCGACGGGTACTGCTGCGACGAGTTGCGCTGGGCGCCGGATGGCTCCCGCCTCGCCGTGCACGATGCGTCCGGCACCATCCTGCTGATCGATATCGCCACCGGCGACACGACGCCCGCCGTCGTCTCCGGCGGCGGCTGCACCCTCCGTCTCGCTGACTGGCCCGAAGACGACACGCTGTACGTCTATCCCGCCTGCTATTTCGGGATCTAGCCCCGCCCCTGCAACAACACCCCGTTGTGAATGAGAAAACTCCTCGCGGTGTTCGCGTACTTCGCCTTCCGCATCCGCGACCCCTCCACCGACCCCCCCCACTCCTCGATCAGCGCCGCGTAGCGCTCCCGTCCCTTCGTGCGGATCCGCTTCTCGCCGTCCTTCACCATCGTTGTCTCCCGCACCATCTGGTCGGGGTCGCGCCCCGCCCACGCGCAAAACGCCGCCAGGATCGGTAACCGCTCCGGGTCGTCCGTGTCCGGGTCCCCTCCCCAGTGCTGCCGCAGCCCATCCAGCCACGTCCGCACGCTCTCGTACTCCAGCATCGGCCGTAGGCGGAAGGCCTCGTTCGGCGGCCCACGGCCTTCGGTCACTTCCACCGGCGAAACCTCCCGGGCCTACACAGGCAGGCAGGATCGACATGCCCCCACGTGCGCCACGTCCAACGGACTGCCGTCCGTCAATGCCTCGGCCACCAGATCTGCGATTCGGTGACTATAGCGACCACCCGCGCGTCAAGCGAAGGCCGTCCATCAACGAAGTTGACGCGCCAGGGTGAAAGACCCGGCGGCGAGTGCGGTTCAGGATCAGTAGAAGAGCGTCGCAACTCCCGCCGCCAGTCTGCTGCGATAGCCCGATGGCCGGCCGCCTCTCGCCGGTGGCACGTGCGGACGAGGTGCTCCTTGGCAAGCTCGATCTCCCGTCCCAGCGTCCTTCCCCCTCCACCGAGGCGCCCGGCGCATCGCCACCCGCGCGCTCGGCGCGACCGCGGCCAGAGCTTGGCCGAGTTCGCTCTCATCATGCCGGTCCTTCTGATTCTGCTGTTGGGCATCATAGATTTCGGGATGGGCCTGCGGGCGTATGTCAACGTCTCGCACGCCGCGCGCGAGGCGGCCCGCTACGCGGCCGTGGGCAATAGCGCCGGTACGTTCACCGGCGGCGGCGTCGGCGAGTGCGATGGCGCGACGACGACAACCGCCGTTGGCAAAGCCTGCGCGGCGCTGGACGGCCTTGGTCTTGAAAACGTCCAGGACGTGAGTGTGACCTATCCCAACGGTCAGGCCCCTGGTAACTCCGTCCGGGTTTCCGTGGACTACGACTACCACTACATCACGCCTGTGCGGAGCTTCGTCAATCTCTTCACCGGCGGATCTCTCGACGACAGCATTCCGATGTCGTCAACAGTCGATATGAGGCTGGAGTAGACGATGTTCGCCTTGTGGAGACATCACGACTCGATCGAGCGCGGACAGGCACTGATGTTCGTCGTGCTGCTGATCCCGGTTCTGCTCGGGATGGCGGGCCTGGCGATCGACTTTGGCGGCATGGCTGGGGAACGTCGCGAGTTGCAGAATGCCGCCGACAGCATCGCGCTGGCCGCTTCGCAGGAGCTTCCCGACGAAGCAGCAGCGTACGCGAAGGCCGACGAATGGGCCGCGAAGAACGGCATTGACCCCGCGCGGATGACCGTCGTGGTCATGGGCGGATCGATCGAACCCAAGGTCGTGGTTCGGATCGATCGCCCGTACGAGCTCCACTTCCTGAAGGCCGTCGGCATCGAAAGCAGGAATGTGACGGCGCGGGCAGCCGCCATCAAGGCATCATTCGGTGGGGGGGCCGCCGTCGTGCCCTGGTCGATCGAGCAACCCACCCTGGAGGATGCGACCAACGGCTCGTCGTTTGTGATCAAGTACGACGCGAATAACGGCGCCAATGGTAATTTCAACGCCGTCCGCCTCGACGGCTCGGGCGCCAGCGATTACGAGGAGTCGGCCACCTTCGGGAGCGACTCGCAGCTGTGCGCTGTGTCGACAGCCAACTGCACCGTCGCGGCGTGCTCGGGTTCCAGTTCTGACGGCTGTGCTGAGACTGCGCCGCAGTGCACCGGGCCGGAATGCCGCCCCAAGACAGGGAACATGACCGGCCCTACCCGCGATGCCGTCGACTATCGCATCTCGCACACCAGCCCCCAGTGCGACACCTTCGCGGAGACGTTCCCGACCCAGAAGGCGGACGGCACATACCAGATCAGCCCCAGCTGCAACCCCTGGAATGGCCCGGGCGTTTGCACCAGCCCGACGGACCTGTGCAGCCGTCGCGTGCTCGTGATCCCCGTCGTCGACGACTTCGGGAACGGGTCCTCTGATCCGGTCGAGATCCAGCGCTTCGCGCTGGTCTACCTCGAGGGATATGCCAACGGAAGCTGCACGGGTAACAGTTGCGAGATCAACGCGCGCTTCGTGCGTGCGGAGCTTGGCGTGAATGCGCTGGCCGGGATCTATGAGCCCGAAGCGCCGATCCAGTTCGTGCGTTTAGTGGAGTAGTTCGCGACAGCAGGACGCAGGACTGCCGGTTACATCGGCAGCCCGTACTTCTCCGCCAGCGCCTTGATCTCCGCGATCCGCGCCGGGTCGTTCGGCTTCGCCGGATCCTGGATCATCTTCGAAGCCTTCAGCTCCTCCACCACCTTCGGGTCGCGCGCGAACGGCTTCCCGTACTCCCCCTCGAAGTACAGCTCCTCGAACGGCGGACGCGGCCGCTGCCCCCCCGCGTCCCACGACTCCGCCGGATACCCGACGAGGATCGTCGAGAGCGAGATCCACTCGTCCGGTGCCTTGAACACTTCCTTCAGCACGGCGCCGTTCAGCGTCACCAGCCCCACTCCCAACCCCTCGTCGACGCCGGTGAGCAGCGCCTGGCACATCGCCACCCCCACGTCCATCGTCGACGCGATCGGATACCCCGGCCCGGCCGTCATCGGCTTCAGGATCTGCGGATACACGAAGTCGTCGACGAACTTGTGGCTCCAGCCGTGCGTCGGCGCCAGCGCCCCCACGTCCACCAGCTCCTTCAGACGCGACCCTTGGATCTTGTTGACGATGCTCAGGTCGTTGAAGAAGTGGATGTGCACCGGCGCCATCTCGACGTTGATCGTCGCCACCGGCGTCTTCATCCGCTTCAGCTGGTCCGGCGTCAGATCGTCGCGGAACCCCACGATCGCCCGCGCCCAGTGCGCGTTCACCGCGCACGATGCCAGCCGTGCCGCCTCCAGCATCTTCTGGATCTTCTCACGCTCCACCGGCCGGTCCGGGTCGAAGAACCGGATCGAACGCCGCCGGCCGATGACTTCCTTGAACTCCATATCGCGCCTCCCGCAGATTCAGTGCCCGCATTCTCCGGGCTGCCCCGCTCTGGGTCAACGGGCGCGACGAGGGTAGCCAACAGACAACACGTCTGTCTCCACCCTGTTGTCGGCCGTCTGTTGTCTGTTGTGGTTCCGGTCGTGCATCTGTTGTGGTCCGGACGTGCGACCGATGGCCTAACCACCTATGATCCCCGGCAGAGCGGAGGTATCCCCATGGACTTCGAGCAGATCACCTACGACAAAGCCGGCGGCGTCGCCACCATCACCCTCAACCGCCCCGACCGCATGAACGCCTTCACCGACACCATGATCCGCGAGTGGGCCGCCGCCCTCGAGGACGCCCGCACCGACCGCGACGTCCGCGCCGTCGTCGTCACCGGAGCCGGCCGGGGCTTCTGCGCCGGCGCCGACCTCCGAGGCGGCTCCGGCGTCGGCGAGGCCGCCAGCGCCGACACGCCCCCGAGCGCCGCCGATCGCCGCAACTGGCTCCGCGACGGCGTCCACGCCGTCCCCCGCGCCGTCCAGCTGCTCGACAAGCCGTACATGGCCGCCGTGAACGGCGCCGCCGTCGGCGCCGGCATGGACATGGCAACCATGGCCGACCTTCGCTTCGCGTCCGAGCACGCCCGTTTCGCCATGTCCTACGTGAAGGTGGGGCTCGTCCCCGGCGACGGCGGCTGCTACACCCTCCCCCGCATCGTCGGTCTGCCGAAGGCGCTGGAGCTGATCTGGACCGGCGACTTCATCGACGCGCCCGAGGCGCTGCGCATCGGCTACGTCACGCGCGTCCTCCCCGCCGATCAGCTCATGCCCGAGACGCTGGCCTTCGCGCGACGCCTCGCCGAGGGCCCCGCCGTCGCTATGCAGCTCGCGAAGCGGCTCGTGTACCGCGGCTACGACGCCAGCTGGCACGAGGCGTTCGAGATGGCCGGCCAGGCCATGGCCATCGCCCAGGCGACCGAAGACGCCCGCGAAGGCCCCCGCGCCTTCGTCGAAAAGCGCCCCCCGAACTTCGTCGGGCGATGAGGCACGCTCGGTATACTGCGCCCGGATGAAGTTCGCCGTCCTCGTCTTCCCCGGCACCTGGTCCGAACGCGACTGCCAGCACGTCCTCACCCACGGGCTGGGCCAGCAGGCGGACCTCGTCTGGCACCGCGAGTCCAGCCTCGACGGCTACGACGCCGTCGTCATCCCCGGCGGCTTCTCCTACGGCGACCACCTCCGCTGCGGCGCCATCGCCCGCTTCTCCCCCGTCATGGAGGCCGTCGTCCGCCACGCCGAGGCCGGCCGCCCCGTGATCGGCATCTGCAACGGCTTCCAGGTCCTTTGCGAGTCGCACCTGCTGCCCGGCGCCCTCATGCGCAACGACAGCCTGCAGTTTCGCTGCATGCCCACCTACCTGCGCATCGAGAACGGCGACACGATCTTCACCCGCGCGGGCGCCGTAGGTCAGGTGCTCGAGGTTCCGATCGCCCACGGCGAGGGCAACTACTACGCCGGCGCTGACACCGTCTCCCGCCTCGAAGCGGACCGCCGCGTCGTCTTTCGCTACGTCACCCCGGACGGCGACCCCACTCCCGAGGCCAACCCCAACGGGTCCGTGCACAACATCGCCGGCATCATCAACGAACGGGGCAACGTGCTGGGCATGATGCCCCACCCCGAGCGCGCCGGAGAACCCCTCATGGGCAGCACCGACGGCCTCGTCATCTGGCGCTCCATGATCGAAAGCGCCATCACCGTCACCGCCTAACCGCCCAGCCCATCAGGCGTCACCTCACGCACCGCACGGCGTCCTTGAATAAACAGGATTGCACCTGGGAGGTACGAAGATGCCACGCACGAAGACACAATCCGCCGCTCGAACGAAGGCGGCGCCAGCGAAACGGCCGTCGCAACCCCCGGCACGCGCCCTGCCGCGGCCCTTCACCATGCACTGGGGCGGCGGTCAGATCGTCGAGGAGGCGTCCTACCGGGGCGAACACCACGAGCCGGCCATCCAGCTCATGCAGTACACCGACGGCGAAGCAGCAGGCACCTCCAGCGTGCGCTTCTGCTTCTACGGCCTCGGCGGTCGCTTCCAGCGCGGCGCCCTCCTCCTCGATGAAGAGTGCATCGAAGGCCTGCGCCAGTCGCTCAAGAAGACGCCGAAGCTACGCCAGATCCTGCGGCGTCTCGTCACGCAAGCGCCCCGCGAGTAAGAGCGCGGTGCGTTGCCGTTGCCACGCTGAGCGAAGCGCCGAATCCGGCGGACCACATCTCTGTCTCCGATCCTTCACCACACCGCCCGCGAGCCATTGACCACTGAACTCACGACTCGACGCTCACTGTTCGTCGATCCAGATCCGCCCCGTCGTGAACTCCACACTCCCACCGTCCGATGACTCGAAGAATAGCTTGATCTGCTCGCCGATCTGCACTCGCACCCGCACCGAATCCCCCGCGAACCGGTCGACCACCGGAGGCGGCAGCGCCCGGTCGCACGGCAGCTCCGCGTAGATGATCTCCTTCGTCGTCGCGATCGTCATCGTTGCGTCCGCGCACGTGATCGAAAACAGCCGGTGCGCGTCATCGTCCGACGTCGCCGCCGGGTCGCCGAACTCCTCGTTGCTCCGCAAGATCTCCGCTACGTCAGGCACCACTGCCGGCCGGTTCCCGTCGACGATCTCCACCGCCGCCACCGTCACCCCCGGCCCCGGCGTCCCGCCTCCGCCTCCTCCCCCGCCGTCGTCGTCGCACGCCGCAACGAGCGCCGAGAGGGCGAGCACTACGAGCGAGCCTCGAAGCAGATGCATCCGCATGCACACCTCCGCCGGAGACGATAGCACCCCCGGCCCACTCCCGCCCCCTCCCGTAGCCGCTACGTCACCAGCGACTCCAGCAGCCGCCGCGACGCCTCCGCGATCTCCTCCACCGCCGAGTCGAACGCCACCACGTTCTTCTGCGACGGCTGGCGGAACCCGCTCACCTTCCGCACGAACTGCAGCGCCGCCGCCGCGATCTCGTCGGCCGTCGCGGGCTCGTCCTTCCTGCGCAGCGTCTTGATGCTTCGGCACATCCGATCCTCCCTGGGGGGAGTATCATCATAGGCGCCCCCAGCCTCAAGCCGGAGGACGATGCCCAACCGTATGTTCCTCGCCGCTCTCTGTCTCGCCGCCGCGCTCACCGCGGCCGTGTCCGCCTGCGGAAGCGACGGCGGCGGTCCGACCGCCACGCCCTCCCCCTTCGCCGTAGCATCGGGACCACCATCTCCCACCGCCCGCGTGACCGTCACCGCTCCCCGGTCCGAACCGGAGTTGCGGCGCTTCGCCGTCCCCGCCGGCTCTCACCCCCACGACGTCGCCCCCGCCCCCGACGGCCGTGTCTGGTACACCGCACAGAGCGCCGGCGCGCTCGGAGTCCTCGACCCCGCCAGCGGCGCCACGCGCCATATCCCGCTGGGCGAAGGCTCCGCCCCCCACGGCGTGATCGTCGGCCCGGACGGCGCGCCGTGGATCACCGACAGCGGCCTCAATGCCATCGTCCGCGTCGACCCCGCCACCGATGAGGTCCGCGTCTTCCCGCTGCCGCCCGATCGCCCGGGCGCGAACCTCAACACCGCGGCGTTCGATGGACGCGGCGTGCTCTGGTTCACCGGACAGGCCGGCGTCTACGGCAGCTTCGACCCCGCCACGGAGGAGATGCGCGTGTTCGACGCGCCGCGCGGCCGCGGCCCGTACGGCATCACCGCCACGCCCGATGGCGACATCTACTACGCGTCACTCGCCGGCAGCTACGTCGGCAAGGTCGATGTCGAGACCGGCGCCGCGACGATCCTCGAGCCGCCGACCACGGGCCAGGGCGCACGCCGCGTCTGGTCCGATTCGCAGGGCAACATCTGGGTGAGCGAGTGGGACGCCGGCCGCCTCGGCCGCTACGACCCGGCGAGCGAGCACTGGAACGAGTGGGTGCTGCCCGGCGCAAGTCCGCAGGCGTATGCTGTCTACGTGGACGGCGACGACATCGTCTGGGTGAGCGACTTCGGCGCGAACGCCATCGTCCGCTTCGACCCGGCGACGGAACAGTTCACGTCGCTCGCCCTCACCGACAACCCCGGCAACGTGCGCCAGATCCTCGGCCGCCCCGACGAAGTCTGGGGCGCCGCATCGGCCGCCGACGCGCTGATCGTGATCCTCACGCAGTAAGGAGAACAGGGGACCCTATGCGCACGACAATCGACCGCCGCCGATTCCTCGTCCTCTCCGGGGCCGCCGCGGCCTGGGCCGCCACCGCCTGCGCCGGCGACGACGACAGCCCTGAGAGCGCCGCGCCAACCGCCACCTCCGCCGGCGCCGCCCCCTCCCCCACCGTGCAGGCTGGCGCCGACGCCGCCGCCGTCGGCCTGCGCTGGTACGGCCAGTCGATGTTCCTGCTCACCAGCCCCGCCGGCGCCCGCATCGTCCTCGACCCCTTCAACGACATCGGCTACCGCATCCCGCCCATCCTCAACACCGACGCCGCCACCATCACCCACGAGCATCCGGACCACAACAACGACGCGCTCGGCGGCGGCACCGCCACCGTCCTGCGCGGACTCACCGCCGACGGCTGGGCGGACATCGACGAGATCGTCGACGACATCCGCATCCGCACCGTCCAGTCCTTCCACGACGACCAGCAGGGCGCCCAGCGCGGCCGCAACGCCATCTTCGTCTTCGAGATCGCCGGCCTGCGCTTCGTCCACCTCGGCGACCTCGGCCACCCGCTCGACGATACCCACGTCGCCGGCATCGGCGGCCCCGTCGACGCCCTGATGGTGCCCGTCGGCGGCAACTTCACCATCGACGCCCCGCAGGCGACGGAGATCGTCGCCCGGCTCCAGCCCAAACTCGTCTTCCCGATGCACTACAAGACCGAAAAGATCCCGTTCCCACTCGCCACCGTCGACGCCTTCCTCGAAGGCAAGAGCGTGCAGCGCGTCGGAAGCACCACCACCCGCATCACCCCGGACGCCCTTCCAGACGAAACGACGACCTTCGTCCTCGACTACGAGTAGACCCACCTCGCCGCGCGCCCGCCCCTGACCGGAACTTCTTCGACCGCCGGCGCGTCATCTCCTCATGCGTTTATTGACGCACATGTCTCCCGCGCGCGGTTAACCTCCGCGCCCGCACCGGCGTTCTAGAGGCACAACTGGCGCGGGGAGGACGCACATGCGAGACGGCCGAGAAGGACTCCGACGCCTGCTCCGCGCCCCCGGCCGTCGCATCTTCGCCGCGGCCCTCGCGCTCACCACCGTCGCGGTGATCGCCGCCCTCGCCGTCACCCTCACACTTGTGCTTCGCGACGACGGTCCTCCCGCCGAGCCGGTCTTCGTCCGTAGCGAAGCCCCCGCCGCCGGCTGGCAGACCGTCGACGTCTCCGCAGGCGACACCACGTACCGCATGCGCGCCACAAAGTCCGGCGACGCGGGCATCGCTGCGGACAGCCTCTTCGTCGTTGAGTCCGAAGCCGGCGACCTCGATCCGGAGCAGCTCCCCGCCCTGCTCCGGGTCGAGCCGGAGTTCTCCTTCACCGCCCAGGGTGACGCGGACAAGATCACGATCTCCCCCTCAGCCGCGCTGCGCGAAGAGACGTCCTACCGGTTCGCGCTGCTGGACCCCGCCGACCGTCACGTGCTGCGCAGCTGGTCGTTTCAGACCGAAGCCCCGCTGCGTGTCGTGCAGACGCTCCCAGCCGAGCGCGCGGTCAACGTCCCGCTCGACACCGGCATCGAGCTCACGTTCAGCCACGACGGCGTGCAGGACATCGCCGATCAGCTCACCATCGACCCGCCCGTCGACGGCCGCATCGAATACCAGAAGCGCGTCGCCGTCTTCATCCCGAGGCGGTTGGCCCCCGAAACGCTGTACACCGTCACCCTCGCGCCCGGCGTGCGCGTCGCCGGCTCTGACCTCGGGACGGAGGAGCCATTCACCTTCCGCTTCGAGACCGGCAGCGTCACCCGCCAGGACCAGCTGCCCTTCAGCCCGCAGATGGTCGCCTTCGCGCGGCTCGTGTACGAGTCCTCCACCGCCGAGCCGCCCGTGCTCCAGCTCGCCGCGTACGGCGCAGCACAGGACCTCTCCCTCTCCTTCGAGGTCTACCGCTACGACGGCGCTCAGGACTTCATCGACGCCATCGGCGAGACCGCCGAGGTGCCCGCGTGGTCCTTCTTCGGCCGGCGGGACTTCCGCCTCGACCCCTCCGGCCTCGACCGCGCGGCCACGTTCACCGTTGACGCCGTCCAACCCTCCGAACAGGACCCGTACGAGCAGTACGCCGTCTTCCCGGACCAGCTCGACCCCGGCTTCTACCTCGTGCAGGCCGCGTGGCGGCAGCAGGGACAGGAGGAGCAGTTCCAGGCGCTGCTGCAGGTGACCGACCTCGCCGCTTACGCCGCTCTGAGCGGCCCGAAGACCGTCGTCTGGGTGAACGACCTCACGACGCGCGCACCCGTCGAGGACGCGCAGGTCAGCGACGGTCACGGCCACGCCTTCGACACCGGCGCCGACGGCATCGCCATGTTCGACACGCCCGCGCCGCTGCTCCCCCCCGACCCCGCGGATGACGACGACACAACCGTCCGCGCCCTCCGCGTGGAGCACGATGGCCGCGAAACGGTGGTCCCGCTGCAGAGCACCGCGGCGATCGGCATCTACGGCTACGGCTACGACTACCGCTACTACGGCGGCGACGCCAACTACTACTCCGGCGTCTCCGACGACTACTGGAGCTACCTCTACACCGACCGCCGCCTCTACCGGAAGACCGACGAGATCAACGTCTGGGGCGTCGCCCGCAAGCGAGAGGGCTTCCAGCCCGGCGAGGAGCTGACGCTGCGCCTCACCGGCGGCGACTACTACGACATGAGGTACCGCCCGTCCGTCCTCGCCGAGACCACCGTCCGCGTCTCGGATGTCGGCACCTTCGAGGGCAAGCTCGCGTTCGAGGGCGCCAGCGCCGGCGGCTACACCGTCGAGATCGTTGCCGGCGACACTCCCATCACTCAGTCGTACGTCCAGGTCCAGGACTTTGTGAAGCCCGCCTACGACATCACCCTCGAGCCATCGCGCCGCGTCGCCATCGCCGGCGACAATGTCAACTTCGACATCACCTCGGAGTTCTTCGACGGCAGCCCCGTCCCCTTCATCGACCTCACGTTCGAGCGGCCCGATGGCGCCGGCCCTCAGCCCCTCCGCACCGACGCCGATGGCCACGCCTCGGCCGGCTACGTCGCCGTCGCCGCCGGCCCGCTCGACGGCCCCTACTCACGGAGCGCCTACGTCTACCCCACCGGCCCCGAGCAAGGGGAGATCTACCGCTACACGCAACTCTACGTCCTCCCCGCCGCCCTAACCCTCGTCGCCGGGGGAGAAGTCGAGAGCGGGACGGCGACCGTCAGCGGCACCGTCCACAACGCCGACCTCTCCGCCTTCGACGACGACGAAAGTGACGCCTACTTCTACTCCTACGACGACATCAACGGCACCCCCGCCCCGGGCCGTCCCGTCGCCCTCCACGTCGTCGAGATCTCCTACAACAAGGTGGAGGTCGGCGAGCACTACGACTTCATCGCCAAGGTCGTCCGCAAGGAGTACCGCTACGACGCCGTCGAGAGCGTCCTCGGCGACTTCAGCGCCGTCTCCGCCGCTGACGGCACGTTCTCGACGCGCTTCCCCGCCGCGAAGGACAAGACCTACCGTGTCGAGGTCACCGTCCAGGACGGCGCCGGCCGCACCGGCGGCACCCGCGTCTACCTCAGTGGCGACGCCATCCCCTACACCAACTACTCCGGCGATCGCTACCTGCACCTCGCCGAGGCCCACCCCGACATCACCAGCGGCGGTTACGCGCAGCCGCGTCAGTGGTCCATCGGTGACACCGTCGCACTGGCCGTCACCCGCGGCGGCGAGCCGCCCGAGACTGACCGCGATGCGCGCTACCTCTTCCTCCGCGCCCGCGACGGCCTGCGCGACTACACCGTGCGCACCGAGCCCGCGTTCGAGTTCGGCTTCAGCGACGCCCACGTCCCCAACATCATCGTCCGCGCCGTGCAGTTCAACGGCCGCGGCTACGACGAGACCGAGAACTACAGCGCGTCGTTGAAGGCCTCCGACCGCCAGCTGAACATCAGCGTCACACCCGACCGCGAACGCTACGAGCCCGGCGACGACGTCACGCTCACCGTCGAAACACGCGGCCCGGACGGACAGCCCGTCGCCGCCGAGGCGCTCCTCAGCGCCGTCGACGAAGCCATCTTCGCCCTCGAAGGCGGCAACTCCTACGGGCAGGACATCCTCGGCTCCCTGTACGGCCAGCTCTCCTCCGGCATCCTGCAGACCTACGTGCCGTCGTACATCACGTCGGAGCAGATCGCCCCCGCGCCGAACGCCGTCGGTGGTCCCGACACCGGCCCTGGAGGGGCGGGCATTGGCATCCCCGGCCCCAGCACCGGTGGCTCGCTCGCCGACCCCCGCACGGACTTCCGTGATCTGGCGCTGTTCCGCGCCGTCCGCACCGATGACAGCGGCCGCACCACCGTCACCTTCCCCCTCTCCGACAACGTCACCTCGTGGCGGATCACCTCGCGCGCCGTCACCGGCGACCTCGCCGCGGGCGCTGCCACCGCGTCGCTCCCCGTCGGCCTTCCCTTCTTCGTGGAGGTCACCGCCGCCGATGAGTATCTCGCCGCCGATCGCCCCGTGATCTCCCTCCGCGCCTTCGGCCGCGCCCTCGACTCCGGCGATCCGGTCGAGTATCGCGTGATCGCGCCGTCGCTCGGGCTGAACGCGCCCGCTGTCGTCCGGGGCGAAGCGTTCCGCGGCGCCGAATTCGCGCTGCCCCCGCTCACCCAGGGCGAGCACGAGATCACCGTCGAAGCCCGCTCCGGCGACACCTCCGACGCCATCGTGCGCACGTTGCGCGTCGTCACCTCCCGCCTCCGCCGCGGCGAAGCGCGCTACGCCGAGCTGGCCGCCGGCGTCACCCTCGAAGGCGCCGCCGCCGGGCGCACCCGCGTGGTCTTCAGCGACCACAACCGCGGCCGCTTCTACGGCGATCTGCTGCAGCTCGGCTGGACATGGGGCGACCGTATCGACCAGATGCTGGCCCGCGACCTGGCGCAGGAGCTCCTCCGCACGTACTTCGAAGCGGAGCCCCCGTACGACGCCCCGCCCTTCGACGCGGCCCTCTACCAGACGGAGCAAGGCGGCATCGCGCTCTTCCCCTACGCCGGCGACGACCTCACGCTCAGCGCCCGCGCCCTCGCCGTTGCACCGGACCGCTTCGGGCGGAACGCCCTCGCGCAGTACTTCCGCGCTGTCCTCGACGACCCTGACGAGACCCGCGAGCGCTCGATCATCGCCCTCTACGGCCTCGCCGCCGCCGGCGAGCCGGTCGCGTCCTCGCTGGACGCCCTCGCCGCCGAGGACGATCTGTCAGTTCGCGAGCGCCTCTACCTCGGCCTCGCCGCCCTCTCCGCCGGCGACGAGGATCTCGCCCGCGAGCAGTATCGCCGCGTCATGGTGGAGCACGGCGAGCAACGCGACCCCTTCGTCCGGGTGCGCACCGGCTCGGACCAGGACGACATCCTCGAAGCGACGGCTCTCGCCGCCGATCTCGCCGCCGGCCTCGGCGACGATCTTGCACCCGGCCTCTTCAAGTACACCCGCGCCAACGCCACCGAGGACATCCTGGTCGAACTGGAGCAGATCAGCTTCCTGTCGCGCGCACTGCCCCGGCTGCCCTCCGCGCCCGCACGCGTCAGCTACGTCCTCGACGGCCGCCGCGAAGAGCGCGATCTCCCGCCCGGGAATTCGTTCACGCTCAGCGTCACACCGGAACAGCTCGCACAGCTCGATCCCCGCACGCTCGAGGGCTACGCCGGCATTGCGACGTTCTTCGAGGCGCCGTTCGACCCCGCCACGGTCGATGTGGATCCCGACGCCAGCGTCACCCGCATCGTCGACGTCGACGGCGGCGGCATCCGCGAAGGTGACCTCGTGCTGGTGCGCCTCGACTACGCGCTCAGCCCGCAGTCCCTCGACGGCTGCTACCAGATCACCGACCTGCTGCCGTCGGGCCTGCGCGCAGTCACGCGCCCCGTGCGCCCGAACGAAGGCGCCGACATCGTCTACCCCTACCGCGTCGATGGACAGCGCGTGAGCTTCTGCGTCTACCGCACCGGCGAGTACCGCGCGCCGCAGTACTACGCGCGCGTCGTGACCAAGGGGACGTATGAGGCGGAGCCGGCCATCATCCAGTCGCAGCAGTCCGCGCAGAGCTTCAACTTCGCCCCGGCGACGACCGTAGAGGTCCGCTGAGCTGCAAGAACTGCAGAGCGCGGGCTGAAGCCCGCGCCGGGCTACTTCGCGGGGACCGGCAACACGCGGATCCGCGACGCCACCGGCAGCCCCAGCGACGCCATCTCCGTCTCCGTGCCGATCACCACCAGCCCGGTCGACAGCACCTTCTCTTCGATGCGGATGTGCTTCCCGGGCTTCAGGTTGTGACGCTCGAGATACCCCAGCAGCGCGGAGTCCTCTTCCAGCTCCTCCGAGATGAAGTTCACCGTCGCCTCGTCTCCCACGTTCAGCGTGTCCAGCGGCACCAGCTTCGGGTCGAGGACAGCGCCCGTCCCCGGTATGGGGCTGCCGTGCGGGCACGTCGTCGGATTGTTCAGCAGCTTGAACAGCCGCTCCTCGATCATCGGCGTGATCCCGTGCTCGAAGTGATGCGCCTGCTCGTGCGCCTCCGCCCAACCCAGCCCGAGCGTCTCCGTGAGGAAGCGCTCCGCCAGCCGGTGCCGGCGGCACACGCTTTCCGCCATCTGTCGGCCCTTCTTCGTCAGGTGGATGTGTTTCTTCTCGTCCAGCTCCACCAGCCCGTCGCGGTGCATCCGCTGGATGTTCGCCCAGGCGGTCGGCGGCGTCACGTTCATCCAGCGCGCCAGCCGGGCCGAGATCGCCGTCTCGCCCTCCGTCTCCAGGCTGTAGATCGTCTGGAGATAGTCCTCAATAGTCGGGCTGGCGCCCGTCTCCGACATAGCCTCTTTGCGCACCAAGGAGATCTCCTTGCAGGTGCCCAGTATACGCGAGGCGGCGCTCGCCGCTGAAGCTCCCGGTGTACGTCGATGAGTTAGCCGAAGACGATGAGACGACGAACGCCGTCCCGGGAATAGCCTGTAGCTGTCACAGCACACAAGCGCGTCACGCCGCCTGGGCCGTCTACCATCGCTTCCTCGAAGCCCTGGGCCTCGCCGAGCTGGCGCCCCTTCCAGCCTCCACCCTCCAGCCTCCAGCGCCCCGGGATCGGCGCACGATCGCGCATTACACCACGGGGTAAACCGTGACGTCGCCCCGCAGCTGCAACCCCAGCCGCTGCCCCCGCGCGAAGTCGCGCCCCGGCATCTCCCGCACCTTCAACAGCCCTCCGCCCGGAAGCCGCACCGTCACCATCTGGTCGTGCCCGAAGTACTCCTGCGCCACCACCTCCACTGGCCGCCCGCCCTCACCCGAGAGCAGCAGGCTCTCCGGCCGCACCATCACCTCCACCGCCCCGCTCCCCGCCTGCGGCACGTCGATGCTTCCCAGCTCGCACGCCACCCGCCCGTCCTGCAGCTCTCCCGCAATGAAGTTCGCGTCGCCCAGGAACTCCGCCACGTCGCGGTTCGCCGGCGCGCTGTACACCTCCGCCGGCCGCCCCACCTGCAGCACCCGCCCGTCGAGCATCACCGCCACCCGTTCCGCGACGCTCAGAGCCTCCTCCTGGTCGTGCGTGACGAACATCGCCGTCATCCCCAGCGACTCCAGCAGCTGGCGCACTTCGGCGCGCAGCCGCTGCCGCATCCCCGGATCGAGGTTCGAGAACGGCTCGTCGAGCAGGATCAGGTCCGGCTCCGCGGCCAGCGAGCGCGCCAGCGCCACCCGCTGCTGCTGCCCGCCTGACAGCTCGTGCGGCATCCTGTCGCCCAGCCCCGCCAACCCCACCATCTCCAGCAGTTCTTCGATGCGCCCCCGCCGACCGCTTCGCCTCTTCATCCCGAACGCGATGTTCGACGCCACGCTCAGGTGCGGAAACAGCGCGAAGTCCTGGAACACCATCCCCACCCGCCGCTTCTCCGGCGCCACGAACACGCCCGGCGCGTTCAGCGTCCGGCCTCCCAGCATGATCGCCCCGCCTCCCGGAAGCTCGAACCCCGCGATCAGCCGCAACAGCGTCGTCTTGCCACAGCCGCTGGGACCGAGCAGCGCCATCGTGTGGCCCCGCTCGACGTCCAGGTCCACGCCGCGCAGCGCCTGCACGTCGCCGAAGCGCTTCGTCACGCCCGTGCACCGCAGAAATGCGTCGTTCATCGCGCCTTCTCGTCCCGCAACATTGTCAGCGCCATCGGCACCGACGACACCGCCACCAGGATCAACGCCGGCAGCGCCGCCTGCCCGAAGCGCGCCTCCGTCGTCGAATGCCAGATCTGCGTCGCCAGCGTATCGAATCCGAACGGACTCAGGATCAGCGTCGCCGGAAGCTCCTTCATCGCCGTCAGAAACACCAGCATCGCCCCGCCCGAGAGGCCCGGCAGCATCTGCGGCAGCGTCACCCGCGCGAAGACGTACGCCCGCCCCCGCCCAAGGCCTCGCGCCGCCTGCTCTCCGTTCGGGTTCACCTGCAACAGCGCCGACCGGCACGCCCCCACCGCCTCCGGCAGGAACCGCACCGCGTACGCGAACACCAGCAGCCCCAGCGTCTGATACACCGGCGTCGCGTAGCGCGCCGCGAAGAACACCAGCGCCAGCGCGATCGTGATGCCGGGCAGCGCGAACCCGGAGTACGTGATCTTCTCGATCGTGCTGCTCACTGGCCCCGGATGCCGCACCGCCAGCAGCGCCACCGGCAGCGCCGCCGCCACCGTCAACGCCGCCCCCAGCACCGACGCGTACACCGAGTTAAACGCCGTCTCTCGCACGAACGACATCGACTGTCCCGCGTCGATCCCGCGCGCCAGCCAGTACCCCATCACCGATAGCGGAAGCACCAGCGATGCCGCGGCCACCGCTGCGCAGCACGCCAACGCCGGCCACCGCCACCATCCCAGCGCTACCACCCGAGCCGCCTCGTGCCGCGTGCCCGCGTGGTAACGCCCCCGCCCTCGCGTCGATCCCTCGATCGCCACGATCACCAGCGAGAGCGCCACCAGCAGCAGCGCCAGCGCCGCCGCCGAGCTGCGGTCGAACGACGACGTGTACCGCACGTAGATCACCCGCGTCAGCGAGTCGAACCGCAGGATCGAAACCGCCCCGAAGTCGCTCAGCGCATACAGCGCCACCAGCAGCGCCCCCGCCGCCACCGCCGGCCGCAGCTGCGGCAACGTCACCCGGAAGAACGTCTCCAGCCCCCCGGCCCCCAGCCCCCGCGCCGCCTCCTCGAACGACCGGTCCATGTTCCGCAGCGCCGCGCGCACCGGCAGCAGCACATACGGGAACGTGAACAACGTCAGCGTCGCCCACGCCCCCCAGAAGCCGTAGATCGCCGGCAGCCGGTCGACGCCAAGCGGCTCCAGCGCCCCCTGCAGCATCCCCCGCGGCCCCAGCGCCCCAACGAACGCGAACGCCCCCACGTACGAAGGCACCGCCAGCGGCAGCGCGAACACCACCGCCCACACCCCGCGGACCGGCAGGTCCGTGCGCACCGTGAGCCACGCCAGCGGCACCGCGATCGCCGTCGCCGCGCAGGTCACCCCCGCCGCCAGCACCACCGTGCGCACCAGCGCCTCCCGCGTCGCCGTCGCGCTGATCTCGTCCCACAGCACGCCCGCCCCCGCCACGCGCACAATCAGGTACGCCAGCGGCAACAGCATCGCTCCCGCGACCACCATCGACACGCCGAGGAGCCCCACCGGCACATCGACCGTACGCCGTCCGCCAATCGTCAGGATCGCCATCGTTACGGAAGGACCTCCGTAGCTCGCAGCAGGTCCAGCGTCCCCTCCAGATCCGCCAGGTCGCCCAGGTCGATATCCGGCGTCGCCAGCTCCGACAGCGGCACCAGCCGCGGGTCCGCCGGCACGCCCGCGCTCAGCGGATACTCGTACGTCGTCTCCGCGAAGTACTGCTGCGCTTCCTCTGACAACAGGAACTCGACCAGTTGTTCCGCCTCGTCCGCATGCTTGGCCGTCCTCAGGACGGCCACTCCCGCCGCATTCACCAGCGCGCCCGAATCCTGCCCTTTGATGTAGTAGTTGCGCGCCCCGAACGACTCGCCGCGCTCTGCCAGGAACTGCAGCAGGTAGTAGTGGTTGATGAACGCGACGTCCACCTCGCCGTTGGCCACAGCCTCCAGCGCCGCCGTGTTGTTGGCGTAGTCCACCGGGTCGTTCGCCTTGATCCCCTCCAGCCACGCCCGCGCCACATCCTCCCCCTCGATCACGCGCAGCGCCGTCACGAACGACTGGAACGATCCGTTCGTCGGCGCCCAGCCGATGCGGCCCCTCCATGCCGGGTCGGTGAAGTCCAGGATCGAGTCCGGCAGCTCCTCCGGGTCGACGTTCTCCGTGTTGTACGCCACCACCCGGGCTCGCCCCGACACCCCCACCCACACCCCTTCCCGCGATCGGAAGTGCGCCGCCACCCGGTCGAGCTGCTCCTGCGGGAGCACTGCCAGCCGGCCCTCTCGCGCCAGCGCCCCCAATGCACCCGCGTCCTGCGCGAAGAAGACATCCGCCGGGCTGTTGCCCCCCTCTTCGAGAATCGTCGCGGCCATCTCGGCCGTCTCGCCGTACCGCACGCGCACGTCGATTCCCGTCTCCGCTGCGAACGCGTCGAGCACTGGCTGCACCAACGACTGCGTTCGCCCGGAGTAGACCGTGAGCGTCTCGCTGTCACCGCCGCAGCTGGCGGCGAACCAGCCCGCCACCAACAGGGCCGCCGCCGCGGCAAGCACTCTCAGGGACTTCATCTGGACTAACTCTCCTCGGGCCGAGAAAGATTAGTGGACACTTAAGTATGGTCTGTGTATCTGCTACCAACAAGGCTTGCCCTCCCCTGTGACAACCCTCCGAACAGACGTTCGTTGACACTTCGGAGGTGCAAACCTATAATCTGGTGCTGCTGTCGCAACCCGTCGGCTCCGACCGACTGATACGCCAGCCCGGCGTCCCGCCCTTCGAGCGGAGCGTACGGGCGGTTTGCTTTGAGCGTCTGCCGCGGAGGTCCTGTTGTACGAATACGAACTGGTCGTCGTCCTGAACCCGGACGTCCCCGAAGAGGAACTCCCCGCCGCCATCGAGCGTGTGACCGCCGGCGTCACCACTCGCGGCGGCGAGGTCGTCGGCGTGAACCCCTGGGGCCGGCGCCGTCTCGCCTACCCCATCAAGCGCCACACCGAAGGCAACTACATCACCGCGCAGATCCGCCTCGACCCCGCACGCACTGGTGAGTTGGAGGGCGGACTCACGATCTCGGAAGAAGTGCTCCGTCACCTCCTGATCCGCAAGGATGAGGAGTAGGGCGCCGGAGCCGGACCCGCGGCAGACGAGAGGGATATTCAGATGGCGGGTTTGAACAAGGTCATGCTCATCGGCAACGTGGGGAAGGACCCCGAGATGCGCTACACCGCGAACGGCAACGCAGTCACCACCTTCTCGCTCGCCTGCAACCGCAGCTTCGCCAGCCCCGATGGCGAGCGCCGCGAGGAGACGGACTGGTTCGAGATCGTCACCTGGAACAAGCTCGCAGAGCTGTGCAGCCAGTTCCTCCAGAAGGGGCGCCAGGCCTACGTCGAAGGCCGCCTGCACACCCGGTCGTGGGAAGGACAGGACGGACAGAAGCGCTACCGCACCGAGGTTGTCGCCCAGACCGTCCTCTTCCTCGACCGCGCCGGCAGCGGCAACCGCCCGCCCGCCGCCGCCACCGAAGCCTACGACGACGCGGCGCCCGCCGCCGCTCCTGTCGACCCCGACGACCTGCCGTTCGAATAAGCGAGCACACAGCGAGAGGGACATCAATTGACGAACGACGGAACCGACACCCCGGAAGCGGCACAGGAGACGGAGCCCGTAGCTCCGGCGGCGCCGGCCACCTTTGATGAGGCGCCGCCCCGGCCCGAAGGCCGGTTCGAGGAGCGGCCACAACGGCGCAGCTTTGGCGGTGGCGGCGGAGGGGGCGGCGGTGGCGGCGGAGGGGGCGGCGGCGGACGCGGCCGTTTCGGCGGCCGCCGTAAAGTCTGCGCCTTCTGCGTCGACAAGATCGACATCATCGACTACAAGGACTCCCTCAAGTTGCGCCGCTACGTCTCTGACCGCGGCAAGATCGAGCCCCGCCGCAAGACCGGCACCTGCGCGCGCCACCAGCGCCGCTTGACGATCGCCATCAAGCGTGCGCGCTATCTCGCACTCTTGCCGTACACTGCTGACCACGTCCGCGGCGCCAGCAGCTTCTCTGCCCGCTCCTGAGCCGGACCGGGACGCGGACACGGAGCGGGGCGGTAAACCCATGGCCAGTGAAAGCAAGCCCGGTCGCACGGCGAGTGACGCTGGCAGGGCCTCGTCTAACCGCGGCCAGCGCCGCCGTTCGGCCCGACGCGACATCTTCGCCCTCGACCAGGAGCAGTCTTCCCGGCTGCTGCTGATCGCCGCCGTCGTCGGCGTGATCGTGCTCGCCCTCGGCTTCATCGGCTACGGCTACTACGACAGTGTGATCAAGCCGCGCCATCGCACCGTCCTCGAAGCTGACGGCCTCAAGATCTCCTACGACGATATGCGCCGCCAGATGCGCTACCAGTTCTCCCAGAACCCCGCGCTCTTCTCCCAGAACGCCCAGCTCATCCCCGACCTCACCTACGCACAGCTCCTAGAGGAGCTCACCCTGGTGAGCCGCGCCGCGGAACTCGGCGTCACCATCGAGCCCGCGGAGATCGAGCAGAAGTTCCGCCAACGCATCGGCACCGCCCAGGACGCCGACGCCCGCACCTACGCCGACGCCATCCGCCGCGAGCTGGACAAGACCGGCCTGCAGGAGGATGAGATCCGCCTCACCGTTCAGGCCACCGCTCTGCGCCAGAAGGTCCGTGAGAAGCTCGAGGCCGAGATCCCCGCCCAGCTGCTCCAGTCCAGGGTCGAGGTGATCTCCGTCATCGGCGAAGAGGCCGCGAACGCCGTGATCGGCCGCATCAACGCCGGCGAAGACTGGGCCACCGTCGCGAAGGAAGTCTCCACCCAGTCCGATGTTCAGACCACCGGCGGCCTCGTCGACTACACCCCGGAGGCGCTCCAGAACACGTACTACCGCAGCTACGCGCTCACCGCCCCGCCCGGCGAAGTCAGCGGACCCCTCGTCGGCGGCACCACGCCCGACGGCACGACTTACTTCGTTGTCCGCGTGGTCGACCGCTCCGAACAGCCGCTCGCCGAGACGAACAAGGGCCAGTACGCATCATCCCTGTACAACGACTGGATCACCGAGGTTCAGACGCGCATGAACGTGCGGCAGGACTTCGACGATCAGTCGAAGAACGATGCTCTCCTCTGGGTGCTTAACCACGCGCTTCCGAGCCCGCAGGAACCCTTCGTCCCCGAGATCCCGCCCGTCCAGCAGGCTCCCGCCCCCGACACCGGCGGCGAGCAGCCTCCCGTCGACACCGCGCCCGATTCCGGCGTGGAACAGCCACCCTCGGACAGCGGCGCCCCCGTCGTCCCCGACCAGCCCGTCGCTCCCGGTGCCGGCGATGGCCAGTGACCGCCGCGAAATAGGCATCGGCCTCATGGGCCTGGGCACCGTCGGCTCCGGCGTCGCCCGCATCCTCCACGACAAGGCCGACGTCTACGCCCGCCAGATCGGCTACCCCCTCGCCCTCAAGCGCGTCCTCGTCCGCGACACCGCGAAGGCGCGCGCCTTCGACGTCGACCCAGCCCTCCTCACCACCGACCCCGCTGCCCTCCTCGCCGACCCCGCGATCGAGATGATCATCGAAGTCATGGGCGGCGAGCAGCCCGCCTACGCCTACCTGCGCGAGGCCCTAGTCGCGAAGAAGTTCGTCGTCACCGCCAACAAGGAAGTCATGGCCAAGCACGGAGGCGACCTCCTCGCCCTCGCGCGCGAGCACAACGTCGACCTCCTGTACGAGGCCAGCGTCGGCGGTGGTATCCCCATCATCGCCCCCCTCAAGCGCGACCTGCTCGCCAACGACATCGTCGGCATCACCGCCATCATCAACGGCACCACCAACTACATCCTCACGTCCATGGGCCGGGGCGGCGGCGCCTTCGCCGATGCGCTGGCCTCCGCACAGGCCCTCGGCTACGCCGAGCCCGACCCCACGAACGACATCGAGGGCATCGACGCCGCCTACAAGCTCGCCATCCTCGCCACGCTCTCGTTCCATATGGACGTCCAGCCGGACGACGTGCACCGCGAGGGAATCACGAAGCTCACCGCACGCGACTTCACCTTCGCCCGCGAGATGGGCTACGCCATCAAGCTGCTCGCCATCGGCCGCAAGCACGGCGACCGCGTCGAGCTGCGCGTCCACCCCGCCCTCGTCTCCCGGGACGAGCTGCTCGCGAACATCGATGGCGCCCTCAACGCCGTCGAGATCGAAGGCGACCTCATGAGCCGCGTGCTCCTGCAGGGCCCCGGCGCGGGCGCGCTCCCCACCACCTCCGCCGTCGTCGCAGACGCGCTCGACGCCGCCGTCAGCATCAGCAACCACGTCTACTGGCCCCACTCCTTCCGCCGCGAGGCCGGCCTCAGCGTCATGCCCATCTCCGACGTGCGTTCGCGCTACTATCTCCGCATCCGCGTCGCCGACCGACCCGGCGTGCTCGGACAGCTCGCCCGCGCGCTCGGCGACCGCGAGATCAGCATCGCCTCCGTGATCCAGAAAGAAGTCGATGGTGAAGGCAGCGCCGAGATCGTCATCATGACCCACGAGGCCCGCGAGGACGCCATCCGCGCCGCCCTCGACGCCATGGTGCAGCTCCCCGGCGTCGCCAGCATCGAACAGCTGCTGAGGGTGAAGTCATGACCACGCAAGACCCCATGAGCGACACGCTCGACGAGATGGCACAGCTCGCCGGTGTCGCCGGCATCGAACAGCTGCTGAGGGTGAACCCGTGACCACACAAGAGCCCATGAGCGACACGCTCGACGAGATGGCACAGCTCGCCGGTGTCGCCGGCATCG
>JBBDXE010000028.1:77058-184057 GCA_040902505.1 Dehalococcoidia bacterium | reverse complement strand
AACAGCTGCTGAGGGTGAACCCGTGACCACACAAGAGCCCATGAGCGACGCCCGCGCCACGTACGAGGTCGTCGCCTGGCTGCAGGATCAGTTCGGCCAGTTCAAGACCGCCTTCAGCCGCATGCAGCAGCAGAACGATCAGCTTCAGGCCGCCCTGCTCGACGTCAACGAGAAGCTCCGCGACGCCGAGGGCCGCCTCCGCGAGATGACCGCCCGCACCCTCGGCCTCCCCACCATGCAGGAGCAACTCCGCCAGGTCTCCGGCCTCCTCGACCGCATCCAGGACGCCGAGGTGCTCATCGACACAAAGTTCGAGATGCTCGAACGCAGCGGCCACGAGGAGCACACCCGCGATCAGACCGAAAAAAACGATCTCTTCAAGCGCCTCCAGGAGATGGAACGCCGCGTCGAGGGGCTCACCGAACGCCAGGCTAGCGTCGACGAGGCCAGCCGCCGCTTCCAGGACGAAGTCGCCCGCTCCCACGTCCAGTCGCAACAGCTCTCCGGACGCCTCGAAGGCGCCGAGAGCAAGGTCGCGCGCAGCATCGAGGCCCTGATGCGCCTGGAGCAGCAGCAGGCCGAGGCCGACAGCGCCATCCGCACCCTCCGCCGCGAAGACGACGCCCTCGCCGAGCGCGCCCGCCTCGCCCACGAGGTCGCCGCCCGGATCGAGACGGAGCTGCACCAGCAGCAGGAGGAGTACCGCGAACTTCCTCTCCTCTCCGAGCGTGTCGAGCTGCTCCGCGCCGAGCGCCAGCGCCTCGAGGACCGCACGTCCCACATGGAAGAGTCACTCGAGGACGCCCGCCTGCGCCTCGAGCGCCAGGAGGAGCTGACCGCGCAGCTCGACGCCCGCACGAAGTCGCACGACGCCCGCATGGACCACGTCCACAACGCCACCCTCGACTTCCGCCGCTCCCTCACCGAGCAGCTCCTCAAGCTCAATCAGCTGCTGGAGCGCATGAAGCGCCGCGGCGTCGAGGAGATGGAGCGCGAGATCAAGGAGCTGCGCGCACAGGCCGGCCTTCTGAAGAGCGACGAATGAAAGCCGGCATCGAAGCGGACATGTTGGAGCGGGGCGTCCTGCACCGCTACCGCGAACACCTCCCCGTCACCGCCGCCACCCCCATGATCTCCCTCGGCGAAGGCGACACCCCCCTCGTCCGCTCCACGTCGATCGAGAAGGACCTGGGCTGCAAAGCCCTCTACTTCAAGCTCGAAAGCTGCAACCCCACCGGATCCTTCAAGGACCGCGGCATGGTCGTCGCCGTCGCCAAGGCCATGGAAGAGGGCGCCACCGCCATCATGTGCGCCTCCACCGGCAACACCAGCGCCTCCGCCGCCGCCTACGCCGGACGCTACGGACTCCGCATCTTCGTCATCGTCCCCGACGGCAAGATCGCCCGCGGCAAGCTTGCCCAGGCCGCCGTCCACGGCGCCGGCATCATCGCCATCGAGGGTGACTTCGACGCGGCGCTGCGCTTGGCCCGCGAGATCACCTCACGCCGCCCCATCGCCCTCGTGAACTCCGTGAACCCCCATCGTATCGAGGGACAGAAGACAGCATCGTTCGAGATCGTCGACGCGCTCGGCGACGCCCCGGACGTGCTGGCGCTGCCCGTCGGCAACGCCGGCAACATCAGCGCCTACTGGAAGGGCTTCGTCGAATACCACCACCAGGAGCGCACCAGCCGCCGCCCTCGCATGCTCGGCTTCCAGGCCGAGGGCGCCGCCCCGCTCGTCCGCGGCGAGCCGGTGGCGAACCCCCACACCGTCGCCTCCGCCATCCGCATCGGCAACCCCGCGTCGTGGCAGACCGCCATCGCCGCCCGCGACGAGTCCGGTGGCTCCATCACCGCCGTCACCGACGACGAGATCCTGGACGCCTACCGCCGCCTCGCCCGCGAAGAGGGCATCTTCTGCGAGCCCGCGTCCGCCGCCTGCGTCGCCGGCGTCCTCAAGCAGGCCCGCGAAGGCACGAGCTTCGCCGGCCAGACCGTCGTCTGCATCATCACCGGCACCGGCCTCAAGGACCCCGAGACAGCTTTGAAGTCCGAGCCCGAAGTACACCACGTCCCCACCGAAATCGAAGCCATCGAGCGCATCCTCGACGCATCCTGACGCAGGAGTTCCCGCGACACACCGTGTAGACATGCTTCAGTCTGCGCCGCGGGCCTTCACCCAGCGCGCCGCTCGAAGCACCCAGCGCACACCGTCACATCCGTGAACATCCCGTTCCGCCACCCACCCGTAGGCCGCGCATCGTCTTCCCGCCCGGCAGCGCCCCCACCCGGATTGCTATACTCGCAGAACCTTCCTGCACTCGAAGACGTACTCGTGGTAGTTCGCCCCGCCCCTGTCCCCGGCCGGAGGAACGCATGGAAGACCCCAGGATCATCGCCGAGCGCGTCATCACCAACGTCGAGAAGGTCATCATCGGCAAGGAGGCCGAGGTCCGCCTCGCCCTCATCGCCCTCCTCTGCCAGGGCCACATCCTCATCGAGGACGTCCCCGGCGTCGGCAAGACCATCCTCGCGCGAAGCCTCGCCGTCTCCACCGGCTGCACCTTCCGCCGCATCCAGTTCACCCCCGACCTCCTCCCCAGCGACGTCACCGGCGTCTCCATCTACAACCAGAAGACTGGCGACTTCGAGTTCCGCCCCGGCCCCATCGTCGCCCAGGTCGTCCTCGCCGACGAGATCAACCGCGCCACCCCCAAGACCCAGTCCTCCCTCCTCGAAGCCATGGAGGAGCGCCAGGTCACCGTCGACGGCGTCACTCACAAGATGCCCGAGCCCTTCATGGTCATGGCCACCCAGAACCCCATCGAGTACGAGGGCACCTTCCCCCTCCCCGAGGCGCAACTCGACCGCTTCCTCCTCCGCATCCACCTCGGCTACCCCTCTCAGACCGACGAAGTTCTCATCATGGAGGGACAGCAGCGCCAGCACCCCATCGAGTCGCTCGCGCGCGTCACCGGCGCCGACGAGATCTTGAGCATGCAGCGCGCCGTCAAGGACATCTACGTCGACCCGCTGATCAAGCAGTACATCGTCACCATCGTCGACGCCACGCGCCGTCACGGCTCCGTGTACCTCGGCGCTTCGCCGCGCGGCTCGCTCGCCCTCTACCGCACCTGCCAGGCCAAGTCCCTCCTCGATGGCCGTGACTTCGTCGTCCCCGACGACGTGAAGGAGCTCGCCTACACCACCCTCGGCCATCGCATCATCGTCAGCCCCTCCTCCCGCGTGAAGAACGTCACCGCGAAGGAGGTGGTCGACCAGTGCCTCGACCGCGTCCCCGTCCCCGGCGCCCGCGCCCGCTCCGGGTTCGCGTCCCAGACCGCAAGCCAGCAGGCGTAGCCCATGCGCAGGCTGCGCCGGCTCGGACGCTCCCTCTTCGCCGAAAACCGATCGCTCACCGCCGTAGCGCTCGTCTTCTGCGCCTGCGTCGTCATCGCCCTCTCGACCGGCTTCTGGCTCACCTGGCGGCTGGCCTACGCCGTCGTCGTTGGCGTCCCCCTAGCCTACGCCTGGTCGCGCATGAACCTCCGCGGCCTCGACGTGGTCCCCGACCGCCACGTCGACCGCCTGCAGGAGGGCGGAGAGTTCGAGGAGCGCATCACCGTCCGCAATCGCAGCTGGCTCGGGAAGGTCTGGCTGGAGGTCGACGACCCCAGCGACATGCCCGGCCACAACGCCCGCCGCGTCATCACCGTCCCCGCGAGGGGTGAGCGCACCTGGCGCGTCCGGTCGACCATCCGCCGCCGCGGCCTCTACGCCATCGGCCCCGTCGAAGTCACCACCGGCGATCCCTTCGGGCTCTTCCGCCACACCCGCACCTACGGACGCTCGCAAAACGTCCTCGTCTACCCCCGCGCCGTCGAGCTGCCCGGCTTCTCCGTCCCCGCCGCCAGCCTCCCCGGCGAAGGACGCTTCCGCCGCCCCACCCACTACGTCACCCCCAACGCCTCGGGCGTGCGCGAGTACGAGTTCGGCGACAGCTTCAACCGCATCCACTGGCCCACCTCCGCCCGCACCGGCGACCTCATGGTCAAGATCTTCGAGCTCGACCCCGCCAGCGACATCTGGATCGTCCTCGACCTCGAGCGTGGCGCCCACGCCGGCGAAGGCGACGAGTCGACGGAAGAGTACGGCGTCCGCATCGCCGCCTCCGTCGCCCGCTACTTCCTCATGGCCAACCGCAGCGTGGGCTTCATGTCCTACGGCCGCCGCTTCGACGTCGTCGAGGCCGACCGCGGCGTCCAACAGTACACGCGCATCCTCGAATCGCTCGCGATGGCCCGCGCCTGGGGCGACGCCCCCCTCGCCGGCCTCCTCTCCAACGAGGCGCGCCGCTTCGGACGGCACACCACCGTCATTGCCGTCACCGCCTCCACCGACGAGGCCTGGGTCGCCGCCCTGAGCGCGCTCCAGCAGCGAGGCGTCAAGCTCGCCGTCGTCCTCATCGAGCCCAGCACCTTCGGCGCCGCCGAGAGCTCGCTCGGCGTCTTCGCGTCCCTCGCCGCCAGTGACATCTTCACCTACATGGTCAAGCGCGCCGACGACCTGCAGGCGGCGCTCGCGTCCGGCACCGAAGCCGGCGCCGAAACATCGACGGCATGGGGCACCGGAGCGGAGGGGCGGGGCGATGCGTGACGCCAACTGGGACGAGATCTTCTATCGCCGCGCCGAGCCCGTCCCCACCCTCGAGGAGCGCCGCCTTCAGTCGTTCCTTCCCTGGGAGGACTGGCTCACCTTCCTCATCACCACCGTCTGCTTCCTCAGCGTCGTCCACTCCATCGACAGCGCTGACTGGGTGGCCGGCATGCCGTCGCTGTACCCGGTCGGGTTCTCCGCGCTGCTCGCCGGCTACGCCCTCTCCCGCATCCGCATCCCGGAGCTGCTGATCCATCCCGTCGCGCTGCTCATCGGCGCGGCGCTCGTCTACCTGCAGCTGATGGCCATCGTCCCCGGCGACACCATCCCCGCCCGCACCGACGCCCTCCTCGACCGCATGTACACCTGGTGGTCCGCCGCCACACAGGAGGGCATCAGCTCCGACACCCTGCCCTTCATCGTGTTCGTGCTCGTGCTGCTCTGGGCCGGCGCCTACTTCTCCACCTGGGCGATCTTCCGCTGGCGCAACGCCTGGCTCGCGCTGATCCCCGGCGGCATCGCCCTCATGTGGAACATCAGCTTCATCCCCGGACAGTTCAGCCAGTCGTTCGTCGTCTTCCTCTTCGGGGCTGTCCTGCTGCTCATGCGCCTGCACGTCGCCCACAAGGAGACCGAGTGGGAGGCGCGCGGTGTCGCCTACCCGGAGTTCCTCAGCCTCTCCGTCCTCAACGTCACCTTCTGGGTCACCGTCGGCCTGCTCGTCGCCGTCCTCCTCCTCCCCCCGCCCGACCGCTCCGAGACCGCCAGCGAGCGCTGGGACAACTTCACCGTCCCCCTCACCAGCCGCTTCGCGCCGCTCTCACGCGTCTTCATCTCCGTCAACGCCAAGAAGCCCATCGATGTCCACAACCTGGAGGGTGCGCTCGCCCTGCAGGGCAAGATCACGCTGAACAGCGACCAGGCCGTCGACATCAACGTCGAGGTGCCACAGGACGTCGCCAACTACCTCCGCACCCAGTCTTTCGATGAATACACCGCCACCGGCTGGAAGGTGAACATCGAGGGCGGCATCCCCCTCTCCCCCGGCGACCGCACCTCCGCTGATGCCGGCGCCGTCGAGGGCGCCCGCCGCGACGTCACCGTCAACGTCACCGTCGAAGGCAGCGGCGACGACTTCGTCTACAGCCTCGGACAGCCTCTCGGATCATCGTGGCGCGTCGAGGCGGAGGTCGGCGAGGACGACGCCGACATCACCAGCCTGAAGCCTCGCGAGCGCCTGCGCGACGGCGACACCTACACCGTCACGGGCACCATCGTCGTCGCATCCGTCGAACAGCTGCGCGCCGCCGGCGAAGACTATCCCGCCTGGACCGAACGCTACCTCCAGCTCCCGGACAGGCTCCCCGGCCGCGTCGGACTGAAGGCCCGCGAGGTGACCCGCGGCGTCGGCGACACGCCCTACGACCAGGCCATCGCCGTCCAGGAGTTCCTCCGCACCTTCCCCAACAACTACAAGGTCGATGCCGCACCCCCCGGCCGCGACAGCGTCGACTACTTCCTCTTCGACCTGCAGGAGGGCTATTTCGACTACCACGCCTCAGCCATGGCCGTGATGCTGCGCACGCTGGGCATCCCCGCTCGCGTCGCCGTCGGCTACGTCATCGACCCGCTCCAGCGCGACCCCCAGACGCCCACGGCCTACAGCCTCACCGAGAAACAGGCCTTCACCTGGCCCGAGGTCTACTTCCCCGGCGTCGGTTGGGTGGAGTTCAACCCCGCGCCGACACAGCCGCGCATCTCTCGCCCCGGCACCACCGTGCCCGCCCCCCAGAGCCCCGACTCCCCCCGCGGGACCGACGAATTCTCTTTCGAGGATCTCCCCCTCGCCCCCGGCGGCCCCACCGACCCCATCGGCGACTTCAGCGACGGCGGCGGCCGCTCCGGCTCCTGGATCGTCCTCCTCTCGCTCGCTATCGCCGGCGCTGCCGTCGTCGCCCTCGGCGCCGCCGGACGGCTCGCCTGGGAGTTCGGCATGGGGTCGCTCACCCGTCCCGCCCAGCTCTGGGAGAAGACCCTCCGCCTCTCCCGGTGGGCGCGTGCCGGCGCCCGCCCCAGCGAGACCCCCCGCGAGTTCGCCGCCCGCCTCCGCGACGATGTCCCGCAGTCCGCCGGCATCGATCTAGTCGCCGGCGCCTACGAGCGAAGCGCCTTCGGCCGCTGCGAGCCCACCGAGGACGAAGCCGAACGCCTCGAAGCCTCGTGGCGCTCCCTCCGCAACATCCTCCTCCGCCGCATCCTCCGCCTCCCCTCCCGCCCATGAAAAAAGGCGGGCCCGGCCCGCCGTCTCCTACCCTATCCACTAACAACTATCCACTACCCACGGACGAAGCACTCCCCCAACATCACCGGTACCGCCGCGAACACGTCGAGCCGCGCCGCATCCAGCACGTCAGCCTCCAGCCCCCACAACCGCAGCTCCCGGCCGCTCGCACACTCCAGCAGCACCTCGCACAACGACGATCGCAGCCCCGCGAACGCCGCCTCGCACGCCCGCGCTTCCGGCGACTTCTCGCAGGATATCCCGGCGATGATAGCGCCTGCCCCCAGATAGTCCTCCACCGCGAAGCGCAACCCCTCGCCGTCCCACGGCGCCGCCCACCGCTCTCCGCACGGCACCACCGTCACGCACAGGTCCGTCTCGTCGACCAGCCGCCCGGCCGCCTCCGCCACCGCCGTCGCGTTCACCAGAGCCCCCGCGAACAGCCGCGCCGACCCCGGCGCCACGCTCGCGCACAGCGAGCCGTTCGCCGACGGCAGCACCACCTTCGTCCCCGCCCCCACGCGGTCGAACGACCGCGGCGACAGCGAGAACGCCCCGGCCGTCTGCGCCCCGCGGCTGCTCACCGCCAGCTCCGCCCCCACGCGGCGCGCCAGCTCCTCCCCCGCCGCATCGTCCGCGCACGGGTAGATGATCGCCCCCCGATGGATCGCCGTCGCCACCGTCGTCGAAAAGCGCAGCACGTCGACGATCACCACCGCGTCGCCCCGCGCCGCCGCCTCCCGTGCCCCCCGCCTGCCCCACTCCAGCCGGCAGCGATACGGACTCTGGTCGAACATCTCCGAAGTCATGGTCGAAGATTGTAGCGGAAGGATGCATGTGCAGACCGCCGGCGTTCAGCCCGCGCACCATCCACTAACCACCATCCACTGACCGGAGTGCCACCCGGGCCTCCGCCGCCTCCCGCGGCGTCAGCATCCCCGGCGACGCCAGCGCACGCGCCAGCTGCTCCGATGCCACCACCGCATCTCCTGCCGCCTCCGCGATCACGCCCGCGTGATACGCCATCCGCGAGTCGCGCGTCCCCAGCCGCATCGCCTCAGCGATCCTCCTCCGCGCCTCCTCGATGCGCCCCGCCCGGAACGCCGCCCACGCCAGCACGTCCGCCGCCTGCACGCTCGGCCGCCGCTCGTACGCCGCCCGCGCCCGCTCGTACGTCGCCTGCGCGTCGCCGCCGTGGTCCGCCTCGAACAGCGCCAGCTCCAGGTCCGTGTCGACGCCGTTCGCCGCGAAGAGCTGCGCGATCGCCCGCACCAGCGCGTACTGCTCACCCGCCTCGCGCATCCGCCCCTCCGACGCCAGCACGTCGCCCAGCGCGATCGCGTACTCCGGCAGCGGCGTCCGGTCCAGCGCCGCCCGAAGGTGCGTCTCCGCCGCCTGCGCGTCCCCCCGCGCCGTCGCCAGCCGCGCCAGCCCCGCCCGCACGTTCGCGTCGTCCGGTAGCAGCGCACCCGCCCGCTCGTATTCCTCCGCCGCCCCCTCCACGTCCCCCGACGTCAGCCGCAGGTTCCCCAGCAGCACGAGCCCCCACGTCACGTCCTGCGGCGCCCCGGATCCCGCCTCCACCGCTGCCTCCATCGCCGCGATCGCGCCCGGAAGGTCGCCGTGCAGCTCACGGATGTACGACACACGGCTGTACGACGCGAAGTCCGGCCGCCGGTCCAACATCTGCTGCGCTGCCGCCACCGCCTCGTCGTAGCGCCCCAGCTCCATCAGCGCGTCCGTGATGATCCCGTACGGCGCCACCGCCCCCGCCTCGATGCTTCGCGCCCGCTCGCCGATCGCCAGCGCCTCCGCGAAGTCGTGCCGCGAGAGCGCCAGGGCGCCGGCCACGGTCAGCGCGCGCACGTCGTCACCGTCCAGCTCCAGCGCCCGCCCCACCGCGCGGTCCGCAAGGCCGTAGTACCCGGCGTCCGCCGTCTCCCGCAGCCGCTGCAGGTACGCCGCCGCCAACGTCGTGTGCAGCTGCGCGTCGTCCGGACGGTCCCGCACCTGTTGCTCCAGCAGCGAGACCTGCTCCGCCGTCCGCGCGGGCGCGCTCACCCGCGCCATCGGCTCGACGTCATCGGCCGAGTCGCTTCGGAGCGCCCGGAGGCCCGCCGCGGCCGTCAACAGGAGGATGGCCAAGGAGAACAGCGCGATCGTTCGTGTCATTTGTGTCCTTCTTCGATGCACAGCGTGCGCGGGATGGATCGGTCCTTCCCGCGCACGCTGGCTCTATCAGGCCGCCGGCTCGTTCCGGCGCGAGCGCAGCCGCGTCGCCACCGCCGATCCGGCGATCAGCAGGGCGAACACTGCACCCGCCGTCCCGAAGCCCGCCGCTACCGGCTGCACGATGCCCGTGCCGTGCTCGTGGTCGTGGCTAAAGCCCGAGTGCGGAGACGGCACGTAGGGGAACGACGCCAGCAACGCCTTGTCGTTCGCGTCCACGCCGTCACCCAACGCGTTGTTCGGCGCTGAGTCCACGCACGGCCCCAGGTTGAAGCCGTAGCCGCACGCCACCGCCCGTACCGCCACGTCGACGACGTCGTCGCCGAGTCGCCGGCCGTTCGGGAAGCCGCAGTTGTCGCCGCCGATCACGCCCAGCCGGCTGTTCGTCGCACAGCTCGAGGGCTTGATCCCTACGTTCAGCCGCAGCTGCTCCGAGGGTGTCACGCGCGGAGGCTGGTTGAGCCCCGGAATCCCCGTGAGGAACACCGTCACCAGGTCCTGGCGGTCCGTCGTCGGGATCGGCGTGATGATGCCGTTGTAGACCGCGTTCAGCTTCGCCGCGAGGTCGGAGTTCACCACGAACGGCAGGAACTGCCCGTCGTCTTGCGGGTCCGACGCGTTGAACGTGTCCTTCTTGCTCAGGGGGATGACCACTTCGTTCACCAACGGGTTGCCCAGCCGGGACACCTGGACCTTCTTGCCCAGGTTCAGCTCGCCGCCCTTTTCCCCGAGCACCTTGAACTGGTTGCGGTACGTGTCCGACCACACGCCGATCACCGCCGCCGCCCCCGTTGGAGCCGGGTCGCACTTGCACTTCGTCACCTGCGTCAGCGGCACCTGCAGCACGATCGAGTTCGTGTTGAACCCGCCGACCGCATCCAGCCCGCCCCCGGCGTTCCCCGGGAGCATCCGGATCGTCGCCAGGTCGAACACGCCGCCCAGGTCGACGAAGAACGGGTCGTCGCGCTGGCCCGCGAACACCTTCCCGCCGCCCGGAAGGTTGTGGATGGCGGCGTTCGCCAGCGAGTCGAAGTTCGGCGTCGACACCGGGCCGACGTTGTTCGGCGCCACCGCCAGGTTCTTCGCCACAAGCTGCTTCGGCCTGTTGCGCTCCTGCCGGTACACGTCCATGAACTGCCGGATGTTGAAGTCCGGGTCGTTCAGCGACGTGATCGGCCCCGTCGCGTACAGGAACGTGCTCCGGTCCCGGACCGCCGTCCGGAAGCGGAACTCGTACGTCACTTCTTCCTTCGCGTCGCCGTTGTTGTCGATGGCGAACTCGTAGTAGACGTCGTCGCCGAAGTTGTAGAAGTTCGGCCCGCCCGCCGGCTCCTCCAGCGGGATCCAGTTGCCCACCAGCGTGAGCATGTTCGGCGCGTCCGGCGCGATGAACGCGTATACATCCGTCGTGTCCGCCTGCGGGTCGGCGCTGATGAGCGGCGCCTCCCGGTGGCTCGATGCCTCCGAGCCCCCCGGCATATTGAATGAGACGGCTACCACCGAGGCGACCGCCAGGCCGGCGAGCAGAGGCGTCAGCCCCAGCCCGGCCAGCCGTCGTAAGCTGATCATGCCTGCGTACTCCTTGTCTTCACCGTTGTTGACGTGGATTGCGAAAGAGTCCCTCGCGGTCAGATACTTCTGGTGTACGAGAAGGGTCCTCCTTTCCTGTCGCCCGCCCCGCGCGCCGGTTCACGCTTGGTCGCCCGGGGCGGCTCCTCCAACCCGGCGGGCCGCTTCTCGCGAGTCAACGGCCCACCCTGCTCCGCGCCTTCTTCGCCCGGCGAGCCAGCGCGGATCACCCCGCCTGCCACAGATCGCAGAGATACAGTCAGGCCCCACGCCACCGTAGGGGCGAGGCTTGCCTCGCCTTCCCCGAACGACGCACGAACTCACATGCAGGGCCAACCAACACCCTTGCGCGGCGGCACGCGCGTCCACATCCCCCACCCCCGTAGCGAAGAAGCTTCAGCTCCGCCCGGTGCCCACCACACTCACCCTCTCCGCGAGCCACAGGGCAACTGGCGCCACCGCCACGCATCAAGCCCCCAGCGGGTGAGGCTCCCTCACCCCACCGCCCCGTAGGGGCGAGGCTTGCCTCGCCCTTCCCGGACGCGCACGCCGCGAACACACGGCAGGGCCAGACTTAACGCACAGATCGAAAAATCCCTCTCCGACCGGAGAGGGACTGATTGCGCATCACTTGGGCCGGGTAGAGGACCCGCCGAAGGAGGGGGTTACGTCCGCAGCTCCGCCCCAAACTCCCGCCGAAGCCGCTCCACGATCTTCCCCTGCGCCTTCGCCACCTCGTCGTCCGTCAACGTGTGCTCGTCTGACTGATACGTCACCGCGAACGCAATCGACTTCTTCCCCGTCGGCACCTGATCCCCTATATACACGTCGAACACCCGCGCCTCCCGCACCAGCCCCGCCGCCTCGATCGCCCGCCGCAGGTCGCCCGCCTGCACGTCACGGTCCACCACCACTGCGATGTCCTGTTCCACCGCCGGAAACCGCGACACGTTCCGCACCTTCAGCGGCGTTCGCGGCGCCGCCAGCACGTCGTCCAGCGACACCTCGAACACGTACGCCTCCCGCTCCACTTCGAACGACGCCGCCACGTCCGGGTGCACCTGCCCCACCACCCCGGCCCGCCGCCCGTCGATCCGCAACTCCGCCGTCCGCCCCGGCACCATCCCGAACTCCGTCGCCGGCGCGAACTCCGCCTCCGCCCCCAGCCCTCGCAGCAAGTCCTCCACGTACGCCTTCGCGTCGAAGAAGTCGAGCGACTCATCGCCCGGCCGCCCCCAACGGTCTCGCCGCCACCCGCTCAGCGCGCCGATCACGTGCTCCTGCTCGACGGGCAGCGCCTCCTCCCCCACCGGACGGCCGTCCGCGGCTTTGCGCTCGCCGGTGCGCAGGTACACGCGCGCCGTCTCGAAGATCGCCACCTCCCCTTCCTGGAACCGCAGGTTCGAGGCCAGCGTCTGCAGCATGCTCGCCCGCAGCGTCGGACGCAGGTACTCGTGCTCGGCGCTGATCGGGTTCAGCGCCCGGTACGGCGGATAGATCGAGAGGTCCTCGCGCGGCAGCACCTTCTCCAGCGCCTCCAGCGTCGTCAGCGAGTAAGAGATCACCTCACGCATCCCCGCCGCCGCCAGCACGTCCCGCGCCCGCTCCCGCAGCTCCCGCAGCGGCTGCTCGATCGGCTCCGGGATCGCCGAGGCCAGCAGCTGCGCCGGGATCTCGTCGTACCCGATAATCCGCGCCACCTCCTCGACCACGTCGTCGTCGATCCGCACGTCGGTGCGCCAGTACGGCACGCGCACCACGTAGCGGTCCGGCGGCACCCAGCGCGCCGAGAACCCCAGCGCCCCCAGCACCTCCCGCACCTTCGCCGTCGGCGGATCGATCCCCAGCACCTGCGAGATCCGCCGCTTCGTCACCTCGATGCGACGCTCGCGCGTCTTCCCCGGGTACGCGTCGACGCAGCCCGCCAGCGCCGTCCCCCCGCACACCTCCACCAGCAGCTTCGTCGCCCGCTTCGACGCCAGCAGCGCCATCTCCGGCGCCAGCCCCTTCTCGAACCGCGCCGACGCCTCCGTCCGCGACTTCAACGCCACGCTCGTCCGCCGGATGTTCGGCCCGGAGAAGTTGGCCGACTCCAGCAGCACGTTTACCGTGCGCTCCGTCACTTCGCTCTCCAGCCCGCCGATCACCCCCGCCAGCGCCACCGCCCCCCGCTCATCCGCGATCACCAGCATGTCCCGCACCAGCGCGCGCTCGGTCCCGTCGAGCGTCCTGAAGCGCTCGCCGTCCTCCGCCCGCCGCACGATAATGTGATGCCCCGCGACGCCGTCGTAGTCGAACGCGTGAAGCGGCTGCCCCAGCTCCAGCATCACGTAGTTCGTGACGTCGACGACGTTGTTGATCGGCCGCTGCCCCAGCGCCGCCAGCCGCTCCTGCAGCCAGCTCGGCGAAGGCCCCAGCTTCACCCCCTCCACCACCGTCGCCACGTACCGCCGGCACAGGTCCGGCGCCATGATGTCCACCGCCGCCCGCCCCTTGATCGGCGGCCCGCCCGCCTCGTACTCCACCGAAGGCTCGCGCACGACCGCGCCGGTGAGCGCCGCCACCTCCCGCGCCACCCCGATCATCGAGAGCCAGTCCGGACGGTTCGGCGTCACCGACACCTCGAACAGGACGTCCCCCAACACCTCCGAGAGCGGCGTCCCGGGCACGGCGTCGTCCGGCAGCACCAGGATCCCCTCGTGCTCCTCCGACAGCCCTAGCTCCCGCTCGCTCAGCACCATCCCCGCCGACTCGACGCCGCGGATGGTCGCCGCCTTCAGGACCGTCTCTTTTCCCGTGTGTCCGTCGCGGACGCGCGCGCCGACCGTCGCGAACGCCACCTTCTGCCCCGCCGCGACGTTCGGCGCCCCGCACACCACCGTATGCCGCTCGCCCGGCGACACCTCCACCGTCACCACCCGCAGCCGGTCGGCGTTCGGGTGCGGCTTCACGACGTCGACCTGCGCCGCGCGGACCTCCGGGCCCCAGCCGCCCGTCCGCACGATCTCGTCGACCGCCAGCCCCGCCATGGTGAGCTTCGCTGCCAGCTCCTCCGGCGGCAGGCGAAGGTCGACGTAAGACCGCAGCCACTTCAGTGAGATCCGCATCGCGGTCCTTTAGAACTGTTCCAGAAGGCGCAGGTCGTTCTGGTAGAAGGAGCGCATGTCCTCGACGCCGTAGATCTGCTGCGCCAGCCGCTCCACCCCCATCCCCGCCGCGAAGCCCGTGTAGCGCCGCGAGTCGATCCCCATACTGTCGAGGATCTCCGGGTGCACCATCCCCGCCCCGCCCATCTCGATCCAGCCGCTGCGCTTGCAGGTCACGCAGCCCTCCCCGCCGCAGATGAAGCAGTCCACCGCCACCTCCGCCCCCGGCTCCACGAACGGGAAGTACGAGCACTGCAGCCGCACCTTCCGCCCCGGCCCGAACAGCCGGTGCATCAGCTGCAGCAGCGTGCCCTTCAGCTGCGCCAGCGTGATCCCCTCATCGACCGCCAGTACCTCCACCTGCGTCATCATCCACTCGTGCGTCGCGTCCGTCGCCTCGAAGCGGTACGCCCGGCCCGGCACAACGATGCGGATCGGCGGCTTGTGCTCTTCCATGATCCGGATCTGCATTGGGGACGTTTGCGTGCGGAGCAGCAGCGGCCTCCGGCCGTCCACCTCCTCGTCCACCCAGATCGTGTCCCACATGTCGCGCGCCGGGTGGTCCGCCGGTATGCGCAGCGCCTCAAAGTTGTAGTAGTCCAGCTCCACCTCCGGCCCCTCGACGATCGAGAACCCCATCGACCGGAACGCGTCGAGGATCCGCCGCAGCGTCAGCGTCACCGGGTGCAACCCGCCTCGCCGGTGCGGCCGCCCGGGCAGCGTCACATCGATCTTGCCCGTCTCGATCGTCGCCGCCAGCGACGCCCGCCGCAGCTCCTCGCTGCGCCCCTCATACGCCGCCTCGAGGTCCAGCTTCAGCGCGTTCGCGGCTGCTCCCAGCTCCCGCCGCTCCTCGACCGAAAGCTCCGCGAGCCCGCGCAGTACCCCCGTCAGCCGCCCCTTCCGCCCCAGGTACGCGACGTGCCACTCCCGCAGCCCGGCCTCGTCCGCCGCGCTCGCCAGCGCGCGCAGCGCATCGTCACGCAACTGCCGGACCGTATCTACGGCCATCCGCTCCCGCCTCCAGCCCCGGGGTGCCGCATTATAGGCCAAGCCCCCCCGCGGGAAAGCTCGCGAACCGCGTCCGCCACGCGACTATGTACCAGCACCAAAGACGTAGGGACGTAGCTTCAGCTGCGTCCGGGGCGTGGGGTCCGGCATGACGCCACGGCGGCCAGCCCCACAACGCACGGACCACCCCGACTCGCCCTCCCCCACGCCAGAGCGCGGGCTTCCAGCCCGCGCCATCTCCAGCGCTGTCATTCCGAGCGCAGCGAGGAATCCTCGCTCACCAACTCAACAACACGCGGCTACGCCCCTCGCCCCGCCTCAACGTGACACCAACCAGCGACGTAGTGACGCAGCTGGCTGCTTAGGGGGCGTAGCCGCGACATTGCGTCAACACGCTCCAACGGCGCCCGCCTGCGCCTCCGCACCTCCGAGGTGACCCCCAGTCCTCTGTGCCTCTGTGTCTCTGTGGTGAACACCAACTCCGCCCTCTGCGCCCTCCGCGCTTTGCGGCGAACCCTCAGGGTGGGGCGTCGCGGACGATCACAGGCCCTTCGATGCAATGAACGCGCACAGGTCCGCCGTCCGGCACGAATACCCCCACTCGTTGTCGTACCACGACGCCACCTTCACCAGGTCCCCCCCCACGACGTTCGTCGTCAGCGCGTCGACGATCGAGGAGTGCTCGTTGCCCTTCAGGTCCATCGACACCAGCGGCTCGTCCGAGACCGCCAGGATCCCCTTCATCCGCCCCGCCGCCGCCTTCCGCATCGCATCGTTGATCTCCTCAGCCGACGTCGCCCTCCCCACCAGGCACACCACCTCCACGATCGATACCGTCGGCGTTGGCACCCGGTACGCCGCACCGTCGAGCTTCCCCTCGATCTCCGGGATCACCAGCTTCAGCGCCCGCGCCGCACCCGTCGACGACGGTACGATGTTCATCGCCGCCGCCCGCGCATCCCTCAGATCCTTCGACTGCATGTCCAGCAGCCGCTGCGTGTTCGTGTAGGAGTGCACCGTCGTCATCTGCCCCTTGACGATGCCGAACGAGTCGACCAGCACCTTCACCGGCGGCGCCAGCCCGTTCGTCGTGCACGACGCGTTCGAGACCACGTGGTGCCGCGAGGGGTCGTACTGGTCACCGTTCACGCCGAGCACCAGCGTCTTGTCCTCGTTCTTCGCTGGCGCCGAGATGATCACCTTGCGCACGCTGTCGCCCAGGTGCGCCCGCGCCTGATCGGCATCGGTGAAGAACCCCGTCGACTCGATGACGATCTGCGCCCCCGCCTTCCCCCACGGGATCGCCCCCGGGTCCTTCTCCGCGAACACACTGATCGGCTTCCCGTCGACGATCAGGCCACCCTCCCCCGCCTCCACCGCGCCCGGGTAGCGCCCGTAGTTCGAGTCGTACTTGAGCAGGTGCGCGTTCGTCTTCGTGTCGACGAGGTCATTGATGGCGACGACCTCGAGCGCGTCGCCGTGGCGCTCCTTGATCGCCTTCAGCACCTGCCGCCCGATGCGTCCGAACCCGTTGATGCCGATCTTCGTCGCCATGCTGCCCGTCCTTTCGTATCTCCCGGCGCCGACGCCTCATTCTGACTCCGCCCGCAGGCACGGGCTAGACCAATGAAAAAGGAGGCGCTTCTCGCCTCCCGCTTCTATCCTCCAGCCACCTCAATCCACCACCTGATGCCCGCGAAACGCGAGCACGCGCCGCTGCACCTCTTCGATCTCCTCCACCCCCTCCACCAGCAGCGACGACAGAAACTCCTCCCGCCGGTGCAGCTCGCCCGGCAGCTCGTCCTCCTCCATGCCCAGCCGCCGCGCCACCGCGTTGATCTCCGCCGGTGTCGACAGCATCTCAAAGACATCGCCCTCCGGACGCCATCGCACCACGGACGTGCGGTCGTAGCCGTCGCCCAGCGGCTCCAGCACCGCCACCTCCAGCACCCGCCGCAGCCGCCGCCCCCCCGAAGCCCCCACGAACAGCGGCACCACCAACGTCAGATGCCCGATGTGCCGCCGCGGCACGTCGCACTCCTCCGTCAGCTGCGCGATCACTCCGTCGACCGTGTCCGCGTGCATCGTCGAGGCCAGCGCGTACCCCTCCGCCAGCAGCTCGAACGCCCGCTGCACGTACGGCCCCCACGAATACACCGGCAGATGGTCACTGATCTCGTTGATCAGGATGTACGTCGGCGCGTCCCCGTCGAGCGGCGGCAGCCGGAACTGCTCACCCCACCCCCGCGTGAAGTACACCCCCGTCTCCGGACGCGTGAACGCCAGCAGCGCCGTCAGGATCGTCGTCTTCCCCGCCCCCGGCGGGTCCGCCGCCAGCATGCTCGACGCCCCCCGCTCCATCCCCAACCACAGCAGCGCCGCCACCCGCGGCGTCATCGTCCCCGCCCGCATGATCTCTGTGATCGAGAGCGGCTCCGGGTGGTTGTACCCGTGCCATCCCCACCAGCTCTCCGGTTGATTCAACGCTCTCACTCGCCCATCATATCCCAGCCCCAGCACCACCCCGCCGCACGCATGATCACGCGCAGCCCAGGAGCAGCCTCATGAAAGCAGCCACCATCGCCGGCAAGCGCGCCTTCGAGATCAAAGACGTCGATCCCCCGCGGCCCGCCCCCGGCGAGGCACTCATCCGCGTCCGCAACGTCGGCGTCTGCGGCAGCGACCTGCACTTCTATCGCGGCGAGTTCCCCGTCCCCCCCGGCTTCATCCTCGGCCACGAGTGCGCCGGCGAGGTCGCCGCCCTCGGCGAAGGCGTCGACGGCTTCGCCCCCGGCGACCGCGTCGCCCTCGAACTCTTCGACGTCTGTCTGCGCTGCGTCCAGTGCCGCTCCGGCAACTACCACCTCTGCCCCTCCCGCAAGGCCAACGGGCTGAACATCCCCGGCGGCCTCCGCGAGTACATGGCCGTCCCGTCGTACGCCCTCTACCGCCTCCCCGGCGAGGTCGACTGCGAGCTGGGCGCCCTGTGCGAGCCGCTGGCCGTCGGCGTGCACGGCCTCCGCCTCGTCGACCTGCGCTTCGGCGACCGCGTCGCCGTCCTCGGCGCCGGGACAATCGGCCTGCTCGCCGTCGCCGCCGCCCGCGCCATGGGCGCGACATACGTCGCCGCGACCGCCCGCCACCCCCACCAGAAGGAGATGGCGCGACAGCTCGGCGCCGACGCTGTCTTCGACGCCACCAACGAGGGCATCGGCCAGATGAACGCCGCCCTCGGCGGCGCCGACGTCGTCGTCGAGACCGTCGGCGGCCACGCCGACACCCTCCAGCACGCGCTGACCCTCGTCGCGCCCGGCGGACGGATCAGCATCCTGGGGGCGTTCACCCAACCGGTGCAGATCCACCCCATCATGTTCTTCCTGAAGGAGCCGACGCTGCGCGGGTCGAACTGCTACGGCCGCCCCGGCCGCGCCTCCGACTACGAGCTGGCGATCGAGATCATGCGCCGCGAGGCAACCTCCCTCCGCCGCCTCATCACCCACCGCTTCCCCCTCGAGGACGTCGCCGAAGCCTACGCCGCCGCCGACGACAAGTCCTCGGGCGCCATCAAGGTCCAGATCACACCGTAGCCGGTCGTCGGCATCAGACGTCGGTCCCGGCGGTCAGCACTCAGCGATCAGCGATCAGCAACGGCGCCTCCGCTCCGCATCAGCACACTGTGGGGTGAGGTGCCGTGCACCACACGCCGAACCCCTCCAGCATGAGCTCCACGAGGATCACAACCGACATGTTCCCCATCTCCACAGTGTGGAGATGGGGTAGGGGGTGAGGTCGACTGTGCGCAGCACGAACTCACACGCCTGCATGGCCATGACACCAATCGGCGAAACCCCAACACGCCAAGCGCGCAACCAGCCCCGCAGCCCCCCTCTCCGCGAAGTCGGAGGGGGGCGCACATCACGACTGCTCCGCATCAGCAGCCAGCGGGTGAGGACGCGGCAGGCGGGCGCGGATCAGCGCGCTCGCCTCAGGAACGACACTACGCGTCCCACCGCACTTCAAACAGCCGAACCACGTCCTCGAACCCCTTGAGCGACGCGTCGCCCCGATCTACGAACACGAACCCCTTGCCCGCCGCGAGCTGCCGCACCACGTCCGTCACCAGGATCTCCCCGCCCCGCGCCCGCGCCGCCGTCCGCGACGCCAGAATCACGCACGACCCGAACAGGTCGTCCTCCTCCGCAATGGGCTCGCCCGCGTTGATCCCGGCGCGGACGCTCAGGCGCTCCCCATGGATCTCGCGCGCGGCGAACACGCGCTGGAGCGCAATCGCACACTCGATGGCCCTCTGCGGCGAACCGAACGACGCCATGAACCCGTCGCCCATCGTCTTCACTTCGGTTCCTCCGTGCGCCCCCAGCGCCTCGCGCGTCACCCGCTCGTGCTCTCGAAGGACGTCGCGCGCCCGCGCGTCGCCCAGGCGGCGCATCATCTCGGTGTGCCCTTCCAGATCCGTGAACAGCACCGTCTTCACCGCCGCACCCATGTCCAGATGAGCGATGCTCTGCGCGCCGTCGGGCGACAACGCCTCTGCGCGGATGAACTCGTGGATCGCCGCCACACCGATCTCGTTCGGGTACGGGCCTACCACCTGCCCGGGGATGCCGAGCACCTCGCCAGACCGGCATTCGGCCGCGAGCGACACGGCGACCTGCGACGATGCTGCTTCGCCCAGCGGATGGAGAATCAACGCAGGAATGGACAGTGATGACATGGATGAGGGCGACCCGTGGCGATGCTTCATCACCATCTCGTCCGCCGCCCGGATGGACTCCGGCGAATGGCCCGCTCGGAGCATCGCCGCGAAGGGCGCGGCATCTGCGTGTTCCCATCCTGCGATCAGGCGCGTGCGGATCTCCGTGTAGAGTTCCCAGTCCTCTTCCATCAGGAACTCCAGACGGCTGAGTCGGCGGCCGACCTCCGCCCAGTCCGCGCGCCGCCGGATCCAGAAGATGACGCGATTGATCCTGTCCCCCTCCGCGCCCGCCACCGCCCACGACGCAGCGTCGATGATAGCCCCAGCCTGGACGACGAAGAGGGCTGCACGGTTGAACCCGGCCGCATCCATCACCGCTTCCATGTCACGAGCGACCGCGTCTGGGCCGAAGTCGATGCGGTCCCGCTGCGACATGCCTGTCCCGCGGCAGTCGTAACGGATGACCGTGGCATGCTCGGCAAGCCGTTCGTACGTCGTCCTGCGGGCCGGAACGGACCACTCGAGCTGGAGATGGCTCCCCGCCAGCAATGGAGGGACAAGCAGCGGCGGCCCCTCGCCGAACACCGTGTAGGCGATGTTCACGCCATCGGACGTGCGGGCGTACTGGACTCGCGGCTCCACGCCGGCAAGCTTACAGCCCTCGCCGCACCCAGGCCCGCCCGACAGACTCGGCCCCCGACGAACTGACGGCGACCCGAGAATCCCCGATACGCTCCCACCCCCTCCCGGCCGATCCACCCCCATGCAGATCGCCATCCCCACGCCATCCCCCTCCATCCCAACCCTCCCCGCGCCGCGCCAGGCCGCGCGCTTCCTCGCCTCCGCAGCCGTCGTCGCCCTTGCGTTCATCATCGCCGCCTGGATCGCCGGCACCACCCCCTTCGACGGCGCCCGCGGCGATCCGTACAGCCCGAAGGCCGTCCAGCGCGCCCTCCCCTTCGACGCGCCCCTCCCCTACGACGTCACCATCGTCGAAGCGGGCCGCGGCGACCGCCTCCCCTACCACATGCAACTGCACTCCAGCCTCCCCCCCGCTGCGATCGCCGCCCAGGTCGGCGACCACCTCGCGAACAGCCCGAAGTGGCACGCCACACAGTCCACCCCGATCGAGGGCGAGTTCGCGACTACGTTCGCCCGCACCGGCGCCGACGGCTTCATGACGCACTTCGCCGCAATCTCCGTCACCGCCACCGGCACCGGCAGCCTCGTCACCTTCGACTTCACCCCCGTCCCCACCACCCTCGCCCCCGACTGACCCCCACACCCTTCCCGCTCCTCGCGTCCCCCCTCCCGACTTCCGGCCTCCGGCCTCCATCCGCCCAACCCCGGGACATCCCCTACGTGCCCGCCTGATCACTCTGTGACGCCACTGTGACGATCATCCTGCGCGAGGCGAAGGATGGCCGTAGCTTCCTCGACAATTGCACTGCCCGCGCGGACGTTGCCTGATGCAGCGACGCTGACCCGCGCGCTGTCGAGGCTCGCGCTCCTCGCCGCCATCGGCGTCGAGCTGGCGGTGCTCGCCGCCTTCCTCCCCGCCACCCTCGACCACTTCGTGCACGGCCCCGTCGCCGACTTCCACAATCTCTATGCCCCTGCCCGCGACCTCCAGCTCATAGGCCTCTACAGCCCCGCCCTGACGCCGCTGCTCTTCCCCCTTGCCCACCTCCCCGAGATGCTCGCCTTCCGCATCTTCTTCACCCTGAGCGCAGCCGCCGTCCTCGCGATGGCCTACGTCGCCCAGCGCCACCTCACCTCCCCCGAGGCCCGCGTAGCCGCCGCCCTCGCCGTCATCGCTTTGCCCCAGATGCACTGGGCCCTCCGCCTCGGCCACCTCACGCCGCTCCTGGCGCTCGCCGCCGTGGCGGCCTTCCTGCTCCTCGAAAGGCACCCACGCGTCGCCGCCGTCGCCTTCGCGGCGCTGACGCTGAAGCCGCAGTACGCCGTCGCGCCCTTCCTCTACCTTCTGTGGCAACGTCGGTTCGGCGTGCTCGGCGGCGCCGTCGTTGTCGGCGCCGCCGCCGCTGCCGCCGGCCTCGCCGCCGTCGGACCCTCATCCGTCGCTGACTTCTGGTCGCTCCTCGTCGACTGGGGCCCGGACTCCTCCGACAACCTGCTCCCCGTGCAGCAGTCCTGGATGTACTCCTGGCCCGGCGTGCAGGTCTCGCTCGGCCTCGACCCCAACCCGCTGCTCACCGCCGACCTTCTCCTGCTCTCGCTCGCGACGGCCTGCCTCGCCTGGCGGCGCACCGGCCCCGCCACCGGCGCCGCCGTCACCGTCCTCGCGATGCTGCCTCTCACGCCCTACGCGCAGTTCTACGACGCCACCCTCCTCACCGCCGCCTTCGTCCTGCTCGCACGAACGAATCTCGCCGAGACCGCGCGCCTCTGCCTGATCTGCGGCCTCTTCGCGATCGCCGTCATCACCCAGGCGAACACCATCTTCCCCAACCCCGACCTCCTCGGCGACGCGCAGACCGGCGGCGTGTTCTGGCTCACCCCCGCCCTGGTCGCCGTCGTCGCGATGATCGCGCTGCTGTCGCGCCGCCTTGCGCCTGATCCCGCGAAGGACGGTGCCTGATGGTCATCCGGGTGCCCGTCGGGCACGACGTCGACGTCTCCGTGGTGGCCTGGAACTCCTCGCGCGAGCTCCGCAACAATCTCCCCGCGATGATCGCGCAGGACTACCCGTCGTATCGCGTCGTCGTCGTCGACAACGCCTCCGACGACGCCACCGCCGACCTCGTCGAAGAAGAGTTCCCCGATGTGACGCTCATCCGCAGCCCCCGCAACGGCGGTTTTGGCGCCGGCAACAACCTCTGCTTCGAGCGCTCCCGCAGCGCCTACGTCGCCGTCCTCAACCCCGACGCCCGCCCCGAGCGCGGCTGGCTGCGCGCCCTCGTCCGCGCCCTCGAGGCGCACCCCGGCGCCGCCATGGCCACGTCGAAGGTCCTCCTCGCCTCCGATCCCGCGCGCGTCAACGCCTGCGGAAACGAGGTCCACATGTCCGGCATCGCCTTCTGCCGCGGCCTCGGCGACGATCAGCACGCGTTCGTCAGCGATGAGCACGTCGCCGCCGTCTCCGGCGCCGCCTTCGTCGCCCGCCGCGACGTCCTCGACGAGATCGGCTTCTTCGACGAACGTTTCTTCATGTACCTCGAAGACACCGAGCTCTCCCTGCGCGCTCGCCTCGCCGGCTACGACGTGATCTGCGCCAACCGCTCGCGCGTCCTCCACGACTACGCGCTCAGCGTGCCGCCCTGGAAGTTCTACTACCTCGAGCGCAACCGGTTCTTCATGCTGCTCAACCTCTACCGCTGGCGTACCCTCGCTCTCCTCGCCCCCGCCCTGCTCCTCGCCGAGGCCGGCGTCTGGTGCTTCGCGCTGCGCAGCGGCCGCGCCATGGCCGGCGCCAAGGCCCGCAGCTACGCGTCGGTCCTCCTCGGCCTGCCGCTGATGCTCCGCCACCGCCGCCGCACCCAGCGCCTCCGCCGCGTGCCAGACCGCGCCCTCCTCGACGTCCTCTGTGCTGACCTCCCCTCCGGCCTCGAAGGGGCGCCCGCCCTCCTCACGAAAGCCGCCAACACCTGCTTCCGCCTGTACGCGACGCTCCTGCGCCGCGCCGTCCGCTGGTAGACGCAAGGGAAGGAGTCCCGCATGAACGGCACCGTCATCATCACCAACGGTCACGCCCCCGCCCGCCGGCGGCCCCGCACCTCCTACTGGGAGCGCCTGCGCGAGCCCCGGGCCATCATCGCGCGGGACATCGCGCTCGCGCGCCGCGTCCGCCCCACCCGCCCCCTCCTCGATGTCGGCTGCGGCGATGGCGCCTTCGTCCGCGCCTGCCGGCGCGCCGGCATCGACGCCGTCGGCATTGATGCCTTCGAGGGTGCGGCGCTCGTCGCATCCGCCCGCGGCACTGACGTGCTGCGCGGCGCCGGCGAGGAGCTGCCCGTCGCCGGCGGCTCCCTCGATGTCGTCCGCCTCAAAGAAGTGCTCGAACACGTCCAGCAGCCGCTCGCGCTGGCGTCGGAGATGCGGCGCGTGCTGCGTCCCGGCGGCGTCCTCATCGCCTACGTGCCCACGCAGTGGTCGCAGCTCTACCCCTTCCCCGCGAACTTCTACGACGACTACACCCACGTCCGCGCTTTCAGCCGGCAGGGCCTCCTCCGCCTCTTCGAGGACGCCGGCTTCGCCCGCTCCGACATCCGCGGCTGGACCCCGCCGCTCAAGCGCTGGCACGAGCCCGTCGCCGCCGTCCTCTCCGTCGCCTTCCCCTTCCTCTGGCGCGCGGTGGCCGTGAAGGGTGGCGACCATGCGTAAGAACACCCGCGCACTTGCCGCCATCGTCGCCCGCTGCTTCGATCTCCCGGAGCCCGTCGTCGAGTTCGGCGCCTACCAGGTGACCGGCGCCCGCTACGAAGACCTGCGCCCCCTCTTCGCCGGCAAGCACTATCTCGGCTGCGACGTCCGCCCCGGCCCCGGCGTCGACCGCGTCGAAGATCTCCACGCGCTGACCTTCGCCGATGCGACCGTCGGCACCGCCGTCCTGCTCGACACGCTCGAGCACGTCCAGGACCCGACCCGCGCCATGGCCGAGGTGCAGCGCGTGCTGAAGCCCGGCGGCATCGCCGTCGCCACCTCCGTCATGGATCTGTTCATCCACTGCCGCCCCGACTACTGGCGCTTCACCCCCGAAGCCATGAAGCACCTCTTCGACGCGTTCGGCCAGACGCTCGTCGGCTTCCAGGGCAACCCCGAGAAGCCGCACACCGTCCTCGCCGTCGGCGTGAAGGAGCCGGAGCATTCCTACGTCCGCGAGTTCGCCGCCGTCGAGCAGATGTACCGCCGCGCCAACCGCGGCTGGTACTGGCGCGTCGCCCAGCCCTACTACGTCGCCCGCGATGCCCTCCACGTCCTGCGCCACAACAACGCCTTCGGCTTCGAGGTCGTCGAGGAGAAGAAGGCCGCATGACCTCCCCCCTCCGCGACGCCGCCCTCCACCTCGCCTCCACCCTGCAACGGCGACTGCACGGGCGCATCGGCCGCAACGCCGTCGTCGGCGCCGGCGCCTTCGTCACACACCACGTGCCCGGCCGCACCGTCGCCGCCGGCAACCCCGCCCGCATTATCAAGCGCTACGACCCCTCCCGCGCCGCCTGGATCGACTGCGCACAGGAAGGGCCATCGCACACGGATCTCCGCGCCGCCTGACCCACCCCGTCCTCACACCACGCCGCCCACGTCGCCGCGCATCCCCTCCCTGCGACGCACCACCACCCACGCCCCGCAGCACGCTCCATCGATTGTCACCCCGAGCGCAGCGAGGGATCCTTGTGCGCCAGAACACCAAACCGCAGCGCTTGACCCGCCGGAACGCAACCCGCTCATCCGGCGACCGTATGCTATAAAGACCCGTCCCCCAGGGTAGCCAAGCGGCCTAAGGCGTCGGTCTGTAAAACCGAAGATCGGTGGTTCGAATCCACCCCCTGGGACCACATCTCTGCTACGGCCGCCTGGGGAGCTGACCATGCGCCGGATCATCGTCGTCTCGATCGTGGCGTGCATCTTGTCCGCTCTCGCGGGCACCGCGAGGGCCGATTCCGCCGCTACCGGCGGCGAGCAAAGCGCAATCGTCGCTTCTGCTGCCGCGCCCGCCTGCAGTCCCGCGCGCCCTCACGCCCCTGGCACCTCCGCTGAGACGATCATGACCGGCGACGGCCTGCGCGCGTATCGCCTGCACGTGCCGCCTTCGTACACGGGGTCTGATCCCGTGCCACTGGTGCTCAACATTCACGGCGCGACGAGCAGCAGCGCGGTCCAGGAGTCATACACCGGGTTCTCCGCAAAGGCTGACGCAGAGGGCTTCATAGTCGTCTATCCGGAAGGTGTGACGACGGCCGGCCTGCCTTTCCCGCACTTTAACGCGTGGCAGCTCGCCAGCCCGGAGCCGAATGACGTCGCGTTCGTGAACACGCTGCTCGATGCGATCGAAGCGGCGCTCTGCATCGAACACGCCCGTGTGTTCTCGACCGGTCTCTCCAACGGCGCCATGATGTCCGTGCGTCTAGCATGCAGCCTGCCCGGTCGCATCGCCGCCATCGCCGCGGTGGCCGGCGCGTACTATCCCCCGATCGCGCTGGATCTGAACGCCGCGGAAACCTGCACGGGCATAACACCGGTACCCATCCTCCTGTTTCACGGCACATCCGACGTCCCGGTGCCCTTCAACGGCGGTTTTGGTGGCATCCCCGGGCTCATGATCACCTTCCGGCTCCCGATGGATGACAATACCCCCGCGGACGACGTGCTGGCGGACTGGTCAGCCCACAACGGCTGTACCGCCGGCCGCCAGGAATCACAGATCGACACCGAGGTTCGCCTGATCACCTACGCGTCCTGCGACGCCAACGCCGGCGTGCAGCTCTACGCCGTCGATGGCGGTGGGCACACGTGGCCGGGCGCCGTCGATGTCCCCCCGCTCGGCTACACGACCCACCAGATCAGCGCCAACGACCTCATCTGGGCGTTCTTCTCGGACCACCCGCTGACGCTTCCATCCTCCGTAGGCGGCATCAGCGAACAGCTGACGAGCGACTCGCGCCCCGCGACGGCGCCCTCGCGCAGCGAACGCCAACACGCGGCATCGGACTACGCGCTCGGCGCTGCCGGCGCGCTGGTCGCGGTCTTCGCTCTCGCCGCCGCGGCCTGGCGCCTCCGTCGAAAGGCGCCAGTCTGAATCCCCTGAGATCCGCTCCAGCGTCGCGTCGTCGGTCTGTAAGCCGAACATCAGCGGTTCGAATCCACCCCTCTGGACCACGCCCCCAAATCGAGACGGAGTCCCGCGGTTCCGCCCACCTCACGCCCCCGCTACGCTGTGTGCGATGAATCCCCAACCCGAACGCATCGTCGTCGCCCCCGTCCCCATCGACCTCCCACGCGCCAGCATCCTCCGCACCGGCGCGCGACTCGGCCGTATGTCGGCGCTCGGCGCCCGCTACTTCGTCCCCGTCGCCGGACGCACCCTGCTTCGCCGCGACGCCCGCGCCCCCCACGCCGCCCGCCTTCTCTTCGAGCGCCTCGGCGCCACCTACATCAAGTTCGGACAGTTCATCGCGTCGGCGCCCGGCCTCGTGGGCGAAGAGGTAGCGGCCGAGTTCCGCGGCTGCCTCGACACCGGCCCCAGCATCCCCTTCGACTACGTCCGCACCGCCGTCGAGGACGCCATCGGCGGGCCGCTGAGCAGCGCCTTCTCGGACTTCGCGGAGGAGCCGGTGGCCGCCGCCTCGATCGCCGTCGTCCACCGCGCCCGCCTGCTGGACGGGAGCGACGTCGCCGTGAAGGTGCTGCGGCCCGGCATCGAACGCACCGTGGCGGCCGACCTGGCCGTACTGGAGCGGTGGGTGCGGTTCATCGCCGCCCGCGGCGTCGACCACGGTTACGACCTCGTCGGCCTCATCGTCGGACTGCGCATGACGATCGCCGAGGAGCTGGACCTGCGCAACGAGGCACGCACCATGGACACCTTCCGCGGGCTGTTCGACCGGTTCGGCCTCTCGCTGCTGGTCGTGCCGCGTGTGCACCCGCAGCACTCGTCAAGCCGCGTCCTCGTGATGGAGTTCCTCGAAGGCTCTTCGATCGACGACTTTGCCCACGCGGAGGCGGCCGGCATCGACCCACGGCCGCTGGTGCGCGAACTGCTGAAGGCGTGGGTGCTGACCGGCCTCCGCGTCGGCGCGTTCCACGCCGACATCCACGCCGGCAACCTCGTCCTCATGCCCGACGGCCGGCTGGGCATGCTCGACTGGGGTATCGTCGCCCGCATGGAGGATGAGTCGTACCGCTTGTTCCGGGCGCTCTGCGAGGCATCGCTCGGCCGCGAAGAGGCCTGGGACGTCATCGGGACGATGGTGCTGGAACTGAACGGCCCCGGGCTCAGCGCCCTCGGCCTCACCGAACCGCAGATCCGGCATTTCGCGCGGGAACTCTTCGAGCCGGTGCTCACCCACCCCCTCAGCCAGGTCAGCATGGCCGACATGATGATGAGCGGCGACGAGGTGATCCTGAAAGCGACCGGCGAGGCGCCGTCGCGGCGCTCCCTGCGCGACCGCTGGCGGTCGATGCGCACCGCCGCCCGCGCCTACCGGCAAGCGGCCGCGAACCGCGTGTTCGAGCATCCCACTCAACGCATGGGCTTCCTCTCGATGAAGCAGCTCATCTATCTCGAGCACTACGGCCGCATGTACATCCCGGACGAGTCGCTGCTGGGCGACGGTGACTTCGTCCGCCGCGCGTTGGAGGGCGATCCCGTCGCGACCTGACCGCGCCAACCGCCGCCGTCGCCGCCCCCACCTCCCTTACGAAGGCTGCCGTTCCGGCGCCATTGGAGCGGGGGGCGCCGCCACCGCGCTCCGCGCGCCGCCCCGGAACCTGCTCACGTAGCTGTCCCAGTCGAACCCGCGGAAGAAGAGGGTCGCGTCCTCGTACCCGGACGTGTACAGCTCTTTCTGCCGGGGCACATCCAGCCCGAAGTCCGTCGTCTCGACGCCGAGCGTGCGCAGGCGTGCCGTACGGTACTTGTTGTGCGCGCTCAGGCGCTTGTCCATCGCCCCGATCCCCGAGTGGATCACATGCCGCGCCAGCGCCGCGACCGTCCAGATCCGCGGCACGCCGCTCGCGCGCGTGCCCGACGGTTTGCGCGACTCGTCCAGGAGGAAGCCGAACGTCGGCCGCGTCGGCGGCAACCCGTCCGTCCGGTCGAAAATCCAGATCGGGAAGTTGCTCGACACTCCGCCGTCCACGATCTCCACCATCCGCCCCTTCGGTCCCTGCGTCGCCGGATCATCCTCCCCTTCACCGTTCAGGTGCATCTGGTACGGAGCGAACACAAACGGGATCGACATGCTCATCCTCACCGCCTCCGCCACCGGAAAGCAGTCCTTGACGTCCTGTGCCTTGATCGCGGGCGTGCCACGCACCTTCCGAGCCCGCTCCCACGCCTCCCAGTACTGCGGCAAGTCGTCCGGCAGCACGATCGGGCGCCCCCGCGAGACGTCCGTCGCCACGATCTTCAGCCTGTAATCGTGCGGCGCCGCGCCTGATGTTGCCTTGTAGGGCAGGTCTCCGAACGTCAGTGGCCCGCCCGAGGCGTTCTTCAGGTTCTCCTGCATGATCTTCAGAAACACGTCTCCCGAGACCACCGCCTTCTGCGTGACCAACCCGGGAAGCAGCGGGACAACGAAGTACTTGCGCCGCCGGAGCGCCCGCTCGTGCGGCAGGTACCACGTCTGCAGGATCCGCGAGAGGTCGTCCTTGGCCAGGAGATTCCAGATCTCCTCTGCTGACTTCCCGTTCGCCAGCAGCGCCGCCACGATCGCCCCTCCCGACGTCCCGCCCAGCAACTGCCAGTCGAATCTCAGCTTCTCCGCCGCCGCCACCGCACCGATCTGCGCGATCGCCTTCACCCCGCCACCCTCGAACACCCCGTCGACCAGGCGCGCATCCGCGTTCGCTTCGCCCAGCAGCTCTCGGAGCTGGACGTCTGGTGGGTCCAGCACCGGCGGCTCACTCGATTCGTCGTCCTGTCCGCCCAGGCGCGCCGCCAGCCACACCGGAGGCAGCAGCACGAACACCGTCACCAGGACTCCCACCACCCCCAGCACGAAGCTGACCACCAACAAGATCACGAACGCGGCCGCCTCGACCGCCGGCCACAGCATCCCCTTGATCCCCATGCTTGGCTCCCTTACGCTGCGAAGTCTCTTCGACGAGAGGAAGCGAGCCTACATCCGAGGCTGGCTCGCCGTCAAGCATATCGAGCGACCTGAGAGCCCGACGCGCGTCGCCGCGGCCGGCCGGACACGCAGAAGCGGCCGAGCCCTGCCGGCTCCGCCCCTGAACCCATCATGGCGCCCGGATCAGATCACGTGGTCGTTCGTCGCCCGCACGACCGCCTCCGTGCGGTTTTTCGCACTGAGCTTCATCATGATCGAGCTGACGTAGTCCTTCACCGTGTGCGGACTCAGATACAGCGCCGCCGCGATCGCCCGGTTCGTCATCCCCTGGCTCACCAGCCGCAGCACCTGGCGCTCCTGCTCCGATAGCGCCACGTTGCGGCGCCCGCCCGGCACCCGCCCCACGCTCCGCAGCACCGCCCCCGCCACGATCGGGTCGAACACCGCCTGGCCCTGCGCGGCCGCACGGATCGCCCGCACGAAGTCCGGGCGCTCGGCGTCCTTCAGCAAGTAGCCGATCGCACCCGCGTCCAGCGCCCGCCGCAGCAACTCATCGTCCCAGTACCCGCTCAGCATGATCACCGCCGTGTTCGGGGCGGCCTCCTTCAGTTTGCGGCACAGGTCGATCCCGCTGTCTTCGCCCAGACGCACGTCCAGCAGGACCACGTCGGGCTCCTCTTCCGTCACGAAGCGCAACGCCTCCTCGGCCCGGCTCGCCTCACCCACGAGGCTGATCTCCGGCGCCCGCCCGATCAACGCCGCCACCCCGTGCCGGACGATCGGGTGGTCGTCCACCACCAGCACATCGATGTGTTCCTGCTCTGTGCGCTGCATCGGTGCCAGCTTCGACTCCACCACTCAGTACCCCGTCACTCCCGGCTCGAGCTGCGCCTGCCCGGGCCAGTAGTCCGCGATGAGCCGGGACTCCTCCTGGAAACGTGGCCAGTCCGGCGGCTTCGTCACGTACGTGTTCGGCCCCAGCCGGTACGACTCCCGCGCATCGGATGCCCGACTATCCGCCGTCTCCAGCCGTCCATTCCCCTCGACGAGCAGGATCCCGGCCGTCGTCCCTCTCATCGTCTGCTCCTCGCCTCCGTACGCGTGACCGCGGCCTGACCGCCCCAGGCTGGCAGCGTGAACCAGAAGGTCGTCTGGTTCGTCTCACGCTCGGACCCCGACTCGATCCAGATCCTGCCGCCCGACGCCTCCACCGCCCGCTTCACGATCGCCAGCCCCGCCCCCGTCCCCTCGTACGCGTCGTGCCCGTGCAGCCGCTCGAACGCCCGGAACACCCGCTCGTGGTGCCGCGGGTCGATGCCGATCCCGTTGTCGTGCACGTAGAACCTCGCCACCCCCCGCTCCACCGCCGCGCACCCCACCTCCACCCGCGGAGGCTTGGACTGGTTGAACTTGATCCCGTTGCTGATCAGGTTCCGGAAGATCTCCTCCACCCGCGTGACGTCACACGTCACGTCCAGCAGATCCGCCTGCACGCGTACTTCCGCCCCCCGCGCTTCGATGATCTCCGACAGCTCATTCCGCACGAGCGCGTCGATAACGGCCTTCACGTCGACCCGTGACGCCCGCCGCTCCGCCTTCTCCGGCCGCGACAGCTCCAACAGGTCCGTGATCAGTTGCCGTAGGTGCCGCGAGGCGTCGGTGAGTCGCATCAGGTAGTCGCGTCCCGTATCGTCCAGGCGTTCCCCGTAATCCTCCAGCAGGCACTGGCTGATCGCATTGATCGCGAAGAGCGGCGCCTTCAGCTCGTGCGACACGCTGTAGCTGTACGCCTCCAGGTCCTCGAACCGCTGCTGCAGCGATGCCGCCGGCTCCGAATCGGCTTCCACCCGCCGGGCGTCGCTCACATCGTGAACCACCAGCGCGAACAGCCGCTGTTCGCCCAGAGGGATCTCGCTCACGCTCACCCGCACAGGGATCGTCTCGTCCTTCGCCCGCACCGCGTCCAGGAAGAGCCGGTCCACCGGCGACACCGGCGCCTCCACGCCCGGCCAACCCGGCAGCAGCGCCGAGATCTCCGGCCCCTCCCCGTCGTTCCCCTGCCGCCCGAACAGCTCCTGCGCCGCCCCGTTCATCGCGATGATCCTGCCCGCCGCGTCGATCGTCACCACAGCGTCGGACGACGCCTTCTGGATCGCCCGCATCAAGCCCCGGCCATCGCGGCGCCCGGCCTGCGCCGGCCTCCGGCGCTCAACCATCAGACGCACCAGGCTCCCCGTGTCCGCCGCCGGCCGCACGATCGCCATCCCGCCGATCACCACCCCCCCTGTGCCGTGCCGCGGAGCCCAGTACACCTCGTACCACTCCTCCCGGCCCCTCACCTCCACCCGCTGCGACGACCCCACCACCTGTCCGCTCAACACAACGTCGAACACCCGCTGCGCGTTCTGTTCGCCCTCCCAGGCGAACAGTTCAAACGCCGAGCGGCCCAGCGCATCATGCGCCGGGATGCCCGTGATGCGCTCCATGCCACGGTTCCACTTCGTATACCGGCAGCTCAGGTCGAACTCATTGAGTCCGTACTCCGCGCTGTCTTCGACCGGGAACACCGTGGGCGCCGTCTTGATGACCGCGGGCAGTCCTGCCTCGTCCTCGCGAATGATCGGATTCAGCATCACCGTCTCGCATCTCTCCGCACGAGCATGAATGACCCCTTCTCGCGACAACCTACGCGCACAGAACCCCCCGTCGAATCAGGACATCCCTCATCGCGCGAAGCTGTGACCGAACTGAGAGACCCCCTTCTCTTCTCACACCGGCCGGCCGCGAATCCCCCTCTCAGCATCCGGACTCTCCCGACGCCCGCACGGGGGGGTCAACTTCCCCCATCGTTCCGTCCACACAGGATCGTCACCGTACCGAAACTTGGTACAGGCCGTGAGGGAGAACGTGCATCACCGCACGCATGAGGCGCAGACGAAAGGGAAGAGTTCATGCAGACCGCAACCCGCACGGACGTCACCACCACGTTTGGCCGCACCCCGCAGCAACCGGGCGGCGCTGCCACGTCGGACACCACGGTGCGCGCCGCAGCCGCGCCCGGCCTCGCCCCGCCCGGACCCGCCCCGGCCCCTGTGCCCCGCCTGGACGGCGCCGTCGACGCTGACAGCGAGGCCCTCGCGCGCACACTCCTGCTCGCCGGTCTGTCCGTGCCCGCCGCCGCCGGGATCATGGCCCGCATGGTTGGCCGTCAAGCCGTCTCTGTCGATGCCGTCGCCCGTGACCTGGATGCCGAGATCAACCGCGCGCACGCCCGCCCCTTCGCCCGGGCCATCCGCTACCTCCTCCTCGACTCCGTCCCCGTCTGGATCGGCCCCGAGGCTGCCATCGGCAACAAACAGGTCCTCTGCGCCTACGCCGTCACCCCCGAGGGCGACCACGGCCTCATCGACTTCCGCTTCGCCGAGCGCGAGACCATCGCCTCCTGGACCGCCTTCCTCAACAGCCTGCGCCGTCGCGGCCTCGACCTCGATGCACTGCAGCTCGTCACCACCGACGGCAGCGGCGCCGTCTCCGCCGCCCTCGATGTCGCCTGGCCCGATGTCCGACGCCAGCACTCCTGGAACGACAACATCCTGCACGTCCGGCTCCTCGTCCCCCCGCCGGAACAGGCTGGCTGCGTCGAGGGCCTGCTCGACGTGCTCCTCGCCTCCGGCAAGCACGACGCCATCATGACCTACATCTCCTGGGCCCGGCGCTGGCGCGACCTTGCCCCCGTGGCCATCGACTACGTCGAGCGTCACATTGATGAGCTGCTGGCCTTCCACCACTGCCCCGCCGCTGACCACGTGCTCATCCGCAACACCGACCCCATCCACCGCGCCCTGCTGGCTGTCCGCGCCCGCCCCAACCCCATGGTCTCCTTCGAGCACACGGCAAGTTGTCGCCGCGTCCTGCACGGCATCGTCGCCATCGCCGCGGAGGCGACCCCACCTGCGGCACTCGCCCGGGCGCGGCGGACCGCACCCGCCCCCGCCACCCGGCGTGCACGCCGCCCCGCCCTCCTCCACTCCATCCCCCCGTCCGGCGATGACGGCTCCGGTGACCCCCCGCCGGAGCCGTCCTTCCCCTTCGCGGCCAGGCTCCCCGGCGGTCGCCAGACACCCGTGGACCTCCCGGCCGCCCGGGCCGCCATCGGCCAGCCGCCGGACACCGCAGCCACCCGCCTCGCTGCGTAGCTCCCCCCCCAGCCCGCCCCCCCCGGCTGGCAGGCGCGCGAGCTCCGGTCCACCCGGCTTCGACCTCCGTTCCAGGTCAGTTCAACATAACAATCCCCCCGTTTCCCTTGCCTTCGGATCACAATACGGCCAGCACGCGCGTGTCTTGGGAGCGAGCGCACTTTGGTCGACCTCCTGATCGATCTCAACGTCCTCAAGACCATCGTCGAAGAGACCAGCGACGCCGTCTACCTCAAAGACGTCGAAGGCCGCTATGTCATGTTGAACGAGAGTGCAGCCCGCGCACGAGGCCTCGACCCCGGGGAGATCGTCGGCCGCCGCACCGAAGATCTCTTCCCGGACGGCGTCGCACGTGAGCTTCGAGCCCACGATCTCCGCGTGCTCGAGGAGGGCCGTACCCTCACCTTCGAAGAACAGATCCCCGGCCACGACGGAAGCACCATCACCCTGCTCGCCACCAAGGGCGTCGTCCGCAACAGCGCCGGCGAACCCATCGGCACCTTCGGCATCAGCCGCGATATCTCCGAACTCCAGCGACGCCAGGACGACCTGCGCCTGACCGCCGAGAGCTTTCGCGCCCTGTTCGAATGGCACCCCTTCCCTATGTGGGTCAGAGACATCGAAACGGGCGCCTTCCTCGAGGTGAACGTCGCCGCCGCACAGCACTACGGATACTCCCGCGAAGAGTTCCTGCAGCTCCGCATCACCGACATCGATGTCTCGCAGCACGTCCCGGAGTTCCTCCACGCGCCCTCCGCCACCGCCCCCCCGCATGAGACGCACCACCATCGCCTCAAGGACGGGCGCACCATCGAAGTCCAGCTCACCGGACACCGCCTCTCCTTCGCCGGCCGCGACGCCACCCTTGTCGTTGTGCAGGATGTCTCGGAGCGCACGCAGACCGAGCGGATGCGCACCCAGCTCGCGGACGTCGTCGAGTCCACCCACGCCGCCATCATCACCACCTCCCCCGAAGGCGAGATCCTGAGCTGGAACATTGGTGCGGAACGGCTCTTTGGATGGTCCGAGGATGAAGCGTGCGCCGGAAAGATGGACCTCGTCCTCCCGGACGACGCTGCGTTGCCGGACGGGCCGCTCGCCCGCGCCGCGCGCGGCGAACGGCTGCAGAACCTCCCCCTGCGCCGCGTGCGCAAGGACGGACAGCCCGTCGACCTGATCGTGGATGTGTCACCCATCGCTGACCCCGCCGGACGCGTCGTCGCTCTATCGATGATCGCCCACGACATCACCGAGCAGGTCCGTTCCCAGGAAGCCATGCGCGAAAGCGCCGAGCTGAGCCGCGTCGTGCTGGCGTCGCTCAAGGCCCACATCGCCGTGCTCGATCAGGCCGGCAACATCATCGCCGTCAATGAGTCATGGCGCAGCATTGGCGGACAGCGGGACGGCAACCACGCGCTGGCCGGCGCCGGCGTCGGCGTGAACTATCTGGGCATGTGCATGCTCGCCCGGGGCGACGGCGAACAGGATGCCCGCCGGGCCGGAGTCGGCATCCGCTCCGTACTCACCGGCGAAGCTCCCGAGTTCGTCTTCGAGTACAGCTGTGGCCCCGAGGACGCGCCGTGCTGGTATCTGTTCCACGTCGCCCCCCTCACCGGCCCGCACGGCGGTGCCGTCGTCTCCCACATCGACGTCTCCCCCTCCCGGCGCGCCGAACTCGAACTCCGCGCGAGCGAGCGGCGATTCCGCGCCATCCTCGATCTCGCGCCCGACGGCATCGTCGTCGTGGACCCCAACGGCCAGATCACTATCGCCAGCGCGCACACCGCATCGCTCTTCGGTTACACCCCTGAGGAGCTGGTCGGCAAGAACGTCGACCTCCTCCTCCCCCGCCACCTGCGCGGCCGTCACGCGCTGCACCCCCCGGACTACACCAGTGCGCCCATCCGCCGCGACGGGGGCAGCGGCTTCGAACTCCTCGGCCTGCGCCAGGACGGCACCGAATTCCCCATCGAAGTCAGCCTCGGGCCGGTCGACACCGGCCACGGCCCGCTCGTCACCGCCATCATCCGCGACATCACCGAACGCAAGCACGCCGAGGAGATGGAGATCCGGCTTCGCGCCGCCGAACAGGCCGAGCAGGCCAAAACCAACCTCATCAGCTCCGTTTCCCACGAGCTGCGCACACCCCTCGCCGTCATCCGCGGCTACGTCACCACCCTCATCGAGTACGGCCAGCACCTCTCCTCCGCCGAAGTCCGCGAACACCTCAGCAACGCCGACGCCGCCGCCCGGCGCCTCGAACACCTCGTCGGCGATCTCCTCACCCTCGGCCGCCTCGACGCCGGCGTCCTCAAGATGGCGCTCACCCCCGAATCGGTGCAGAGCCTGCTCGCCGAGGCCGCCGAGACCGCGGGCCGCCTGTTCCCCGCACGTCCCATCCACCTCAGCGTGGGCTCGATCACCGCCGAGCTCGACCGCACCCGCATGCTCCAGGTGCTCGATAACCTCCTCGAGAACGGCGACAAGTACGCCCCTCCCGGGACCCCCATCGACATCTCCGCCCGTGGTAACCGCCACGAGATCAGCATCTCCGTCCGCACCGACGGGAGCATCTCCGATGCCGATCTGGAGCGCATCTTTGAGCGCTTCGTGCAGGTTCACCCCGATGAGGACAAGAGCCGCCGGGGCGCCGGCCTGGGCTTGGCCCTCAGCCGCCGCATCGTCCAGGCGCACGGAGGACGCATGTGGGCCACCCGGCCCGATGCGGGGGGCCTTCAGATCAACATCACGCTGCCGCGAGAACAGCCGGCACCAGACTGATGCAAACTGCCTCTCTCCTCACCATGCAGGGCAAGCGCTTTCTCCACGTCGAGGATGATGGCGATCTGCGCAACTTCGTCGGGACAGTCGTCCGCATGGAGGGCGGCACCATGTTGGTCCGGGAAAACGGCCGTCAGGGCCTTCTCGCTATTCAGCAGGAAGGCCCCTTCGATCTGGTCATCGTCGATCTCGGGCTGCCCGACGTCTCGGGATGGGAACTCCTCCGCGCCCTCGGATCGCTGTACAGCCTGCCCGAAGATCTGCCCGTCGTCATCTTCACCGCCAGTGCGGGAGAACAGGATCGCGAGCGCGCCTTGGCGATGGGTGCCTCTGACTATCTGCTGAAGCCACTCGGTGCGGTAGAACTGCGCGACTGCCTCAGAAGGAGACTGCCCCGGCTTCCGTCCGAATGCTGAACCGGTAGCCGATGCCCCCGAGCGTCTGGACCGACGCATCCTCCCGTCGGTCCAGCCCGAGCTTCTGCCGCAACCGGCTCATCGTCACCCGCAGCACATGATGCGACCCCGCGTACCGTGCGCCCCACACGCTCGTCAGGATCTGGTCGTGCGTCAGCACCCGGTTCTGGTGCCGCGCCATGTACGCCACCAGCTTGAACTCGATCGGCGAGAGCGCCACCTCGTTCCCGTCCAGCTTGATCAGATGCTCCACCTCGTCGATCGAAATCGGCCCCGCTGCCAGCCGCATCGCCGTATGGTCGATGAACGAATCCGCACGCCGCAGCGCCGCCTTCACCCGCGCCGCCAGCTCCGATGCCCCGAACGGCTTCCGCACGTAGTCATCTGCTCCGCTTTCCAGCGCCCGTGCCGCGTCCGCCTCGTCGTCGATCGCCGTCAGCATGATGATGGGGACGTGCGAGTGCGTGCGCACCGCCCGGCACACAGAGATGCCGTCCATCTCAGGAATCCGGATGTCCAGGATCACCAGGTCCGGCTGGACCTGCTCGAACAGCTGCAGGGCCCGGCCGCCGCTCCCGCAGCTCTCCACCGGAAACCCCTCAAGGTCCAGGATGCGCGAAACCAATTCCACGATGATCGGATCGTCGTCGACGACCAGTATCGTCTCGGCCCGCCCCCCGGACGGCTTGACCGCCCGGCCTGCCGTCGGTGCGTTGCCCTCCATATGCTGCCCTCTGGCGCGTCCCCCGGCCTCTCCTCCGCATCACCGAAAGCCGCGCCTCTGTGAGCATCTTGCTCTTTTCGACTAATTTTTTCAAGCCTACTGGCTCGCTCACACCGCGGTTGTGACACCCTTGTGACGCCCGGGAGAGGACTCTGAGATGCGACCCGTGAGCGTCGAGAGAGGGCGGTGAGCGACCCTTCCGATGCTCCCTACAGAATATCACCCCCGCGCAAGCCCCCTGGAGGGCACCCATGTCCAAACGAGGCGCCTCCGAGGCCGCACGATACAACCGCCGCTTCGTCGAGCGCGCCCGCGCATCCGGCTGGCGCGATGCCTACCTCATCCCCGAGCGCCATCCCTGCCCCCCCTGCCTCGTCGCCGCCCGCTCTTACCCCCTCGACGACCTCCCGGAGACCCCCCTCCCCGAGTGCCAGAAGCCCGAGGGCTGCGCCTGCTGGTTCGCCGCCCTCCTCCCCGCCACGGCCGCCGCCCCCGCAGCAGCCTGATCTCCGCGCCATCGGCCTGCCTCACTCCATGTCATCCTGAGCGAAGCGAACGACCTGATCCCTCGGCGCTACACGTCTGTGCCGCCGCTCCCTGCCGGAGCTCCTCTGTCATTCCGAACGACACGAAACCTCGGCCCCCTGTACGCCACCCCGTCCTTCCACGTGAACGGTGGCCGAGCGCATGCCCACACCCTCGCCACAGCGCCTCCCCTCTGCACCGCGTACACTGCACCGCCATGACCGCACGACGCCAGCCCGCACCACTCCTCGATCTCCGCTTCGCCCAGCGGCTCGCTACCGCCACCCACCAGTTCTGGTACCGCATGACCGGCGGCCTCGTCGGAGGCAACTTCTTCGGGACAAAGATCCTCCTCCTCACCACCACCGGACGCCGCACCGGTCGCAAACACACCACGCCCCTGACCTACGTCGAGGACGGCGATGACTTCGTCGTGATCGCTTCGAACGGCGGCAACGAGCGTCACCCCCAGTGGTGGCTGAACCTGCGCGCCGACCCTTCCGCCGAGATCCAGGCCATGAGCCGCAACATCCGCGTCTCTGCCGACGAGGCCGAAGGCGATGACCGCGAGCGCATCTGGCACGCCGTCACCCGCCGCTACCCCGTCTACGCCGGCTACGAACGCCGCACCTCCCGCCGCATCCCCGTCGTCCTCCTCCACCCCGACTAACCCGTCTTCATCAGCACTGCCGTCGTGTCTCCCGTCCCCTGTCTGTCATCGGTTGTCGCTGCGCCTGCTCTGCCGCGTTGTCTGTTGTCTGTTGTCCTGGTGTCTGTTGCTGTTGTTCTTCGCTCTGCTCTCGGCGCCCCCAACTCACAACTCACCACTCCCAACCACCGGCACCGTCAACTGCCCGTGCGGCAGCACGCACACCGACGGCTCCCGCCCCAACTCCCCCCGCTTCGCCGCGATGATCTCCGCCAGCATCTCCGATACATCCGCCGCGTACCGCAGGTGCGCCCCCTCCACCACCTCCCGCGACAACGACGAGCACAGCCACACGTCACAACGGGCCTGCACCATCGCCTGCACTTGCGCCTGCCACTGGTCGTGCACCGTCACCCCCCGCTCGATGCGCTTCAGCAGCGCCTCCGGCGACCGCTCGCTCCCCAGCAGCTCCGTATACTCCGGCCCGCCGACCCCCTCACGGCACTCCGCCACCAGCAGGATCGCCCCGCCCATCGCGCACGCCTGCGCCGCCACCGACATCCCCTTCACCGACTGATAGAGCGACAGGTCCGCCGGATACCCCATGTTCGTCGCCACCACCACGTCGAACAGGTGCGCGATCGGACGCAGCGCCTGCCGCCCCGCCTGTACGATCGCCGCGTCGTGCGAAGCCGCCAGCTCCCCCGCGAACACCCCGGTGATCCGCTGCTGTTCGTCCAGCGTCACCTGCAGCGAGAACGTCACCCCCGACCGCAGCGCCACGTCCCGCATCTCCTCGAAGATTGGGTTCCCCTCCGTCACGCACCACGTCGCCTTCGGATGCCCGATCATCCGCGCGTCGTGATTCGACAGGATCGCCTCCGCCCCCGCGATCGCCGGCAGCACCCCCTTCCCCCCACCCGAATACCCCGCGAACAGGTGCGGCTCCACGAACCCCGTCACGATCCGCACCTCCGCGTCGAGATACGCGCGGTTCAGCGCGACGTCCACCCCCCGCGCCGTCGTCAGCAGGTGCCGATCCGTCGACGCGTCCCGCGCGTCGTGGTCCACCACCCGGTACGACCCGGCGATCCGGGCCCCCAGGATCCGCACCCGCTCGTCCGCCCGCGACCCCCGGTGCAGCCCCGTGCCGATGAGGACCGTGATGTCCTCGCGCCGCACCCCGCTCGATTCGAGCGTCTCCAGCACCGGCGGCAGCAGCGCTGCGTTCGGCACCGGCCGCGTCACATCCGACACCACGATGCACGCCCGCCGCCCCGCACCCCCCGCCACCAACCGCCCCAACCCCGCACACCCGATCGGCCCCGCGATCGCCTCCCGGACAGCCGCTCCGGCGTCCGCCACCGGCGCAGCAGCCTCCGGCCGGAGCACAACCGCCCCCTCCGGCGCCTCCGCCTCGACCAGGCCTTCCCCGTACGGCAGTTGGACCTTCACCGCCGCAGCCTACCGCCCCCACGCCCAACACCCGTAGGGGCACGGCGCGCTGTGCCCGCGGCTCCCTTTCGCTCAGTTTCGTCCGCCGCCCGCGGGCACGACCGCCCCGCGCTCCAAATGCGCGAAGCGCGGGGCACAACCCAGTCGCAGAGTGGCCTCTGGAGACCCGGCTGTGCGTGCCTACGGCCACCCCTCTCCGCGAAGTCGGAGAGGGGCAGGGGTGAGGTCGAAGGGCGCCCCACGACATCGCTCACGTCCTCAGGACGTGAGAAGAACGGTTCCGCGCTCGTTCTCAGCGCAAGGTTGGGTCCGATACCCGAGCGCCTGATGAGGATGGGTTCGGCCCGAGGAGGTATACAGCCTCGAAGTGGCCGTAGAATTGTGGCGCCTGCCGCGACGCGAATACTTCCGCGAAGCCGTGGTGCTCCACGGCTGACCGCAATGCCCCCGAACGGGGCAGATGGTACCCGTGGCCGAACACAGCGCCCATAGCCGCGACGATGCCGGGCAAGAAGATGTCCGAGTACACGAAGTAACCGCCGGGCTTCAGCACGCGCCGGATCTCGCCCAGCGCCGCGGACACGTCCACGATGTGGTGGGTCGCCATGAACGAAAGCACGACGTCGAACCGTCGATCCTCGAAGGGCAAACACGCAGCATCGGCTTCGAGAAAGATGAGGTTGGGGAGACCCGCCGCCCGCCGCGTGGCGAGCTCGACCTGGCCGCGGTCGATGTCGACGCCGGTAGCGTTGAGCGCGAAGTCCGTCGCGACGCTTCGCGCGACGGCGCCCGCGCCGCAACCGATCTCGAGGTACTCACGCGCATCGACGAGCGAGACCTGCGCAAGCAGCCGTTTCGCCTGCGCCACCCGGCTCCGCTGGCGGCGCCCGCTGTTCACGAAGAACTTCTCGATCGGGCTCATCTTCACGATGCTGCTCCCTTCGCTGCACGCCATCAATCTGAAATGAACCGCTCGATGAGTTCGGTGAGTGGTCCTTTGAGCGCCTCGAGTTCGGCCGCCGCCTGTCCGATCGTGTATTGCAGCGCGACGCCCTCGAGTGTGGAAACGATGAGGAAGGCGGCCGATTCGGTCTCAAGGCCGGCACGGATGACGCCCATCTCCTGACCGGCCCGCAACATGCCGGCGATGAGGCTGCGGAACTCGACAAGCGACGAGTGTACTTCCTGGTGCGCCCACTCCTGGCGGGCGGCCTGCGCCCAGACCTCCATGCGAAGGGGCCCGGACTCAGCTCCGTCGCGGAGGTGGTCCAGCCAGAACGAGGCCAGATTGGCGATCGCGTCCCGAAGGGATGAGGGTTCAGGGAGGGCGGCGACGGCGTGGAAGGTGCTCCGGACATGCTCCTTGAGCACGCACTTGAAGAGCTGCTCCTTCGTGGGGAAGTGATAGTAGAGCGCACCCATGGACGCCCCCGCCTCCGCCGCGATCTGCTCGACTGTTGCTTCTCCGTACCCGTGCCTCGCCACGACCCGAGAGGCCGCATCGACGATGGAATCGCGGGTTTCTCTCGCGCGGCGCTGCTGGAGCGTGGGTCCGGGTTGCATAGCCCCTCTGAAACCGAGTAAGTGCTCGGTAACCGAGAGAATACTCGAATTGCCGCCGGAAGTCAACCGCGGATGTAGGGACCCCCAGAACCCAGCTGCAATCCTGATGCGCGCAGAGGGGCACAGCCGCCCTCGGCTGCGCGCACGCACCGCCACCCCGACTCCGCGAAGTCAGACCGGGGCAAAAGTTGAGGCCTAGAGAGCGCGCACACCATGCCACAGCGCCACCACCGCCAGGCGGTCACGGGAGTCAGACTTCGTCTCTAGCTCGCACGCTTTCGACGGCGACTTCTGACCTCAGCCCTGAGACGCTTCTTCCAGCTACCCGCGTGCGGAATGCGCAAGAAGTCACGCTGGGCGCGGGCAAGCAATTCTGTCCGACTCAGCCGACTTAGAGTTCGCCAATTCTCGCCCATCACATAGACGGCGTTTCCGTACTCGATGTTCTCGAACACCACCAAGTCATCTTCGAAGATTGCGCCGAAGTAATGTCGGAACCCGTTGGTTCCCAGAACAAAGGACGATGGGCGAAGCGTCGCCAGCAGGTCGTACCTATCAACCAGTTCAAGCTTCTGCCGGTCGGACAGGTCTCGTACTTTCGTGAGGATCACGCTGATATTGGACTCGCGTTCGCCAGGAGGAAGCAGCTCCCAATTTACGTACAGCGAGCCCAGATAATCTTCAAGCCGAGCTTCAGTCGAGAAGACGTCGGAGCGGCCAACGTTCTCCTGAAGTAGATTTAAGGCGAAAAAGAGAGCGTCTTCAGATCCATCTGCCGACGGATTGAGAACTTCGTCCACCGTGAATTGGAAGGCAAATCGGCGCCGGCCAGTCTCTTCACCTATGAGATCGACTCGGATAGAGAGCTGCTTCGCGGGTATCAGCTCTCGTTGATAAACCTGCCGGGTGTGGGAGACGGTATGACTTCCGCGCGACCAATCTCCGTAGTTGGGCGTTTCCATGTCGTACGTGCGACTCACCATCGGCAGATCCTTACGCACGACCTCGCGACCGTACATGTTTGTGGCCGACCATCTTCCGACTTTAGGATCTGGGAGCACTTGCCTGCCGAACACCAAGCCATCGTCGATCCAAGTGATCCCCATGTGTTCAAAGAGGCCGGCCTCAATGTCGTCTAGCGAAATTCGGGCGGGTGTCGCAACGACGAAAGGACCGCGGAACTTTCGTGCTTTCGCCAGAAGCTCGGGCGGCAGCCGGTTGAAGTTCTGTTTCCACGGATACTTACTAGGTTTTCGTTGGCGGGGAGACATCGAGGGAGTCCTTTCTTGCTGGAGCTTAGGGCATCACCAATTGGTTCGGCGTCCTGCCAAAATGCGATCATTTGTTCGATCCTAGCGGCACGGCCCAAGTGCGCGCAAGTGCGGCGGCTACACGGATCCGTGTGAGCTTACCCACCACCCAAGAGCCAGTTGGAGTTCGTATGGGGTCGCCAGCGACCAAGCCGCTAGGCCCTACCCCTCATCCCGCACCTCCGGGATCGGCGCAGCATCCCCCGCCCCACCATCCCCCGCCCCATTCGCCCCCGCCGCCCCACCCCGCCGACGCACCGCCCCCTCCGTCGCCACCGACGATCCGATCTCCTCGATCACCCGAAAATCCCCCTCCACCAGCGGCAACAACTCCCCCCGCCGGTGCGCGTCGAACAGCTCGAACAAGGACTTCTTGTGCGGACGCTTCCGCCCGATCGGACACTTCTCCCAGTCCTCGATGGACTCGTCGCAGTACCCCCACCGCCGCTCCCCGCACTTCGGCTGGATGTACTTCGCAAGCTCCGGGAACCGCCGGTTGATCTCCGCCCGCATCTGCGACGCCACCTGACGGAACTCCCACTGCGCCCGCGTGCACAACCGCAGGTCGCAGATGTGCAGCAGCTCCAGGAAATTCACCACGATCTTGAAGTTCGTGTTCGCCGCGTTCGGGATCAGGAACCGCGCGTCCTCCGCCGGCACCCCCGCGTCCACCATCTCCTGATACAGCTCCCCCAGCCGGCCGAACGCCTCCTCCATCTTCTCCCCGAACCCCGCCCGCTTCACCGTCTCCGGCACCGTGTACGGGAACTCGCCCTTCTTGAACGCCACGTAGCGCTGGCTCTGCTGCTCGAAGCTGATCCCGATGTGGTGCCGCACGAACTGATGGCTGAACGCCCGGCTCACCCCCGAGATCGCGAACTCGAACCACACCTGCTCCAGCGGCGACGCGTGCCCCGTCTCCAGCCGCTTCTCGATGAACTCCTCCATCGATGCCCGCGTGATCTTCTCCGACTCGATGCGGTCCGCCAGCTGCTGCGGCGAAAGCGCCGAATACGCCGTCCGGTACGCCAGATACAACGACCGCACCGGGTCGCTCGTGTGGTCCAACAGCCGGACGTTCATCGCCACGAAAACTCCTCACCGACTCGATGCGATGCGCACACGCATTCTACCCGCCGGCTGCGCAGCACCCGGCGACCTTATGCCAACCCCTCCGCCGCATCAGACCCGCCGCCCATTAGGGGCACGGCGCCGCCGTGCCCGCGGCCCTCCCTCACCCTGTCATTCCGAGCGCAGCGAGGAATCCTGGCGCGCCAGATCGCCATCCGCCGCGGCGGGGCCGGGCGCGGGGCTCCCGCCTCCCCCGTCTCGCTTCGCGCCGCCACCCTCATCCGAACGCCGTAGGGGCGAGGCTTGCCTCGCCCTCCTCTCGCCCGACCGACTGACAGACTTCCGGCCCCACTCACAACTCATCACTCACAACTCACCACCCTCCCGTGCCACCACCCCCTCGGACATCACCCCCCCGATCCCCTACCCTCCCCCCATGATGACAACCACCCCCACGCCCGGGCCTCGCGGGTACCGCGCATCCGCTCCAGGTCAATCAAGTTGGGTGCGCACGCTTGCGGATTCAGAACGCCCCGAAATGCCCCGTTTTTTCCGAAAGACAAAGACGCAATCAAGCACCCCTTCCCCCAGCCCCGGCCGCCCCCGAGAATTGGCTGACGGCACGCCCCGGACCTGAAGGACCACCGATGACCGACGCCGCCCTCTCCGACATCCGCATACTCGATCTCGCCGGCGAGATGGGCGTCTACGCCACCAAGCTCCTCGCCGACCTCGGCGCCGACGTCATCCGCATCGAGCCCCCCGCCGGCGACCCCCTCCGCGCCGTCGGCCCCTTCTTCGGCGACATCGCCGCCGGCGACCGCAGCCTCTCCTTCTTCAACCTCAACACCAACAAGCGCAGCCTCACACTGGACATCGCCTCCCCCGAAGCCCGCCCCCTCTTCGAGAAGCTCGCCGCCACCGCCGACATCGTCGTCGAGACCTTCCCCCCCGGCTACCTCGACGCCCTCGGCCTCGGCTACGCCGGCCTCTGCGCCCTCCGGCCTGACATCATCCTCACCTCCGTCACCGGCTTCGGGCAGGACGGCCCCCACGCCGGCTGGAAGGCCTACGACATCACGGGCGTCGCCATGAGCGGCATGATGACCCTCGCAGGTGAACGCGAGGATCCCCCGAACCGTCCGTACGGCAATCAGGGCTACATCGGCGCCGGCATCCAGGCCGCCGCCGGGACCATGATGGCCCTCGTCCACCGCGACAACACCGGGACCGGCCAGCACGTCGACGTGTCCATGCAGGAAGCCCTCTCCATCAACCAGGAGACGGCGATGCAGACGTGGGACATGACGAAGACGGTCCGCCAGCGCACCGGCGGCCGCCCGCTCCCCGTCGACATCCCCGGCATCGGCGTCTACGAGGCATCGGACGGCCACATCTTCGCCTATCTGGGCACGCCCGGCGGCGCCCCCTGGCCCGTCGCGCTCGAATGGATGGTGTCGGAGGGCAAGGCCGAGGACCTCGTCGACGAGCCCAACAAGGGCCTCATCGAGATGCTGCACCTGCGCTTCCTGACGCAGCTGACGTCGGAGCCGGAGAAGCTGCCGGAGCGGCTGAAGATCCTCGCCCACATCCACGAAGTCTTCGGCCGGTTCTGCGCCAGCATGAGCAAGTGGAAGCTCTACGAAGAGGGCCAGAAGCGCCGCCTGATGGTCGGCATCGTCTCCACGCCCGAAGACCTCGCCAAGAACCCGCAGCTCGCATACCGGAAGTGGTTCCAGGAAGTCCCGCACGACCACCTCAGCTCGACAGTGACGTACGCCGGCCCGCCCTACCGCCTGTCCGAGACCCCCTGGTCGATCGCCCGCCGTCCACCCCTCCCCGGCGAGCACAACGCGGAGATATTCAAGGAACTGGCCATCCCCGAACCCGAGATCGCGCGCCTGCGCGGCCTCGGCGTCGTCTAATAGCTGACGAGCCGACGGAGGAACGAGCATGAGCGCAGCGCCGGAGACCATCGCAAAGACCACGGGCCTGCCCCTCAGCGGCCTGAAAGTGGCCGACTTCTCGTGGTTCGGCGCCGGACCCATCTGCGGCGAGAACCTCTCGTCGTTCGGCGCCACCGTCGTCCGCATCGAGTCGGAATCCCACATCGATGGGATCCGTATCGTGGCGCCCTTCGCGGCAGGCAAGACGGGCTACAACGTCAGCGGCTTCTTCAACAACTTCAACGCCGGGAAGCTGGGCATCACGATCAACATCAACACCGAGCGAGGCCACGACATCGCCATGAAGCTCGTCGCCTGGTGCGACGTCTTCCTCACGAACCTCACACCCCGCATCATCGAGCGCTGGGCCATGACCTACGACGATCTGCGGAAGGTCAATCCCACGATCATCGCCGCCTACCAGCCCATGCAGGGCCTCGACGGCCCGCACAAGGACTTCATGGGCTTCGGCGCCGTGCTCTCGCCGATCACGGGCTACAACTATCTGTGCGGCTTCCCGGACCGGAAGCCCATGGGCCTGGGAACGAACTACCCCGACTATGTGATCAACCCCGGCCACACCCTCGTCGCGCTGCTGGCCGCCCTGCGCTACCGCAAGCGGACCGGGAAGGGGCAGCGGATCGAGCTGGCGCAGCTGGAATCATCGGTGGCGCCGCTGGCGCCGGCGCTGATGGACTTCGGCTCGAACGGTCGCGTGCAGACGCGGATCGGGAACCGTCACCCCCAGGCCGCCCCGCACGGCGCGTTCCGATGCAAAGACCTCGAGGCCGGCACCGCGAAGGAAGACCGCTGGTGCACCATCGCGGTGTTCTCGGACGCCGAGTGGGCGACGCTGGTCGAGGCGATGGGCTCGCCCGCCTGGGCGTCTGACGCGAAGTTCGCGACACTCGACAGCCGCAAGGCGCACGAGGACGAGCTGGAGGCGGGGATCAGCGCGTGGACGGCGGAGCGCACGGCCGAGGAAGTGATGGCGCTGCTCCAGTCGAAGGGCATCGCCGCAGGCGTGGTACAGAACGGGCGCGACGTGCTGGACAACGACGAGCACCTTAAGGCGCGCGGATACTACGTCCACCTCGACCACGCCGAGGCCGGCCGGACAGCCTACGACGGACCGCCGTTCCGCCTGTCGAAGACGCCCGGCGTGTTGCGGTCGCCCGCACCGCTCCTGGGGGAGCACAACGAATACGTGTGCAAAGAGATCCTGGGGATGGACGACGACGAGATCGCCGAGGCGTTGGTAGAGGGCGCGCTCTTCTAGCCGGGGCTACACCTGCCGCAAACTAGCTGGCGTCTTCGATGGGGTCGGCGTTGTCGACCAACCACTCGTGCTCGCCGAGGAGGGCGCTGAGCGTGCGGCCGTCCGTCGGGTACTCGCGGGCGTGGCACACCAGATCCTCGGCGAGCGTGTTGATGCGCGGGATGGCCGTCTTCGCACCGTCACGGGCGGTGTTCGGCATAAGCACTGCGACGGCGTCGCCCAGGCTTCCCGCGAGGTCGGACGCGCGGAGCATGTCGCGGATGCCCCCCCGGACGGCCCCCAGCCCCTCGCGCGTCTCGGCGGCGATGGTCACAAGCGTGAAGGGCTGCCGGTAGCGCTCAGCACGGGCCATCTCCTCTTCGATGCGGAGCCGGAAGTACCAGGTGGCGGCGAGGCCACTGTCGCGGTCGAAGCTGGGGAGGCGGGCGTCGCGGCGGATGGACGCGACCTTCTCGGCCGTAGCTGGCGGCAGTGGGACGATAGCCTCGTGGCCCGTGGCGCCGGCCCACCAGGTGGCGAGCAGGGCGACCGAGGTGACGGCGAGCTGGATGACCCAGCGCAGGGGCGCGGAGTCCAGGTTCGCTGCCCCCCCGCCGACGAGTGAAGCGACGGCCAGGGCGCAGGCGAGTACGAGGAGGGTGCGGGTGCTGGGCTTCGGCGTCATAGGCGTTCCCCGCATCGATCATCGGCCGGAGAGAGGGGCGCCGCGATTGGGGGAGAGCGCTGATCTTGGGGGTTGGCCCCCCGTCTCGCCTGCCGGTCGCTGGGCGCTGACCCCTAGGGCTCAGCCCTTGGGCGCTGGAACCCACTCGTACATGATTTCCACAGATTCGGCGGGCTCTGTAGGGCATGGTCAAGCGGGGCGGGCGGCGAGGGTGCGTTGATAGAGGGCCTCGGTTTCGCGGGCGGTGCGGTCCCAGGTGAAACGCTCCAGGACGCGGACGCGGCCAGCCGCCCCCATCGCCCGGCAGCCTGCGCCGTCGGCAAGGAGCGCCTCGAGCGCGGCCGCGAGGGCCGGGGGGTCGGCAGCCGGCACCACAAGCCCGGTCTCGCCGTGGACAACCAGCTCCGGGAGGGCACCCGCGTCCGACGCCACCACGGCGGTTCCGGACGCCATCGCCTCCGCGACGGGAAGCCCGAATCCTTCGTACAGCGATGGCGAAACAAGGATCTGCGCCCGTCGGTACCAGCCCGCCAACTCCTTGGCCGAGACGCGGCCAACGAGCGTGACTCGTCCGCCGATCCCGAGCCGCTCGATCTCCATCGCCGCCACCCGCGACGCTTGCGCCGGCCCGCCGACGACGTAGAGGTGTGCATCGAGCGATGGCGCGAGGAGGGCGACCGCGCGCAGGAGGTAGACCACACCTTTGTTGTAGTCCTCGGCGTTGCCGACGAAGACAAGCGTACCGGGGCGCATCTCCTCCGGCGCAGGGTGGAACGCTTCGATATCGACACCGTCGTAGATGGCGTGCATGAGGCCCGGCGGGATGCGCCACAGTCGCTCGACGAGCCGCGCCGATGCCTCGGATCCCGAAATCAGCGCATCCAGGCGGCGGGCCACGAGGTGCTGCATGTGCCACGGATACCACGCGATGCGCTGGACCTTACGCGAAAGCGACGGCACGTGCCGGAGGCCGTTTGCGACGTCGACGTCGAGGGGGTGGTGCACGTTGGCGACAACCGTGCGGCCCAGTAGCGCGCGGGTCATCCACGTGCCGTAGCTCAGCGTCTGGTTGTCGTGCACCACGTCGAATGGGCCGTAGCGCCCTTCCACTTCGCGGAGCTTCTGCAGCGCGCGGAGCGAGAACACGGCAATCAGCGACGAGAACGTGAAGCGCGTGGAGGCGAACTCGTAGAGATTGAGGGGATGGAGGTGCGCGAGAGGGTCGCGGCGGCGGAAGAATGTCGCCCGATCCAGGCGCATCGATTGGAAGCTATGAGTCTCGATGCGATGGTGGATGACCGCGGGGTGGAGCTCGGGGTACGGGGGCCCGGAGATGACGTGGACGTCGTGGCCCAGCCGAGTCAGCTCGCGGGTGACGTGGGAGAGGTAGACGCCCTGGCCGCCAGACTGCATGGAGCCGTGGTACATCAGGAAGCAGATGCGGATGGCGGGCACCTCCGGGTCGGCGGGGGACGGGATGGAATCACAGAGTACACAGATTCGGCCAGATGGGTACTGCGCGTGGCGACGGGAAGGCCTACACTCGCGATCGTACTGAACGGAGGCCACCATGGCAGACGAGATCTCCCGGGCGATCCTCATCACCGGCTGCTCCACGGGCATCGGGCGGGCGACGGCGGAGCATCTGGCTACGCGAGGGCACACGGTCTACGCGACCGCGCGTCGGCCGGAATCGATCGCGGACCTCGCTCCGAAGGGCTGCCGGATCCTGGCCCTCGACGTCACGGACGAAGCGTCGATGCAGGCCGCCATACGGCAGGTCGAGCAGGCGGAGGGCGCCGTTGGCGTGCTGGTGAACAACGCCGGCTACGCCCAGGACGGCCCGATCGAGGAAGTGCCGCCCGATGCTGTGCGCCGCCAGTTCGAGACGAACGTGTTCGGACTGGTGCGGCTGACCCAGCTGGCGCTACCCGGCATGCGAAGACAGCGGTGGGGGCGCGTGATCAACGTCAGCTCAGTCGGGGGGAAAGTGGTGTTCCCGGGAGGCGGCTTCTACCACGCGACGAAGTGGGCTGTCGAGGCGATCAGCGAGGCGCTTCGCTTCGAAGTGCGACCGTTCGGCATTGACGTGGCGGTGATCGAGCCGGGGGCGATCAAGAGTTCGTACGAAGAGACTTCACTCGGGGCGATGGCGGGCGGGGCGGAGGGGTCGCCGTACGCGGGGTTCAACCAGGACCGGGCGGAACGGGTGCGGGCCGCCTACAGCGGCAAGACCGCGGGGCCCGAGGCCGTGGCGCGCGTGATCGCGCACGCGGCGACGGCGAAGCACCCCCGGACGCGCTACACCGTGACCGCGCAGGCGCGCGTGGTCATGTCGCTGCGGCGCGTCCTGCCGGACCGGATGTGGGATCGCTTCATCGCGTCGCAGTTCAAGCCGCCCCGGCCCTGAACCGGCGTCAGACAGCCGTCTGGTCCGCCAGTCTGTCAGCCGACTCGATACGGAGCGCATCACGGAGCCAGGCGATGACGTCGCGGGTGACATCGTCGCGGTTGGTCTCGTTGAGCATCTCGTGGCGGCCGCCTTCGTAGTAGAGCGCGTCGATGCGCTGCAGGCCCGCTGCACGCCACCATCGCTCAAGTTCGTGCAGCCCTTCCAGGCCGCGGTTCACCGGATCCTTGTCGCCGGCGAGAAGCAGGCATGGCAGGTCCGGCCGGATCTGCCGCAGCCGGTCGAGGTCGCCGTAGAGCGCCGGGTCGACGATTCGAGCCCGCCGCGGCGGCCGCAGCGGGAACCCGCAGAACGGGTCGACGACGTACTTGTCCACTTCCGCCTCGTCGCGGCTGAGCCAGTCGAAGGGCGTGCGCGCAGGCTCGAACGCCCGGTTCGGCTCGAACGCTGGCGGAACCTCGCCCTCGCGGGGCCGCACGCGGGCAGCCGAGCCCGACAGCACCAGCGCGTCGATCGAGTGTGATCCATCGGGCGCGAACTGCTGTGCGGCCGCCGACCCCATGCTGTGCGAGAAGAGCGCCAGCGGCAGCCTGGGGCGGGACGCCCGCGCGATGCCGATGAGCTGGCCGATGTCAGCCACCAGCGCATCCCACCCGCCCTCGCCGAAGTCGCCGCGCCCGTCGAGGCCGGACGTCTGTCCGTGCCCACGATGGTCCGCCGCCCACACGTCGAAGCTCGCGTCGTTCAGCGCGCGCGCGAAGCGCTCATAGCGCAGCGCGTGCTCGGCGGCGCCGTGAGCGATGACGACGACGCCGCGCGGCTCCGCACTGCAACACCACGCGTACGCCTGGATCGGCATGCCGTCGGCGTCGGAGGTGAACCGAAAGGACTCGTCGGGCATCTGTCGCCCCCCCGAGCGGAGCTCAGCCTATCGTGTCACCTGCTCCGGCGCGAAGGTCTGCGTGGCCAAAGGGAGGCGCCCCGGGAGCGTGGCGAGGCGATACAACCGCCAGTCGCCCTGGGCACGGAGAAGCACATAGCGCTCCGCGGCGAAGCGCTCGAGATCGTCGAACGGGGCGTACGTGTCGTCGGAGAGCAGGACGTAGACGGGCGGGCGCGCCTCCAGGTTGCGGACGATCTCCTCCTTCGCGCCCGGCACCAGCTCGCCGAGGAACGACGTGTAGTAGCGCGCCGGATTGGTCATGTCAACGGCCGCATAGAGCCACGGCAACTCGCTCCACGCGAACAGCGTGTCACCCGCCGCGTCCTGCTTGATGAGAGCGGCGATATCGCGGACAGCGACGGCCTTGCCGTCGAAGCTGTACTCGTAGTCGAGGTCCGTCATGTCGCCGCGCCGGTGCTGCAGGTACGTCCGGTAGTAGTCGACGGGGTCGAGCTGGCGCCGCTCCTCGAACGCGAACGAGAACTGCGCGAAGATCACGGCCACCATGAGCGCCCCCGCGACGCCCAGAACCACCCGGTCGGCGTCCCGCCGCAGATCGGCGATGGACACGCCGGCGACCGTGAGGACCGCGGCCGGCGCCGCCTGCTGCAGATAGTGCGGGAAGGCGAACGCGCTCGACGTTGCCCCGGCGAGCGCGAAGCCCAGCCACAGTACCGGGAGGTGCTGTGCGTCCACAGGGTCGCCGCGCTGGTGCCGCCGCACCAGCCACGCGACGACCAGCAGCGCCGGGAGCAGCCCCGCGGCCCGGGCGATAGGATCCTGCTCGGGCCCCGCGCGCGTGTACAACCCGAGCGAGCCCGCGACGGCGTACGCGTAGTCGCCGAAGGCGCCTGCAGCGACGAAGATCGCCGCGAAGACCGCGTGCGGCACGGCGAAGCCGGCGGCAAGCGCCGCGAGCGCGGGCAGGGGCCGCTCCCACGTGAGCCAGAGCATCACCGCAACGGCCGCAGCATCGAAGACCGCGACCTGCTTGTAGTTCGCCGCGATGCCGAGCAGCACGCCTGCGACCGCGATCGGCGCGGTGCGGCGCGGCTCCTCACGGCGTGCGGCGATCACGACCGTCAGCACCGCCAGCGTCGTCGGCAGAATCATGAACGTCTCGGTCAGCGCGAGCGTGCCTTCGATGATCGGCGTCGACATGAGCACCGCGAAGAGCACCCCGGCCACCGCGGCGCGCCGCCCGTCGTAAAGCAGGAACGCGATCGCAATCACCGTCGCCTGCGTCGCCAGCACCACGATCGACGCCGTGACGTGGAGCGGAAAGACGCCGCTCCCGGACGCAGCCTGTATGGCCGCGTAGGTGTAGAAAACCATGGGGGGCTTGTTGTCCCAGGCGTCGGCGTAGAGCGTGCGTCCTTCGCGGAGATTCGTCGCGATGGCGGCGAAGATACCCTCGTCGCCGTACCAGAGAGGCTCGTGCAACGAGGGGTACCGGAGGACGGCCGCGATAACGAGCGTGGCGACGGTGAGGACGATCCAGACGTACGCTGAGCGCGCGGGTAGGCGGGCGAGCATCAGCGAGAGTGTACGGGCTGGCCCGAAGGCGGATGCTCAGCCCGTCTGAAGGCCGATGTCGAAGGTTGCGGCATAACCCTCGCCTGACGGCGTGAGGGCGAGCAGCAGCTGCTCCCCGTCCTGCCCGAAGATCCCATCGCCGTCGTTGCGCAGCGTGCGCACGCCCTTCTGAGCGTAGGGCGACAGGGCGTGCACCTCGTCTGTCAGGTCATCGTCGAAGTACAGCTGCGACGTGAACTCCAGCCCGTCCTGCGTCCGGATCTTGAAATGGATGTGCACCGTGCGCCCCTGGTACCAGCCCGGGTAGATAGTCGTGAACGCCGCCTGCCCGTTCACGTCTGTCAACTGGTAGCCGCGCAGGAACTTCTGCCCGGTCGTGTCGAACCCCTCCGCCGTGTCCGTCACGTCGGAGTACACGCCCAGCGCGTCACAGTGCCAGACGTCGACTGTGGCGCCGGCGAGAGACGTGCAGTCGCCCCCCACGACCTCCGAGACGTTGAAGATGAGCGCCACCGGCACGCCCTCGCTGGCGGCGCCCGTCGAGGGGTCCGTGCGGATGTCGGAGCGATTGAGCATCTCGTCGACGAAGTACGGCCCTTCCGTCTGCTCCGGCCGGACGACGCACGACGGTACCGCCGCGAATGTCGCTACGGCGGATGGACCGGCGGTCGCCACGCCCGCTGCCCCGCTGGTCGGCGAGGCGGCGCGCACGGTCGGCGAATCGTCGTCGCCGGAGCAGCCGACGATCAGGGCGGCGCCGGCCGCGCCGAACAGCGCGAGCACCTCGCGGCGACTGAGGAGTCTTCCAACGGAGCTGTCATCGTTCTGCATGCGGGACCCTCCTGTCATCTCTATTATGGACGACGGAACGCCGCGCAGTGATTGCCAACGTGTTACCCGAAGGTGTAGATCGCAGCGATGCAGAAGCGCATGACCGAAGCTGAACGCAAGAAGCGACTGGCCCGCCTGGAGAAGATCGTCATCGCGCTGCTGGAGGCCGACGCGTCGAGCCGGACGGGCCAGCACATCGCGTTCGCGGTGCGGGGCAAGAAGTTCGCGTACCACCTGAACGACCACCACGGCGAGGGGAAGCTGGCGCTGGCATGCAGGCGGCGCTCGTTTTGTCGGACCCCGAGCGCTTCTTCGTCCCCGCGCACCTCGGCGCGCGGGGCTGGCTCGCGTTGCGGCTCGATCTGCCGAAGGCCGGCTGGGCCGAGGTGGCGGAGCTGATGCCGGAGGCGTACCGCATGACCGCGCTCAGAAAGCTGCTGGACGGGCCGGCAGCCGCGAGCCGGCCACAACGGCCGATGACGTGATCAGCCTACGCGGGCCGTCGGCTCCTCCGCGATCTTCTTCGCCCGGACTTTCTTGATGCGCCGCCCCAGCACGCTCAGCACCCGCAGCGTCAGCCCGTCGACCCGCACCTCGTCGCCTGCGACAGGCACCTTGCCCAGATGGTGGTACACGAAGCCGCCCACGGTGTCGTAGTCATGCTCGTCCTCGGGCTGGAAGCCGAACAGCTCCTCCAGCGCGTCGATGCTCACCCGGGCGTCGAGGATCGCCTCTGAGTCGTTCACCCGCTCGATGGGCGCCTCCTCACGGTCGTACTCGTCCTGGATCTCGCCGACGATCTCCTCGAGCAGGTCCTCGATGGTCACGAGGCCGGCGGTGCCCCCGTACTCGTCGACGACGATGGCGATGTGCACCTTGCTCTGCCGCAGCTCCGCCAGCAGCTCATCGACCTTCTTGGACTCGGGGATGAAGTATGGCGGCCGCGCGATCTCCTTCAGCGGCGGCCGCCGGTTCTCGGCGAGGCAGCGCAGAAGGTCCTTCGCGTAGACGATGCCCACGATGTTGTCGATCGTCTCGTCGTAGGTGGGGATGCGGCTGAAGCCCTTGTCGACGATCACCTTCACAGCGTCGTCTATCGTCGCATCAACTTCGAGAGCCACGATATCGATGCGCGGTGCCATGATCTCGCGCGCCGTCGTCACATCCATATCCATGATCCCGCGGATCATCTCGCGCTCATCTTCTTCGATCGGCCGCCCGTCGCCCTCGTCCTCGACCAGCCGGAGCAACTCCTCGTCCTCAGCGTCCGAAGGTTCGGCCGCGGCGTTCGCGCCGACGACCGTACGCAGCGATCGGTCGATCGCCCACGCCACCGGCCCGAAGACCGCACGCACGAACGCGATCACCGGGACCAATCGCAGCCCCCAGGCCTCCGGACTGCGGGCGATCAGCAGGCGCGGGAGAGCATCGAGCACCGCCAGGACCACGACGGCAACGACGGAGAGCGCCGCCAGCTCACCCCAGGAGTGGCCGCTCTCACGTGAAGTCAGGAAGACGCCGAGAGCCGTCGCGATGACCACGCCAAGATTCCGGGCGACCGCAAGAGCGCCCAGGACCGACGCGCGACCCGCCACGTACGCTTGCAGCCGCTCCGCGCGCGCCGCTCGTCCGTTGGCGATCTTGCCCAGGCGCGCGCGACTCGCCGACGCGACCGTCGCCTCGCCCGCCGCCACGACGACGACGAGCAGCAGCGCCAACACGGCAACCGCGATGGCCAGGGTCGTGTCAGCTCCCAGCGCCGTCCTCCTTCTCCCCGTCCGCGCCCCGCGTGCGGATGCGCGCCGGCGCGCCGATCGCGGCCATGCCGTCCGGCACGTCCTTCGTGACCACCGCCCCGGCGGCCGTGCGGGCGCGCGCGCCGATGCGCACCGGCGCCACGAGCATCGTGTCACTCCCGATGAACGCGCCGTCGCCGATCACCGTGCGGTGCTTCGCCGCCCCGTCGTAATTCGCGGTGATCGTCCCCGCCCCGATATTCACCCCCGCGCCGATCTCGGCGTCGCCGATGTAGCTGAAATGCCCCATCTTCGTGCCGCGCCCCAGCCGCGAGGCCTTCACCTCCGCAAAGTTGCCGATGTGTACGCCCTCGCAGAGGTACGCCCCCGGCCGCAGGTGGCTGTAGGGCCCGACGTCCACGTCGGCCTCTAGCGTCGATTCGAAAACGGTCGAGAAGCGCACGATGCAGCGGTCTCCTATCTTCGAATCTAGAACCAACGTACCCGGGCCAATCAGGCAGCCCTCCCCGATCGTCGTGGCACCCCGGACGTACGTCTGCGGCTCGATGCGCGTGTCCGCGCCGATCGTCACGCCCGCGTCGATGTAGGCGGTCGCCGGATCCGTGAGCGTGACGCCTGCCAGCATGTGCCGGCGCCGGATGCGGTCGCGCATGACGGCCTCCGCCTCGGCCAGCTGTACGCGGTCGTTGATCCCGCGCACCTCGTCCGGATCCTCCGCGATCACGGCGATGGCCGGACTTCCCTCGCCATGAGCAAGCGCAGCGAGTTTCGTCAGGTAGCGCTCACCGTTCGGCGCCGGCTCGATCCGCGGCAGGTGCGACCACAGCCAGTCGGCGCGCGCGGCGTACTGCCCTGAGTTGATGGAGCGCCGCGCGCTACGGTCGACGCCGGACTCGGTCTTCGTCTCGACGATATCGGTGATCCGGTCCCCGTCCAGCGCCAGGTAGCCGTACTCTTCGACCGGAACCTCGGCGGTGAGGACGGCGAGCGGAGCCGTCGTCCCGACGGCGGCCATCAGGCGCCGGAGCGTCTCCGGCAACACCAGCGGCACGTCGCCGTTCATGATCAGCACGTACGGCGCGTCACCCGCCGCCTCGCGGGCTGCTTCGACCGCGCTCCCCGTGCCGAGCTGCTTCGCCTGCACCGCGAAGCGCACGTCGTCGCCGATGAAGATCCGCACATGTTGGCCGTCGTCCCCCGGCCCGACGACGACGACGACATCGTTGATTCCGGCCTCCCGCGCCGCCTCGACGACGTGCCGGACCACCGGCCGTCCGGCGAGGTCGTGGCAGACCTTCGGGAGGCGAGAGCGCATCCGTGTGCCCTGCCCCGCGGCCAGGATGACGGCCACCCAGCGCTGGTCAGCCGTCACGTGACGCTCCCGCGCCGCGCGCCGACAGCTGGCACGCCGCGGCAAGCAGCAGCCAGAAACCAGCACGCTCTGGTGGTCGCTGGTAGTGGAGGTGTGTCGTCAGGGTTTGTCGTCAAAGCGGTGGCCTGTGCTCCGGCGCCTCTGCGGGCGGCCGGACGGGGCCGAGCGGATCGTAACGGCGGGCATAAGAGCCTGTCAAGTTGACAGCTGCTTCCAAGCGTCCGAAGGAACGGACCAGCTTGGTCCCCCTCGGGCGAGCACCGCAAGCTTGGGCGCGAGCCAGACGATGTTGTCGGCGGTGGAAGGGAGCTTCGTCAGCGGCGCGACAGGCCACGCTGCGACGCCGGCTGCGACGAGCGCGCCGGGGGCGGGCCGGCCGCCGGACGGGCCAGGAGGCCGAGGGCATCGGAGCGTGCCATGTCTGGAGTATCGGCACCGGGCCCGAGGCGAGGCATCGGCGAACGGGCGGTGCTCAGATACAATGCGCCGCATGAGCGCCCCGGAGTGGCCCGTCGAGCGGATTCGCGACACATTCGTGGAGTTCTACAAGGCCCGGGGCCACCGGCAGCTCCCGAGCGCCTCCCTGGTGCCCCACGACGACCCCACCCTGCTCTTCACCAGCGCCGGCATGGTGCCCTTCAAGCCGTACTTCACGGGCCTCTCCGAACCCCCCGCGCCGCGGCTCGTCACCGTCCAGAAGGTCTTCCGTACCACCGACATCGAGGAGGTCGGCGATTACAGCCACCTCACCTTCTTCGAGATGCTGGGCAACTTCAGCGTCGGCGATTACTTCAAGAAGGACGCCATCGCCTGGGCGTGGGAGCTGCTCACCGAGGTGTTCGGCCTCCCGAAGGACAAACTCTGGTGCACGATCTACCAGGACGATGAGGAAGCCCACGACCTCTGGCGCGCCATCGGCGTGCCCGAAGAGCGCATCCCCCGCTACGGCGAAGACCACAACTACTGGTTCAGCGGCGACGTCGGTCCCTGCGGCCCGAACAGCGAGGTGAACGTCGACCGGGGGCCGCGGCCGGACTGCGAGCGCTGCCGGAAGGGGACGTGCCGCCCCAACGAGGAGCCGGACTGCGGACGCTTCATGGAGGTCTGGAACCTCGTCTTCATGACGCTCTACCAGGCCGAGGACGGCACCCGCACCGAGTTGCCCCGCAAGAACATCGACACCGGCTCCGGGCTGGAGCGCATGGCGGTGGTCCTGCAGGGCAAGGACACGGTGTTCGACACCGACGTCTTCGGCCCCATCCTCGACCGCATCGGCGAGCTGTGCGGAAAGACGTACGGCGATGAGGCCGGCATCGACCGGGCGATGCGGGTGGTAGCGGAGCACACGCGGGCGGCGGTCTTCCTGATCACGGACGGCGTCATGCCCTCGAACGAGGGACGCGGCTACGTGCTGCGGCGATTACTGCGGCGCGCCGTCTACTTCCTGACGCAGATCGCACCTCGCACCGAAGAAACGCTGCTCGACCACGTCGCCGAGGCCGTCGTAGAGCGGATGCAGCACGCACACCCGGCCCTCCGTGAGAATGCGGAGTTCACGCTGCGCCTCCTCTCGGCCGAGGAGTCGAAGTTCCGAGAGACGCTGGAACGCGGGCGCACTCACCTCGACGAGATCCTCGCCGGTGCCCGATCAGGTCAGAACATCAGCGGACGTGCCGCATTCACCCTTTACGACACCTTCGGCTACCCGCTGGAGCTCACCCAAGAGATCGCCGCTGAGAAGGGGATCGGCGTTCATCTAGACGCCTTCGACAAGGAGATGGACGCTCAGCGCCAGCGCGGCCGCGCCGCCGCAAAGTTCGACATCGACGCCGACCGCACCGAACACTACAAGGCCCTCGCCCACATCCGCAGCCGCTTCGTCGGCTACGACGCCACGGAGCACCGGACCACCGTCGCCGCGGTCATTGGCGGCGCTGGCGTGGCGGAGCGCGCGGAGTCCGGCGAGGCCGTCGAGATCGTCCTTCTCGAGACCCCCTTCTACCCCGAAGGCGGAGGCCAGGTCGGCGACGTCGGCGAAATCGCCGCCCCCAGCGGCCGCGTGACTGTCGAGGACACCCAGCGCCCATCCGAGGGCCTGATCGTCCACCGCGGGCGCGTCACCGATGGCTCGATCGCCGTGAACGACGCCGTCACCGCGCGCGTGGACGTCGAGCAGCGCCGGGCGTCGATGCGGAACCACACCGCGACGCACCTGCTCCACGCGGCGCTCCGCGAGGTGCTGGGCACGCACGTCCGCCAGGCCGGTTCGCTCGTCGCCCCCGACCGGCTGCGCTTCGACTTCACCCACATCGAGGCCACGAAGCCCGAGGAGCTGGCCACGGTGCAGCGGCTGGTGAACGTGACGGTCCGCGAGGACATCGCCGTGCACGCGGAAGTGCAGCCCTACGACGAAGCGATCGCCGGCGGCGCCCTCGCGTTCTTCGGCGAGAAGTACGCCGACGAAGTCCGCGTCGTCGGCATCTGCGAGCCCCTCCACGCCCGTCACGACGGTGACGTCGAGCCCCACGCACCCTGCTTCTCGAAGGAGTTGTGCGGCGGCACCCACTGTCATCGGACCGGCGAAATCGGCGCGTTCGTGATCGAGAGCGAGGGGAGCGTGGGGTCGGGCGTGCGGCGCATCGAGGCGCTGACAGGGGCGCTCGCCGACGCCTACGTCATCGCGCAGCAGGAGACGGTCGCGGTGCTGGCGCGCCGGCTAGGCACCACCCCGGCGCAGCTCCCGGAGCGCGTCGAGGCCCTGGAGGCGGAACTCGAGGCGGAGCGGCGCCGCGCGCAACAGTTCGAGCGGCAGGCCGGCCGCGCCGAGGTCGAGCAGCTGCTGGAGGCGGCCGAACAGGTCGACGGCGCGTCGGTCGTCGTCGCGAAGGTCCCCGCCAGCAGCGCGGAGGCGATGCGCGAGATGGGTGACCTGCTGCGTGAGCGGCTCGGGAGCGCCGTCGTGGTGCTCGGCGGCGTCTTCGACGGCCGTCCGAACTTCGTGGCGATGGTGACCAGAGACCTGACCGCTCGCGTCCACGCCGGCAACCTGATCAAGGAAGTGGCGGCCGTCGCCGGCGGGGGCGGCGGCGGCCGTCCGGACATGGCACAGGCCGGCGGCAAGGACGCCTCGAAACTCGACGACGCGCTCGACCTCGCGCGGGGCATCGCGAGGGAGCGCCTTGCGGCGAAGTAGATGACGGATGCAGGCCGCCCCGGGCGGATGCTGGGGCTGGACGTCGGCGAGCGCTGGATCGGCGTCGCCGTGAGCGAAGGACGCATCGCCGTGCCCCTGACCATCATCGAGAGCGAGGGTCTCGTCGCCGACATCGGCCGCATCGCGGCGATGGTGCGGGCGGAGGGGGCGGAGGCTGTGGTCGTGGGCCTGCCGGTGAGCCTCTCCGGCGAGGAGCACGCCCAGGCCCTCCTCATCCGCGAGTTCGGCGAGGAGCTGGCGGACGCGATCGGCGTGCCGGTGGTGTACCAGGACGAACGGCTGACCTCGCGGCAGGTGGCGGGCGCCGCAGGACGCCGCATGGCGCCGAAGCACGCGTCGCGGGTGCATCCGGCGCGCCGCCGGGGGAAGGCTCGCGTCGACGATTTGGCGGCCACTGTAATCCTGCAGGCATACATCGACGCCCTCCACTCCACGGAGCATCCGGGTTGACGTCCGGGCAGCGGGCGGTCGCCCTGGCCGTCACGGCGGGCGTACTGGCGCTGACCGTCGCGCTCGCGTGGTTCGTGCGCGCCACGCCGGGATCGGTGATCGACGGCGCCGAAGGACGGCCTTACGGCGACTCCTCCGGCGATGGTGCGTCGGTGCTGGTGGAGGTTGAGTCCGGCCAGAGCGCAAAAGAGATCGGCGACACGCTTGAAGACGCGGGCGTGATCGAGAGCGCGCAGCTGTTCGAGCTGCTCGTGGGGATCCGGGGCGTCGCCGACTCGCTCGAAGCGGGGGAGTACGAGTTCGACCGCGGCATGCCGGCGATCGCCGCCGTGGATCGCATCGCCGAGGGACAGACGGCGTCGCGAGACGTGACTATTCCGGAAGGGCTGCGGGCGGAGGAGATCGGCGAGCTGCTGGAGCGCCGCGGCGTCGTCTCGAAGGACGCCTTCCTCGCGGCGCTCGTGAAAGCGGGCTACGCCGAGCCATTCCTGCAGGAGACCGCATCCGACAGCCTCGAGGGCTACCTGTTCCCCGCCCGCTACTCCTTCTTCCGCTCGACCACGGCGGACCAGGTCGTGGCCACACTGCTCCGGGGCTTCCAGGACAACGTCGCCGACAGGGTCCAGTTCGAGGGACAGGAGCTCCGGCTGGACCAGGTGGTGACGCTCGCCTCCATCGTCGAACGCGAGGCGGTGGTGGCCGAGGAGCGGCCGATCATCGCCGGAGTCTTCATCAACCGCCTGCGCGTGGGCCTGCCCTTACAGGCCGACCCCACTGTGCAATTCGCCGCGGCGGCTGACCCGGCGAGCGTCAGCCAGTACGGGTGGTGGAAGCGGGAGCTGACGCTCGACGACCTGAAGATAGATTCGCCGTACAATACCTACGTGTACGACGGTCTGCCCCCCGGACCGATCGCGAACCCGGGAGTGGACGCGATCCAGGCGGTGGTGCGGCCGGCGGACACGGACTTCCTCTTCTTCGTCTCGCGAAACGACGGCACTCACGTGTTCGCCGAGACGCTGGAGGAGCACCTGCAGAACGTGGAGATCTACCAGGGGCGGTAACAGTGACGAAGCGGGCCGGAGTCATCGGGCATCCGCTGGGCCATTCGATCAGCCCGGCGCTCTACGCCGCCGCCTTCAAGGCCGCCGGCATCGACGGCGCCTACGATGCGTGGGACACCCCGCCGGAGACGCTCCAGGGGCGCGTGGATGCGCTCCGGGGCGACGGATTCCTGGGCGCAAACGTCACCATCCCCCACAAGCGAAGCGTCCTGCCGATGCTCGACAGCCTGAGCGAGGTCGCGCAGAAGGCCGGGGCGGTGAACACGATCGTCCATCGCGACGGAAAGCTGATCGGCGAAAACACCGACGTTGTGGGATTCGCCCGCTCCCTGCGAGAGGACGCCGGCTTCGACGCGAAAGGAAAGCGCTGCGTGCTGCTCGGGGCGGGCGGAGCCGCCCGCGCGGTGGCGCTGGCCCTGATCGCGCAGTCGCCCGCCCTGATAGCCGTGTACGGGCGCACCCCCCGCAACACCGATGCGATGGTCGTGCAGTTGAAGCCGCTGACGCCGTCCGGGACGACCATCACCTGGGCGTACCCCGGCGACGGATCGTTCATCACGACGATGGCAGAGGCGGATCTCGTCGTCAACAGCACGCCGGTGGGCGTCGCGACGACCGATACCGAAGGCCAGTTGCCGTTCGAAGAGAAGCACATCCGCGCGGGCTCCGTGGTGTTCGACCTGGTGTACAACCCGCCCGAGACGCCGCTGCTGAAGGCGGCGAAGGCGCGGGGTGCGAAGGCCGTCGGGGGACTGGGGATGCTGGTCTACCAGGCGGCCGAATCGTTCCGCCTGTGGACGGGGCAGGACGCTGATCTGAAGGCGATGCTCACAGCCGGAAGGGCGGCGTTGGCGCGATGATCATCCTCGCCGTATCGACGTGGGGCATCGCCATCGGCATCGGCATCGTGCTGGTGTTCTTCCTGCTCGTGGCGTACGTCATCGTCCAGGAGACGCGCGCGCAGCTCTACTGGCGGAAGCTCGTCGATGAGGGTGACGTAACGGCGATCCAGACGCTGGTAGCGGACGAGGTGGCGCGCTGGAAGACGGCGCGGACGCCGAAGGGTACGGAACCGTCGCTGTGGCACGGCGTGCAGAGCGCCGAACTCCTCGCGGTAGAATCGGACGGTGTGCGCCTGAGCGCCTCCGCGGAGGGACGCTACGGGCTGGACAGCGGCGAGCGCCGCGAGGTGAGCAGCGCCCTCAAGGAAGGGATGAAGCTGACCGCGCGGCTGGCGGACATGGTGATGTACGAGATCCCCAACGTGCGGCTCCCCTATACCCGCATCGACATCTACAGCACCTTCCGCGACGAGCAGGGGTCGTCGCAGCGCTGCATCCTCTCGACCACCTGCGCGCGCGACGTCGCCGAAGGGCTGGACTGGGACGGGCTGGAGGCGGAGGAGATCGTGCGGGCGTTCGGGGGCCGGTTCGCGCTCGATGACCGCGGCAACGCCATCGCCATCGACCCCGTTTCCCCAGCCCCCAGCGTGCCCGCCGCGTTCTACAGGGACGTCTAGGTGCTGCGCTTCCTGACCGCCGGCGAATCGCATGGCAAGGGCCTCACCATCATCCTCGAAGGGGTGCCGGCTGGCCTCGCGCTCAGCGAGGACTACCTGGCCGTCGATCTGCACCGACGGCAGGGCGGCTACGGCCGCGGGCGCCGGCAGAAGATCGAGCACGATCGCGCGGAGATCCTGTCGGGCGTGCGCCACGGCCGGACGCTGGGAAGCCCCATCACGCTGTTCATCCAGAACCGAGACCACGCGAACTGGACGGAGGTGATGTCTGTCGATCCAGTCGAAGGGGAGGTGGAGCGGGTCACGCGGCTGCGCCCGGGACACGCAGACCTCGCGGGCGCGGTGAAGTACGGCTTCGACGACGTGCGACCGGTGCTGGAGCGAGCCAGCGCCCGCGAGACGGCGGCGCGCGTCGCGACGGGCGGCGTCTGCAAGCGCCTGCTCGAAGAGCTGGGCGTCACATTCCACAGTCACACGGTGCAGATCGGCGCCATCGACGCGGATCCGCCCGCGGAAATCGACTGGGATGCCGTCGAGGAGTCGCCCGTGCGCTGTGCCGACCCCGCGGGCGCGGACCGGATGATCGCGGCGATCGACGACGCGCGAAACGCGGGCGACACGCTCGGCGGCGTCGTCGAAGGCCGCGTGCGAAACGTGCCCATGGGCCTCGGCAGTCACGTGCACTGGGACCGCAAGCTCGACGGCCGGCTGGCGCAGGCGCTGATGAGCATCCACAGCGTAAAGGGTGTCGAGATCGGCGGCGGGTTCGGCCTCACGAGGCGCACGGGTTCGACAGTGCACGATGTCATCCTGCCGCGCGAGCGCTGGGGTGACCGCCCGTGGGCGCGCGCCACGAACAACGCCGGCGGCCTCGAGGGCGGGGTGACCGACGGACAGGACATCGTCGTCCGCGTGGCGCTGAAGCCGATCGCCACGCTGCCCCGCTCGCTGCCCTCGGCGGACCTCCTCACGGGCGAAGAGATCCCGGCGCATTACGAGCGCAGCGACGTCTGCGTGGTGCCGGCGGCGGGCGTCATCGTCGAGGCGATGTGCGCGATCGTGCTGGCGGGCGCCACGCTGGAGAAGTTCGGTGGCGACAACATCGAGGAGACGCTGCGAAACTTCCGGGCGTTTCAGGCCACCATAGGCCCCCGGGAGTTGCCCGAAGGCACCTGACCCTCGAACGATGCACGGCCGAAGCGCGCCCGTGCGATACTCTGGGTGCGATGTACGACCAGATCTGGCTCATTGGCTTCATGGCAACCGGGAAGTCGCGCCTGTCGCGGCCGCTGGCAACCGCCCTCGACTGGCGTGCCGTGGACATCGACGTGCTGATCGAGGAGGCGGCCGGCGAGATGGTGGCGGCGGTCTTCGCCCGCGGCGGTGAGGGCGCCTTCCGGGCGCTCGAGGCGGATGCGGTACAGCGCGTCGTGGCGATGGAGCACGTCGTCGTGGCGACCGGAGGCGGGACGGTGCTCTCGGAGGCGAACCGATCGGCCATGCGCAGTCGCGGGTTCATCGTCTGCCTCGACGCCCGCCCGGAGACCATCGCCGCGCGGATCCAGTCGTCGGGGGCCCACGTGTCGGAGCGGCCGCTGCTCGCCGGAGCGGACCCGCTGGCGCGCATCGTGGAGCTGAAGGCCGAGCGGGCGGCGCTCTACGCCGACGCCGACTTCATCCTCCAGACGGACGACCTCACGCCGGACCAGTGCACCCACCAGATCCTGCTGGCCTACCGGCAGCGGCTGGCTGTCGCCAGCGGAGAGCCCGCGTGATCACGGTCGAGTCCGCGGCCGGGCGATACGAAGTACACGTCCGCTGGGGCGCGCTGGACGACCTCGGCGCGCTGATGCGCGAGGTCGGCCTGCACGGCCAAGCCTTCGTCGTATCGGACAGCACCGTCGCGTCGCTCTACAGCGATCGAGCGCTCGCATCCCTGCGCGAAGCGGGGTTTGGCGCGGACCTCTTCGCCTTCGCTGCCGGCGAGGCAAGCAAGAGCCTCGAGACCGTGAGTCGCATCTACGACTGGCTGCTCGAGCATCACGCCGAGCGGGGATCGCCCCTCGTGGCCCTCGGTGGCGGCATCGTCGGCGATACAGCGGGCTTCGCGGCGGCGACGTACCTTCGCGGCGTGCCGCTCGTGCAGGCCCCCACGTCGCTCCTGGCTATGGTCGACGCGTCGATCGGGGGGAAGGTGGCGGTGGACCATCCCCGTGGCAAGAACCTCATCGGCGCGTTCTATGCACCCCGGATCGTCGTCGAGGACACGTCGCTGCTGGCCTCGCTGCCCGAACGCGCGCTGCGCGACGGCTTTGGCGAGGTCATCAAGCACGGCCTGATCACCGATCCGCCGATGCTCGAGATCCTGGAGCGCGAGGCCGATCGGCTGCTGAAGGTGGAGCCGGAGCTGACGACGGAGATCGTCGCCCGGAACGCCGCCCTGAAAGCACGCATCGTCTCGGAGGACGAGCGCGAGGGCGGCCTGCGGATGATCCTCAACTACGGCCACACCGTCGCCCATGCGCTGGAGGCCGCGACGGCCTACGGGCGCTTCATGCACGGCGAAGCCGACAGCATCGGCATGATGGTCGAGGCGGAGATCGGCCGCCGGATGGGCGTGACCCCGCCCGAGGTTGGCGAGGTGCAGCGCCGGCTGTTCGCGCGTTTCGGCCTGCCCGATCGGACGTCCGGCGTCGACGTGGAGGCGGTGATGACGGCGACGCTGCACGACAAGAAGGTCGCCTCGAAGCGGGTGCGCTGGGTCCTGCTCGAAGGCCTCGGCCGTCCCGTCGTCCGCGACGACGTGCCCGACAGCATCGTGCGCGGCGTGCTGGAGGAGTTGGTGGCGTGACGCGCGCAACTGTGATCCTTGCGGCGATGATACTGGCGCTCGGCGCTATCGGAAACGCTCGCGCGCAGGAGGCACCTGCCGTCGAGACGCGCACCGCCGGTCCCTACGAGATCGCCGTCCGCTACGAGGAGAAGCCGCGTCTGGAGGTGGAGGACCGCCTTCTCATCACCGTCCGCGAGACGGCGACAGGCGCGCCGGTGGAAGGACTGGAGGACACGCTGATCCTTCGCGGCCGCGTGCTGGTGCGTGGGGCCGTGCGTGGCGTGGCGACGGCGCTGCTGCCGTCGCGCACGGAACCCGGACTGTACCACGGGCTGTTCATCCCGCCGGCCCTCGGCGACTACGAATGGCGGATCACCGGCACGATCGTCGCGGAGGACGTGGACGTGACCTTCGCGGCCGGCGGCGAGGCGTTGCCTGGCGTGGGAGTCGCCGAGAACGACTTCACGAGCCCAGGCGCGATCATCGCATGGGTGATCCTGGCAGCGTACGTCGCGGCGATCACAGGCCTGTTGATCCGCATGGTGTGGAGGCGGGGCCGCGGACGCCAGTCTTCAGCGGTGACTCTTCCATAGTCCGTCGCCCGGTCGCCTTCCGTTATCTGGTGCGGCCTGATGCGGCACCGATCCTCCTGACCGGGGGATGACTGGCTCCAGTAAGCTGGCGGCTGCATGAATCTCTCGAAGCTCCGCAACCGCCTGCTGCTCTCGATGCTCCTCGGCGTCGTTGTATTCGCCGCGCTGCTCGCGTACGGGGACTTTCGCGATGTGGGGAAGAGCCTTGAGGAGTTCCGCTGGGAGCTGCTTCCGCTGGTGCTCCTGGTGACGCTGGGCAACTACCTGCTGCGCTTCGTGAAGTGGGAGTACTACCTGCGCCGCATCGAGGTAGTCGGACTGTCGCGCGTAGACAGCTTCCTCATCTACTTCTCCGGGCTGGGGATGGTGGTGACGCCGGGGAAGGTGGGTGAGTGGCTAAAGAGCTACCTGCTGCGCGAAGTGCACGGGACGCCGTTCACGCGCTCGGCGCCCATCTTGCTCGCGGAGCGCATGACCGACAGTCTCGCGTTGCTGATCATCGCCGGGGCAGGGGTGTTCGTGTTCGGCGAGAGCACCTGGCCGATCGTCGTGGTGATCGGCGTGGGATCGGCGGTCGCGATCGTCCTGTCGCGGCACCGGCCGGCGGCGGGTCGGCTGCTCGGGGCTCTGGGCTACGTTCCGGGGTTGCGCCGCTTCACACCGCACATGGAGGAGCTGTACGAGAGCACCTACGTGCTGATGGAGCCCCGCGGCGTGGTGCTGATGACCGGCCTGAGCGTGGGCTCGTGGTTCTTCGAGGTGATGGCCTTCTACCTGACGCTGGTGGGCCTCGGGGTGGACGGGTCGCTCGACACGTTGCTGAAAGCGGCGTTCATCCTGCCGATCGCGACGCTGGCGGCGGCGGTGCTTCTGACCCCGGGCGGCCTTGGCGTGGCGGAGACGGGGATCACGTCGCTATCGCAGGAACTGCTCGACATGAGCCGCAGCGCCGCGAGCGTCGGGACGCTCATCATCCGCATCGCGACGCTGTGGTTCGGCGTGGCGGTAGGGCTGGTGGCGTTCGCCGTGCTGACGAGGCGGCTGGCCCGGGCCGGACATGCGTTGGCGGGAGACGAGATGTTGGATGCGGACGCTGGGCCCTGAGGTGTGATCAGGGAGTGGCGAGGAGCCGGCGGACCAGCGGCGGCATCAGCACGGCGAGTGGCGACGGCGCCTCGGAGATCTCGTTGACCTCGAGGCCGCGGGGCGTCATGCGCCACGTGCGGAACCCGGCTGGCCGGATCTTCAGCCGCTGGCAGATCTTCTTCGCCGCAGCGCCCTGCCCGACCGGCACGTACAGGTAGAAGGCCTGGTCGGGGATCGCCGAGAAGCGCGCCCACGTGCGCTTCGCCTCCGCCTCGTTGATCTCGTGCACCAGCGCCACCTGCGTGGTCATGCGCAGGTTGGTCTCGCCGGTGTTCAGCCGCTCGACGACGACGATATCGGGCGCAAGCTCATCATCGCCGGCCTGTACTCCCATGGTGACCTGAGGCGTGTTGACGTGCGTGCGGTACGAGGGGTGTTCTGGCGTAGGGAAGGGGAAGCGCTGCGCCGCGATCTCGCGCACGGCCTTCTGGTGCTTCTCGTCCTTCGTGCGCTCAGTCGTCGTGAGGAGCTTGTCCACGTCTTCCCAGCGTGTGTCGAGGCTCACAGCGTCCCTCCGGGATCAAGCAGCATCACGTCTCGCTGGATGATAGTGCAGGATTGCACAAGGCGCCAAGCCGTACCCGAAGAACGGTCACTCCTCATCCACCCTCCACCCTCGAGTCGCTCCGAACCGCCACAGATCACACATGCCTGGCGGCCGGCCACACCCTTCCAGTCTTCACCCTCCAGCTTCCAGCGCCCCGAAAACGCGCCAGCTCACACAAGCGTGGCGGAGGGGGTGGGATTCGAACCCACGAGGCGCTTGTCACGCCTAACCGTTTTCAAGACGGTCTCCTTCAGCCGCTCGGACACCCCTCCGTAACGCCATTCTAACAGCGGAGGCCCGGCGCTCGTGGAGTGCGCGAGTCGTCCGTTACACTCGCCGCGATGCTCACATCTGTCACCGTGCGCGTGCCCGCCACTTCGGCAAATCTCGGCTCTGGCTTCGACAGCCTGGGGCTCGCCCTTGCGCTGACGGAGGAGATCACCGTGACCGCCCGACACCAGACGGACCCGAGCGCTGGCCTTCCGCGGCTCGTGCTGGACGCAGCGCGCGCGACGTTCCGGCTGGCTCACGCCGACGCCCCTCCGGAGCTTTCGGTGGCGAGCGACGGTGCGATCCCGGTCGGGCGGGGCCTCGGGGCGAGCGCGGCGGCTCGCGCCGCCGGGATCGTGGCCGCGAACGCCATGTTGGAGGGCGCGCTCAGCGACGACCAGCTGCTGGGCCTCGGCGCGGGCCTCGAGGGCCACGCCGACAACATGGCGCCCGCGCTGTTCGGGGGATTCCAGATCGTTGTGCGAGAGGGCGAGGGCTACCGCCACCTCGCCGTGGCGCTCGCGCCAGGACTGAAGGTGGTGCTGCTGATCCCGGAGTTCGAGATGCCGACGGCGGAAGCGCGGAAGGTGCTGCCGCAGACGCTTCCGCGAGAGGACGTGGGGCACAACCTTGGGCGGGCGGCGCTGCTTGTCGCCGCCCTGTCGCAGGGACGGTGGGAGCTGCTCGATGCGGCGACGCAGGACCGGGTGCACCAGCCGGCGCGAACGGCGATCTTCCCGGCCATGCCGCACATCTTCGACGCGGCGAAACGCGCCGGGGCGCTCTGCGCGTACCTCAGCGGCGCAGGCTCTACGATCGCAGCGTTCGCCGCGGAAGGCGAAGAGCGCATCGCCCGGTCGATGATGCAGGAGGCGGTGGCCAGGGGGTATCCGGGGCGCGTGGAGATCACGTCGCCCTCAGAAACCGGAGCAACGATCACGGCCTCGGCCTGATCCTGGGCATGGAGATGGACACATGCACGTTGAACCCGTCACGCTCACGCCCATCGGCAAAGTGGTCGGCGGCCGGACCGAACCGGACGACGACAGCTGGAGCAGCGTCGAAGCCGGGACCCATCTCGACGACCAGAGATTCGGCCCCACGTGGTCGCTGACTTCTCGCACATCGACTTCGTCTTCGTTCCGGTCAACGAAGCGTCGGTGAACCTCGGCGCCCGCCGCCCCCGCGGCCACACCGGCTGGCCGCTCGTCGGCATCTCGCGCAGCGCGCGAAAACCCGGCCCAACCGCCTGTTCGGCCCCCGCGGCGAGGTGCAAGAGCCGCCCAGGGCACGTGAGCTGATGGCGGAGTACTGGTAACGTCGCCGTTGGCGGGCCAGGCTGTTCAGCCCCGATCCCGCGCGGCTCGCGCGGGCCTACGGGCCGGCGCGAGCGCGCCGGGGAAGCCGGAGGAAGGTCGCACGCACCCGCACGGAGTAGCGCGGCGCCGCAGCGCCGTGAGCGGGCTGTTTCGCGTTGCTGCGTAGCCTCATGGTCCGTCCCTCCTTGCGTCCAGGCGGCAGGGCCTGTCTGGTCGCAGTATCGGCGACGGGTGTGGCGGCGGAGTTTCTCTCGGATTACGGGCAGATGAACATCCCGACCGCACCGTGGGCGCCCTACGCCGCCGCCAGAGCATCGCGGACGCAGTTGCGGCCCGCCTGCTTCGCGCGATACAGCGCCGCGTCCGCCGCCGCCACGAGGCAGTCCTCGTTCTCGGCGTCCTCCGGGAACAGCGCCACGCCCACGCTCACGCTCGCCCCGCGCTCGACGGCGGCCGCGCGTAGACGTTCGGCGAGGTGCATGGCGTCGCTTCGGACGGTCCCGGGGGCGACGACTACGAACTCGTCGCCGCCGTAGCGTGCCACCAGGTCGCCCCGGCGCACGACCGCCGACAGCGCCCGCGAGACCTCGCGCAACTTGTCGTCGCCCGCGGGGTGGCCGTCCCGGTCGTTGATCTCCTTGAAGTGGTCGACGTCCACCAGCATCAGGGCCAGCGTCAGGCGACGTTCGATGGCGTCGCGCAGGCACTCGCGGTAGGTGTCGTGGAACAGACGGCGGTTGGGAAGGCCGGTGAGCGTGTCGGTGACGGCGACCTGCGCGATGAGGGACCGCAGCCGCTCCTCCCCGTCGGCGACCAGCATAGCGTTGAGCCCCAGGAAGCCGATGAGGAAGGACACGACGGTCACGTAGCCCCAGGGGACATCCTCGCCCAGGACGTTGAGAGCGGCCGCGGCGGAGACGTAGTTGACCATGCACCAGAGGGCGAAGGAGACCATCTGGCGGCGGGTGACCAGGTGCGCGGCGGCGACCATGCTCACGAAGTACAGCGCCCAGATGGGGGTGGTCACATCGCGCAGCGCGACGATCACGCCGCTCACGATGACAATGTCAGCGTGACGGACCAGGGTGAGGAACCAGCGATCCGGCTGCGCCTTGAGCGCGCGCTGCCAGGTGAATGCCAGGTTTTCGAGGAACAGGGCGCCGGCGGTGACCGCGAGGGCGAGCCGCCCGACATCCATCACACCGAAGGCGACAAGGAGCAGATACAGCACAAGGACGGCCCATCGCACCGCCGTGAGGCCGCGGCGAAAGAGCCGGTCGTCGATCCTGTCCGGCTGCACGCCGATTTCGGACATGCCGCGGGTCATCAGGGAACCCCCATCCCTCGTTCCAACGTGTAGGTATCGGCACCCAGACCGCCGCGTTTACGGAGCGGCCGGTTATCATAGGAGCCGCGCCGAAGGGAGACGGCAATGACCAGCCCATTCGCGACACTCGCGGCCGAATACATCACCGCGACGAACAGCTACCAGCCGGTAGGGGCGAGCGCCCGCGGCTTTCACGACCACGACGGCCAGCTGGGCGACCGCGGGCGAAGCGCGATCGAGGCCCGCGCGAGCCGGGTCCGGGGCTTCCTGGAACGGCTGCGCGGGATCGACGCAAGCATGCTCGAAGGCGAGCAGATCCATGAGGCCGCGCTGCTGGAACGGCGGCTGCTCTGGGAGATCACCGACTTCGAGGAGGTACGGTCGTGGCAGCGCGCGCCGGGCGCGTACCTCGGCACGGTGGGGAGCGGCTGCAACGGCCTGGTCATCCGCAACTTCGCCCCGCTCGACGATCGGCTGCGGGCTCTGGTCTCGCGTCTGCGGGCCGCGCCTGCGCTGCTCGATCAGGCGAAGCAGAACCTCGCCGACCCATCGCGTTATCACGTGGAGACGGCCATGGAGGCCGCCGCCGGCATGCGGGCGCTCTTCGAGCGTGACCTGCCGGAGGCCGCGGGGAAGTCCTCCGACACGGCCCTCAAGCAGGAGTTCGCGGAGGCGAACCGCGATGCGCTGGCCGCGGTTGCCGCGTACGCCGGCTGGCTGAAGACGGACCTCCTTCCGCGCGCCCGAGAGGACTTCGCCTGGGGCGCCGGGATCTTCGGCAAGCTGCTGGCGCAGACTGACTCCGTCGACGACCCGCTGGAGGCCCTGGTCGCGCGCGGAGACGAGGACCTTCGCGCCCACCAGGAGCGCCTGCGCGACGTGGCGGCTTCGATCGACGCGAAGGCGTCGCCCCAGGACGTGGTCGACGCGGTGTCGAAGGACTATCCGTCACCCGAGGGGTTGCTCCCGTTCGTCGACGGCCTGCTGGAGGAGCTGCGGCAGTTCTCGGTCGACGCGAGGCTGTGCACGATGCCCACCGAGGTGCGCATCGCCGTGGCGGAGACGCCGGGGTTCTCGCGGATGACGACCCAGGCCGCGTGCAGCACCCCCGGGCCGTTCGAGCGGGTGGCGAAGGAGGCGTACTACTACGTCACGCCCCCGGACGCCGCGTGGCCGGCCGAGCGCACCGACGCGTACCTCAAGTTCTTCAACCGCTGGAGCATCCCCGGTGTCACCGCGCACGAGGCGTACCCCGGCCACTACGTCCACCTCACCTACCTGAACCGCGCCAGCAGCGCGCTGGGCCGCTACCTGCTCACGACAACGACCGTCGAGGGGTGGGCGCACTACGTCGAGCAGCTGATGGTGGAGGAAGGGTACGGCGGCGCCGACCCGCGGCTGGAGCTGATGCAGATCCGCGAGGCGCTGCTCCGGCTCTGCCGCTACCGCTGCGCCTTCGGCATGCACGTCGAGGGGTGGAGCATGCAACAGGCGGTCGACTTCTTCACGCGCGAGGGGTTCGCGACACCCGTGATCGCAGAGCGCGAGACGCGGCGCGGCATCGTCGGGCCGAACTACTACGCCTACACGCTGGGAAAGCACCAGATCCTCGCCCTGCGTAACAGGCTGCGAGCACGCGACGGGGCAGCCTTCGACCAGACCCGCTTTCACGACGCATTCATGCAGCTGCCCTACCCCGTGTCCACGATCGAGCGCATCATGCTCGGAGGCTAACCATGCGGGTCATCACCGGCTCGATCTCGACGTACATGTTCACGATGCTGCAGGGTCGCCCGGCGTTCCTGCTCCTGTACCGGTCGCCCCATCTCCTGCTGGCCGAGACGTGGCAGGCAGTCCACGGGATGATCGAGAGCGGCGAGAAAGCGTACGACGCGGCATGGCGTGAGACGGTCGAGGAGACAGGCCTGACGCCCGAGCGCTTCTTCCGCACCGAATACGTGGAGACCTTCTACAACGAACTGACGGACGGCGTGCACCTGATCCCGGCGTTCGCCGCGTTCGTGGCGGGCGGGCCGGAGGTCACGATCTCGGAGGAGCACACGGCGTACGAGTGGTGCACGATCGAGGGCGCGGTCGGGCGATTCATCTGGCCCTCCCAGCAGGCAGCCGTCCGCGCGATCGCCGAGGCAGTGGGCCCGTGGCCGGAAGTAGCGTCCGGCATGACGGAGATCACCGCGCTCTTCACGTCGTAACCCGCGTCCCGCCTCCCGCCTCCCGCCTCCCGTTTCCAGCCTCCCCTCTCGCCTCCCGAGTCCCCGCTTCCGGCGATCGCGCGATACCCTGCCACCCATGGATCTCGGCATCATCGGCTTTCCCCGCTCAGGCAAGACGACGATCTTCAACGCCGTCACGAAGGGCAGCGCCCGCACCGGCTCCTACGGCTCCGGCGTGCAGCCGAACATCGGCGTCGTGAAGGTTCCCGACCGCCGCCTCGACCAGATGGCGGAGATCTTCCACCCCAAGAAGTTCACCCTCGCCGACATCCGCTACATCGACTTCCCCGGCGAGGCCTTCGGCGAGGGGACCGGGCCCTCGGCGCAGTTCCTCGCCCAGGTCGCCCGCTGCGACGCGCTGATCCACGTCGTGCGCACCTTCACCGACGAGACGGTGCCGCACCCGCAGGGATCCGTCGACGCCGCCCGCGATACCGCCGCGATGGATCTGGAGCTGGCCTACGCCGACGCGGGGTTCATCGAGAAGCGCCTCGATCGCATCGAGACGGCAGTCCGGTCGATGAAGGCCGGCGAGCGCGACGCCGCCGAGCGCGAGGTGGAACTCCTGCGTCGGCTGAAGGCGGCGCTGGAGGCAGGCACCCCCCTCCGCGCCCAGGCCCTCTCCGAAGAAGAGGCGAAGTCGCTGGTGAACTATCAGTTCCTTACCGACAAGCCGCTGCTCCTCGTCCTGAACATCGACGAGGGCGACGTGGAGCGGGCGGGCGAGATCGAGCGCGAGTTCACGGAACGTTTCGGCGGGCCGCAGAGCGCCATGGCGGCGATCAGCGGGAAGATCGAGCAGGAGCTGGCCCAGCTCTCGGACGAGGAGGCCGCGGAGTTCCGGCGCGACCTCGGCATCGAAGAGCCCGGCCTGGACCGTATGATCCGGATATCCTACGCGCTCACCGGTCTGATCGCCTTCTTCACCGTGGGCCCCGACGAATGCCGCGCGTGGACCGTCCGGGGCGGATCGACCGCGCCGGTGGCCGCCGGCAAGATCCACACCGACATGGAGCGCGGGTTCATCCGCGCGGAAGTCGTCCACTGGGACGCGCTCCTCGCCGACGGCTCCATCGCCGAAGCGCGGAAGCACGGGCACCTGCGCCAGGAGGGCAAGACGTATGTCGTCCAGGACGGCGACGTGCTGAACATCCTGTTCAACGTCTGACCTGAAGCAGCAGCCGGCCCTAGGGGAAGATCCCCCGCACCTCCGTCGCCTCCACCACCCGCTGCACCGCCAGCATGTACGCCGCCTCCCGCATCGTCACCCCCTCCGCCTGCTGGATCGACGCCACCTCCCGGAACGCGCGCGTGATCGCTCGCTCCAGCTTGGTGTTCACCTCGTCCTCCTCCCAGAAGAACGACTGCAAGTCCTGCACCCACTCGAAGTACGACACGATCACGCCGCCACTGTTCGCCAGCACGTCCGGCACAATGTGCACACCCTTCGCCGCCAGCATCCGGTCCGCCTCCGGCGTCGTCGGCCCGTTCGCCGCCTCGATGATCATCTTCGCCCGCACCTGCGCCGCGTTTCCGCCATGGATCTGCCCCTCGATCGCCGCCGGCACCAGGATGTCCACCGGCAGCGTCAGCAGCTCGTCGTTCGTGATGTGCACGCCCGGGTGACCCGGCGGCACGAAGCCCCGCTCGTGCTTCAGCGCCAGCACCACGTCGATGTCCCCCAGCCCCTCCTCGGCGTAAATCCCCCCGTTCGAGTCGCTGACCGCCACCACGTTCGCGCCCGCATCGCTCAGCAGCCGCGCCGACACGCTCCCCACGTTGCCGAATCCCTGCACCGCTACCCGCGCGCCTTCCAGCTTCATCCCGAAGTGCCGGCATGCTTCCTGTGCGACGAACATCACCCCCCGCCCCGTCGCCTCCACCCGGCCGCTGCTCCCGCCGATCGTCACCGGTTTCCCCGTCACCACGGCCGGCACCGAGTGACCCCGCATCATCGAGTACGTGTCCATCATCCACGCCATCACCTGTGCGTCAGTGCCCATATCCGGCGCCGGGATATCTTGCTCCGGCCCGATCAGCGTCCCGATCTCCGCCGTGAATCGACGGGTCAGCCGTTCCAGCTCCGTCCGGCTCAGCGCCCGCGGGTCGACCACCACCCCGCCCTTCGCCCCGCCGTAAGGCAGCCCGGCCACGGCGCACTTCCACGTCATCCACATCGCCAGCGCCCGCACCTCGTCCAGGCTCACGTTCGTGCTGTACCGCAGCCCCCCCTTCATCGGCCCGCGCGCCTCGTTGTGGTGCACGCGATAGCCCGTGAAGACGCGCGTCGATCCGTCGTCCATCTGTACCGGGAAGTTGACCGTGAACTCGCGCTTGCAGTGCCGCAGCACCTCGCGCATGCCGGGATCGAGCTTCAGCCGCTCCGCGACGGAGTCGAACTGCTCGACGGCGTTCTCCCAGGGGTTCTCGGCGGGTGCCTGCGCGACCGGTGCCTGCGCCATGCTCGCTCTTCTCTCCCGGGCTGCGTGTCCGCCTCATCGGAACGATAGGGCATGGAGCGAAGGGGAGGCTATCAGGCAGGTGCCGCGGATTCTTCGACCGTCTCGCGGGTCCAGGTGCCGTTCGGATACGGCGCCGTGGGGAAGGAGCCGTCGAGCCACGTCGACGACATCGCCGCCGCCCCCTCCCGGAGATAGCGGCGGCAGTCGTCCATCGTGCGCCAGACGGTCAGCTCCACCATCCCGCCGCCCTCGCCGTCGCGCCGCAGCTCGTGCGAAACGAACCCCGGCTGTCGTTGCAGGTACGGCAGCAGCCGGCCCAGCAGCGCGTGCGAGCGCTTCTCCCACTCCTGCCCGTCCGTCACCGTGGTCTTCCGCCGCAGCGTCGAGATCACCATCGCCACAGCTTCCCCCTTCGCGCCCGCACGCGCAATCCCGTGTTACGCCTGCCATCGCACCTCGTAGATCCGGACGTAATCTCGCGCACTCCCGCCTCCGCGGTGAACTCACCCCCCCTCTATCTCCGTGCCTCTGTGCCTCTGTGGTTCTGAGAATCAACGACCCCGCGCTCTCCGCGCCTCTATGGTTCCCGCTTCCCGCCTCCCGCTCCCGCTTCCGCCTCCCGCCTCCCGCCTCCCGCCTCGACCCGCTACCCTCTCCCCACGGGCATCAACGCACACACGAGGACGCCATGGACTTCGAGCTGTCCGAAGAGCATCGCCTGATCCAGGAAACCGCGCGCCGCATCGCGAAGGAAAAGATCGCCCCCCGCGCCGCCGAGATCGACGAGACCCAGGAGTACCCCCACGACGTCTTCGCCGCCTTCCGCGAGACTGGCCTCACCGGCCTCACCATCCCGAAGGAGTACGGCGGCAGCGGCGCCGGCATGCTCGCCCTCGCCCTCGCCGTCGAGGAAGCCGCGAAGTACTGCTGCGCCTCCGGCCTCATGCTCCTCCTCTCCGCCCTCCCCTCCCAGCCCGTGATGATCGGCGGCGACGACCGCCAGAAGAAGCTCATCGGCGAGGGCATCGCCTCCGGCTCGATGAAGGGTGCGTTCTGCCTCACCGAGCCCAACCACGGCTCCGACGCTGGCAACCTCGAGATGCGCGCCGTGCGCGACGGCGATGACTACGTCCTCAACGGCGAGAAGATGTACATCTCCGGCGGCACGGTCGCCGACTACGTCGTCGCTTTCGCGCGCACCGACGGCGCCGGTCCCAAGGGCATCTCCGGCTTCATCGTCCCCTCCGACACGCCCGGCTTCAAGGTCGTCGGCCAGGACCGGAAGATGGGCGTCCGCGGCGTCCCCACCGCCGACATCGTCTTCGAAGACTGCCGCGTCCCGCGCGACAACCTCATCGGCGGCGCCGAGGGGCAGGGGTTCAACCACGCCATGCTCACGCTGAATTCCTGCCGCCCCGTCGTCGGTGCTAGAGGCGTCGGCCTCGCCGAAGGCGCCATGACCTACGCGCTCGACTTCGCCCGCCAGCGCTCGGCCTTCGGCAGCCCCATCGCCGACCTGCAGGCGATCCAGTTCATGTTCGCCGACATGGCGATCCAGATCGAAGCGGCGCGCCTGCTGGTGTACCAGGGCGCCTGGCGCGTCGATCGAGGCCTCTTCGGCCGCGAACACGCCGCCTACCTCTCAATCGCCAAGGCCTACGCCACCGAAGTCGCCGTCCGCGTCTCCAGCGACGCCATGCAGGTGCTGGGCGCCCAGGGCTACATGATGGACCACCCCATCGAGCGCCACTACCGCGACGCGCGCCAGCTGATGATCGTCGAGGGCACCAGCCAGATCCAGCGCGTCGTCATCGCCCGCGCGCTGCTGGAGCGCGAACTCGTCTACCCATGACTGGTCGCTGGTGGCTGGTAACTGGTGACCACTGCGCGTACGTTTCCCAGGCAGCAGCTTCCCTGCGGGTTCCGTATGTCACATGCGCAGCGTCCCGCCTGGATGCCCGCCGTGATCGCGTCTACGACCGTGCTTCGGCCATTGGTCGCCAGGTCGGTCTTGATGGTCCCGGTCGTGTGCCTGAAGCAGTAACAGACGAAGACGTCGTCGTCGCCGGGGTGTTTCTGGCATACACGCTCGCGGACCGCGCTTTCGTCAAATCGCTGCTCGCCGTCGCTGCTGTAGTACACGGTGGGACACTCCGCCGTCCGGCAGAACCAGTACTCGACGTCCCGCAGCTCCGTGAGCGGACGCGCCAGCAACGCCTTGACCGTGATCGACTGGACCCGCTTTCCCGGCTGCCGGCACTCCGGGCACGCCAACGGTGGCGCCACAACCGCAAGCTCGCGTCGTGGCGCCTGCCTCTACCGGGCACTGGCATCTCTCGCTCATCGTGTTTCCGCCTGCCGACATCCAACCTGGAGACAGGAGCTACGACCCGTCGCTCGTCCACAGTAAGGGTTGCACTAACTCCAGGGTCAAGGGCGCTTGCACAATCCGCTCCGGTGATCGGCGGTCGTGCACCAGCGACCAGCGACCAGCGACAACATCAGCGCTGCTTCTTCGTCCGCCTGCTCGGGGCGGCGGAGGCGGCGGCCGCGAGGCCCATCTCCACCCAACGCCGCAGGGCCGCTCCTCGCGCCACTCCGGCGGGGGCCACGTACGCCATCCCCGTCATCGCGCGCCCCGTGAAGTCCATCGGCCGCGCGTACGGCTTCTTCATCGCCTCGGCGTAGCGCTCGGGGCCGGTACGCACCACCAGTTCGCCGTCGAGCACGCCGGCGCACATCTTCCCGTCGAGCAGAAACGCGATCCCGCCGAACATCTTGCGCTCGCTGATCCCCTTCCGCCCCGCCAGGACCTCCCGCACACGCGCCGCCAGCCGCTCGTCGTACGCCATCGTCGTCGCTAGAACGGGAACCCGCGCTCGCCGTGGATTCCTCGCAGCGCCGAAATCTCCCCCCAGTGCGCCTGCACGTGCCCCACTACTGCCGCACCGAGGACCCACCCCAGCGTCCGCGGCCCCAGCCCGATCGCCGAGAGGTCCAACTCCCGGTCGAGGTCCTCCGGCTTCAGCGACGCGATGTACGCATCCGTGGCCTCTCCCACAGCCTGCGCGTATGAGCGCATCGCCGGCAGATCCACCCGGACGCGCTTTGCCCACTCGTCCCAGGCCCCTCCTTCCGGAGGCGGCTCGCTCAGCCCGGCCTTCCCGGCCCAAGACGTCGCGAAGAGCGGCGCCTGCCCGCGGATCGCTCCGTTCACGAACCAGTCTTCCCCCGTGGCCAGATGCGCGTACGTGGCCCCGACCGGATTGCAGCGCCCGGGCACGGCCGCGTGCGCCTCGCCGACGCTCACCTCCGCCATCGTCCCCTCGACGAACTCCCGCGCCTGCCGCAGCTGCTCCGTGATGAACACGATCGCGTCCATGTCTCCTCCTTCCGATGCCGGGATCATAGCCCGGCGCCGCCGGCCGCGTTACCACGCGCGCCCGGCTATCGGCATGCTTCCTGACACCGTCATGTCAGCATGGGCCCCCCGAAGCTCTTGGCGGACGGACTGACCGCCGTCCAGCTATACTTCGACCATGAAAACGCCCCGGCAGGAGCTCCTCGAACTCCTGGAACGGCTCCCTGATGACGCGCCCATGGACACGCTGCTGGCGGAGTTGCACTTCAAGGCGAGTGTCTTTGCGCGGCCTCGAGGATGCCAACCGCGGGGATGTCGTGAGTCACGAGGAGGTCAAAGCACGACTGAGCAAGTGGCTCGCGTCATCTGGACGAGAGAGGCTCTCCGCGCAAGGCCGACTGGCTGACAGCCCGGTCGCCTGACACACTGCGCCCGTGCGCATCGCCCTCATCGGCCAGGCTGCCTTCGGCGAAGCCGTCTTCCGCGCCCTCCGCGACGCCGGCGAGGAGATCGTCGCCGTCTCGTCCGTCCCCGGCGCGCCCGGCCGGCCCGACCCCCTCTGGGCCGCCGCCGAGCAGGCCCGCATCCCCGCCTTCCCCACCGGCAGCCTCAAGAAGTCTGGCGTCCTCGACGCCTTCGCCGCCACGAAGCCCGACCTCGGCGTCATGGCCTTCGTCACGCACATCCTGCCAGAGCGCATCCTCGACCTGCCCCTGCGCGGCACGGTCCAGTACCACCCTTCCCTCCTCCCCCGCCACCGCGGCATCCACGCCATGCACTGGGCCCTCCGCATGGGCGACGACAAGACCGGCCTCACCGTCTTCTGGGTCGACGGCGGCATCGACACCGGCCCCATCCTCCTGCAGAGGGAGGTCGATGTCTCGCCTGACGACACCGTCGGGTCGCTCTACTTCGACCGGCTCTTCCCCATGGGCGTCGAAGCGATGGTCGAGGCCGTCCGCCTCGTCCGCGAGGGCAACGCCCCGCGCCTCCCGCAGGACGAAGCACGCGCGACCTACGAACCCCCCACCGGCGACGCCAACAGCGCCATCCTCTGGTCGCAGCCCGCCCGCGACGTCTACAACCTGATCCGCGGCTCCAACCCCACCCCCGGCGCCCACGCGCGACTCCACGGCGAGCGCATCCGCATCTTCGAAGCCCGCATGACCCCCGGCGACGCGGCTGCCGCCTCCGGCACTGTCGTCGCCGTCGAGCCCGACCGCATCGACATCGCCCTCAACGGCGGCACCCTCCACGCTCACCGCCTCCAGCGTGACGGCGCGAAGAAGCTCCCGGCATCAGACTTCGCCGTCGCGGCGAACGTCCACCCCGGCGACACCTTCGAAGACGGCCGCAGCGATCCGGCGTAGGGCGGCCGTGGGTGCCGCACACGTAGCTGCGCACCTTCAGCTGCGCCTCCGGCGCCCGTCAAGTTGCGTGGCGGTTCACCCACGCGCCCGATGCCATCGTTAACCTTTCCGCACCGACGGACGTTCTCCCAACACAGTCGAACGGAGGTGCACGATGCGCGGTTTTCTCATCATTTCCGCTGCGACGCTCGCGATCTCGCTCATCGTCATGAACACACGGCGCCCCGCGCCCGTGGAGGCCTGCTCACCGGCGCCGCCGTCCTCGCACGAACCATATCTGCGCACCGACCTGGTCGCGCTGGTCGACGTGATCGCCGCAGGTGGAGCGGAGAACGCTGCGCCCACCCTCACTCCCACTCCGGCGCCCGCCGTCGACACTCCGACTGCCGCCGCCACACCGACCGGCTCGCGCCGCTTCCGTATCGAGTTGCCGGCGGCGACCGCTACGCCCACAGCCACGCTCCCACCATCGGCGGCGTCCACGCCGTACTGGCCGTTGGCGCTCGATGGACGCGGCGCCACGCTGCGTATCGCCGAGACGTACGCGGGGGCGGCGGACGGCGAGCTGCGCGTCGACGACGCCTGGCGCGCACAGTTCGAGCGCGACCTGCGCGAGTATTTCGAAGGGCCGTACCGGAGTTCCTGCCAGCCAGGCGGACCGCCGCGCTATACGGTCGATGGGCAGTATCTCGTCTTCGTCTCCACGGATAACCGCCTCGGCACGCACACCGTGGTGCGCTATCGCGTGGTTGACGGCGAGGTCGTGCTGAATGATCCGGCGTTCCCGCCGTGGGAGTGGGGCTACCTGCAGGTCGGCACTGCGGCCTATCGGCGCTTCTTCGCCGGTATCGAGTACCGCGACGTGGAGGGCGCGACCGAACCGCTCGTGCTGATCACCGCAGCGCGCGTCCCGTTGGAAAACGTTCTGCATCTCGCCCTCGCCGTCCGCAATGGCGTGATCCTCCCGCCGGAGACCGGCAGCGCCGGCCTTACCTCACGCCGCTGACAGCCGCAGGCTGACCGCTGACCGCTGCTAGACGGGCGACCCCTCGAAGTCCACCGCCACCACCGTCGCCAGCGCGTCGATGACTTCATCCGGCACGACGATCGTCAGCTCCCCGAGCGGGTCGGGATTGATCAGCGTGTCCACCACCGAGCATCGCGTCCGGAACGCGAGTTCCCGTCCGTCCGACAGCGCCGTCACGCGCCTCACCCGCTTGGTGCGCACACCCCGCACCGCCACCTCCTCGTACGGACGCATGAGAAGGTGCAGGTACACGCGGTCGTCCCGGCGCGCCGTGGGCCCGTAGAACTGCCACGGCTCCAGCCCTGCCGCCGTCCCCACGATCGACTCCTGGTGGCGTGCCATCCAGCCGCCGGCCGCTTCGAGGCGCTCCGTCTGCTCCGGGGGGATCGCGCCATCGCCCGTCGGGCTCACGTTTAGCAGCAGGTTGCCGCCCTTCCCCGCGACCTCGCACAGCGTGTGCACGAGCTGCCGCGACGACTTGTACTTCTTGTCGCGGGGGTTGTAGCCCCAGCTCTCGTTCATCGTCATGCAGGTCTCCCACGCGCGCGCCGGCGGCTTCGCCGGGATGAACTGCTCCGGCGTCTCGTAGTCCCCGAAGCCCGGCAGGCGGTCGTTGATCAGGATCTCCGGCTGCAGCGACCGGATCAGCTGCTCCAGTTCCTGCGACTTCCACTGCTGCGGCGTCCGCTCCCATCCCCCATCGAACCAGATCACGTCGATGCGGCCGTAGTCCGTCAGCAGCTCTCGGACCTGCCCGAACATGAAGTCGACATACCGCGCCCACTGCTCCGCCGTGGGCTGGCGCCACTGCAGCCACTTGTACGGCTGATCCGCCGTCTCGAACGCCGGGTAGTCCGGGTGGTGCCAGTCGATGAGCGAGAAGTACAGACCCACGCGCAACCCCTCCGCGCGCATCGCCTCGGCGAACTCACGCACGATGTCGCGGCCGCACGGCGCGTGCTGGATCGAAAAGTCCGAGAGCTTCGTGTGGAACATCGAGAAGCCGTCATGGTGCTTCGCCGTGAGCACCGCGTACTGCATGCCGCAGCTCTTCGCCAGCCGCGCCCACCCTCGCGCGTCGAACGCCTGCGGGTCGAACGTCGCCGCCGAACGCTGATAGTCCTCGACGGACATGCTGCCGGCCTCCGGCAGCGCCCCCACCCCACCCACCATCGGCCACGACAGCTCACAGCCCTGCTGGCTGCTGTGCCCCCAGTGCACGAACATCCCGAACCGCGCCGCCTCGAACCAATCCGCCATGGCACAAAGAGTAACCGTCAGTCGAGGCTAGGCGAAGCCACCTCGCAGCGACGACTCACAACTCACAACCCTCAGAACATCACCGACGGCGCCCACGTCCCCACCGGCTCCTCGTACGGCCCCACCGACATCAGGTTCATCACCTTCTGGTTGCGATGGCCTGCCGCCAGCGCCTGCCGGTACAGCTCTCCGTTCCGCATCGGCACGAACGCGTGCGCATCTTCCGTCGACGCCCCCATCGACGCCATCAGCGCGAGCAGGTCGGCGTCGCTCTCCGCCAACCCGTGCCCCATCGCCGTCCCCAGCAGGTAGCCCCGGACGCGGCCGCCGCGCTCCCGCACCAGGCAAGGGAACCCCAGCTGCATGAGCAGCGCGCCCTCGCCTCGCCGGCTCACGCCGTACACCCGCCGGCTCAGCTCTTCCATCGCGTCCAGGTCGTCCGCCGTGCCCGGGCGGCAGTCCGCATCAGCCGGCCCCGCCGTCGACAGCGCCAGATACGCCAGCGGCTCTCGCACCACGAACCCCACCGACGCGTACAGCGCCAGCGACTGCATGTTGAACGCGTCCTGGCACAACCGCACCATCTCGACGCCCTGCTGCGCCGCATGCGCCAGCGCGTCCAGCATCAGCTTGCGCCCGATGCCCTCGCCCTGCGCCCCCGGGTCCACTGAGATCGGCCCGATGCCGCCGATGTCGCCCCACATATTCAGAAAGTTCGAGCCCCTGAGCACCCCACCGTCGACCGCCGCCACGCTCTGGACGTCCTCATTCTGCACAAGCAGCCCCACCACCAGCGACGCCAACTCCACGCTCGGGAAGTCCGGCTCGAACCCGTGACGCTCGCTGATGTCCTTGAACGCCTCGTAGCAGATGCGCCCCAGCTCCGGCACATCCTCCGCTATCGCCACCCGGAACTCCACCGCCATCTGGCTCTCCCTGCTCCCTGCCGTCATCCTGAGCGAAGCGAAGGATCTGATCCTTCAGCACCACTCACACAGAACGCCACGATCACCCCGGCGGTCCGTCGACCCGTCCCCCAGCGACCACCGACCGGCAACCAGCGACCAGACCGCCCGGTGCTAAAGCGGCCTCTCCGCCAGCCCCACCACGAGATTCACCAGCGTCCGCACCGGGATCCCGCTCGCCCCCTTCACCGTCGTCCCCTTCTCCTTCTCGAAGAAGTCCACCCCCGCGATGTCCAGGTGCACCCACGGACGCTCCTCCACGAACTCCTTCAGGAAGAACGCCGCCGCAATCGACCCCGCGCCGCGACCGCCCGTGTTCTTCATGTCCGCGATGTTGCTCTTGATCAGCTCTTTGTACTCGGGGAACATCGGCAGCTCCCAGCACTTTTCGCCCGAAGCCGTCGCCGCCTCCCGCACGCGCGCCGCCAGCGCCTCGTTGTTCGTGAACACCCCGTACGCCACGTCGCCAAGCGCCACCGACATCGCGCCCGTAAGCGTCGCCACGTCGATGATCGGCGAGAGGTCCAGCTTGCACGCATACGACAGCGCGTCCGCGAGGATCAGCCGTCCCTCCGCGTCCGTGTTCAGCACCTCGATCGTCTTGCCATTCATCGCGCGCAGCACGTCGCCCGGCTTCGTCGCGTTGCCGCCCGGCATGTTCTCCGTCATCGGCACCAGCGCCGTCACGTTGATCGCTGGCTTCAACCGCGCGATCGCCATCATCGCCGCGATGACCGCCGCCCCGCCCGACATATCCCCCTTCATCTCCTCCATCCCCGCCGCCGGCTTGATCGATATCCCCCCCGTATCGAACGTGATCCCCTTCCCCACCAGCGCCACCGCCTGCCCCTCGCCACCCCCCCGGTAGGTCAGCGTCACGAACTTCGGCGGCTGCTGGCTCCCCCGCGCCACCCCCAGGAACGACCCCATCCCCAGCTCCTCCGCCTTCTCCCGGTCGAACACCTGGCAACCCAGCCCGTGCTCGCTCGCCATCACCTCCGCCCGCGCCGCAAACTCCGTCGGCGTCAGCACGTTCGCCGGCTCGTTCGACAGGTCCCGCGCCAGGTTCGCCGCTTCCGCCAGCACCACCCCTCGCTCCACCGCCTGTTCGAGCGCCGGGACGCGCGCCTTGTCCTGCTCGACGATCGTCACGCTCGTGACCTCGCTCGCGTCCTCGTCGGCCTTCTTGTGACGGTCGAAGCGGTACAGCCCCAGCAGCGTCCCTTCGGCGATCGCCTGTGCGCACGCCGATGGGTCCAGCCCGGCGATCCCCGCCCCATGCGTGATCGTCGCGTACGCCTCAATGCGGCGCCCGCGCAGGCTCCGCGCGATGTTCGCGCTCAGCTCCCGCACCCGGTCGATCGTGAATTCGCCCGGCTTGCCCAGCCCTGCCACCAACACCCGCGGCGACGGGATCTTCCCGAACGTTTGGACGAGCGTTGTCTCGCCCCACTTCCCCCGCACGTCCCCCGCCGCGATCAGCTCGCTGATCATCCCGGCAAGCGCGCGGTCCACCGCCCCCGTGGCCCCGCCTGGCGCCGTGATCCCCTCGAACAGGTTCACGACGACGCACGGCGCCTCGGCCTTCGTGATATCCCCCGTCTCGACCTTGATCTGCATCTCGGGCTGCCCCTCCCGTTATGTTTGATGCTTCGGCCGCTCGACCGCGTTGCATCATAGGGAGAGGGTGCGGCGCGGGCAATTTCCACCGCTACCCCGCGGCGAGCGCCTGTCGCAGCTCACCAACCGTCCTCGAGCCCGGCTCACGCCGCTCCCGCGCGAGACGGTCCGCCACCTCCTGCAGCATCGCGTTCACCGGCGTCGGCACACCGTGCAGCCGCCCCAGCAGCGCGATCTCGCCGTTCAGGAAGTCCGTCTCGATCGACCCCGTGGCCCGCGCCAGGCTCTGCCACGACGACCCGCCCTGCCGCAGCGCCCCGGACGAAGGAGCCGTCCGGATCGAACGCTGCAACGCCCGCAGCTCCTCATCCGCCACCGCCTCGATGCCCGCCGCCTTGTAGCACGCCAGCGCCTCCGCGCGGACTTCCCGGAGCAGCTCCCCGGCGTCCGCCGCCGTCCCGCAGATCGCCTGTAGCGCGTTCCCCAGATTCGCCAGCAGCTTCGCGTACTTCCAGCGCATGACCTGCCCGTCCGTCCGCGCGTCGAGCGTCGCCGCACACAGGTCCGCGGCCACCGCTCCTGCCGTCGCGTCGTCGCCCTCCGGATACCGGCCCATGACCAACGCGCCCGACACCGGCACCGTGTCCGCCCGCACCACGCCCGGCTCCATGTGCGTCGCCGGCAGCACCACCATCACCCCGTAGACGTTCGCGAACCGCCGCAGCGCCAGCCGCTCGTTCTCGACCCCGTTCTGTGCGCAGAACACCGGGACATCCGCCCCCGCCGCCGCCCGCAGATCGGCCAACGCCGCCTCCGCGTCCTGCGTCTTCATCGTGAGGATGACGGCGTCGCCGTCGCGGAAGTCGATCTCGGACGGATGCCCAGCCACGCCGACGCCAAGCGTCTCGCTCGAGTCCGGCGTGTCGAGACGGATCCCCCGCGTCCGGATCGTTTCAAGATGTGCGCCCCGCGCAATCAACACCACCTCGAAGCCGTGTTGAAACAGCCGGCCGCCGATCACCCCGCCGACCGCCCCCGCCCCATAGATGATGTACCGCATGCCTGCATCCTTCACGTGGAAGAACGCGGCCACCCGCGACCGCGCTCACAACTGATCCCTACCCCTCCGCGCTCTCCGCGACTCCCCGGCGAAACACAGCCGGACGACTCGGCGTTCGCCCAGCAGTCTGCACAATGCTGCGCACGACCCCCACCACGACCCTCTGCGTCTCCGTGTCTCTGTGGTTCCTCCCGGACCCCTACAACACCGACATGCCCGGCGCCGGGAACTGCCGGCAGAAGTCGCGGACCTCCCCGCCGATGCGGTCCAGCGCCTCCTCGTCGTTCACCTGCGCCACCACCTCGTCCATCCACCGGCCGATCTGGCGCATGTCCTCCTCCTTCATCCCCCGCGTTGTCACCGCCGGCGTCCCGATGCGCAGCCCGCTCGGGCTGAACGGCTTTCGCGGGTCGAACGGGATCGTGTTGTAGTTCGAGACGATGTTCGCGCGGTCCAGCGCCTTCGCCGCCTTCTTGCCGATCACCTTCTTCCCCGTCAGGTCGATCAGGATCAGGTGGTTGTCCGTCCCCCCGGTGATCAGGTCGAAGCCCCGCTCCCGCAGCTCCGCACCCAGCGCCTTCGCGTTCGAGACGATTTGCCGCCCGTACTCCCGGAACTCCGGCATCGCCGCCTCCCGCAGCGCCACCCCGATCCCGGCGATGGTGTTCTCATGCGGCCCGCCCTGCAGCCCCGGGAACACCGCCTTGTCGATCTTCTCCGCGTGCTCGGCCCGGCAGAGCAGCATCGCCCCACGGGGGCCCCGCAGCGTCTTGTGCGTCGTCGTCATCACCACGTCCGCGTGCGGCGCCGGGTCGGGGTGCACTCCCGCCACGATTAGCCCGCTGATGTGCGAGATGTCCGCCAGGAAGAACGCCCCCACCTCCCGCGCGATCTGCCCGAACGCCGCGAAGTCGAACACGCGAGGGTACGCCGTCGCCCCCGCGACGATGATCCGCGGGCGCTCCGCCTTCGCCATCGCCCGCACCGCGTCGTAGTCGATGAGATGCGTCTTCGCGTCGACCTCGTAGCGCACCGAGCGCCACAGCTTCCCCGTCGCGCTCACGTTCCAGCCGTGCGTGAGGTGCCCGCCGTGCGGCAGGCTCAACCCCATGATCGTGTCGCCTGGCTCCAGCAGCCCGTAGTACACGGCCAGGTTCGCCGGCGACCCGGAGTATGGCTGCACGTTCGCGTGCTCGACGCCGAACAGCGCCTTCGCCCGCTCCTGCACCAACGTCTCCAGCTCGTCGACGTACCGCTGCCCCTCGTAATATCGCCTCCCCGGATACCCCTCCGAGTACTTGTTCGCCAGCACCGACCCCGTCGCCTCCATCACCGCCCGGGACGTGTAGTTCTCGGACGGGATCAGCCGCACGGTATCGACCTGGTAGCGCTCCTCCCGCCGGATGAGTTCGTAGACCTCCGGGTCGGTCCGCTCGGTCTCTGTCAGGTACTGGTCCCCAACCTGCGTCGTCACGTTTTCGCTCCTCGATTGTCTGCTACGTTTCCCGATAGGACGAAAAGGGCCACGTCGCCGAGGCTGACGTGGCTCGCGTGCGCGGGGACCGACCACCAGCCTACAGACGTGGCCTGCGTCCAGCTCCCCTGCGGCAGAGGCTCGATGCCATCCCTCGCAGCGTACTGCCCTCCCCGCGCGAGTGTCAACGCGATTCCCGCGCGCTTGCGATCTATCTTCGGGACTGTTTACTTTGTCGGGGTTTCCCCGTACAGTGTGAGTGAAGGCGGTCGGCCCGCTCGGCCCGAGGCAGGATTCTCCCCTCTCTTGCCCTCCCTTCTCTGTCGATACTGGATGCAGGCGGACGCGCGGCTGCGTGGCTTCGCCCTAACACCCGAGGTGCTATGCCCAAGAAACCATATCGCCCCCGAAGGCGGCGTCCTGTGAAGGACACCACGTCCCCCGCACCCGCCGCCGCCCCCGACCGCTACCAGAAGTTCCTCCCCGCGTGGATGCAGGGCAATGGTGCCGCCGCCGTGCGGCCCCCGCGCCCCCGCCGCCCCGCACGAGGCGGCGCCACCCGGTCGCCCCGCGGATACACCCCCGGCAAGTTCGCCGCCAACGGCCCGCTCTGATCTCGCTGCCTGTTTCCGGGAACTCGTGTCTGCGCACGTATGCCCCTCTGCGTTCGCGACCTCAGCACGACACGCCCAACCGGACTACAACCCGGCTCCCATTCCCCTCCACGACGCGCAAAGGTCGGCCGGGCCGGCAACACCGTTGCTGATCGCTGACCGCTTACGGCTCGCAGCTCACGTCTCGATTGGACTTTCCCCTCGGGCATGTCTAGGCTGATCGCATGGAGATCGACCTCCAGCCGGAACTCAACCGCCCGAACGTCATCGCCGCGTTCCAGGGCTGGAACGACGCCGGACAGGCCGCCACCACTGCCGTCCGCTTTCTCATCGAGGCCTGGAAGGCGCAGCCGTTCGCCCGCATGGACCCCGAGGAATACTTCAGCTACACCGACACCCGCCCCACCATCCGCATCGTCGATGGCACCTCTCGTCAGCTCACCTGGCCCACGAACGAGTTCTACTACAAGAGCGGCGGCCCCGGCCCGGACGCCGTGCTGATGGTCGGCGTCGAGCCCAACCTTCGCTGGCGCACGTTCTGCGGTGAGATCATCCGCCTCGCCCGATCCTTCGACGCCCGCCGCGTGATGACCATGGGTTCGCTCATCACCGACGCCGTGCACACCCGGCCTGTGCAGCTCACCGGCTTCGCCACCGACGAAGAGGTGCAGACGAAGCTCGCCGCACGCTCCATCACCCGCTCCAGCTACGAAGGCCCCACCGGCATCGTCGGCGTCCTCCACAGCCTCTGCCGCGACGCCGAGGTGCCCGCCGGCAGCCTCTGGGCCGCGACGCCCTACTACCTCGGCAGCACCCCCAACCCCAAGACCGCCGTCGGACTCCTCGAGGCCCTCGATGACGCGCTCTCACTGAGCCTGAACCTCGCCGAGCTCCGCCTCGTCGCCGACGAGTTCGTGCGTCAGGTCTCCCTCGCCGTGAAGGACAACACCGACGTGCAGCAGCAGATCGAGGCCCTCGAACGCCGCTACGACGAGTCGGGCGCCCTGCCCCAGCCCACCGACTTCCCCCCGACCGGCGCCATCATCGCCGACCTCGAGAACTTCCTCCGCAACCAGCGCACCGACCCCGCGTAGAAGAAGGGCGCCGTCGGCGCCCACGAACGCCCTTATGGCCCTCATGCGTTCCCTCTCCGCAGGCGGAGAGCGTGGCCGAAGGCCGGGCGAGGCTCGACCCGCGCCCACCCCTCGCGCTGAAACTCTCCTTGCCACCCTGAGCGAGACGAGGGCCCTTCCAGCGAGAGCCCCCAGGCCAGTGGAGAACAGAAAGAGAGGCGCCCACCTGAACGCCTCTCCGGCAGTCCGCGTTTCCGCGCGAGACCTAACGCGTCTTCGATAGCGCCTCGTCGATGCGTCCTTCCAGCTTCGACAGCAGCTCGTCCGCCCGCACCTGCATGATCCGCCCGTTCGCAACAGCCTCCTCCAACTTCGCGTCGGCGTCCGCCAGCACTGCCGCCTTCACGTCCTCCACCGCCACCCCGTGCGCCACCGCCAAGTCCGCGATCGAGACGTCACTCGCCTGCAACTCCGCCCTCAGCTCCGCCGGTGTGATCCCGAGCGCCCCCGCGACGGACTGCCCGAGCGCCCGCACCGCGTGCTCCCGGCGTTCGTACTGACGGTGGAAGAAGCCCCGTAGCCCAGGCCCCTCGGCGTTCTCGATGCGCTCACGAGCCTTGTCCGCCTGCTCGGCCGTGATCCGGCCGTCCGTCTCCGCCTCATCGACGGTCTGCAGCGACGCGTCCCGAAACGCCTGCTTCAGCGCGTCTGGCGTCACGCCCAGGTTCGCCGCCACTTTGTCGATGAACGCCTCGCCCCGCGCGGGCGTATTCTCCTCCGCCGGCGTACCACCTTCCTGCGCCGAGGCGTAGCGCACCGCCCCCGCTCCGATCGCCAGCATCACCACGGCCGCCGCCAGCGCCATCATCCGGCTTTGCATCGTTTCTCTCCTGTTCCTCACATCGTCCTCCACCTGTGATAACGGCACCATAGCGCCCGGCAGGACAACGGCGCCCCAACCCGGCGTAAACGCTCCGTAAATCCTCCCCGCGCGCGCCGTCGCCGGACTCACCCGGTTGACGCGTGCCTCTGCGGTACAATCAGGGCGCACTCCCGCAGGAGACCCGCCCCATGCCCGGTGACACCTCCGACAAGGTCCAGCGCGAGATCGAGGAACTCCTCGACAAGCTGGATAACTTCGTCCCCGAAGAGCGCTTCACCGAGAAGATCCGCGCCCGCAAGCAGCAGCGCGCCCAGCCGTCCGGCCCCCGCCCCTGGGACCGCGTGAGGAAGCGCCTCTCGCGCGTCACCCTCGGCCAGGCCATGCTTGTCGGCCTCGCCCTGCTCTTCTTCGCCTTCCTGTTCGATGGCCCACTCGGCGCCGCGGCGAACTACCTGATCATCACCGGCCTCGTCCTCGCCGGCGGGGCCTTCGTGATGTCCGTCGTCACTGGCGGCGGCACCCGCCGCACCGTCACCGGCTCGGTCGAGAAGCGCTGGCGCGGCCAGGTGATCGAATACCAGCAGCCCGCCTCCTCCAATCGCCTGCTCGACTGGTTACGCGGCCGGCGCCGGCGATGACCCCCTACGAGCGGCCGCTCGAGAGCCGCACCTGCTGACCCCCCGCGACCTCCCCGCTGCCCTCTCGCTGATCGCCGCCGCACTGCTCGCCGCCTGCGGGGGCGACGGCGGAGCCGCCACCCCGACCGGCGCGCCACCTCCCTCCCCGGCCGCATCCGCCACCGTCGCCGCAACACCGACGCCCGACCCCCTCGGCTCACCCGAGCCCGACGGGGCTCGCGCCCTCGAACACGTCCGCGTCCTCTCCATCGACATCGGCCCCCGCGTCGCCGGCTCCGAGGAAGAGCGCCGCACGATCGACTACCTCACCGGTGAGCTGCACAGCTACGGCTTCGACGTGACCACGCAGGAGTTCCCCTTCGATGCGGGCGCCTATCTGTCCGGTCGCGTCGACGCCGCCGGCGAGACGTACCCCGCCCGCGCCCTGCGCGGCTCCGCCGGCGGCACGGCGACGGCACAGCTGCGCGATGCTGGTATCGGCCGCCCTGAGGACTACCCTCCCGCCGGCCTCACCGGCGATATCGTCCTCATCGAACGCGGCGACCTCACCATCGAAGAAAAAGCGGCGAACGCACGCGCCGCTGGCGCTTCCGCGGCGGTGATCTACAACAACGAGGACGGCATCTTCAGCATCACCATCGACCCCTCACCGATCCCGGTCGTCGCGATCAGCCGCCAGTCAGGCCTCGCCCTCGCGGGCCGCCTCGAGGCCGGACAGCTCGAGGCCACCGTCACCGTCGCGCCGCCCCGCGGCACCGCCGCCAACATCATCGCGAAGCCGCCCGGCGTGACGGCCTGCGAGACCGTCAGCGGCGGACACGCCGACTCCGTCGCCGTCACCGGCGGCGCCGACGACAACGCCTCCGGCACGGCCGCCGTGCTGGAGCTGGCGCGCGTCGTCGCCGCGTCGCACCTCACCGGCGCGAACTGCTTCGTCCTGTTTGGCGCCGAGGAGGCGGGCCTGCTCGGCAGCCGCGCCTTCGTGGCCGGACTCTCCACCTCCGACTTCAACGCTCTCCGCGCCATGCTGAACCTCGATGTCGTCGGCCTGCCAAAACCCCTCGAATTGCTCGGCAGCCCTGACCTGGTCGAGGTCGCCCGCCTCGCGGCCCAACGCATCGATATCGAAGCGTCACCGTCCGAACTGCCGGCGAACGTCGGCAGCGACCACCTGAGCTTCCTGAATCGCGGCATCCCCGTCGTCATGTTCTATCGCCACGACGAGCTCATCCACACCCCCGCCGACGCCATCGACCGCATCTCCGCCGAGTCGCTCGAAGAGACCGTCCGGGCGGCCCTGGCGACGCTCCAGGCCCTCTTCGAGTGAGCCCCGGTTGCCCGGCCGCCGCCCGGCCGGTAGGATCGCCGCGGTTCCGGCATCCCCCTGGAGGCGTGAGTTGAGGTTCCTCCGCGCTACCGCGACGGTCGTCGGCTGCCTCCTGCTCACCGCGGCGGCGGCGTGCGGCGGCGGCTCCTCGACCGGCCGCCCGCCCGATAGCGCCAGCATCGCCACTGCCACCTATCCGGCAGACCTTCCCACTCCGCGCATCGTCGGACAGGCCGTCGCGCTCCCCGGTGGCGCCCTCACCTACACCATCCAGTCCGGCGACACCCTCGCCTCGATCGCCGATCGGTTTGGCCTTGGCTTGGATGAACTGCTGGAGGCGAATCCAGGGATCGACCCGCAGACGCTGTTCTCCGGCCAGACCATCCGGCTGCCCGCCGCATCCGACGGCTCCGTCCCTGTCGCCGTTACCCCTACCCTGGAATCCTCCGAACCTGAGCCGACGGAAGTCCCCGACACACCGGTGCCCGAACCCACGAACACGCCTTCGTCGCTCGGCCAGACCTACACCGTGAAAGAAGGCGACATCCCCGAGACAATCGCCCAGCAGTTCGGCATCACCGTCGAAGATCTGCTCGCTGCCAACCCCGGCGTCGACCCCCGCGCCCTCTCCATCGGTCAGGTGCTCATCATCCCCACGTCGGCTGGCGAACCCGCGCCGACCGCCGTCCCGTCAGAGCCGCCCGTCGAAGGCGGCTAACGCCCGAACCGCGCCCGCAGCAGCGCTTCCGCCGCCAGCAGATCCTCCGGCTCCGTCACCTTCAGGTTCCACGCCCCGCCCTCGTACACCCGCACCGCGTGCCCCGTCGCCTCCACCAGCGCCGCGTCATCGGTCGCCGCACCCTCCGCCCGGCTGTGCGCCGCCAGGGCCCGGTTGATCGCACCGGCTACCGCCACCGGGTCGTCGGTCGCCGAGGGCTCCGCCTGCCGGTGCGCCTCCAACAGCAACTCGCGCTCGAAGACCTGTGGCGTCTGCGCCAGCCACGTCCGGGACCGGTCCATCGTCGCCCGTACGACCGGCAGGTCGCCAACGACGTCCTTCACCGTGTCCCGCGCCCGGACCGCGCAGATCGCCGCCCCGGCCTCCCGGGCCAGCGCAATACCCTCCGAAAATAGCTCCGGTGTCACGAGCGGTCGCGCCGCGTCGTGCACCGCCACGATCCGCGCTCCCTCCGCCGCCTCGATGCCGGCCCGCACGGAATCCTGGCGCGACGCACCGCCCTCCACCACCGCCTTCACCCGGTCGAACCGCCAGTCCTTGATCAGCGTCCGCACCCGCTCGATCGTGCTCGCTGCCGCCACCACCACGATCCCCTCAATGTCTTCGCACAGCGAACACGCGCGGAGCGGCCACGCCAGCAACGGCCGGCCCAACAGCGGCGTGAGGATCTTGTCTACGCCGCCCATGCGTTCGCTGCTCCCGGCGGCAACGATGACGGCGTACGCCGGTCCCGTGCGATCACTCATACGGGCGCATCATAGGGCAGGCGAGGGGTACACTCACTTCGTGGAACGCCTTCCTCTCCGCGCCGAGCAGCTGCTCACGCTCTCCAGCGCCGGACGCCGCCTCAGTGACCTCGTCGCCGCCTCCCGCGAGCCCGTTCACTACGAGGTCCTCCGGCACCTCCTTCGCGTGAGCGAGGAGACCATGACGGAGGTGCTGGAAGAGACCATCCGTCTCCAGCTCGTGCGCCGCGGCGATGGGCCTTTCACCTACGTGCCCTTCGACGAGAACACAGGCGCGAAGATCGCGGGAGAGATGGGACAGGAGCGCCTCGCCCGCCTCCGCCAGCAGATTGAAGGCGCCACCCGCCGCGTCTTCGAGGTTGGCTGATCCCGCAGGGCCGTAAGGGTCCCGTAAGCTCCGCCCGCTACAGTACAGGCAGCCTTCTGGCCGAGGTGTGAGGATGTCGTTCTTCGGAGACCTCGAGGAGTTTGCGGCGGACCTCTACCCGTACCGCTGGCTCATCACCATGGGCCTGATCGTGGCGGGTACAGCCGCCCTCGCCGTCGGGTATCGGCTGGGCCTCCACCGCCTGCTGGTGCGCCATCGACTGGCCGCGACGATCATCGGGGCCGCCGTGCTCGCCCTCGCCCTGCCCGCCGGATGGTACACGCTCTCGCCGCTCTGGGAGCGCTCCCGCGTCGACGAGGCAAGCCCCCTCGCGGCCGCTCCCCTCGACCACACACCGACGCGCTCTGCGACCGCCCCTGCGGCAACCCCGCCACCGGCGGCCTTCGCCCCGCGCGTCACTCACCGGGGCACGTTCTCGGGCGCCGACGACTTCCACTTCGGACGTGGTGAGGCGCTGCTCATCGAGACGATGCCCGGAAGCTTCACACTTCGGTTCGAGGATTTCTCCGTCCGCAACGGGCCCGACCTCTTCGTCTATCTCACGGACCATCCGGACAGCATCGATGGCGCTATCAACCTCGGCGATCTGAAGGCGACCGACGGCAACTTCAACTACGACGTGCCGGCCGGCGCAGACATCACGCAGTACCGCTACGCGATCGTTTGGTGTCGCCAGTTCGCGGTCCAGTTCGCCTCCGCACCGATCAACCCCACCTGATCCGTGCGCTGCCCCGGCGCAAGACGGAGGGCGCCCCCTGACGCCCCTGCCGAATGCCCTGAGAACTGAGGCCGAAGACTTCGACCTACTTCGCGCCCACCCCCGTGTTCCGTGACAGGTGCCCGCGCAACGCCAGGTTGAAGGCCTCCGGATACTCTTGCTGCGGCGCGTGCGCTGCTCCCGCGATCACCGCGAGCACCGCTCCCGGGATCTCCGCGGCGAAGAACTTCGCCGACGCCATCAGGGGGTCGTGCTCGCCGCAGATCACCAACGTGGAGACCGCAATTCCCCGCGCCCGGTTCGCCGTGCCCTCCCACGTGGCCAACGCTCCCCAGGCACCCACGAATCCATCGACGGACATGCGCGCCAGACGGGCTTTCTGCTCCTCACGGCGCTCCGCCGGCACGTTCGGGTGGGCAGGCCACTTCGCGTGCAGCTCCGCCACCGCCCCCATCCCCTCCGCCTCCGCCACCCGATGGCTGTGCGCCATGACCTTCGACGCTACGTCATCCGGCCGGCCGGAGGGTGGCTGGTGTCCCGAGTCGTGCAGCGTCAGCGACATCAGCCGCCCCGGGCTGCGCAGCACGATCTCCTGCGCCACGCACCCCCCCATCGAGTGCCCGACCAGGTGGTAGCGCTCGAACCCGGCGTGCACAGCCAGCGCCTCCACGTCGTCCGCCATGTTGGTGATCGTGTACACCGCCCGGTCGCGCGGCGCCTCCGACCGCCCGTGCCCCCGATGGTCCAGCGCCAGCACCCGGTGCGTGGGCGCAAACTCGGCGATCTGGTGCCGCCAGTCCGTGATGTCACCGGTATACCCGTGCACCAGCACCAGCGGCTCGCCGGCGTCGCCGTGCCGTTCGTAGTGGAGCTCCAGACCGTTGATCGTCGCTGTGGGCATATCCCCCTCCTCTGTTCACCTTTCGATCATAAGCCCCCGGCGCGCTACTGTCTCCAGGCCCTCCCGGGCAGACCACGCCGCAAGAACAGGAGCTGCCACGATGGAGATCGGACTGCACGTGCCTCAGGTGGGCCCGTTCGCGAAGCCCGAGGCCATCGCCTCGTTCGCCACGGCCGCCGACGCCGCTGGCTTCGATGGCCTCTGGGTCTTCGACCACGTCGTCCTCCAGAAGGAGCAGCAGTCGAAGTACCCCTACTCCCCCGACGGCAGCCTCGGCTTCCCCCCAACACTCGACTTCCTCGAGCCCCTGACGCTGCTCACGTACCTCGCTGGCGTCACCTCGCGCGTCCGCCTCGGCACGTCCGTCCTCGTTCTCCCTATGCGGCAGCCCGTCCTCCACGCCAAGATCATGGCCACCATCGATGCCCTCTCGGGCGGTCGCTTCGTGCTCGGCGCCGGCGTCGGCTGGTGGAAGCAGGAGTTCGAGGTCCTCTCCGTCCCCTTCGAGCGCCGCGGCAAACGCATGGACGAGTGCCTCCAGCTCTTGCGTGCCCTCTGGACCGAGGACTTCGTGCGGTTCAAGGGCGAGTTCTATGAATGCGTGGACTGGACGTGCAACCCCAAGCCTGCCCGCCCCGGCGGCATCCCCGTCTGGCTCGGCGGCGAGAGCCGCGGCCAGCTCCAGCGCATCGGCAAGTACGCCGATGGCTGGCTCGCCACTGCCCGCTCTCTCCCCCGCCTGAAGGATGACCTCGACGTCGCGAAGCAGGCCGCCTCGGCTGCCGGCCGCGACCCCGCCGCCCTCGTGGTCGCGATCGAGGGCGGAGGAGCCCTCGCTCCGGACAACCTGGAGAAGACGGCCGAGCGTCTGGCTGCCTTCAAGGAGCAGGGCATCTTCCACACCATCCTCGGCGTCCACCCCCGGAACATGCTCGAAGCCCCGGCCGTCATAGAGGCCTTCGCCAAACACCTCCCCGCCCTCCAGAAGTAGCGCCACCTTCCCCTTCCCAGAGCACGGGCCTTTCAGCCCGCGCCGACCCCGACACGCCCCGCCCGCCCGCACGCCTACCCGACACAAGCGCGAGCCCCCCGCGCTCCAGCCCCTCTCCGCGCGCGGAGAGGGTGGCCGAAGGCCGGGTGAGGCTCCCCCGGCGGCACCCCCTGACTGACCGACAAACCAACCGTAGGGGCGGGGCTTGCCCCGCCCGCCCTCACGAGGCCCCCAACGCTTCAGCCCCTCTCCCCGCACGGAGAGGGTGGTCGAAGACTCGCCCGGGCGAGCCGAAGGCCGGGTGAGGCCCCCCGGCCCGCCCGGCGTGGCCGGCCCGCTGACCGACCGACCGACAGACAGACTGACCGACCCACCCCCTGAAACCCTCCGCCAGTACCAGCGTTGTTCTTCTGGTGGGACTGGCACCACCGGAGGACCAGCGACATGGCAGACTTCCTCGACCGAGAACCCCTCGCCACGGACGAGGCCCGGCCCGTCCGCTGCCCCGTCTGCGGCACCCCTAACCTGCCGATGCAGTACTGCCGCCACGTCCGCTGGACCTTCGACCAGGGCGACCCGGTCGACTTCGCCCGTTTCGCCGTCGAGACCAGCCCCTACGTCCGCAACCGCGGCGCCCGGCCTTCCGACATCATCGACCTCTGGTGGAACGAGAACGCCGACTGGGTCATCGAGCAGGCGCTCCTCCGCTTCCACGCCGAGGATGGATACGTCTTCGGGGAGCTGAGCGACCTCGACAACCTCACGCGCGACATCTGGCAGGCCTTCCGCCCCGACCCCGTCCGCCCCAGCATCATCCCCCGCTAGCTCGATCGTGGGACAGACTGACCAACTGACCGACTGAGTGACTGACTCACCGGCCGACCCACTCACTCACCACTCACGACCCACCTGCTACCCTGCACACACACCATGTGCGGCCGCTTCACCCTCACCCGCAAACGCCTCGCCGACGTCGCTGACCTGCTCGGCGCGGAGTACGCGCGCGAGCTGGCCGACCTCTACCGCCCCCGCTACAACGTCGCCCCCACCGACCAGCACTGGATCGCCCGCACCAAGTACGAGCAACGCCAGCTCCTCCCCGCGAAGTGGGGGCTGGTGAACAGCTGGGCGAAATATATGAAGGGCGCCGCCCGCCAGATCAACGCCCGCGCCGAGACGGCCCTCAAGACCGCCGCCTTCCGCGACGCCTTCGTCCACCGCCGCTGCGCTGTCCCCGCCGACGGCTTCTTCGAGTGGGCCGGCACGAAGGAGTCGCGCCGCCCCTTCTGGTTCCACCCCCCGGACGATGACCCCCTGCTCCTCTTCGCCGGACTCTACGAGTCCTGGCGCAACCCCGTTGACGATCAGTGGGTCCGCACCTTCACCATCCTCACCACCGAAGCCAACGCCGTCGTCGCCCCCGTGCACGACCGGATGCCAGTGGTGCTCGCGCCGGACCAGCTCGACGAATGGCTCTTCGTCCCGCCGCGCGGCGCCGAATCCCACGCCGAGACGCTGCTCCCCCTGCTCCACCCCGCGCCGGACGGCGCCCTCGTCGCAACGGAGGTCTCCCGCCGCGTCAACGCCGTCGCCAACGACGACCCCGCCTGCCTCGCCCCCGCCGGCGACCGCGAGACCGCCGAATCCCCCCGCCTGCTGTAACAGTCACCTCGGCGCACCGAATGTAGGCATCATGCAGCCTGATGTGGCACAGCCGCCCTCGGCTGTGCGTCCGCCGCAGGCGGACCAAAGAACGGCTGACCGACTGAAGGCTGAAAGAGACTGACAGACCGGCAGCCCGGCCTACGCCTCCACCACCCACCCAGCCGCATCCGTCGCCAGCGGCCCTTTGCTCATGTCCAGCAGCACCAACACATTCTCCCACGGGTCCCGCACCACCACGCATCGCCCGATGCGGATGTCGAACGGCCCCTCGACGATGCTCCCGCCCGCCGCGACGATCTCCGCCGCCGCCGCATCCGCCGACGCTACCAGCAGGTCCGGCTCCGCCCCCGGCGCCATCGTGTCGATGACGATCTCCGCGTCGCTGTCAGGCATGCGCAGCCCGGCGGCCGTGGCCGTCCGCCACTTCAGCTCGTGCCCCAGCCGGTCGCGATAGAACGCCAACCCCGCCTCGACGTCATCGACGCCCACCCGGACGCAGTCGACCTTCCGGAACAGCGGACCGTCGCGCGATGACACGGGCTTTCTCACTCCCCGAAGACCACACCGTCTCTGTGTCTCTCTGCGGTGAACCCGATCCTGTCAGCGCGCCAGCAGCGAATCCAGCTCCTCCAGCAACGCCCTCCGCGCCGGCTCCTCGAACGCCCTCCGCGCCGGCGCCAGCGTGTCCACCAGCCAGTCCGCGACGGCGTCCTTCAGGTCGGCCGCATGCAGCTTCCCCGCAAGGTACGCCTGGTCCACCTCGTCGGCGTCCGTGAAGCGCACGTCCCCGCCGTGGTCTGGCGTCCGCGGTACGCGGAACTCACTATCGCGCGGGAACACCAGCTGCCGCACCCAGTCCAGCATCGGGTTGAAGGCCGCCGAGTCCGGCGGACAGAACGCCTTCCGCACCTTAGCCCGGATCTCCTCCTCCGAGTCGTGCACGAACAGCGCGGAGTTCCGGTCGGATTTGCTCATCTTCATCGACGCGAGGTAGTCCGCCATCGATCCGGGATTGTCGTCCACCGGCGGCGGCCAGGTCGCGGGCTTCCGCAGCCCCAGCAGCAGCGGATGGTGCACGCACACCGGCTTGATCGTCTCTCCCCTCGCGTCCCGCAGCGGCGACACCTTCATCTTCGACGCCACATCCCGCGCCACCACGTGCGCCTTCCGCTGGTCCATCCCCGCGTGCGCGATGTTCACCCCCTGGATGAAAATGTCCGCCACCTGCATCACCGGGTACAACAGCTTCGCGAAGTCGACCGACTCCCCCTCCTTCCGCCCCAGAATGGTGATGCTCCGCTGCATCCGCGCGAGCGTCGTGTGTTTACTGACGTCGATCAGCGTCTCCCAGTAGCGGTCGTTGTGGTGGTAGAGATCCGTGCCCAGCAGGAACTCGATCTTCGACGGATCGCCCCCCACGCACCGGAACGACGCCTTCAGGCCCTCCATGAAGTAGCCCGTCGCCACTCGCCGGATCACCTCCGGGTCCCCGCCCAGCTTGTCGTTGATCCACGAGTGCCAGTCCGCGAGGTACACCCGGCACTTCACGCCGGCGTCGGTGAAGTCCTTGATCTTCCCCATGCACACCAGCCCCGTGCCCAGGTGGATCTTCCCCGAGATCTCGAAGCCGATGTAGTGCCGCAGCGGCGTCCCGCTCGCCACCAGGCGCTCGAGGTCCTCGCGCGTGAGCACTTCTTCCAGGTTCCGGGTGATCGTAGTGACAGCGTCAGCCACGCGAACTCCTCCGTCCGGTCGCTGGTGTATACCACACCACCCGTTCCCACGAGCTGGCGCATGCAAGGAAGACAGCCGCTCTTGGCGACACAGCCATGCGTCGATCCGCAGGCCACCCCATCGAGAGACTGACGGACGAGGCAGGCGTCACGCCCCCGCGACGCCCTCCGGCTCCGACGTGTGCACCCCCGCCTCCGCCCGCAGCAGCTCCGCCTTATCCGTGCGTTCCCACGGCGCGTCGATGTCGTCGCGCCCGAAGTGCCCGTACGCCGCCGTCGCCCGGTAGATCGGCCGCCGCAGGTTCAGGTCGCGGATGATGGCCGCCGGCCGAAGGTCGAAGTGCTTCCGTACCAGCTCCAGGATCCGCTCGTCATCGATGCGCCCCGTCCCGAACGTTTCGATCGCCATCGATGTCGGCCGCGCCACCCCGATCGCGTACGACAGCTGGAACTCCGCCCGGTCCGCCAGCCCCGCCGCGACGATATTCTTCGCTACGTAGCGCGCCGCATACGCCCCCGAACGGTCCACCTTCGTCGGATCCTTCCCCGAGAATGCCCCGCCCCCGTGTCGCGCGATCCCCCCGTACGTGTCGACGATGATCTTCCGTCCCGTCAGCCCCGCATCCCCCATCGGCCCGCCGATGACGAAGCGCCCCGTCGGGTTGATGAGGATCCGCGGCGTCACCGGAAGCAGCTCTTGCGGCAGCACCGGCCGCATCACCTGCTCGATCACGTCCGAGCGTAGCGCCTCCGTCGTGATGTCCGGATCGTGCTGCGTGGAGATGACGACCGTATCGATGCGCTTCGGCCGCCCGTACTCGTACTCCACCGTCACCTGCGACTTGCCGTCTGGCCGCAGGTAGGGAAGCAGGCCGCTCTTCCGGACCTGTGCGAGCTGCCGGCACAGCCGGTGCGCCAGCGAAATCGTCAGCGGCATGAACTCCGGCGTCTCATTGCACGCGAAACCCATCATCATCCCCTGGTCGCCCGCGCCCGTGTCCAGGTCGTCGCCCAGGTCGTGCGTCTCGCGCGCCTCGTACGCCTTGTTGACCCCCATCGCGATGTCGCCCGACTGCTCCTTCACCGACACAGCTACTCCGCACGTCTCGTAGTCGAATCCGTAGTGCGCGTTCACGTAGCCGATGTCGCGCACCGTCTCCCGCACGACTTGCGCCATCTCCACATACGTCGATGTGGTGATCTCTCCCATCACCATCACCAGCCCCGTCGTGACCGCGGTCTCGCACGCCACCCTCGCCAGCGGATCCTCCGCGATGATGGCGTCCAGGATCGCATCGCTGATCTGGTCGCACATCTTGTCCGGATGCCCCTCCGTCACCGACTCGCTCGTCAGTGTGATGCTGGGCGATCCCATGAATGTCGTCGTCATGACTGTCCCCTCTCCTGTTGGACGCGAGGGTGCTCGCTCCGCCCGCCGCCCGTTCCGCCTACGTCCCCGATTCCCACGATGTCAGGTACCGCCGCTGCTCATCCGTCAGCACGTCGATCGCGATCCCCATGGACGCCAGCTTCAGCTGCGCCACGTCCTCGTCGATCTCCTTCGGCACCCCGTATACCGCCACCTCCAGCCGCTTCCCCTGCGATACCAGGTGCTCGAGGCTCAACGCCTGGTTCGCGAAGCTCATGTCCATCACGCTCGCCGGATGCCCCTCCGCCGCCGCCAGGTTGATCAGCCGTCCCTCTCCCAGCAGGAACAGTTTGCGGCCGTCCCCGAGCTTGAACTCCTCCACGAACGGCCTCACCTGGCGCCGCGCCTCCGCCATCGACTCCAGCGCCCGCAGGTTGATCTCGTCGTTGAAGTGCCCGGAGTTCGCGACGATCGCTCCGTCCTTCATCGCCTCCATGTGCTGCCGGTCGAGCACGTTCACGTCGCCCGTCAGCGTGATGAAGATGTCGCCGATACGCGCGGCCTCCATCATCGGCATCAGCCGGAAGCCGTCCATCACCGCCTCCAGCGCCCGCAGCGGGTCCACCTCCGTCACCACCACCTGCGCCCCCATCCCCCGCGCCCGCGACGCCACCCCGCGCCCGCACCACCCGTACCCCGCGATCACCACCGTCTTCCCCGCCCACAGCACATTCGTCGCCCGCGTGATCCCGTCCAGCGTGCTCTGCCCCGTCCCGTAGCGGTTATCGAACATGTGTTTCGTGTTCGCTTCGTTCACCGCGATGATCGGGTACTTCAGCCGCCCCTCCGCCGCCAGCGCGCGAAGCCGGATAACGCCCGTCGTCGTCTCCTCCGTCCCGCCCATGACGCCGGGAAGCAGGTCCGTCCGCTCTTTGTGCAGCCGCGCGACCAGATCCGCCCCGTCGTCCATCGTGATCTGCGGCGACGTGTCCAGCGCCGCGTCGATGTGCCGGTAGTACGTCTCGTTGTCCTCGCCCTTGATGGCGAACGTCGAGATACCGTACTCCGCCACCAGCGCCGCCGCCACGTCGTCCTGCGTGCTCAGCGGGTTCGATGCGCACAGCGCCACGCTCGCCCCGCCGTCCCGCAGCGCGATCGCAAGGTTCGCCGTCTCCGTCGTCACGTGCAGACACGCCGCGATGCGCACGCCGTTCAGCGGCCGCTCCTTCGCGAACCGCGCCCGGATCTGCTCGGTGACCGGCATCTCCCGCGCCGCCCACTCGATCCGCCGCACCCCCTCCTCCGCCAATCGCATGTCCCGCACGTCATGCGGCAGTGTCACAGTCGTCACGATTCCCTTCCTCTCACTCCTCTAAGCTCCAAACTCTAGGGGCCAAACCCACCCTACTCCGCGCCGCGCATCCGGATGATCTCCACTCCCTGCCCCCGCCCGCGCAGCCGCGCCAGCGTCCGCCGGACGGCCGTCATCGCGCCCATCGGGTCGCGGCGCGCTGCCGCCCCCTCCACCAGTCGCGCCACCTCCGTGAAACCGATGTGCTCATACGCGCGCACGGCCGGCAGGTTCGTGGGATCAACGCTCAGCACCACTTCCCGGCACGTCCGCAACAGCTGCTGCGTCACCGCACTGGTCGCCGCTTGCGCCAGGTGCTGCCCCCGGTGGTGCGGGTGCGTGTACACGTTCCCGATCACCGCAATGCCACTCGCCGCCGAGATTACGTGCGTCCCTGCGATCGCCACCAGGCCCCCGTCCCGCTCCGCCCCGAAGTAGATCGCTTCGTCGATCTGACGCGCGTGGTAGAACGACGGCACGCCGTCCGTCCGGTACAGCCGGTTGATCTCCCGTGCGTCCCGCCCCGCGAGTCGCCGCACCCCTCCGGTGATCGGACGGAACGTCTCCTCCGTCGCCAGCATGCGGATCATTGTCTGCCGGTGCTCCAGCTCGAAGTGCCGGGCGACGGCGTCCATCTGGTGCACCTCGCACGTCAGGAACGTGTGGCGCGGCCCCGGATGCAGCCGCAACAGCGCGTCGAGCGCCCCCGCCTCGCCCAGCGCGAACGTCGCGTTCCCCAGCCCACCGCGTGCGTGCAGCACCAGCGCCTGACCGTGCGGCCCCTGCGCCTGCCACCACTCGCTCAGCCGGAACAGCCGCGGCTCGAGCTGGCCCAGCGCGTATGCCGAGTACGCCCGCCGCGTTTCCAGCAGTCGGCGGATCAGGTCCCGGTCCGAGAGCGGCCGCACCACGTACTCCGCCACCCCTTCGGCCGCCTGCGTCCGCCGCTCGACCACCGTCATCGCGCCACCTCCAGGTACCGCGCGAGGATCGGCGCCAGATCCCGCTTCGTCTCGTCCGGCGCCAGGTGCAATGGCGTCACGATCGCGTCCCGCAGCGCTGAAGCACAGTCGCACCTCCGCTCCGCCGGCAGCGCCGCCGCGAACGCCGCCACGATCCGCTTCGCATTCGCCACGTTCGCCCGCAAGTTCTGGACGATCATCTCCGCCGTCACCGGCTCGTGCGTCTCGTGCCAGGTATCGTAGTCCGTCACGCACGCCAGCGTCGCGTAGCAGATGCCCGCTTCCCGGGCGAGCTTCGCCTCCGGCAGCGCCGTCATCCCGATGACGTCGGCGCCCCACCGGCGATACAGTTCCGACTCTGCCCGCGTCGAGAACGCCGGGCCCTCGATCACAACCAGCGTCCCACCCGGGTGCGATGTCACCCCGCTCGCCGCCGCGCACTGGTACAGCGTCCCGCTGAGCTGCGGGCAGAACGGCGCCTCGAACGCGATGTGCGCCACCAGTCCCCTACCGAAGAACGTCGCCGGCCGTCCACCGTTCGTCCGGTCGATGAGCTGGTCCGGCACCACCATGTGCATCGGCGCCAGCTGCTCCTTCAGGCTGCCCACGGCGCTCACCGACACGATGCAACGCACATCCAGCGACGCCAGCGCCCAGATGTTCGCCCGCTGCGGGATCTCCCCCGGCAGGATGCGATGCCCCACGCCGTGTCGCGGCAGGAAGGCCGTCCGCACCCCGCCCAGCGCCCCCAGCACGATCCGGTCCGACGGCGCCCCGAAAGGCGTCTCGACCGCGATCTCGTCCGTCTGCTCGAACCCCTCCATCGCGTAGAAGCCCGAGCCGCCGATCACCCCCAGCACCGCCTGCGTCACGCCGGCACCGCCTGCTGCGCGACTGCCGCCGCGATCGCCGCCCCGAAGGGCGGGCGCAGCACGCCACGCTCCGTCACGATCGCCGTGATGAGATGCGCCGGCGTCACATCGAACGCAGGGTTGCGCGCCGCCGTGCCTTCCGGCGCGATGCGCGCGCTCTGCAGCACCGTCACCTCGTCCGCCGGCCGTTCTTCGATCGCGATCTGCTCGCCCGACGCCGTCCCGGTGTCGATGCTGCTGACCGGCGCCACGACGTAGAGCGGCACGCCGTGCGCCTGCGCCGCCAGCGCCAGCCCGTACGTCCCCACCTTGTTGGCCGTGTCGCCGTTCGCCGCGATGCGGTCTGCCCCCACCACCACCGCATCGACACGGCCGCGCGCCATCAGCCCCGCCGCCGCCGAATCAACGATCAGCTCGTGCGGGATCCCCTCTTGCGCCAGCTCCCAGGTGGTCAGACGCGCCCCCTGCAGCAGCGGGCGGGTCTCGCAGGCCAGCGCCCGCACGCCCTTCCCCTGCCGGTGCGCCGTCTTGATCACGCCAAGCGCCGTCCCGATGCCCCCCGTCGCCAGCGACCCCGTGTTGCAGATCGTCAGCAGCGTCGCCTTCTCGCTGATCAGCCCCGCCCCCAGCTCCCCCATCCGCGCGTCACCCGCGATCTGCTCCTCGTGGATCCGCCGCGCCTCCGCCTCGATGACCTCCGCCACGTCTCGCCCATTCGATGCTGGAGCGTCCGCGCAGGCAAACGCCCGCGTGTCACCCTGAGCGGAGCGAAGGGTCTGATCCACCTGCGCCGGATCCCCGAACACCTCGCCCGGATCGATCGCTGCCGCTGCGAGCACCCGCTCCACCGCCCACCGGAGGTTCACCGCCGTCGGACGCGCCCCCGCCAGCTCCGCCGCCGCCTCCCGCAGCCGGCCGGCCCGTGCCCCCAGCGCCATCCCGTACGCCGCCGCGATGCCGATCAGCGGCGCCCCCCGCACCTCCAGCCGCCGGATCGCCTCCGCCACCTCGCGGTAGTCGCGCGCATCGAGGTAGCGGACTTCCTGAGGCAGCCGCGTCTGGTCGACCAGCCGCAACACGCCGTCGCGCCACTCGAGGGGGTGAATCCGGGGCATCTTGTCGGACAAAAGAAAACTTCTCCGGGGTGTGGGAGAAGTCCTGCGAATCTCTCTCATCTCTCCCCGCCGCCGCGGGGACGGAATTGGCACCCGTCTGGACGGGTTGCCGGGCTTCGTCGGGCCGATCCCTCCACCACTCTTGATAAGAGTCCCGATATTCAGTTGTTGCGTCTATTCTAGATGCGCCCCCGAACCATCGTCAAGGAACGCCTGTTCGCCTCACCCCACCCAGGCCCGGCCGCCCGCTGATGAGAAGGGAGCCAACGCGGTGTCCATCTCCTTCGCTGCGATGATGCTCATCGCGAACGCTAGGGACGCCGCCCCACCGTCACGCTGAACGACCGCTCGAACCCCACCTCCGCGTCCAGCCCCCCGAACATCTCCGCCAGGCCCCCTTCGGCCTCCCCCACGATCCGCGCGATCGCTTCGTCAGGGATGTGCCACGACCCGGAGTGCTCCTTCCGCTCGAGCTTCCCCAGCACCTCCCGCGGCGTCGTCCGGTACTCCCAGCTCGCCAGCGGCGCCTCCTCCATCGTCCCGCCCCGCGCCTCCACCAGCTTCCGGCTCAGCCTTCGCCCGTGCGCGAATTGCACCTCCGGGTCCCGTACCGGGACGTGCCGGTTGATGATCGCGTCCAGCATGTCGCTCATCTCGGTCTCCCGCCCCACCCGGCGCCCCTCGCCTGCGCTCAGCAGCAGCCCGCCCGGCCGCAACACCCCCAGCGCCGCCGCCACCGTCGCGCCGATATCCGGCACCAGGTGCAGGATGTGCACGAACAGCGCCGCGTCGAACGACCCACCCCGGAACGGCAGCCGCGACGCCTCCGCGAACGCCACACCGATGTCCCCGCGCTTCTCCCGCAGGATCGCCAGCATCTTCGCCGACACGTCGATGCCCGTCACCCGCACCCCACGCTCGGCCAGCGGCACCGCGATTCGCCCCGTCCCGATCCCCACCTCCAGCACATGCGGCGCCGTCGCGACCCCCCGCACCAGCCCCGGGGGG